>NZ_JBAXGR010000045.1:0-29076 GCF_037139295.1 Aestuariivirga sp.
CCTGCCCTCCACCCCGCCCGAGCTCACCGTCATGAGCAGGACCCCAGTTGGGGGGGGGAGTAAGCGGATATGTAGCACATAATAGGAGTAAAGTCAATAGAATGTTTGTGGTAATTGGAACGGCCGCGGTTCTGGATAGCCTTGTTAATATCTGCGGGGGCGTTCAGAATTGAACTTTGTTGGTTTCGCTAAGGCCTGCTGTTTGGTATGCGACAACGGAGCTCTTCCTGCGGTCCTAAGCCATTCCTTCGAACGCCGATCTTGTAGACCTTGGGGCGGACAAAGCAGACTTCGTCCATATCGGACACCCATTTGCGCGCACGTCGTTGATTGGCGGACAAGTGCCAGCATGCGTCTCCATCCTGATCCGTAACCGCTCCCGCATAGATGTCAAAGCCGCCACTCCGCAGGTAGTCGCGAAGCTTTTTGTTGGCAGGCTTGTCCGCCAATAGTTTGCTCAACAATGTGATTTCGTCGACGGCTAGAGCAAATAGCTTCAGATCTCTCATAGAAGACCCTCTTGTGATCGGGCCACGAAGCATCGATGGTGGCATCTCAGGCGTCTAGTGGGGCCATTGAGTTGCCGGCAGGAATTATGGATATCAGGAGAGCGCTTTGAAGGGGGTTTTCAAACCAAGATCAGCCCGGCCTACGATGATGTTCCGGAAAGCCAGTATCATTTCCCGCGCATGTACTTGAACCAAGTCCGTCAAACGGTGCGGGACTGGATCGTTTATTACGAGCCTCGGCGCGCTACGGCAGATGCGCTTAGCCGAGGAGGCCGTCAGTCCTATTTTGCGGTAGCACGCGTCAAAGGCATCAGGGAAGATCCTCTGGCAGTTGATCACTTTTATGCCGATATTGCGGATTACCTTGTGTTTGATCGAGCCGTTCCGTTCAGGGTAGGCGATCATTTCTACGAGGCAGCAATGAGAGGGTTGGACGGGCGGACAAATTCGGGTTCTGCTCAGCGCGCTGTCCGTGTCATGTCCGACCGTGAGTTTGAACTCATTCTTCATTCCGGTTTTGCAAGCGAACTCCCACTTGCCGACGGTGCGGTCGAAAGGGGAGGGTTCGCGGATCCGCCAGAGATGGAGGTGCGGTCCATAGTCGAACTCACTGTGCAGCGGCCGTTCAGGGACGCCATTTTCTCCCGACAGGTTCAAGAAGCCTATGACAAGACTTGTGCAATGACGGGGCTGCGCATCATCAATGGAGGTGGAAGAGCCGAAGCACAAGCTGCCCATATTCGGCCCGTTGCCCGGAGTGGCCCAGATTCACCCCGAAACGGAGTTGCTTTATCCTCGACTGTTCATTGGATGTTCGATCGCGGGCTTCTGTCCATCGAAGATGATTTTAAGATATTGACGGCCAAGGGCGCAGTCCCCGTTGAAGTCTCACGGCTACTTAATCCGACCGGGTACCTTCACTTACCGGAGGATTTCAGAGTTCAACCGCACAAGCATTTCTTGCGGTACCACCGCGAAAACATCTTCAAGGGGTAATCTGACGTAGACTTACGCGCGCAGAAACCATGACCCACACCATGAGTCGAGATTGGGGGTCGCATCGATCCAGATCGCTTCTGACGGTGCTTACGGGTTTGAGGCGCCTCACGGCCTTGTGATTGCCCTTCCTTGCCCTGCCGCCGGTCTCCCGCCATAAGACAGTGCGTATTGAGGGGAGATCAGCCGCTTGCAGCCCACACCGTCGAATCGTCTGCTGCAGGGATATCTTCTCGGCCTGCTGGGTGTCGCCATTTTTGCACTGACCTTGCCATTCACCCGGATTGCCGTGCAGGAGATGAGCCCGCTTTTCCTGTCGATTGGGCGAACGGTGGCGGCGGCTGCCGTTGCGGGTCCCTTGCTGCTGCTGACGCGGCAGAGGTGGCCATCTCGCAGGGACTTCGGGACGCTGGCCATTGTGGCGGCCGGGGTGGTGCTGGGATTCCCGGTCCTGTCGGCCACGGCCATGACCATGGTGCCGGCCTCGCATGGCGGCGTGGTGCTGGGCGCGCTGCCGCTGGCGACGGCCATCATGAGTACCGTGTTTGCGGGTGAGCGGCCCTCCAAAGCCTTCTGGTTCTGGGCTGTGGCAGGTTCTGCGGCCGTGGTGGTGTTTGCTGTCTGGGAGGGCGGCCTGAGCTTCCACGCGGGCGACATTCTGCTGGTGCTGGCGGCGGCGAGTGCTGGCATGGGCTATGCGGCAGGTGGCCACCTCTCCCGCAGTCTCGGCGGCTGGCAGGTGATTTGCTGGGCCTTGCTGGTTGCCCTGCCTGTCACCTTGCCGATCACCCTGTTTGCCGCCAGGGGGCTGAGCGGGCAGGAATCCGGCACGGCCTGGGCCTGCTTTGCCTATCTCGCGCTGATGAGCCAGCTTGCAGGCTTCTTCGCATGGAACCGCGGCCTGGCGCTTGGCGGCGTGGCCAAGGTGGGCCAGGTGCAGCTGCTGCAGACCTTCCTGACGCTGGGTGCCAGCTGGGCCATTCTGGGGGAACGGCTCAATGCCGGCATGTTCATCTGCGCCCTCTTCGTGGGCCTGTGCATCTGGTTCAGCCGGAAGGCGCAAGTCACCCGCAAGCAGCAGGCGTTGCCAACCCTCCCGTCTCCCGCCATAAGACGCGCCAGTTGAGGCAGTTTCACCTTTGACGGGTTGGTTGAGATGACACAGGCGTTGCGTTTGGGGATTGCGGGGCTGGGCACGGTTGGCGGCGGGGTGCTGGACATTCTGACCCGGCACAAGGACCTTGTTGCGGTGCGGGCCGGACGGCCTGTCGAGGTGGTGGCGGTGTCGGCCCGGAGCAAGGGCAAGGACCGCGGGCACGACCTGTCTGGCTACAGCTGGTATGACGACGCGGTGAAGCTCGCCGCCGACAATAATGTCGACGTGTTCGTCGAGCTCATGGGCGGCGAGGGCGACCCGGCCAAGGCGGCGGTCGAGACCGCGCTGAAGGCGGGCAAGCATGTGATCACCGCCAACAAGGCGCTGCTGGCGCATCATGGTTCCGCACTCGCACGGCTGGCCGAGGAGAAGGGCGTGGCGCTGAATTTCGAGGCCTCCGTCGCCGGTGGCATCCCGATCGTCAAGACGATCCGCGAGGGGCTGGCGGGTAACCGGCTGGGCAAGCTGTTCGGCATCATGAACGGCACCTGCAACTACATCCTCACCAAGATGGCCAATGAAGGCCGCAGCTTCGCCGACGTGCTGAAGGAGGCCCAGGCGCTGGGCTATGCCGAGGCCGACCCCACATTCGACGTGGGCGGCTTCGACACGGCGCACAAGCTGGCCGTGCTCACCTCGCTGGCCTTCGGCACGGAGGTGAACCTTGCGTCCATCGACATCGAGGGCATCGAGCAGATCACGCTGGACGACATCCGCCAGGCTGGCGAGATGGGTTACAAGATCAAGCTCCTCGGCGTGGCCGTTGCCTCCGAGCAGGGGATCGAGCAGCGCGTGCACCCGACGCTCATTCCCAAGGGCTCTCCTGCGGCTGACACCGATGGCGTGTTCAACGCCGTGGTGGTGAAGGGCGATTTCGTGGGTGACCTGATGCTCGAAGGCCGTGGTGCCGGCGCGCATCCGACAGCGTCTGCCGTTCTCTCTGACGTCGTCGACATCGCGCGCGGCAATTTCCGCCCGGCCTTCGGCATTCCTGCGAAGGAGTTGCGGCCCTACAAGGCAGCACCCCAGAAGGCGCATGAGGGCGGGTTCTACGTGGCGCTCACGCTGCAGGACAAGCCGGGTGCTGTCGCCGCCGTGGCGAAGATCCTCGCCGACGAGAAGATATCGATCGAATCGATCTTCCAGCGCGGCAAGCTGGAGAAGGACGAGGCCCGCGCGACGGCTCCCTTCATCCTCATCACCCATGACACGGTGGAGAGCGCCATGCGCGCGGCGCTGGAACGCATCGAGAAGGATGGCCATGTGGCAGGCCACCCGCGCATGATCCGGATCGAGAGGCTTTGACGGGCGAGGCGAAACCGCGCGCCTTCCTGAACGTCGAGCGTTCGGCCTCCGCCCGGCGCTGGAAGGCCAGGCTCGACGACCAGCGAACCGCTGAAGCGATTTCGCAGCGCCATGAACTGCCTGAGATCATCGGCCGCGTGCTGGCCGCGCGCGGCGTGGGCGTCGACGACGCCGAGGCCTTCCTCAACCCCACCATCCGCACGCTGATGCCGCAGCCTTCAGCACTTCGGGACATGGAGAAGGGCGCTGCACGTTTGGCCGAGGCCATCACCTCTGGCGAAAAGATCGGCGTCATCTCTGACTATGATGTGGACGGCGTATCGTCTGCCGCGATGCTGATGCTGTTCCTGAAGGCGGTGGGCTCATCGTGTTCCGTGCACATACCGGATCGGCTGACTGAAGGCTACGGACCGAGCCTCAAGGCCGTGGAGAGCCTGAAGGCGCAAGGATCACAGGTGCTGGTGACGCTCGATTGCGGCGTGATGGCGCATGATCCCTTGCTGCGCGCGGCGGAACTGGGGCTCGTCACCATCATCGTCGATCATCACCAGGCCGGCGAAATTCTTCCCGAGGCCTATGCCGTCATCAACCCGAACCGGCAGGATGATACGTCGGGTCTGGGCTATCTCTGCGCTGCCGGTGTCACCATGATCTTCATCGCCGCCGTCAACAAGCTCTTGCGGCTGAAGGGCTGGTATGGCGAGGCACGCCCCGAGCCCAACATGCTGCAGTGGCTGGAGCTCGTGAGCCTCGCCACCATCTGCGACGTGGTGCCCTTGAAGGGCCTGAACCGCGCCTATGTCACGCAAGGCCTCAAGATCATGGCGAGGCGCGAGAACTTAGGCCTCGCCTGCCTCGCTGACGTGGCGCGGCTGAAGAGGAAGCCTGACACCTATGCGCTGGGTTACCTGCTTGGCCCACGCATCAATGCGGCGGGCCGCATCGGCAATGCCGCGATGGCGCTCACCTTGCTGACCACGCAGGACAAGGGCGAGGCCGCGCAGATCGCGCAGGACCTCGAGCGGCTGAACCGCGAACGCCAGGAGATCGAACTCGCCGTCGTCGACCAGGCCATGATCCAGGCCGACAACATGCTGGGCAAGGAACGCCGCGGCAGCGTGCTCGTAGTTTCCGCCAGGGGCTGGCACCCGGGCGTCGTCGGCCTTGCCGCCGCGCGCCTCAAGGAGCGCTTCAGCCTGCCCAGCTTCGTGTTGGCGGAAGACGCGCAAGGCAAGCTCGCCTCGGGCTCCGGCCGATCCATCCCCGGCGTCGACATCGGCACGGCGGTGCGCGGTGCCTTCGAGGCGGGTTTGATCGTCAAGGGCGGCGGCCACGCCATGGCAGCGGGTCTCACCGTCGAGAAGGAGCGGCTGGGCGATCTTCGTGGCTTCCTCGAGGAGAAACTGGCTCCGCAGGTGGCCGCAGGCCATGACCGGGCGCTATCGATCGACGCCGCCCTCACCGCAGGGGCGGCCACGCTGGAACTGATCGAGCTGCTGGAACAGGCAGGCCCCTATGGCACGGCGCATCCGGCACCCGTCTTCGCCTTTCCGGCGCACCGGGTGCTCTATGCCGCACCCGCCGGGGGCGATCACATCCGCTGCACCATTGCCTCATCGGACGGCAAGAAGCTGAAAGCCGTCGCATTCCGCGCCATGGGCACGGAGCTTGGCGAATTGCTGTTGAATGAGAAGCAGTTGGCCATTCACGTGGCGGGCCGGCTGACAATCGACGATTGGTCCGGCGCCCGCGTTCCCAGCCTCCACATCGAAGACGCCGCACGTGTTTCGTAAGGCTTGCCAAGCCAGTCGAACCCCCTTATAGAGCGGCCACTCGCAAGCGAGGGCGCCCTTCGTCTATCGGTTAGGACGACAGCCTTTCACGTTGTAAAGACGGGTTCGACTCCCGTAGGGCGCGCCACTCTCGCTAAGAGATTGAGTATTCCGGTCTCGCGGTTCACCGCGATCAAGTGGGCAACTATCGTGGCCGGAAGCCCTGCTCAGTTCAACTGAGCGTTGCCGTCCAGTTCAGCCTTGACCTGCAGCGCGATCGCGTTTGTCGTTTCATCCGGCGCGTGATTGTAGTCGTAGGACATCCCGACTGACCATGCTTCGCCCGCAATCGAGACAGCGTCTCCCAGATTGTAGACCGCACTCGCATCGACGAAGGTTTCGTCGTCGTCCTGATGATTGATGCCCGCCCGCTGCGTGCCGGTGAGCGACAGGGTGTAGTCCGAAATGTCGTAGGCGGCCGAGGCCGTGACGTAGAGCACGTCCGAGTCTGTGCCCTCGAAATTGTTGAAGTATGCGATCTCGCCGAGCAGCTTCACGTCCTGCTCCTCGCCGGTCCTGAAGGTCTTGTTGAGGCTGCCGACGATGCCGGTCTCGTTGCCGTAGTCGTCCTGGCCTTCGCTCTGATAGAGCAGGCCGACCTGGTAGCCGAACGTCCCGTCGTCATAGCAGGCGTCGGGATCGGTTCCCTGACAGCCTGTAAGCGTGAGGGCGACGGAAGAGAGGCCGTTGGTGTTGCCGGCGCCACCGTCATTGATGTTGTTGATGTCGCGGCTCGTGCCGAGCGACCCGCTGAGGAAGCTGCGGTCGAGCGTGAAGACGCTGGCGGTGGCCTGGTTATGGAAGCCGCCGGCGTTGAAGAAGTAACTGGCTTGGGCGCCGAGGCGGTCGGTGAATTCGTAATCCTCGGCAAGGAAGGAACCATAGAGACCGGGGGCCACGTCCCAGGCTCTGCCGAAATTCGGCTCGAACTGCCCCAGGAGCACGCTGTAGTCGTCGGTCTCGTAGGAAACATTGAGCGTTTTGAAGTAGGCGCCGATGTCGCCGAAGGCGCGGTTCTCTCCCGGCACGGGGTCCTTCACCGGCTCGACCATGACATCGGCATTGAGCGCCAGACCTTCGCCTGTCTCGAGCGACACTACGGTCTCGAGGCTGGGATAGATATCGGAGTACCATCCATCGCCGGAGTTCAGAAAGTTGCCGAAGGCTTCATAGTCCAGCGCGTAGGCGATGCACGGCCCGGTGCAGTCGTCGGCGCGGGCCTCGCCGTGCAGGGTGCCATAGGCCGCAGCCCCGAGAAGGAGTGACAGAAATCCGGTGGCAAGACGCATGCTGACGCTCCGCTGCTGCGATCAGTTACGCTACGCGGCCACGGCTTCATCGCCGTCATGGGTCACCGTCATGTAGACCACCGTGAGCGCGATGAGCAGCAGGAAGATGATGCTGGTATTGGTCGTGCCCAGGCCCAGCCCGCCATATTCGCCCGGCTGCGAGAGAAAGTCGCCCACCGAGGCGCCCAGCGGCCGCGTGAGGATATAGGCCAGCCAGAAACCGAGGATCGGATCGAGCTTCAGGAACCAGTAGCCGATGGCCAGCGAGGCGATGATCATGCCGAACAGGATGCCGGTGCTGTAGTAACCGATGCCGAATTTCTCCGCGATCAGGTCGCCCACCGCCGTGCCCAGCGCGAAGGTGAAGAGAATGGCCAGCCAGTAGAAGGCCTCGCGCCGTGTGGTGAACACCTTGTGGATCGACAGCGTCCTCTCCGATGCGTACCAGAGCGCGAAGGTGGCTGCCAAGGCAACGGTGAAGACGGCCGTGCATGTGACGAGTGAAACGCCGAGGTTGTCGACCAGGTTGTCGGTCACCAGCGTTCCCACGATGCTGACGAGAACGACGGCCAGCCAATAGGACCAGGGTACATAGCGGCGCTGGCGGAACTGCAGGACAAGCGCGACGGCCAGCACGCCCGCCATGATCAGGGAGGTGGCCGTCAGCCCCAACCCCAAATTGACCGCAAGGTAATCGGCCGCAGTCTCACCCATGGTCACGGCAAGAAGCTTGATGATCCAGAAGTCGAAGGTGACCTTTGGGACGCGGTTGAGGAGGATAGTCTGGTTTGCTGTGGTGGCGGACATGTGCAATCTCCCGTCTTACTGCGCCGCGAGGGCAAGGCCCTGGGCGGAAAATTCGTTTGCGTGGGTGTCGTCGTCGGCGTTGCAGCGCTCGAGCGCCTTGCCAAGGAAGTCTCGGCTGGTGGAGGCCTTGTCCTGCGGGATCTTGGAGCCGTCGATGGCGGCGCGCAGCTTCTTGATCAGTTCCTCGCAAGGCAGCGCGTGCCCCGTCTCGTCCGTCACGGCGATGCCGGATACCATTTTCACTGTTGCGCCTGCGCTGTCTGCGGAGGTGTAGGGATTGGCAAGAGTCGCGATCAGGTCCTTGACGGCACTGTCCACCTTTTGCGGATCAGGAGTGCCGGAGCGGAGGGAATGAATGGCCGTATCGGCAGCGTCGTCCACCGTTCCCCAGGCGGCGGTGTTGAGCGGACGCATGGTGGCTTGATCCTTGTCCCATTCCGTCTCGAAGTCTGTGATGCGCTTTTCTGCGGCGGTCATGTCGCCTGTGGCGGCAATCTTCTGGACATCCGTGGCGATGGCGGAAAGCGAAGTGAGATCACCGAGGCTCTGTTCGCTTTGCGCGGGCGGCGCGAACAGTATCTCGACGCCGGTGAAGATGCCGACGGGTACAGCAATGAGGACGGCTGCAAGCAAGGCCTGCTTGAACATGGGATGCTCCGGATTGTTCGGGGGAAAGGGTCAGACGGGAGAGATGGACGCGCTCCGAGGATCAGGGGTTGGCGAGGGCGGCGGCCAGTTCTGAAAGGGTGTTGCTCACCTCCGCGACGTCGGGCGTTTTGGTCCGGAGCGCCTTCAGTGCGGCATCGGCGGCGTCATCGACGTGATGCCAAGCCTTCTTGTTCATCGGCTTCATCGCTTCCTCATCCTGGTCCCACAGGGTCTCGAAGTCGGTGATGCGCGTCTGGGCCTTGGCGAAGTCACCCGTCTTGGCGATGGCCTGGACATCGGTGACGATGGCCTGCAGGCTCGAGAGATCGCCCAGCGGACCCGCAGCCAGAGCGTGGCCGACAGTTGCTACGGTGACGGCGGCGACGGAGCCCGTCACGGTTGCTGCGGCGAGGAAGGAGGCGAGGATCAGGTGTTTCATGGATGTTTCCCGTTACTGGGGCGCGGCGGTTACGCCATCGCCGATCTTGCGGGGCCAAGTTCTAGCGAGGTCACTTGAGCCGGCAACATACGGATGTGTAAGAACTCGCTTCGGGCTTTGATTTGTCTCGGTTTTCCGTAGTTCATACTTCTTTGTAAGAACACCCCGGCCGGGCTTGCGCGCGGCTTCAACGCGTATAGAAATTGTTCATCATGTGGTCTGCTAAGCGAGGCAGGGGAGACGAGACGTGAGGACGCTTGTGGCAGAGGACGATGCGGAGCTTGGCTCATATGTCCGGAAGTCACTGTCGGCCGAAGGCCATGACGTCGACCTTCGTGCCACGGGCGACGAGGCTCTGACTGCGGCCTTGGGCGGTCGCCACGAACTCATCATTCTCGATCGCATGCTGCCGGGCCGAGACGGACTCTCCATTCTCAAGGAGCTGCGGGCGGCGGGATCAGCGACCCCCGTCATCCTGCTCACCGCCATGGGCAGCGTCGAGGATCGTGTGGAGGGTCTTCGCGCAGGCGCTGACGACTATCTCGTCAAGCCCTTTGCAATCGTCGAGCTCCTCGCACGCATCGACAATATCTTCCGCCGCTCGGCGCAGCCGCCTGCCGCGATGGAACTCGCAGTGGGCGACCTGCGGCTTGACCTGCTGCATCGCAAGGCCCAGCGCGCCGGGCAAGACATCGAACTCCAGACGAGGGAGTTCCTTCTCCTCAAGCATTTCATGGAACGTCCCGGACAGGTCCAGACGCGCATGGTGCTGCTGGAGGCCGTGTGGGGTCTTACCTTTGACCCGAGAACTAGCGTGGTCGAGACCCATGTGAGCCGCCTGCGTAACAAGATCGACAAGCCCTTCGACGAGCCTTATCTTACAACGTTGCATGGCATCGGATATGTGTTGAAGCCATGAGTCAGCCGTTCTCGTCCTCGATCAGGCTGGCCCTCGCCATCTCGGCCTTGTTCGTGCTGCTGGCCCTGCTGGCCGGCGCGGTGACCTATGCGCTGCAGACCCGCGCCATGTCCGGCCAGCTGGCGGAAGACGTCAGGGGGCTGGCGAACGGCCTCGCCCAGATCGCAAGCCAGGGCGACCGGCAGGACCTGATTGAGCAGACAATGGCGCTGTCTGGAAGTGTTGGCGACGGGTCGCTGATCGCCGTGTTCAAGGACGCGAAATCAGGCGAGAGCTTCGGCAATGCGACGGTTGCGGGGACCACGACCGGGGCAAAGGAACTTGCCATAGGCCGCGACGTGGCGCTGAAGCAACCAGTCGGTGATCCGCCGAAAAGCTATTTTGCGTATGACGTGGCGACCTCTCTTGGACACGTGCTCGTCGGCAAGGATGACGGCCCGCTGATCGAGAACCAGCGCATCCTGCTGACGACCATGGGCTGGGGTCTTGGGCTGGCCCTCGTTCTTGCGATCCTGCTTGCGCTGCTTATTGCACGTTTCAACGAGCAGCGTATTGCCCGCATCGGACGCGCACTCGACGGGGTGGGCGGCGGCAACTTCTTGGCGCGCATCGGCCCCATGGGAAACGACGATCTTGGTCATTTGGCCTCGGTGGTCGACCAGACGCTGGATCGGCTTGTCTCGGGGATCGAGGCCATCCGGCAGGTTTCGACCGATGTCGCCCACGACCTGCGCGCACCCCTCGGGCGTTTGCGCATCCGGCTTGAGCCGCTTGCCCTTTCGCCGGAGTTGCCGCAGCAGGCGCGGATGGAAATCGGTTCTGCCCTGGCGGACATCGACGCAATCTCCGCCACGTTCGCCGCCATCCTTAGGTTGGCACGCCTTGAATCCGGTGCAGTAAAGCTGTTTCCTGAAGAGACGAACCTCGATCAAATCCTGCGCGAGGTTTGCGAATTGTTCAGTTCGACGGCCGAGGGGCGCTACAGCATCACCGTTGATGAGCTGACAAAACCGCTACCTTATCCCTGCGACCGGGAGCTCCTCACCCAGGCCGTGGTGAACCTCGTGCACAACAGCGTGCGTCACTGCCCGGCCCCAGTGCACATTGTTCTTGGCCTCAAGAGCGGAGTGAGCGGCGTCATCATCTCGGTGACCGATGACGGCCCCGGCATTCCGGCGCCCGACCGTGAGCGCGTGCTAAATCGCTTCGTGAGGCTCGATTCCAGCCGCAGCACCCCCGGCACAGGATTGGGCCTCAGCCTGGTCTCGGCCATCGCGGAGCTGCACGACGGTCGCGTAGAGCTGATTGATAATGATCCCGGTTTGAGGGTGGAGATCATGCTGCCCACCCGCTGACCGGGTGAGTGACAAAAAGCCCAATCGTGAAAATTCATGGGCTAAACAAAATCAGCCAGTTATCAGCCTCATCCCGTAGGGCGCGCCAACTTTCCAAGATACTGAAATTCCCGGATTCGCCATTCATCCGGCGCGTGATTGTAGTCGGAGGACACCCCGACTGACCATGCTTCGCCCGCGATCGAGACAGAGTCTCCCAGATTGTAGACGGCGCATCCCGGTATCAGTGAGCGCGATGCCCCGCCCGGCGCGAATGAACAGCTGCTCGCCCAGCGTCGTGGTGAGGTCCCTCAACTGGTGGCTCACGGCGCTCTGGGAAACGCCCAGTTCTTCGGCCGCGAGTTTCAGAGACCCATGTCGCGCCACGGCTTCGAAGTAGTGCAGGCTGCGGATCAGCCGCGCATCCCGCAATGGACCATTTTCCCTGTTCATGCGTGCCCTGCGAGACTGTTTGAAACGTCAAGAATCTTTCGTAAACGTCGTGCTGTATCAGATTGCACGATCCCAAACTTGACCGATCGGAAAATTGCCAAGGATAAAGATATGGGAGCACAATGTGCGGCACATGAAAGGCCGCCAGGGAATGTTCCCTGGCGGCCTTGCTGCATGTCGTCAGTGGTTGGCGCTGGAGGTCGACTCCTCGAGCGTGCGCATCACGGCATCGAGGTTGAAGGAGGCTGGCTTCTGGCGTGGCGGGAACTTCTTGAAGTTCTCGATCTGGCCAGCGACCGCCGCCTGCATGCCATAGATGATGTAGGCATGGCTGATGACCCAGTCCCAGTAGGTGTTCGAGTTTTCATCCGCCCGCTCGAAGGGATCACGACGGAGGTTGAAGATCTTCGGTGCGCGAAGCTTCACGAAGGGTTCGAACCAGCACTGCAGTGTCTTGGCGCGCTGCTCCATCAGCACGACCTTCCAGTCCTGCATGCGGATGGCGAGGATGTCGCCGTCGTCGCTGATGTAGAAGAAGGAGTTGCGCGGGCTCTCCTTCGTCTTGCCCGTGAGGTAGGGCAGCATGTCGAACCCGTCGAGGTGGACCTTGTAGGTCATCTTTCCGACCTTGAGGCCCTTCAGTAGTTTCGCCTTGATATCGGGTTCGCCCGCCGCGCTGAGGAAGGTGGGCAGCATGTCCTGGTGCGAGACGATGCCGTTCACCACAGAGCCAGCCGGAATATGTTTCGGCCAGCGCAGGAAAGCCGGCACGCGCCAGCCACCATCCCAGTTGGTGTTCTTCTCCGAGCGGAACGGCGTGATGCCGGCATCCGGCCAGGTGTTGTAGTGCACGCCATTGTCGGTCGAGTACATGACGATGGTGTCGTCCGCGATGCCGAGATCATCGAGCACGTCGAGCATGCGGCCGATGTTCTCGTCATGGGCCACCATCACATCGTTGTAATCGCCCTGGCCGTTGCTCTTGCCCTTGTGCTTGGGGGCACAGTGGGTGCGGAAGTGCATGCCGGTGGTGTTGTACCAGACGAAGAACGGCTCATCGGCCTTGTTGGCATCCTTGATGAAGCGCAGCGCGTGCTCCGTCACTTCGTCGTCGATGGTCTCCATGCGCTTCTTGGTGAGAGGGCCCGTGTCGGTGATCTTCTGGCCGCCCTTGCCGTCAGCCCAGCTGTGGATGACGCCGCGCGGGCCGAAGTGCTTGCGGAATTCGGGGTTCTTCGGATAGTCCGGGTCTTCCGGCTCTTCCTCGGCGTTGAGATGATAGAGGTTGCCGAAGAACTCGTCGAAGCCGTGCAGGGTGGGCAGGAAATTGTCCTTGTCGCCAAGATGGTTCTTGCCGAACTGGCCGGTGCGATAGCCATGCGGCTTCAGAAGCTCGGCAATCGTCGGGTCTTCCTTCTGGAGGCCGACGTCGGCACCGGGCATGCCCACCTTGGTGAGGCCGGTGCGGATCGGGTTCTGGCCGCAGAGGAAGGCGGCGCGGCCGGCGGTGCAGCTCTGCTGGCCGTAATAGTCGGTGAAGGCCACGCCCTCATTGCCGATGCGGTCGATGTTGGGCGTGCGATAGCCCATCTGGCCGCGGCTGTTGTAGCTGATGTTCCACCAGCCGATGTCGTCACCCCACAACACGAGGATGTTCGGCTTCTTGGTCTTCTTAGGTCTGGTCGCCATCGCGTCGTCTCCCAGTTGAATTCATGGTTTGTCAGATCAGTCGCAGAAGCACGGAAAAGAATGCAAAGAGTCCCACCAGCAGCAGCACCAGCGCCACAAGGATGACGGGTGACTTGCCGGGCTGCGGTTTCATCCCGGCGATTGCCTGGTAGTCTTCGCTCCACAGATAGTTGATGGTCCAGCGATACTCCCACATTGAGATCACCAGCGAAACGATTCCGCAGAAGATGAGCGCGAGGCCAAGGTAGTTGGCGGCATTGGGATACATTGCCGGAGCGCTGCCGGGCATCACCTGCATGCGTTCGAAGAACTGCACGATGGTGAAGCCGAAGGCGATGAGCGACACGGCCGTGCGCACCCAGGCCAGCACGGTGCGCTCGACGGCGAGCCTGGTGCGAACCCAGGCGAAATGCGATTCCGCCGCCACCTTCACGGTAAAGCGGGGATCGTGGTGTGGCGTGGTCTCCGTCATGACCGTTTGTCCTTGGGTGCTGCGGTCGTTTTGCCGACACCCCAGATGAGCGCCAGCCGCGCAAAGGGTCCACGCAGCAGAAGGTAGGGAATGAAGGCAAGCAGCACCGCAACGATCGCCGCCTCGCCGGGGTAGAAGGTCTTGAACTCGATGAGCTGATAGGCGATGTCCATGCCGAGGCCGAGCAAGATGACGCGCGAGGTGGCGATCACGCCATCATAAATGCGGTCGACGCGCTCGGTGGTGCCGGTGAGCAGGCTCCAGAAGTAAGGCGGCGTTCCGGTGCGAGCATCGCGGATGCCGTCAATCGCTGCCATCACGGCGGCCATCACGGGCTGCAGGATGAAACGGAAGGTCATCGGGCCGCCTGGCCTTTCAGCGATGCTGGTGAAGATGCGCTCGCGCACCTCCGCCGAAAAGCCGTGAAGGACAAGGCCGACGAGCGCGAAGATGATCACCAGGGCAATCGCGACCTGCGCCAGAATAGCCTGTATCCTGGTGGCGGTGCGGGCCATCAGCCGGCATTCCCCGTGCGGATGATGCAGCGAAAGCCGACGTGGCTCATTGCGGTGTCGATGGGCTGCGCGTGGCGCGCGGCAGGGCGATAGCGACGGCAGTAGTTGGGCGCGCACAGGTGCGAGCCGCCCTTCACCACCTTGCGCGGAATCTTGAACTGCGGCTGACGGGGATCATAGCTTTGTGCCTCGCTCACGCCGCGCGGGTTGGCAGGCACGCAGCAGCTCTTCTGTGAGGGTGCGTGCTTGTCTGAATACCAGTCAGTGGTCCACTCCCAGACATTGCCGATCATGTCATGAAGTCCGTAAGGATTTGCCGGGTAGGTGCCGACGGGGGAGGTGCGCTTGTAGCCGTCCTCGGCGAGGTTCTGCCACGGGAACTGGCCCTGCCAGGTATTGGCCATGTGGCGGCCGTCGGGAGCGAGTTCATCGCCCCAGGCGAATTCGGTTTCCTTGAGTCCGCCGCGTGCCGCGCGTTCCCATTCGCTCTCCGTGGGCAACGACTTGCCGGCCCAGGCGGCATAGGCCTCGGCATCCTGATAGGAAATGTGTACGGCAGGATGGTCCTCGATGCCATCGAGCGAGCTATCAGGCCCATAGGGATGGCGCCAGTCAGCGCCGATGATGAAGGCCCACCAGTTGGCATAGTTGGCGAGGTCGACCGGGTGGCCGGGTGGCGTGAAGACCATCGAGCCTGGCTTCAGCATGTCCGGCAGAATACCGGGGTAGTCCTTGGGGTCGGGCGGGATTTCCGTGAAGGTGACGTAGCCCGTGGCGTCGACAAAGCGCTTGAAGTCCCGGTTGGTGACCGGCGTCGCGTCAATCCAGAAACCATAGACGCGCACGCGATGGGCGGGCTTCTCTTCCGGGTAATGCCTGTCGGAACCCATCATGAATTCACCGCCCGGCACGAACATCATGCCGGGGGAAGGGGCAGCCGAAGGGGTGGCCGCCACGAGGTCTGGGTCACGCAATGTCATTCAGTCGCCGTCGCCCGTCGAACCACAATCACCTCACCGAAGGTCGCACCACACAATAGCGCCTCCTTGGAGTGGCAATTGTGTGACGGTGGCAAGTTATCGCCGGACGCAGTTGCGGTAGGAGTAGTTGTAATAGACCTGCCAGCGGCTGGTGGAGGTGAGCAGACCCGCACCGCCGCCGATCAGCGCGCCGCGCCCGGCATTGCGCCCGGTGTTGCGGCGGCTGCCGCTCGCAATGGCGCCGATGGCAGCGCCACCGGCAGCGCCGGCAGCGGTGGTGCGCCGCGTGTTGCGGTCAGCATAGCGGCGGGCGTCCGCCGAGCACTGGCGGCTGCGCTGGGCGGAAACATTTGAAGAGGCTTCGGCACTGGTCGTGAAGTCGGGTGCGGTCACCACGACGGAGGCGAGAAGCGCCAGCCCGATGGTGGAAACGCGGATGATTGTCTTGAGCATGGCCGTCCCTCCTGTCCCATATTTCAACTGAAACGGTAGTACGACTCGCGCCCGGGTGCCAGAGGAATGTGGGCCCCGAAGCACTAGGGTTCCCGCAGGCAGCGCGCCAGTTCACTGCGGAATCGGCGGTTGCGCTTCAGGTGCCATTCACGGCTCATGGCAGCCACGCGGGTGTCGAGCCTCTCGACGTAGAGCAGTGACCATTGCCGCCCGCGAGTGGACTTCGCACCCGCGCCGGAATTATGCTGCTCAAGGCGGCGCGATGGGTCGAGCGTCCAGCCCACATAGGTTCGCGCGCCCTGCGGCGTCAGCGCGCCGAGCACATAGACGAACCCTAGCGGCTCGTCCGCAGTTTCGCTCTGGTTATCTGGGGAATCCGCTTTCACACGGACTGTTGAAGCGAAATTCTAGAGCAGGCGCAACATCCGGTCGCCGCAGGCCTCCCAGGGAAAGCTGCCGAGGAAACGTTGCAGGCCGAACCCCGCCCCGGCCAAGAAGGCGAGGGCCTTACCAGGGATGAAGGTCATTCCGGTTCCTCCATTGAAATCGACGTCCAGTCGTCTCATTGTAGCGTGGTATGCGCGCCCGAATTGTATTCATGCGTGCAGTCACAAGAATTGCCCAAAACGGGGGCCGCCTAACGGTTATCACCGATTGAACTGCGGGACCCAGAGGCTCAAAGAGGCTAGATGACCGACGGGATCACTTCCGATTCCCGCCCGAGTACGAGGAAGCTTCCATGAAGAACAAGATCAAGCTGACCATTCTTGCGTCCCTGGCGCTGGCATTTGGCATCGGCGAGATGCCGCCCGTCGGCCAACATGATGCCCCCTCGCTGTTCGGCTTCATCAATGATGCCGCAGCCCGCGTGGGCCATCCGGCGACACCGGGCAGCGTTGCCGGCGTCGCGCGCCGCACCACGCGCCGCACCATCCGCCGTGGCGCCTATGTGGCGCGCGTTCCGAAGGGCTGCCCCTATGGCGCCTATTACGGCTACAATCTCTATTATTGCGGCGGCACCTATTACCAGAAGTCGGGCAGCGGCTACGTCATCGTCTACTTCTGAAGACTGACACTTTCCAAAGAACGGCGCGGGGGCACCCCGCGCCGTTTCGCGTTCCTGAACCGCATGAGACGGTGGACCCGTCCGGCATGTTCACCGAGCATGCTGGCTGAGGCTTTCCCCTCATCCAGGCACACAACCGCCGTTGCCATCCTGCACGAAGCCCTTGGGGCATGACCGCTGCACGTTGCCACCCGTATTCTTCTGGCGCGGCTGCATAAGCTGCAACGTGTTGGGATCGAGCTGCAGGTTCGGTTGGCGCGGCTGCGTAACGCTCGGCTGGTCCTGCTTGTCAGGCACGCAAGTGAAGCGTTTCTTGCTGAAGTGCCAGCCATCCGGACATTGCGTCTGCACGCGCCGGTCTGGCACGCAGTTGCCGTTATCATCGCGGTGGTAGCCTTTGCCGCAGTCGTTGCCACCGAGGTTGACCTTCTCGCAGCGCCCGGCAGTCGACATCTGCGTGCCCTTCGGGCAGACGCAGCGGCCGCGATTGTCGCGGATGGTGCCGGCGAAGCACTGCGTAACACACTTGCCGCGTAGGCGCTCTTGCCCGTCCGGGCAGGACGGCGTCACGCAGCGGCCGTTGCCGTCGCGCACCTGGCCCTTGTCGCAGGGCGGCAGGCAGCGACCGTTGACCAGAGCCTCACCCTGAGGGCAACCGCAGCTGCCGTCCGCTTGACGCACGAGATCCTTGCGACACAGGGGCAGGCACTTGCCGTGGAAGGTCTCTGTGCCCTTCGGGCAACCCGGCGTCACGCAGCGCCCCTTCGCGTCACGCAACTGTCCGGTTTCGCACAGCGTCACGCATTGGCCACGATACTTTTCCTCACCTTGGCGGCAGCCGTTGTCGGGTGGCAGGCAGGCGCCGGTCTGGCGGTCGCGGGTATAGTTCTGGGGGCAAGGTGGCAGGCAGGTGCCACGGAAGCTTTCCCACTCATCCGGGCAACCCGTATCGGGAGGCCCGCATTGGCCGTTCCCATCGCGCGTCAAACCCTGATCGCACGGCGGCACGCACTGTCCCTGAAGATTATCATAGCCCTGCGGGCAAGGTGGCGGCGCGCAAGCGCCGCGCAGGTTCGGGTAAGTGCCATCGGGGCAGCGGGGCGGTGTGCAATAGCCATAGGGATCGCGCTGCGTTCCTTGCTCGCATTCCGGCACGCAGCGGCCATTCGAGGTCTCGTAGCCTTGCGGGCATTCCGGCGGCGGTGGAGTGCAGCGCGTGGGGTAATTGATGTCGCGCTGCGTTCCGGGTGGGCAGAGGGGGAGGCAGATCCACTGGTAGCCAGGTTGCCACGTGCCGGGCGGCACGCATTGGCCGGTCTCTGGGTCGCGCCCATAGCCAGCAGGGCAGGCATCCTGATAGTAGCTGCGGCACAGGCCTTGACCGTCACGATAGGTGCCATCTGGGCAGTCGGTCACGCATTGATGCGTGTTGGGCGACAGCACCATGCCGGCAGGGCAGTCATCCTGCGTCTGGTCGAAGTCGGGCACGCATTCATCCATGTTCTGCAGGTCGCGGTGGTAGCCCTCCGGGCAATAGGGCAACGGCACCTGCTCATAGCCTTCCGGGCAGCCGTGCTCGCAGGGCGGCGTGCACAGGCCGGGGTAACCCGGGTAGCGCAGCCAACCATCGGGGCAGGCGGGCAGGCAGTAATCGTCATAAGGGGTTTGGCCATCCGGGCAGCGTGGCGTGACCGTGGTGGTGCCGCAGCCGCATGTGGCGCATCCACAAACGTTTGTCGGTACAGCGCACTGATCGTCGGCAAAGGCACGGGGCGCGCCGGGCGCAAAGGCCATCGCCAGCCACAGTGTCAAGGCCAGCAGAATGGCATGGATGAAATTGGGTCGCGATCCGGCACGTTCACGCACAAGCGCCATGGCTCAAGCCCCCCGACGTCGCAACATATCCCCGAGGCTGACGTTATCAGAATGGAGGGAATGGTCAACGCACCCACAGGGCAGTGCACAATCGGGTCCGCACAAAGATTAAAACTCACGGTTGCCCTATGCGAGTATTGATCTGGCCAGCAACAGGGAACCCGCCATGCTCAAGCTCAGTCGACGCCATTTCAATGCCGGTGCTGCGGTCGCAGCGCTCTTGTTGGCCGCGCCGCGCGCCTTCGCCGCAGATGCGGCCGAGGTGATCTATTCCGGCGGCACCATCATTACAGTTGATGATGCAAACCCGCGCGTGGAAGCGGTGGCGGTGAAGGACGGCAAGATCATCGCGGCGGGTACGGCCGCGGATGTGATGAAGTTCAAGGGCGACAAGACGGAGCTCATCGACCTTGGCGGGCGCACCATGCTGCCGGGCTTCGTCGACCCGCACGGGCATGTCACCATGGGCGGCATGCAGGCGCTCAGCGCCAACATGCTGCCGCCGCCCGATGGGCCCAATTCCGACATTCCAACCCTTCAGAAGACGCTGAAGGACTGGGCTGCCGCCAATGCGGAGGTGGTGAAGCAGGCCAATCTCATCCTCGGCTTCGGCTTCGATGATTCGCAGCTCACGGAGCTGCGGGCGCCGACGCGGCAGGAGCTCGATGCCGTCTCCACCGAATACCCGGTGGTCATCGTGCACCAGTCGGCCCACATCGCCGTCTTCAATTCGAAGGCGCTGGCGCTTGCGGGCTACAATGCTGCAACGCCAAACCCGCCGGGGGGCGTCATCCGCCGTGAGGAGGGAAGCCAGGAGCCGAACGGTGTCGTCGAAGAGTCGGCTTGGTTCGGGTCGCTTCCCAAGATCCTCGGCAATGTCGGTCCCACCGGCGTCAAGGCGCTGATCAAGGCCGGAACGGAGCTCTGGGCCTCCTTCGGCTACACCACCGCGCAGGAAGGCCGGGCAAGCCCCGGCGTTGCCAATGTGCTGAAGGCGGTGGGTGCGGAAGGCGGCCTCAAGATCGACGTCGTCTCCTATGTCGACGTGCTGGTCGACCGCGATTACGTGAAGGCCAATCATTCGCTGGACTATGCCGGCCGCTACCGCAATGGCGGTGCAAAGCTGACGATCGACGGCTCCCCCCAGGGCTTCACCGCCTGGTGCGACCGGCCCTATTACGCGCCGGTGGGCGATTATCCGCCGGGCTACGCCGGCTATGCGGCGGTCACCCCGCAACAGGTCATCGACTCGCTCGACTGGGCCTATGCCAACGGCATCCAGATCCTCACCCATTCCAACGGCGAGGCCTCGCATGACCTGCTGATCGCCGCAACGCGCCTGGCGCAGCAGAAGCATGGCAGGCTGCCGATCCGCCCCGTGCTGATCCATGGTCAGTTCCAGCGCGAGGACCAGGTCGACAGCTTCATCTCGCTCGGTGTCTTCCCCTCGCTCTTCCCCATGCACACGTTTTACTGGGGCGACTGGCACCGCGATCACACGGTGGGCCCCGCCAACGGCGACAACATCTCGCCCACCGGCTGGTACCTCAGGCGCGGGTCGATGTTTTCCTCCCACACCGATGCGCCGGTGGCCTTCCCGGACACAATGCGCGTGCTCTCCGCCACGGTGACCAGGCGCACCCGCTCGGGCGATATCCTCGGACCCGATCAGTGCGTGCCCGTCGATGTGGCGATCAAGGCCATGACCATCTGGCCCGCCTGGCAGCACTTCGAGGAGAAGACCAAGGGCTCGATCGAGGTTGGCAAGCTTGCTGATTTCGTGATCCTCACCGAGGACCCGACGGCAGTGGACCCAATCACGCTCGACCAGATCAAGGTGGCCGAGACGATCAAGGAGGGCCAGTCAATCTACAAGGCATCGCCCGAGAAGCTCCTGAAGAAGGCCGAGTCCGGTAAGGGCATGGGCAATCCAGTCTCCGACTTCCTGGTGAAGCTGGCCGCCGAGCGCGATCTCCGGAACCTGCCTGACAAGCGCCAGACGCCGCTCATGAAAAAGCTCATCGCCAGCGCGCCACACAATGGCGGCTGCGTCAGCGCTGTGCTCGTCGACATGACGCGCGCGATGCTCGGCGAGGGTTGAGCACGTACAACGAAGAACGTGCCGCCTCAGTTTAACGTTGATCTGCCTGTGCTAGGCGGCGTCGGCGGTGCCGTCGTCGGGGTCTGGCATGGCGCGCATCACTTCGGCGATCTCCTCGCGCGCGCTTTCGAAAGCGGCGACACAGGCGGGGTCGAACTGCTCGCCGGCATTGTCGTGGAGATAGGTGAAGGCATTGGCGATCGACCATGATGTCTTGTAGCTCTTTATGCTGGTCAGCGCGTCGAACACATCCGCCACGGCGGCAATGCGGCCAGTGAGCGGGATCTTCTCGCCCTTGAGGCGTTGTGGATAGCCAGAACCGTCCCATCGCTCGTGGTGGGTCAGCGCGATTTCGGCGGCCATGCGGAACACCCGTGAGCGAGCCCCCTGCAGCATGCCGTGTCCGATCCGTGTGTGCTCTTCCATCTCCCGTCGCTCTTCCGGGGAAAGGAAGCCCGACTTGCGCAACAGCGCATCGGGAAGGCGCGCCTTGCCGATGTCATGCAGCGGTGCGGCATGGCGGAGGTCGCGGCAGAATTCTTCAGGCAGGCCGAGATTATGCGCGAGGATGGCGCAGTAGCGTGCCATGCGCTGGCTGTGGAGTGGCGATTCCTGTTCGCGGTATCCGGCAACGCGCACGAGGGCATTCAGATATTCCTCCTCGCGGGCCGTTACCTCAGGTGGCGCTCCCGCGGGTTCGTCCCATGGCGAGGCGCTGTCGGCCTGCGGGCTACGCTGGTGTGCCAGGCCCTGGATGCGGGCGCGGAATTCAACCGGGTTGATGGGCTTGCCCAGCACCTCGGCAATGCCTGCATCTGCCGCACTCCCGCGCATGCCTTGATTGGGT
The DNA here is from genome assembly GCF_037139295.1 of Aestuariivirga sp. Taxonomy (GTDB): domain Bacteria; phylum Pseudomonadota; class Alphaproteobacteria; order Rhizobiales; family Aestuariivirgaceae; genus Aestuariivirga. The sequence goes on from NZ_JBAXGR010000045.1 coordinate 21,686, forward strand.
TCATCCGCCGTCAGGAGGATGGGCTTGTGCCGCAGCCGCGGCTCGTCTCTGAGGCGGCTTGCCAGCGTGATGCCGTCGATCTGGGGCAGGCGGCAGGCGAGCACGGCGATGTCATAGTCGAGGCGGTCGATGCCGGCGAGCAGTGCATGCGCATCGGTTTGCAGCTGTGTGACGCAGCCTGGCAGCTTGCGTAGCAGCATGTCCATGAGTGCGAGATTGGTGCGGTTGTCGTCGACGATCAGGACGGAGAGTTTCGCGCTCATCGGATAATCCTTATGATGCATGCTTGAGGGAAGGGACGAAGCGGATGCGGGCCGCTTCCTGGGCGAGAATGTCCGGGTTGCCGGTCGCCAACGGATCGTTGCGCAATGTGCGAACGGCTGCCGCGAGGGCTGCAAGGCCGAGCGCCTCGGCTGAATCGAGCGCCAACCCAAGCACCGACCGGGCTTCATGCTCATTGCCCGTGGCGATGGCCGCCGCGAGGCGCGATTGCAGGAAGGGGACGTCGGCCATGAACAGTCGCAGGATGTCACGCAGGCCCGCTTCGCCCACATCGGCAAGAAGGCTGGCGAGGCGCTGCTCGTCCCAGACATCTGGGCGCGCGGATGGGGGATCGGCGTCCGTGAGAGCGGCTGCTGTCATGGCGGTCCTGCATGGCGAAGGCAGGCGGGTTCAGCGCCTGCGATATGACGGGAGGGATGCCGGAAAACTCCGGCGGGCGGCGCGGCGTGATGCCTCGGCCCTCAACGGACCGCCACCTGCAATGGTCTTCAGTTTTCCACAAACGTGTTAAGGTGATGACAATCGGAGCAGGTCAATTGCCGCCCGCGCATTCGCAAATCGGTTACCAAGCGGGCGGCTCAACAGGAAGGGAACTCGTCATGGCGCTCGGCAAGACGCTGCGAACGGAACTCGACGACATCAAGGCCGAATTGGCCCGCATGCGCGAGGCGCACACCGCACAGGAGAGTGAAGCCACGACTGGCGCCGCAGGTGGCCTTCATGCACAGATCGCCGAGCTGAACCAGCTCGTGCAGGACATGCTGGAGAACGCCGAGGAAACCATTACCGAACATCCGGTGGCGACCGTTGCAGGCGCCCTGGCGCTCGGCATCGTCATCGGCCGCCTCACAGCGCATTAAGGATATCGCCACATGAACTTCAACAACATGTCCCGCCACATCCGCCTCATCGTGCGCGGCGAACTTCTCATGCTGCAGGCGAAGCTCGCCTTTGCCATGAAGCGTTCGGCCTTCGTCGGCTTTGCGTTGCTGTTTGCAGGGCTCGGCCTCGTCTTCATCAACATGGGGCTTTTCGCGTGGCTGTCTCCGCTGTGGGGTCCGGTCTGGACGCCGGTGGGCCTCGGTCTCATCAATCTGGCACTCGCGGTGGTCGCGCTGGCGATTGCCGCCTTCGTCAAGCCCGGCGCCGACATGGCGCTGGCCGAGGAGATCCGCAACATGGCAGCGGACTCGATCGAGACGGAAATCAGGTCGGCCCCGCTCATGGGTGGTGGCTCGCTTGCGGGCCTCGTCTTGCCTGCCGTCTCGACCATCATCGGCGCCATGGCGCGCCGCCACAAGGAGAAGTGAGGGAACCGTTGTGTTGCGCTGACTTCAGGCCGAGAGGGCGGCTGAACCCAGCATCACCGCAAGCAACCCCAGCCAGCCTGCAAAAAGGCGTCGGAGCAGTCGCAGCCCACCGGCATCCTTGCCATGCAGGGCCCCGCCGAGCAGAGTCCAGCCCGTTGTCGCGGCAATGAGCACCGCCAGCAATAGCCCGAGTGCTGCGCCCTGCTGCGGCTGTGAGGGGATCAGCACCAATCCGATGATGAAGGCCTTGGGATTGAGCATGGTGGTGATGAACAATTTCCCGCCGCGCACGCTGCCGGTGATGGGCGCATCATCATCCGTCCGGCGCCATTGCGCATAGGCCATCCATGCCACCCACAGCGCGGCGGCGAGGGTCACGCCCGCACGCACCCAGTGCTGCTGGCGGATCAGATCGTCACCCAGGAGTGAGAGCGGCACAACGGTGATGGCATAGGCAACCACGACGAGCGGCAGCAGCCGCAGGCTGCGCCACGCACCGGCCTCGGCGCCCGACAGTGCGAGCAGCGCATTGGTGGGCCCCGGCGCGAAGAGCAGGGCGATGAGGCTCAGGCAGAACTGCGGTGTCGTCATCTTCGTCTTTCAGCTGTCGGGTAGCTTCACTTGTCGTCGAAGCGATCGCTAGCTCCATGATCGAGATCAACTCCCGCCATGGCCGGTCGGGGCGAGATGGCCTCTGCAAGCCGCATGATGGCGGGAAAGGCCAGCGACCAGGCGAGACCGATGATGACGAGCGCTCCCGCACTTGGCATCTCGGCCGCCCCCATCTTGGCGCCGGTCCAATAGGCCAGCGGCCCGAAGAGAAGCCCCAGCAGCATCTGCAGGCCGGTGCGACCCTGCAGCCAGGTCAGGCTGCCATTGGGCAGGCTGGCAAAGCCCAGCCACAGCGCCCAGACCCAGATCGGCGGCAGCACGCCCAGAACCGGCGTTCCGATGAAGGTCACGAGACCGGCGCCCATGAATCCCGTCTCGAGCAAGATGCCGAACAGGGCGATGGCCAGCACCAGCCGCAGTTCCTCCCAGATCACGGCCCGGCTCACAAAAAGGTGAAGGGCGAGAACGGCCAGGGCGGGAATGATGCCAAGCCATGGCCAACCGCCCGCACCGCCCGCCACGGCGGAGGCCCAGGCCACGTCGAAGGCCAGAAACTGGAACAGGGAGGTCAAGGCTTGCATGAGGTCTGGCCGGCCACTTTCTGCGTAGGCGAAGACGGAAACCACAGGGGAGATGATCTGACGATGGAAATAATACCCTTTACGTGCGCTGTCGTGCGGCGGTTTTCGCTGCCCTGCCTTCTTCTGGCGTCGCTGGCCGGGCCCGCCGCGGCGGACAAGCTGTCTGGGCAGCAACTTCAGTCCTTCATCAGCGGCAAGCGGATATTCCTGGCCGTGCCGCTGGGCGGCGAGATCCCGCTCACCTACCGCCCGGGCGGCGTGGTGGATGGCTCCGGCGAGGCAGCGGGGCTCGGCCGCTACATGACGCCAAAGGACAAGGGCCGCTGGTGGGTGTCAGGCGACCGGCTGTGCCAGAAGTGGCAGCAGTGGTATGATGGCAAGACCTTCTGCTTCACGGTCACGATGCTTGCCGACAACCGCATCCGCTGGGTGCGCGACGACGGCAAGATCGGCATCGCGCGGCTGCGCTGAGGCGCCACCAGTGGGTGGCGACGGCGCGCATACCCGCCGCCCGCAAGATGCTGTTGCCATCGCGCCCGCCTGCACCAATGATGCGGACCGGAAAAAACAGGGGATTCCATGTTCGATGATCTGAAGGGCAAGGTCGTGGTGGTGACGGGTGGCGTCACCGGTATCGGCGGCGCGGCCTCGCTGGCCTTCGCCGCGGCAGGTGCCAAGGTGTTTGCGCAATATCATGGCGGCGGTGACGAGCTTGCGGCAATCGAGAAGGCCGGCATCGCAACGCTGAAGCTGGACCTGACGGAGAAGGGTGCCCCCGAGAAGCTGATCGAGGCCGCGCTGGCCCGCTTCGGCCGCATCGACGTCATGGTCAACAATGCCGGTAGCCTCGTCGCGCGCATTCCGGTCACCGACCTTGATGATGATTTCATCGACCAGGTGTTCGACCTCAACTGCCGCCAGCTCATTCATTGCTGCCGCCTCGCCGCGAGGCTGATGAAGGCGCAAGGTGCCGGCAACATCATCAATGTCACGTCCATCGCGGCGCGCACCGGGTCGAGCCCGGGTGGAGCCGTCTATGGTGGCGCCAAGGCCTTCGTCTCGGCCTTTTCCAAGACGCTCGCCAAGGAGCTCGTCGGCAATGGCGTGCGCGTCAATTGCGTGTCGCCGGGCACGATCCACACGGCCTTCCATGATCGCTTCTCGGATGAGGCCAAGCGCGAGGCAACCCGCAAGACCATTCCCATGCAGCGACTTGGCCTTGCGCAGGACTGCGCCGGCACCTTCCTCTATCTCGCCAGCGATGCTGCGTCGGGCTACGTGACGGGGCAGGTGATCGAGGTCAACGGCGGGCAGCTGATGGCATGAGCCTGCACACCCGCGAGCGCTCGGTCCTCCCTGATGTCACAGCGCCTGACGGCTCGGAGGTCCGCATTCTCGCGTCCACCTCGCGGGGGTCCATGGCGCAGTTCACGCTGCCGCCGGGTGCCGTGTCGAAGGCCGTCGCGCATCGCAGCGTCGAGGAGGTGTGGCTCTGTACGCACGGGAAGGGCCGCATGTGGCGCAAGCTCGACGCGGCGCAGGTGACGGTCGATCTCAGGCCGGGAATTTCGGTATCAATCCCGGTCGGCGCGCAGTTCCAGTTCAGGAACGACGGTGATGAAGCGCTGCACTGCGTCGGCGTCACCATGCCGCCGTGGCCGGGCATGGACGAGGCCTATGAGGTGCAGGGCGTCTGGTGAGACGATCCTTTGTCTCATCATGACCGGGCATCCTTTCCGATGGCCACGAAAAAGGATGGCCGGGTCAAGCCCGGCGATGATGAAGCTGGAATATGAGAGGAAAGGACTGGCGCCTCACCACGTGCCCGTGTTCTGCATCGACGACCACGGCTCCGCCACCGGCAGCGCATCGCCCTTCTGCAGCAGTTCGATCGAAATGCCGTCCGGCGTCTTGATGAAGGCCATGCGGCCGTCGCGCGGCGGGCGGTTGATGGTGATGCCGTGCTTCTGGAGGTTGGCGCAGTAATCGTAGATGTTGTCGACGCCAAGCGCCAGGTGGCCGAAGTTGCGGCCGCCGGTATATACTTCCGGGTCCCAGTTGTAGGTGAGCTCGACCGGCGCATCGGGGCTTTCGGGCGCGGCGACGAAGACCAGCGTGAAGCGGCCCTTCTCGTTTTCGTAGCGGCGCTGCTCGACGAAGCCGAGCTTGTTGATGAAGAAATCGACCGACTGCTCCAGGTTGGAGACGCGGATCATGGTGTGGAGATATTTCATGGGGTCACCTCGTGTTTGAGGAACAGATAGATGAACTGACCCGGATGGTCCAGCGCGCGCGAAGTGCGGTGGTGTTCACCGGGGCCGGCATCTCCACCGAATGCGGCATACCGGACTTCCGTTCGCCCGGCGGCTTCTGGACCAGGTACAAGCCCATCGACTACAGCGAGTTTCTTGCGTCAGAGGACACGCGCCTCGAGGCCTGGCGGCGCTTCCTGATGATCCGCGAGACCATCGCCAGGGCCGAACCCGGTCCCAGCCACAGGGCGCTGGCGCGGCTGATGGACATGGGCCACGTCACCAGCGTCATCACCCAGAACATTGACGGACTGCATGAGGCCTCGGGCATTGCAGCTGATCGCATCATCGAGATCCACGGCAACGGCACCTATGCCAAGTGCCTGTCCTGTGGCCTCCGCCACGAGATCGACTGGGTGAGCGAGGTGATCGGCGAGACGGGCAGGGCGCCTGCCTGCACCGGTTGCGGCGGCATCGTCAAGTCGGCCACCATTTCCTTCGGCCAGGCCATGCCGGAGCAGGAAATGGCCGATGCCAAGGCGGCCACGCTGAACGCTGACCTGTTCATCTCCATCGGGTCGTCGCTGCAGGTGTTCCCGGCGGCGGGCTTGCCGGTGCTCGCCAAGCAGAACCGCACGCCACTGGTCATTCTCAACCGCGAGGCGACGGGCCTCGACGGTCTGGCCGACCTCGTGATCAACGCCGAGTCGGGCCCGGTGCTGGCCGCCGTCACCGCACGCCTGGATCGGCTCTGATTCGGATGGGGTTACAGGGAAACACCCCGCACCTTCGCTGCGTGGCGTGCGGCATGCAGCGGTGTGTTGCGGTGCGTGGGGCGCTGCGGCGCCCGCCGCAGTTGTGGAATCATTGCTCTCAATCTGCATGAATCCGCAGTGATTGCGGGTCTTTGGTTCACCCCGCATGATGCTGTCGGGGCACGGTTCCGGGTTTATTCAATCGCGGCCTGCGGTTTTCCACACGGGTCCTTTGGCAGGGCTGTACAAACGCTGCGGATTTGCGCAGATTGGGGCGGAATGGCGGCAGGGCTGTATCGTAAAGCCGCACCGGGGACAGAGTTGGTGACATGGCGGTGAGCGGCGAATTGACAGGCGAGACGGTAACCTCTCAGGCCGAAGCACTCGACAGCAACATTCGCATCGTGCAGGTGAGCGGTCTTGTGAAGTGGTTCGATGTTGGCCGTGGTTATGGCTTCATCATCCCCGACAACGGCATGCAGGACATTCTCCTGCACCTCAGCTGCCTCAAGCGTGACGGCTTCGACGCCCCGCTCGAGGGTACCCGGGTGATCTGCGAGGCCGTGGCCCGCCAGAAGGGTTATCAGTGCCTGCGCGTTCTGACGGTTGATCCGTCGACGGCCATCAACCCGGTGGAGCGCCGCCCGCGCACCCACACCACGGTCGTTCCGTCCAGCGCCTGGATCCGCGCCAAGGTGAAGTGGTTCAACCGCGCCCGCGGCTTCGGCTTCGCGTCCGAGGGCGAGAGCTCGCCTGACATCTTCATCCACATGGAAACGCTTAGGAAGACGGCGATCGCCGATCTGCAACCGGACAGCTGGATCTACATCCGCTTCGGTGACGGCCCGAAGGGCAAGATGGCCGCTGAAGTGCGCCTGTCGCTTGAGGGCGGCCCGGCCCACACCCAGTAGGCCAAACTTCTGCAACAATTGAGAGGGAAGGACTGCAGGCCATGATACGCCATGCCCTGACAGTCATCCTCTGCGCCTTTCTGGTGCTCGTGCCGACCGCGCTCAGGGCCGAAGAGGCGCTCACCAAGATCGAGCCGCTGACCATCGCCACCGACGGCGACGCCACCATGTTCACGGTCGAGATCGCCGATACCGGCATGAGCCGGGAGCGCGGCCTGATGTTCCGCCAGCGCCTTCCGGAGGACCGCGGCATGCTGTTTGACTTCGGCGAGCCGCGCCCTGTCTCCATGTGGATGAAGAACACCTACATCCCGCTCGACATGCTGTTCATCCGGGCCGACGGCACCATTGCCTATATCGCCGAGAACACGGTGCCGAAGTCGCTGGACACCATCGGCATCACCGAACCCGTGAAGGCCGTGCTGGAGCTTGCCGGCGGCGCCGCCAGGAAGCACGACATCCACCCCGGCAACGTGGTTTACCACCGCATCTTCAACAATGCAGAGGAGGCCGGGGCCCCTTCACCCTGATCGTTGCCCTTAGTCTTGCTCCGGCAAGGTAATCTGGGTATGAGGCTCCCCTAGCGGAGGCCCGTATTCGGGGTGTAGCGCAGTCTGGTAGCGCACCTGCCTTGGGCGCAGGGGGTCGTGAGTTCGAATCTCGCCACCCCGACCACCGGCCTCCCGCC
>NZ_JBAXGR010000046.1:0-28731 GCF_037139295.1 Aestuariivirga sp.
TTACTCTCAAACGGCACGGAGCAGTCGGCATGCTCGCGCTTCGTGCTGCCGTTAAGTCCCGACCGGAGCAGTTATGGCGCATTGCTGAAGGAGTTCTGGATCTCCCCGCTGTCGGTGCTCCTCGGTCTGCTGGCCTTTCGCGTGAAGGCGACGGATCTCGACGCCCCGATTGGCCTTGGCGTGGGCTCGATCTTTGCAGCAAGCGCCAATGCCTTCGTGATCTCCGACAACCTGCCGAAGACGGCAACCATCACCATGGCTGAGCAGACCAATTTCCTGGCCATCGGAGCGATCTTCCTGTCGGTGTTCATCAGCACCGCGTCGCTGCGGCTGTGCTACTTCGGCCGGGAGGAGGCATCCGAGCGCCTGGACAGATGGGCGCTGCTGTTCATCGGTACGGATTACCTCGTCGCCAATTTTCTCGTCATCTTTCCGAACCTGTAAGGACGCATGTCAGAAACGTCTCCAGTCAGCCATTATCCCCCCGAGCGGGGCGACATCATCTTCGGCCGGTGGCCAGACCCATGAAGCGCCGGACCAGACCATGGCAACGCGGCTGGCCGTGCGTCAGGCGAACTTCAACACCACGCGGCCAACGATGCGGCCCTTGCGCATCTCGTCGAGAATATCGTTGATCTCCTCGAGTTCCGCCGTACGGATCGTTGCCTTGACGAGGCCGTTGGCGGCAAAGGCGATGGCCTCGTTGAGGTCCTGCCTTGTGCCGACGTTCGAACCCCTGACCGAAAGCTCCCAATTGGTGATGGCCGAGATCGAGGCACGGATCTCGTCCGACTTGCCGCCCGGCAGGCCGATATAGGCCACCGTGCCGCCGGGCCGCAGCATCAGCACGGCCTGCTCGAAGGCTTTGGATGCAACGGCGGTCACCACCGCTGCATGGGTTCCGCCGATCTTGTCCTGGATGGCGGCGACGGGATCGGTCTCCGCGCCATTGACCACCATCTCGGCGCCGAGCGACTTCGCCAGTTCCAGCTTTTCGTTGGAGACATCCACCGCCACGGCCCGAAGTCCCATGGCGCGGGCATACTGGATGGCGATGTGGCCAAGCCCGCCGATGCCGACGATGGCCACCCACTGGCCGGGCCTGGCACCCGTGCGCTTGAGACCGCGATAGGTGGTAACGCCGGCGCAGAGGATCGGCGCCATGGCGTAAGGGTCGGTGCCCTCCGGCAGGCGGCCCACATAGGCGGCAGGCGCCACGAGGTATTCGGCATAGCCTCCGGGCTTGGTGTAGCCCGTGGCCTCCGCCGACTTGCAGATCGTCTCCATGCCGGAGAGGCAGAATTCGCACTGGCCGCAGGCGGAATAGAGCCACGGCACGCCCACCTCGTCGCCCACCTTGAAACCGGTGACTCCGGGGCCGAGCTTGGCCACCTTGCCCGCCACCTCGTGGCCGGGGATGAGCGGGACCACCGGCGGCGGGGTCCAGTCACCGTCCACGGCGTGGAGGTCGCTGTGGCACACGCCGCAGGCCGTCACCTTGATGAGCAGATCGCCGTGGCCCGGTTCCGGCACCGGCACGCGTTCGATCTTCAGCGGTGTCTTGAGCTCATGGAGAACGGCGGCCTTCATCGTCTGGGTCATCGGGCATCTCTCGATTGCGTTTCAGACTGAGGATAGATTTCAGCTGCCGGATGTGGCCATATCCCCAAAGGATTAAGGACTGAGATGGCCGCCCACACCGCCCCCAAGCTGCGCCTGCTCGAACAGTGGAGCCGCGGCGTTGCCGAAATTGCCGCCGCGCAGCGGGGCCCCGGCTTCGTTCCGGCGCTTCTTGCCAGCGTCAAGCGCCTGGTCGACTTCGACTTCGTGATGGTTTTCGCCTATTCCGGAACGGCGCGCCCGCTCACCCTGGCCGACACGCTGGATCCTGACCGCCACACCATCATCGCCGAGGACTATGCCGACGGCCCCTTCCTGCTCGATCCGTTCTTTCGCCTCGTCGAGGAGGGCATGCGCGCGGGCTGCCATCGCCTGCATGACATTGCCCCTGACCATTTCCGCCGCAGCGAGTATTTCCGCATCCACTACGGCCGCACCGGCATCGGCGAGGAGATCGGCGTGTTCTTCGACATAGGGGGCGGGCTGACCGGCGTCACGTCCTTCGGCCGCTGGGACTCCTCGCCGCCTATAACCCGCGCCGATCTCGACTTGCTGCGCGCCCTGGAGCCTGCCATCGGGGCACTCTGTGCCGCGCACTGGTCCAACCTGCACGCTCGGCGCGAGGTGCCGCAACCGCGCACCGTGCATCCCGCCTTCAAAAGCCTGACGCTGCGTGAGCGCGAGATCGTCACCACGGTGCTGCGCGGCCACTCGACGGAGTCGATCGCCATGCAGTTGTCGATCAGCCCCGGCACAGTGAAGATCCACCGCAAGAACATCTACCGCAAGCTGAAGGTCTCCACCCAGGCGGAGCTCTTTGCCGCCTTTTTGGGGCTTTCAACGCAGGCCTATTCCCCGGGGGATATGGCCGAAGCCGCGCAAATCCCACAGCATCGACGCAAATCACGACAATCGGAGGAAGAAACCCATGTCGAAGAACTGGTACAGCGACTTGCCGCAATATTATCAGCGGCAGATCAAGGCCATGGGCCTTGACGAGGCGGGCATGAACCGTCGCCGCGTGTTGAAGGGCATGGCGGGCGCCGCAGGCCTCGGCCTGCTCGGCCTCAACACCCGTCAGGCCCAGGCCGCCACGCAGATGACCTACATGTGCTGGGAGGGCTACAACGACCCGCGCATCGTCGATCCCTTCAACAAGGCCAATGACACCGAGATCAGCTTCGACCTGATCGTCGACAGCCCCGGCGGCTTCGCCAAGCTGCAGGCCGGTGCCTCGCGCGAGGTCGATCTCGTGTCGAGCGACATGCCGTGGATCACCCGCATGGGCCCGGCCGGCCTCGCGCTGGAACTGAACCCGGACGATTACACCGCCGTCTACGCCGACTTCTACGACCAGTTCAAACCGCCCTTCGAGCCTCTGATGAACGAGGGCAAGACCATTGGCGTTGCCACGCGCTGGGGCTGGGTTGGTCCCTGCGTCAACACCGATGTGACGAAGCCCGAGGTGTGGAAGACCTATGACCCGGTCTTCGACCCCGCCAACAAGGACAAGATCTGCGTCATGGATTGGGGCGACTGGCCCATCCTGCCGATGGCGCTGCATGCCGGCATCAACCCCTATGAGCCGCTGGACGAGAAGCAGCTGAACGAGGTGCGCCTGGTGCTGCGCGCCATGTTCAAGAACACCCGCACGCTGGTGGGCGACCTCACGCAGGCACAGAAGGGCCTGCTCGACGGTTCGCTCCTGGGCTGCATTGGGGCTGGGTCCTACCTCACGTCCGCCGTGCGCAAGCAGGGCCACAAGAATATCATGGCCGTCGTGCCGGAGCCCAAGAACGGCCTGAAGCAAGGCATCATCTGGGTCGAGGCCACCGCGGTGCTGAAGGAGACGGACCAGCCGGAGCTCTCCCAGAAGCTCCTCAAGCATGTCGTCTCGAAGGACGCCGCGCACATCCTCGCGCTGCTCGATTCCACCTGCAACGTCGTTACCAACAAGGCCGTCGAATCCGTCTTCACGCCGGAGGAGAAGGACATCCTGCAGATGGACTACATGTGGCACGCCTACGACAATTCGCAGATGCACCGCATCGCGCCCAACATCGACGAGATGCTGGCGATCTGGCAGGAAGAGCTCGCCGCCGCGCAATGACGTCTTGACGGGCCGGGCATGCCGCTGCATGCCCGGCCCTCATCTCTTTCCGGAAGACAATGACCGCCGCACCCATTCTCTCGATCACCGACGTTCACAAGTCCTACGGCACCTATCCGGCGCTGAAGGGCGTGTCGCTCGATGTCCGCCCGGGCGAATTCATCGCCCTCGTCGGTCCCTCGGGTTGCGGCAAGACCACGCTGCTGAAGCAAGTCGCTGGTTTCGAGGACACGACGTCGGGCACGATCCGCATCGAAGGCCAGGACATGGCGGGCGTGCCCGCCGCATTGCGCCCGACCTCCATGGTGTTCCAGAAGCTGGCGCTGTTCCCGCATATGACGGTGGCGCAGAACATCGGCTTCCCGCTGAAGCTGCGGAAGGTTGCACCCAACGTCATCGCCACGCGCGTCGATGACATGATCCGCCTCATGGAGCTGAAGCCCGAATATCTGAAGCGCTATCCGAAGGCGCTGTCGGGCGGCGAGCAGCAACGCGTGGCGCTGGCCCGCTCGATGATTTCCTCGCCCAAGCTGCTCCTCCTCGACGAGCCGCTGTCAGCACTCGACGTCAAGCTCAAGAAGGTGCTGCAGGCGGAGCTGAAGCGCCTGCACCGCTCGGTCGGCGTCACCTTCGTGCATGTGACGCATGATCTCGAGGAAGCCATGATGCTGGCCGACCGCATCTGCGTCATGCGTGCCGGAAAGATCCTGCAGCTGGGCGAGCCCGCGGACATCTATTACCGCCCGGCGGACCCCTTCGTCGCGGGCTTCATCGGCGAGACCAACCTCATGCCCATCACCATCACCGGCCACAACGCCGATCACGTCACCTACACCAGCAACGAGATTGTCGATATGCAGGGCAGTCTTCCCGCCGCGCTCGTCGCCGCGGACGTGGGGCAGGGGCCTGCGCTCATGAATGTCCGGCCAGAGCTGATCCGCCGCTGCGACAGGGATGCCGACGTTGACTGCAAGCTTGCCGCAACCGTCACCGAGGTCTTTACCAAGGGCGGCACGGTGCAATACCGTGCGCGCTCAAAGCATGGCCTCGAGCTTGCGATCGAGATACAGGGCACCTCGCATCTTCCCATGCAGCTGGGCGAGGACGTGTGGCTCGGCTGGGCCAAGAAGGACATGTGGGTCCTGAAGCCGGGCGAGGCGTAAGCCATGGATATGGAGGTCTCCCGCAGCTGGCGTGAACCGGAACTCTGGGTGAAGGCGCTGCCCAGCGTTATCCTGCAGACCACCTGTTTCCTGGCGCCCTTGGTGATGACCTTCCTCCTCACCTTCCAGAAGACGCAGAACTTCCAGCTCAACTGGACCTGGAACCTCGCCACCTGGACCGACGTGTTCTCCAAGCCGCATTACTGGACCATTCTTGGCCACACGCTGGCCATGGCGGTCGCCTGTGTGGTGGTGTGCATCGTGGTTGCCTTCCCCATCGCCTATGGCCTGGCCACGCGCTTCAAGCGGCTGGACAACGAGATCAAGGTGCTCATCACCTTCGCCTTCATCACCGATGCAACCCTCAAGACCTTCGGCTGGGTGCTGTTCCTCGACAAGAAGGGTGCTGCCAACTATCTCCTCGCGCATCTGGGCTTGCCACCGGATACAGTCGCCTTCCTGTTCACCGACTGGGCCACGCTTTTGGGGATGGTCTACAACCTCCTGCCCTTCGCCATCTTCACCATCTACCTCTCGATCGACAACATCGACCGCTCGCTCATCCTCGCCGCATATGATGCGGGCGCAGGCAAATTCCGCGCCTTCTGGGAGGTGACGCTGCCGCTGTCGCGCCCCGGCATCTGGGCCGGCAGCGTGCTGATCTTCCTGCTCGGTGTGGGCGTCTTCCTCGAGCCCAAGGTGCTGGGCGGCGGCAAGTCGCCCATGTCGGCGGAGCTCATCCGCCAGACCTTCGAGACACGCGTCAACTGGCCGCTGGGCGCCGCACTCACGCTGGTGCTCATGGTGGTCGCCATCTTCGTGGTGCTGCTGTTCAGCCGTGTCGCCGGCATGCGGAGGGCGGGGGCATGAACCACCGCTTCGAAAACGCACTGGCCAACGTCATCCTCTATGGCTCGATGGCGGCGGTGCTTGTCTTCTTCTACGTCCCCATCTTCACGCTCATTGCCTTCTCCTTCCAGGAGGGCCGCTTTCTCACGCTGCCATTCGATGGCATCTCGCTCAAATGGTATGGCGCGCTGTTCAAGTCCGGTCCGGCACTCAACGCGCTGTGGAATTCCACGCTTATCGCCACCTTTGCCACCATCATCGCCACCATCATCGGCACCATGGCGGCGATCGTCGCGGTGCGTTACCGCTTCAGGGGCAAGCGCGCCTTTCAGGGTCTGGCGGGCGCGCCGCTGGCCTTTCCGCAGCTGCTGCTGGGCATTGTGCTGCTCTTGTGGTTCTCGGTGCTCGGTCGCTGGTTCGGCTTCAACACCGGGATCGTCACGGCGATCATCGGCCACATCGTCTACATAGCGCCCTTCGCCATGGTGATCGTGGCGGTGCAGGTCTACAATTTCGATCCCGTGCTGGAAGATGCCGCGCGCGATTGCGGCGCTTCGACCTGGGAGGTCTATCGCCATGTGACGATCCCGCTGCTCTGGCCCGGCATCTTCTCCGCCGCGATCTTCGCCTTCCTGCTGAGCTGGGGAAACTTCTACATCACCTACAGCCTCGCAGGCTCGACGCGCACCATCCCCACCTTCATCTTCTCCGGCATCGCGGTCGGCTCCTCGCCGCTCTATCCGGCGATAGCCACGGTCGTTTTCGTGCCTGGCATCCTCCTGGTGATCCTCGCCAACAGACTGAGGATTCGGGCCGCGGCGGTCTCATGATCGTGTGTCTGCTGGTGAAGTGTTGACCAAACGGTGCCTGCCCGTCATGAATGAGGCAATCATGCAATCCACGGTATCAGCCAATCCACAGGAAGCCCGCGAAAACACCCGCCCATAGGTAGAAACTGCGTTTCCCGCGGCCGCGCGCTTGCATAAGAAACGTCTCGGTTGCAAGCGCCTGATCTGGTCGATGCCGAAAACCCCCGTTATGGGTGGCGGCAGGGATCGAAGCGGGCCGGCACGCACGAAAGGACCCACAGGTGCACAGGGCACTGGCATATTTTCTCGCGATCTTCTTGCTGGCCGCAGCGGGGCTGTCTCCTGCCATGGCAGCAGGTGAGCCCGAAGGCACCTATGCCGACATCACCATCGATCGCTCGACGCCTGAGAAGCACCTCGCGACCTTCCTCACAGCCGTCGACCGCACGGTGCTGCGCATGGAGGCGCGTGAGTGGGCGCGCAGTTATTATGATGCATGGTTCTATCCGGCGATTGGCGAGCAACAGGCGGCGGAAATCAACCTGCTGAAGAAGGCGGTTCTCGACTCGATGGATCTCTCTGCCGTGCCGGAATGGCGCCGCGAGTCGGCAGGCCTCGAGACAGCCTTCATGCTGTCGGAAATTCTCAAGGCCGAGCACGTCGACAAGAACACCGCCTTCCGCAAGCTGCGTGAGGGGCTGTGGGTGATCCCCGGCACTTACATGCAGGTCGGCTCCATTGACTCCGGCATGCGCATTGGCGACGTGGTGTTCACTGCCGATACGGTTGCCAATGCACCTGCGCTCTATGACGCCGTCATCGGTTCGCGCAATACCGAGGGTTTCAGTCCCTACCGCTACCTGACGGAAACGCCTGGCGGACTCATTCCGCCGCGCTGGGGTGGCATCGCGCAGAAACTGCCGCCCATCCTGCGCTGGGACTTTGGCTCCAACACCCTGTTCCAATGGCTGATCGCTGCGGTGATCCTGATTGCGGTGCTGTCGATCCCGGTGGCCATCGGCGCTGTCTTCCGCCGGAGCGGCCTGCGCTGGTTCGCCGAGGCTGTTGCACTGGGGCTTCTGTCGCTCTACGCCACCGGCATCGTCGTTGACGAAGCGGGTCTCTCCGGTGCCGGTGCGACATTCATGACGCTCGTCTTCATGACGCTGTTCTATGGGGCTCTTATTGTTTGCCTGCTGATCGTCGGCGAATGGGTCGGCAACTGGCTCTCTGCTCTCCTCACAAAGTCAGACAAGACCTTCGATACCAGCATTGTGCGGCTCGGCACGCGCATCGTCTCTGCCATGGCGGCGCTGGGCGTGGTGATCTATGGCATCAGTTCTGCTGGCGTGCCTGTGTATGGCATCATCGCCGGCTTCGGTGTCGGCGGCCTCGCGGTTGCGCTGGCGGCGAAGCCGACGCTCGAGAACATCCTGGCTGGCGTCATCCTGTTCCTCGACGGCTCGATCAAGGTGGGCGACACTATCGACTCCAGCCCACTCTCGGGCGTCATCGAGGACATCGGCATGCGCTCCACGCGTATCCGCGCGGCGGATGGGTCGCTGATCACCGTCACCAATTCGGAGCTCGCCGACAAGGTCATCAAGAATGTGTCGCGGCGCGTGTCGCAACCGGATTCAGGGACTGCCGCCGGCAAACCATAGACTGAACGTGCCTGCCAAACTCGAGACAAAGGAAGGAAGAGACAACATGGATTACAAGACCGATATTGCCAAGTACACCGCTTCGATCAACGACAAGGCCGTCGACGCCATCGTCAAGTTCTGCGGCATCGCGCTGCAGTCGCGTGATGCTTCGCTCGTCGCCTGCACGGATGAAGCCGAAGTGGACCGTATCCGTAAGGGCTTCGCCACCAAGATTCTTGGCCTCAACGAGGCTGAAAGCGACAAGATCATCAAGCAGGTCTGCGAGCAGATGAAGGCGGACAAGACCAAGCACCGCGTCACCTTCTACTATCTGATGGCGGAAGCCACCGGCAAGGTTGGCGCAATCGCCTGATCATTGACGGGGCCGGCATCGAGCGGCGGGGTGCGTTTCCCGCCGCAGGCCGGCCCTCCAGTCCTTCCTCAGTCGTCGAGCTTCATATGGTAGAGTTGCCCGAAGAAGTTGACGAGCACCGCCGTCGACCAGCTGAGGCAGAAGACACCCGACATCGAGATCATCGGTGCCAGCATGCGCCAGCGGTCGTCCACGTTGACGCGCGTGAGGCCGAGTGAAGTGTAGTTCTCGAGTGAATAGAAGATGCACTCGCGATATATGCTCAGCGCCCCGGCCATAAACATGAACAGCCCCCAGGCGAAATTGGTCAGCATGTGCAGGCTGAACAGCAACATCATGGCCGAAAGGATCAGGAAGTTCGTCTGGTGATATTTGAGCCTGTTGATGTCCGCGACCCGGAAGTTCTTGTGGAATAGCCGGATCGCCAGATGAAGGCCCACCAGGTGGAAAGCGACGATCACCACAAAGGCCAGAACGCAGTACCCGAAGGATTCGAGTACAAGTCTTTCGTATGTTGAGTCCATGAGCCGCTTCTTACCCGGTCGGCGGCGGGTGTGGAAGAGTGGTTGAACAGGGCATGCGGTCACATCCCATGCGCGACGGTATGGCGCTTCGGATGAACTTTCCCCAATCCCTTTTTGCAGCTACAAGGCGATCTGCCGCGTCATTTGGAAGACCTCATGAAAATTCGTCTGCCTGTCCTGATCATGGCCCTGATCGCGGCGCAAGTCGTTTGCGCCCTTGTGTTCTTTGTGGACGTGATGAGGGACGTGGCGGATCTGGGTGGTCCTGACTGGAGCATGCTTCCGGAAGTCCTCGCGAGCCTTGCCCTGTTTTTCGGCATCGCCTTCGAGACTGTCTTCCTCGTCTACCTGTTGCGCCGCAAGACGAGCCTCGAGCGCAGCGTTGGCCTGGCGTCGTCGGCTTTACATGGCGTGATTGAAAATCACTTCGACGAATGGAAGCTGACGGCCAGCGAGCGCGACGTCGCCACCCTCATGGTGAAGGGCCTCAGAATCGCGGAAATCGCCGGAGCGCGTGGCTCGGCGGAGGGCACGGTGAAGGCCCAGCTCAACGCCATCTACCGCAAGTCCAATGCCCGAAACCGCGCCGAGGTGCTGAGTCACATCATGGACTCGCTGATTGACAAGCCGTTGCTGACGCCGGATGCCGATGAGCAGTTTGGCTCGCGCATGGCAGCCACATAGCCGCCGCCATGCATTTGGTCCGCTTCTATCTTCCGCTTCATGACAACACTGGCGAGGCTTTCCCTGCCCAGATGCTGGCAGACGTGTCGGCGGAGTTGTCGGGCCGCTTCGGCGGCGTCACCGCGCACCTTCTGTCGCCCGCCAGCGGGCTGTGGCGTGACGGCGGCGACATGCATGCCGATGATGTCGTCATCTTCGAGGTGTTCACCCAGAAGGTCGATCGCGGCTGGTGGACGGCCTATCGTGAACGCCTGGCGGAGGACTTCCGGCAGAAGAGTATTCTGATGCTGCTGCAGCCCGTCGAGGTCATCTGAGGCTGCGAGTCAGCTGGTGAAGGTTGCCGCGTAGCGCTTGCGCAGCTCCGCCTTCTGCACCTTGCCCATGGCGTTGCGCGGCAACTCGTCCACTTCGAAGATGCGCTTGGGCACCTTGAATTTCGCGAGTGAACGCGACAGTGCGGCGATGAACTCCGCCTCTGGTGCGAGCTTTGCCTTCACCGTCACTACGGCCACCACGCCTTCGCCGAAGTCGGGGTGCGGCACGCCGATGACGGCACTCTCGCTCACGCCCGGAATCGCATCGAGCACTTCCTCGACTTCCTTCGGATAGACGTTGAAGCCGCCGGTGATGATGAGGTCCTTGGCGCGCCCCACGATGGTCACACGGCCTTGCGCGTCGATGGTGCACACGTCGCCGGTGATGAACCAGCCATCGGTGGTGAAGTCCTCGCGCGTCTTCTCTGGCATGCGCCAGTATCCCTTGAAGACGTTGGGGCCCTTCACCTCCAGAACACCCGGCTGCTCACCCCGGACACGCACCGAGACGCCGGGCAGTGCGAAGCCCACGGTGCCCGGCACGCGGTCGCCGTCATAAGGGTTGGAGGTGATCATGCCCGTCTCGGTCATGCCATAGCGCTCGAGAATGGCGTGGCCCGTCCGCGCGGAGAATTCGCCATGTGTTTCAGCGAGCAGGGGGGCGGAACCCGAAATGAACAGGCGCATGTCGCGCGCCGTGTCCTGCGTGAAACCCGGCTCGGCCAGAAGGCGCGTGTAGAAGGTGGGTACACCCATCATCAGTGTCGCCTCCGGCATGGCGGCGATCATCGCCTTCACGTCGAACCTGTTGAACCACAGCATGGGCGCGGAGGAGAGAAACGCCGTGTTGAGCGCCACGTAGAGCCCGTGCACGTGGAAAATGGGCAGTGCATGTAGCAACGTGTCGCCTGATGTGATGCGCCACAGTTCAACCAGTGTCTCCGCATTTGATGCCAGGTTGCCGTGGGTGATCATAGCACCCTTGGAGCGGCCGGTGGTGCCTGAGGTGTAGAGAAGCCCGGCGAGATCATCCTCGGCGCGCGCCACCGTCTCGTGCCGGTCGTCCATGGTGGCGGCCATGGTGGCGAGCGAGCCGTGCCCCTCGGCATCGAGGTTCACCACCGCGAAAATGCCCAGCCTGTCTCCCAGCGCACGCATCTCTGCCTGTCGCGCGGGATCGCAGACGATCAGCTTCGGCTGCGCATCCTCGACGAAGTAGGATACTTCAGCCGCAGTGTAGGCGGTATTGAGCGGCTGGTACACCGCACCCGCCTTCAGCACCGCGAGGTAGAGCAACACATTGGCGATGGACTTCTCCACCTGCACCGTCACCCGGTCGCCGGGTTCCACGCCCAGCGCGTTGAGCGCATTGGCATAGCGTGCGGCACTGCGCGCGAGGTCGCCGAAGCTGAGGCTGGTGCCGTCAGCGTTGCGGATCGCCACGCGTTCGACATTGTCCGCGAAGACGCGCTCGAAGCGCGCATAGAGATTGCCGTTGCTCATGCCTCGAGGAAGGCCTTCATGCGCTTCAGGGCTTCGCTCAGGTCCGCCTCGCTTGCGGCATAGGACAGTCGCATGTAGCCCTTGCCATTGTGGCCGAAGCTTTCACCGAAGATCAGCGCCACATAGGCCTTGTCGAGCAGTTCGCGCGCCAGATCGCGTGACTCCCAGCCGGTGCCGGTGATGTTGGGGAAGGCATAGAAGGCGCCGCCCGGCACGCGGCAGCGCACGCCCCGTATGTCGTTCAGTCCCTTCACCACCATGTCGCGGCGTTTCTGGAAGCTCTGGCGGAAGCGCTCGATCTCGTCCATCGGCCCCGTGATCGCCGCAAGCCCAGCCATCTGTGTGGCCACACTGGTGCAGGAATGATCGACCGTGATCAACTTCTTCACGTAGTCGATCAGGTGCTTGGGCCAGATGCCGAAGCCCAGCCGCCAGCCGGTCATGGCAAAGGTCTTCGACCAGCCGTCGAGGATGATGGTGCGGTCGCGGAGTTCCGGGAAGGACAGGAAGCTCACGAAGTCCACGCCGTCATAGACTTGGTGGCTGTAGATCTCGTCCGACAGGATGGCGACATTCGGGTGCTTCGCCAGCCCATGCGCCAGCTTGGTGATCTCTTCGCGTGAGACGACGCCGCCCGTGGGGTTCGCTGGTGAGTTGATGATGATGAGCCTGGTTGCCGGCGTGATGAGCGACAGCACTTCCTCGGCATCGAAGCCGAAGTCTTTCTCCTCGCGGATAGGGTAGGGCACAGGCGTGGCCCCGCTCGAGCGTGCGGCATCGCGATAGGGCGGAAAGCCCGGGTCGGGGTAGAGGATTTCGGCACCCGGTCCGCCGAACATCTGGCAGGCGAAATAGAAGGTCACCTTGCCGCCCGGCACGATGACGATCTCGTCAGCCTTGATGGCGGCGTTGAAGCGCTTGCCCACATATTGCGCCACCGCATCGCGTAAGCTGGGCAGGCCTTGCGGGCTGGTGTAGCCATGCGGCCCGTCGCGCACCGCCTTTTCGCCGGCCTCCAGAATATGCTTCGGCGGCTGGAAGTCCGGCTGGCCGATCCCGAGATTGATGACCGGGTGGCCCTTGGCTTTGAGCGCATTGGCGCGGTCGAGCACGGTGAAGGCGGTCTCTTCTTCAATGGCCGCCACGGCAGGATTGATCTTCAGCATCAGCTCACATCATCGATTGCGGGGTCTAGCAGGTGGCTGACATTGCGTCCGCCGTGACCTGTTTCTACGGCGCGGGCAAAGACTTCCGCAACGGATTCCGTCAGCTTCGAATTGCAACCCAGCCCCTCGGCCAGTTCCGCGTAATAGCCGATGTCCTTGGCGGCGTTCGCAAGTGCGAAGCGATAGCCGTCGAAATCGCCCTTCAGCGCCGGTTCCACCATCTTCCGCAGAACGCCGGAATTGCCGGAACCATTGAGCATCACCTCATAGAGGTCCTGCCAGTCGATCGTGGCCGCGCGCGCCGCACCAAAGGCCTCCGCCACCAGCGCCACCATGCCGGTGACGAGGTAGTTGGAAATGAGTTTCGCCGTGTGGCCCGAGCCCGGCGGTCCGAAGTGGCGGATCGTCGTGGCGAAGCAGGCGAGCAGCGGCTGGATGCGGGCGAATGTCTCCGGCGTTGCCCCACACAGCACGCCAAGCACGCCCTGTTCGGCCTGTTCGGGGCCGCCGGTGAGCGGAATGTCGGCATAGGCTAGCCCCAAGGCCGCCAACTCATGCGCCAGCTTCTTCGTCGCGGTCGGGGCTGAAGTGCCGGCATCCATGATGATCTGCCCCGCCCGCAGGTGGGGCTTCAGCTGGCGGATCGTGTCCTCCACCACCTTGGAGGTGGTGAGGCAGAGCAGGATCACCTCGGCCTGCGCGATCTCCTGCAGCGTTCGCGCCTCACGGGCACCCTTCGCCACCAGGTCCTCCACCGGGCTCCTGTTGCGGTGGGCGATCACCGTCACCTGATGGCCATGCCTGAGAAGGTTGGCTGCCATGCCATGGCCCATCATCCCCGCCCCGATTAGCCCGACATGCATGCTTGCCTCAATTCCCGGCCCTGCCTATGGTCCGCCCAAATTCAACGGATTTCAGGGGTCATCATGGCGCTGCACCGCAATTTCATCAATGGCGAATGGCTGGAAGGCAGAGGGGTTCGCGAAAACCTCAACCCCTCCGACCTCAGCGACATCGTCGGCGAATATGCCCAGGCCGACAAGGCGCAGACGGAAGCCGCCATCGCCGCTGCCAAGGCCGCACAGCCCGCCTGGGCCGCCGCCACGCCGCAGGTCCGCGCCGACGCACTGGAATTCATCGGCACCGAGCTTCTCGCCCGCAAGGACGAGATCGGCCGCCTGCTGTCGCGCGAGGAGGGCAAGCCCCTCTCCAACGGCATCGCCGAGACGATGCGTGCGGCACAGATCTTCAAGTTCTTCGCGCAGGAGACGCTGCGGGTGGAAGGCGTTGCCATCGCATCGGTCCGCCCCGGCGTCGACGTGCTGGTGACGCGTGAGGCGGTGGGCGTCGTCGGCCTCATCTGCCCGTGGAACTTCCCCATCGCCATTCCGGCCTGGAAAATGGCGCCGGCGCTGGCCTTCGGCAACGCAGTCGTGTTCAAGCCGGCCGACCTCGTGCCGGGTTCGGCCTGGGCGCTGTCCGAGATCATCTCGCACTCTGGCATTCCGAAGGGCGTGTTCAACCTCGTCATGGGCCGCGGCTCGGTCGTCGGCCAGACGATGCTGGACTCGCGCGACGTGAACGCCATCTCGTTTACGGGCTCGGTCGAGACCGGCGGCAAGGTGGCCATGGCCTGCGCCTCGCGTGGTGCCAAGTTCCAGCTCGAGATGGGCGGCAAGAACCCGCTCGTCGTTCTCGATGACGCCAACCTGGATCTCGCAGTGGCGGCCGCACTTGATGGCGCCTTCTACCAGACCGGCCAGCGCTGCACGGCATCCTCGCGCCTCATCGTCCAGTCGAAGGTTCACGAGGCCTTCGTCGAGCGCATGGTGGAGGGCATGAAGAAGCTGAAGGTCGACAACGCGCTGGCGGAAGGCACCGTGATCGGCCCCGTCGTCGACGAAGTCCAGATGGCGCAGGACGAGCGCTATATCCAGATCGCGCGCGACGAGGGCGGCGAACTCGCCTGGGGCGGCGAGCGCCTGAACCGCGACACCAAGGGCTACTACCTCAGCCCCGCGCTGTTCACCGGCACCAAGAACGACATGCGCATCAACCGCGAAGAGGTGTTCGGCCCCGTCGCCTCGGTGATCAAGGTCGACAGCTATGACGAAGCGCTGAGCGTCGCGAACGACACGGCCTTTGGCCTGTCTTCCGGCATCATCACCACGACACTGAAATATGCCACCGACTTCCGCAAGAAGTCGGCGGCCGGCATGGTGATGATCAATCTCGCCACGGCGGGCGTCGACTATCACGTGCCCTTCGGCGGTCGCAAAGGCTCGAGCTACGGCGCGCGCGAGCAGGGCCGCCACGCGGTGGACTTCTACACCGCGATCAAGACGGCCTATACGCTGGCCTGACGATTACGCAGCGGCGGGGGCCCTCATGGCCCTCGCCTCGCCGGCGAAGACGAACAGTCCGCTGGCCACCACGATGGCCGCGCCCACCAGCGTCCACAGGTCGGGCACGTCACCGAAGAACAGGTAGCCCACCGCGATCATCCACACGATCTGCGTATACATGTAGGGGGCGAGCGCGCTGGCAGGGGCAAGGCGATGCGCCTGGATCAGCATGAAGTGGCCGATCGTTCCGGCCAGCCCCATGAACCCCAGCATCACCCACTGCAGGCCTTCCGGAGTCTTCCAGAGAAAGGGCAGCGGCAGGGCGGCGGCGGCAGCCCCCACGAAGCCCACGTAGAACAAGGAGGTTTCCGCCCGGTCGCGACCTCCCACCTTGCGCGTCACGATGTTGTAGATCGCGCCGCACAGCGAGGCCGTGACCGAGAGCAGCATGGCCCAGTGGAACGAGCCGGTGCCCGGCCGCATGATGACCAGCACGCCGCAGAAGCCGATGGCCACCGCGATCCAGCGGCGCACGCCCACCTTCTCGCCGAGGATCGGCACCGAAAGCGCGCAGACCCACAGCGGGATGGAGAAGAAGATCGCCGCCGTCTGGGCGAGCTGCAGATACATGATGGCGATGAAGTTCAGCACGGTCGATGACATCAGCAGAAGGCCACGCAGCACCTGCAGCCAGGGATGCTCGGTTGCCAGAAGCTGTGCATCGCGCTTGCGCAGGATGACGGCGAGCGACAGAAAGAGTGCCACCACATAGCGGCCGAACACCGCCACAACGGGCGGCAGGCTCTGCACCAGGTGCTTGGCGGTGGCATCGAGCAGCGTGAAGAAGACCATGGAGGTCACCATCAGCAGGATGCCGGTGAGGCGCGGGCTCATGCTCGCCCCTTAGCGCGATGTCGTCCCGCGCGCACCCCCACTCGGATGCGAGCGGCCCTGCGCCTCGTGCATGGGGGCCCAGGTCAGGCCAGCGCGATGCCGTGTTCGGCGAAGCTCTCGCGCGCGGCCTCCGCCGAGCCGTCGAGGTCGATCGACCGGCAGGCGGCCTCGATCACTTCCGTCTCGAAGCCCAGCCGCCTTGCGTCCTCGGCCGAGAAGCGCACGCAATAGTCGAAGGCGAGGCCGACGCAGACCACCTTCTCGAAGCCGCGTTCCTTGAGGTAGCCGCCAAGCCCCGTGGGCGTCTTGCGGTCATTCTCGAAGAAGGCGGAATAGCTGTCGATCTCCTCGCGGAAGCCCTTGCGGATGATGAGTTCGGCGTTGGGAATGTGCAGGTCCTTGTGGAAGGCCGCACCGGGGGTGTCCTGGATGCAGTGGTCGGGCCACAGCGTCTGGTGGCCGTAATGCATCATGGCCGTCTCGAAGGGGTTCTTGGCCGGGTGCTGGGTGGCGAAGGACTTGTGTTCCGCCGGGTGCCAGTCCTGCGTCAGCACCACGTGGCGGAAGCCGTGAGCGAGGCGGTTGATGAGCGGCACCACTTCGTTGCCGCCTGGCACGGCCAGCTTGCCGCCCGGACAGAAGTCGTTCTGCACGTCGATGACGAGAAGGACGTCGGTGTCTTTCCACATGGCTTCACCTCATGTCGGCGATGGCGGCGGCACAGCCCTTGAAGGCCGGAAACTTGTCGACAATCACATAGACCGGGATCGGCCGCATCACGAAAGCCAGCCGTCCCTTCTCCTCGAAGATGGACCTGAAGGGGCCGGATTTCAACTTTTCCACGATGGAGGGCGCGATGCCGCCTGCGAGGTAGACCCCGCCCCTGGCCTGCATGGTCATCGCCGCATCCCCCGCCACGCGCGCCAGCCAGACGATGAACTGTTCGAGCGTCTTCACCGCCGCCTGATCGGTGCCGGCCAGTGCCGCCTGCAGCACCGCCTCGGGCGTGTCCAGCGTGGGATTGGCGGTCGCGGCGCGATACATGCGGAGAAGCCCGCCACCGGTGATCGCATCCTCGGATTCGAACAGAACGCCGGGCTTCGACATGCGCTCGCGCCAGTCGAACTCACCTTGCGTGACCACGGGAAGGGTGATGTGGCCGACCTCGCCCGGCAGCGCCATCCAGCCGCCCTGGGGCAGCGGCGCCAGTGTCGCCATGCCAAGCCCGGTGCCGGGCCCGAGCACGATCTTGACGGCGGGCTTCTGCGGCAGCTCGCCGCCGATCTGCACCACGTCCTCGCCATCGAGGTGTGGAAGGGCCAGCGCCAGCGCCTCGAAATCATTGAGCAGGCGGAACGCCCGCGCGTCGGCGGCCTTCCGGAGCGACGCGCGGGTGAAGCTCCAGTTGCGGTTGGTGAGGTGCACGAACTCGCCCTCGACGGGCCCTGCGACCGCAATGGCGGCTCCCGCCAGCCCCGAAACGCCCTTGGTCTTCACGTAGGCCGCGATCGAGTCTTCCAGCGAGGCGAAATTGTCGTTCTTCTGGACGGCGACTTGCGTCACCCGAGTCGTTCCGGGCTCGACCAGCCCGAAGCGCGAATTGGTGCCTCCGATATCGCCCACAAGTGCCAGTTCCGTCATGGCTTTTCCCCCGGCCCCTCAACTGCCACGAAGGCGCGTTTTCGGCAAGCTTTACCAGCCCCCCAAACCCGTCTAGGAAGCCCTCAACTCTTCAAAGCTCAGGTTTTCCGTGACCAACCCGCTCGAACAGGAAGTGGCGCGCCGTCGCACCTTCGCCATCATCTCCCACCCGGACGCCGGCAAGACCACGCTGACGGAAAAGCTTCTCCTGTTCGGCGGCGCCATCCAGCTCGCCGGCCAGGTGCGCGCCAAGGGCGACCGCCGCCGCACCCGCTCCGACTGGATGTCGATCGAGCGCGCCCGCGGCATCTCGGTGGTGACCTCGGTCATGACCTTCGAATATGAAGGCACCGTCTTCAACCTGCTCGACACGCCGGGCCACGAGGACTTCTCGGAAGACACCTACCGCACGCTCACCGCGGTCGATGCCGCCGTCATGGTCATCGACGCCGCCAAGGGCATCGAAGCGCGCACCCGCAAGCTGTTCGAGATTTGCCGCCTGCGCGACATCCCGATCATCACCTTCGTCAACAAGATGGACCGCGAGGCGCGCGACCCGCTCGATCTCCTGGACGAGATCGAGAAGGGTCTGGCCTTGAGCGTCGCCCCCATGGTCTGGCCCATCGGCCAGGGCAAGGAATTCGCCGGCACCTATGACTTGAACGCCCCGCGCGTCCGCCAGCTGGAGCAGGCCCCGGAAGGCGTTCCCGTTTCCGGCCCCGATGATCCGATGATCGCCAAGCTGGTGCGGCCCGATACCTTCGCCAAATGGCGCGACGAGATCGACCTGGTGAAGGACCTGTGCACCAGCTTCGACACCCGAGCCTTCCTCGAGGGCCATTTGTCGCCCGTCTATTTCGGCTCGGCACTGAAGAACTTCGGCGTGCGCGATCTGTTGCAGGCACTTATCGCCTACGCGCCGCCGCCGCGTGACCAGCAGGCGGCAGGCCGCGTGGTGCATGCGACCGAACCGAAGATGACGGGCATCGTCTTCAAGATCCAGGCCAACATGGACCCGAACCATAGGGACCGCATCGCCTTCATGCGGCTCGCATCAGGCAAGCTCACGCGCGGCATGAAAGCCAAGCTCGTGCGCACCGGCAAGACGGTGGCGCTCAACGCGCCGCAGTTCTTCTTCGCGCAGGACCGCTCGATTGCGGATGAGGCCTTCGCAGGTGACGTCGTCGGCATTCCCAACCACGGCCTGCTGCGCATCGGCGATACGCTGACCGAGGGCGAGGACGTGGTGTTCACCGGCGTGCCCAGCTTCGCGCCGGAAATCCTGCGCCGCGTCAAGCTCGGCGACCCGATGAAGGCCAAGAAGCTGCGCGAGGCGCTGGAACAGCTGGCGGAGGAGGGTGTGGTTCAGCTCTTCATCCCGGCCGATGGCTCGCCCGCCATCGTCGGCGTGGTCGGTGCGCTGCAGCTGGACGTGCTGGCGGATCGTCTCGCCAATGAATATGGCGTGCCCGTCAGCTTCGAGCCATCGCGCTACGAGGTGATGCGCTGGATTTCCTGCGACGACCCGAAGAAGCTTGATGACTTCATCACCGCCAACCGCTTTTCCATCGCCACCGACCTTGACGGCGATCCCGTCTTCATGGCGCAATCGTCCTTCAACCTGAACTACACGCTGGAACGCGCACCCGACATCCGGACGACCGAGATCAAGGAGATGCACAAGCCGCAATGAGCACGCTCATGGCCTATCTGCCGCTCGACTTCGGTCTTGCCCATGCCGCAGCCATTGTGCTGATCCTTGTGCTTTGGGGGTTCTATACGCCGATCCTCGGCATGCTTGGCCGCGGCTCGTTCAATTCGCAGCTGCATGTCGTGCGCATGCACTGGCTCCATGTGCACCAGTCCCTCCATCGTGAGAACCGCCTCTTCGACGCGGTCTTGCTGGGGCACATCTCGAACTCGATTTCCTATTTCGGCTCGGGCACGCTGCTCGTGCTGGCGGGTCTTGTGGGTGCGCTGGCAAACGTCAACAGCGTCTACCTGTTGACGCGCAGCCTCGTCTTCATAGATCACACCATGTCGCTGGAGCTGTTCACGCTTTGCGTCTTCCTGCTGGCCGCCATTCTCGCGCAGTGCTTCTTCTCCTTCACCTATGCGCTGCGCAAGATGGCCTATACCTTCGCCATGCTCGGTGGCCTGCCGGCAGACACGGCCAATACACCGGACGCCCGCGTGATGGGCGAGCAGTCGGCCGTGGTGCTCACGGAAGCAGTGCGCTCCATCAACACCGGCATCCGGGGCTATTATTATGCGGTTGCCGCGATGTTCCTGTTCGCAGGCCCTTGGGCCTGCATTGCCGCGACCCTGGCGATCACTGCGTTGCTGTTCTATCGCCAGCTCTTTTCGCCCACCGCGGCGGCGATTGCGAAGTATGTGGACGTGCTGAAAGGCACGAAGGAGTAGGGCTAGATCTCTCCCACGGCTCATCATCGCCGGGCTCGACCCGGCGATCCTCTTTGGTGGACGCAAAAAAGATGCCCGGGTCGAGCCCGGGCATGATCAATTTGGGTATGATCTGTTTCTCAGCCCTTCAGCAGCGCCGCTTCCGCCGCCAGCTTTTCGATCCCCGCCCAGTCTTTCGCCTCCACCAGCTTTTTGGGCGCCATCCATGAGCCGCCGACGGTGATGACGTTCGGCAATTTCAAATAGGATACTGCCTTCTCCGGCGTGATTCCGCCCGTGGGGCAGAAGCGGATCTGCGGAAGGGGCGATTGCAGCGACGCGAGATAGGCCGTGCCGCCCGCGGGCTCGGCGGGGAAGAACTTCTGGATCGCGTATCCCCATTCCAGCAGTGCCATGCATTCGGACGCGGTGACACCACCGGGCAGCAGTGCGATCTCATAGTCCTCCGCCGCGCCCAGCAGCCTGCCGGTAGAGCCTGGCGACACCGCGAACGTGCAGCCCAGCTTGTAGCTGTCACGCAACTGCTCGGGCGTCAGCACCGTGCCGGAGCCGACGATGGCGCCTTCCACTTCCGCGACGATGGCGCGGATGCAGTCCATGGCCTTCTCCGTGCGCAGCGTGATTTCGAGAACCGGAAGCCCGCCCTTCACCAGCGCGCGGGCCAGCGGCACGGCGTCTTCCACGTTCTCGATCACCATCACCGGAACGACCGGCGCAAGCTTCAAGGCCTCGGCGAGGCCCTTCTGATAGTCTCTCGTCATCACACTGCCCCGAAAATCGATGCGCCCTGATCGGCGCGGCCCGCAATGTTGCGGAAAGCCTGGAACAGTTCGCGCCCAGTCCCGACATTGTTGGCGGAAAGATCGGCCTTCACGGCGTCCCGCGTGGAGAGATCGGCCAGCACCTCGAGCGTACCCGCTTCGGCATCGAGCCGAATGATGTCGCCATCCCTGATCTTGGCGATGGGGCCGCCGTCGATCGCCTCCGGCGTCAGGTGTATCGCCGCGGGCACCTTGCCCGATGCGCCCGACATGCGCCCATCGGTGACGAGCGCCACCTTGAAGCCGCGCTCCTGCAACACGGCCAGCGGCGGGGTGAGGCGGTGGAGTTCCGGCATGCCATTGGCCTTCGGCCCCTGGAAGCGCACCACGGCGACCATGTCGCCATTGAGTTCACCCGCCCGGAAGGCGGCTTGCAGGTCTTCCTGCGAGTGGAAGATGCGGGCCGGGGCCTCGATGAAATGGCGGTCCGCCGGGATCGAGGAGGTCTTGATGACCGAGAGGCCAAGATTGCCCTTCAGCACATTGAGGCCGCCGGTTGGCTGGAATGGCTTCGAGGCATCACGCAACACGCCCTCGTCATGGGATGTCACGGCAGCATCGGTATAGACCAGCTCACCATCTGCGCCGAGGCGCGCTTCCTTGGTGTAGCCCGAGAGGCCGGTGCCCATGATGGTCTGCACGTCCTCGTGCAGAAGCCCTGCGCTGAGCAGTTCGCGGATCAGGAAGCCCATGCCGCCTGCCGCGTTGAAGTGGTTCACATCCGCCTTGCCGTTGGGGTAGACGCGCGCCATCAGCGGCACGGCCTTGGAGAGTTCGGCCAAGTCTTCCCAGGTGAGTGCGATGCCCGCTGCCGCCGCCATGGCGATCAGATGCATGGTGTGGTTGGTGGAGCCACCGGTGGCCAACAGGCCCACGACACCGTTCACCACGGCCTTCTCGTCATAGATGCGGCCGATGGGCTGGTAGTCGTTGCCGAGCGCGGTGATGGAGAGGGCGCGCTTGGCGGATTCGCGCGTGATCGCGTCGCGCAGCGGCGTGTTGGGGTTGACGAAGGTCGAGCCCGGCAAGTGCAGGCCCATGATCTCCATCAGCATCTGGTTCGAGTTGGCTGTGCCATAGAATGTGCAGGTGCCCGGGCCGTGATAGGACAGGGCCTCGGCCTCGAGCAGCTGGCTGCGGTCCACCTTCCCCTCGGCATAGAGCTGGCGGATCTTCGACTTCTCGTCGTTCGGCAGGCCGCTGGTCATCGGGCCTGCCGGGATGAACACGGCGGGCAGGTGCCCGAAGGAGAGGGCGCCAATGATCAGGCCCGGCACGATCTTGTCGCAGACGCCGAGGTAGACAGCCGCATCGAACATCTGGTGCGACAGGGCCACGGCGGTCGAGAGCGCGATCACGTCGCGCGAGAACAGCGACAGCTCCATGCCCGTCTCGCCCTGGGTCACGCCATCGCACATGGCGGGCACGCCACCCGCCACCTGCGCGGTGCCGCCCACGGCACGCGCCGCCTCGCGGATCATGGTGGGATAGGTCTCGAAGGGCTGGTGGGCCGAGAGCATGTCGTTGTAGGCGGTGACGATCGCGAGGTTCGGTGCATTGCCGTTGCGCAGCTCGTTCTTGTCATGCGGGCTGCAGGCGGCGAAGCCATGCGCGATATTGGCGCAGCCCAGCGCCTTGCGCTTGGGCGTCAGGGCGATGGCCGCATCGATCTTCTCGAGGTAGCGCCGCCGCGGCTTGCGGCTGCGTTCGATGATCTTCTCGGTGACGGCGGAAATCGTTGCGTTCACGGACATCGGCTTCACTTTCTTAAGGACACCAATAGAGCGTCACGGGGGCGGCACCGCGCAGCACGGCGCGCACCGGCATGTCTTCCTCAGGGCCTTCGGCCAGCGCCTGCTTCAGCACCTGCTGCTTTTCAGCACCTTCGATGTGGAGTGCCAGGCGGCCTGCCTCTTCCAGAACGGGGAGCGTGAAGGTGAGGCGCGGTTCGCCGGCACCGGGTGCCGTGATGGCGATGAGGCGCTTGGGCGTCCCGGCATCGATCGCTTCGGCCAGCGTGTCACCGCCGGGGAAGAACGAAGCGGTGTGGCCGTCGTTGCCCATGCCCAGCACGGCGACGTCGAAGGCGGGGATCTTCGCGGCATCCGGATTGTCCACCAGCGGCACGAAGCGCGCGGCGGCGGCCTTGTTCTGCAACAGGTATTCGCGCACGAGGCGGGCATTGGAGCGCTCGGAGGTTTCCGGCACCTGGCGCTCGTCGACCAGCGTCACGCTCACGCGGCTCCACGCAATGTCGATCTGCGACAACTTCTCGAAGAACAGCTTGGGTGTCGTCCCGCCGGAGACGGCGAGCGTCGCCTTGCCCTTGGCCTCGATGGCGCGGGCCAGCTCATCGGCCACGTCACGTGCCAAGGTCTCGGCCAGCGCCTCGCGGGCTTCGAAGATGCGTTCGGCTTCAATCAATGTCCTGATCCTCGTACCATGTGCGGCCGTCGCGTTCGATCAGCGCCACGGCGGAGGAGGGCCCCCATGTGCCCGCCGTATAGGGTTTCGGCAGTTCGGATGATGCGGACCAGGCATCAAGCACCGGGTCGATCCACGACCACGCCGCCTCGACCTCGTCGCGGCGCATGAACAGCGCCTGGTTGCCGCGCACCACATCCATGATGAGCCGCTCATAGGCATCCGGATTGCGCACGTTGAAGGCGTCCGCAAAGCTCATGTCGAGCGGCACGTTGGAGAGCCGCATGCCGCCCGGGCCGGGATCCTTGATCATCAGCCACAGCTTCACGCCCTCATCGGGCTGCAGGCGAATGACGAGCCGGTTGGGCGCAATCGGCCCCGCCTGCCCGTCGAACACCGAATGCGGGATCGGCTTGAAGGTGACGACGATCTCGGACACGCGCGCCGGCAAACGCTTGCCGGTGCGGAGGTAGAAGGGAACCCCCGCCCAGCGCCAGTTGGCGATCTCGGCCTTCAGCGCCACAAAGGTCTCGGTCTTGGACGTCGAGGTGTCGAGCTCCTCGAGATAGCCCTTCACGGCTTGCGCATTGGCGGCACCGGCGCGATACTGCCCGCGAACGGTGGCGTTGGGCACGGCTTCCGCGGTGATCGGCTTCAGCGACTTCAGCACCTTCAGCTTCTCGTCGCGCAGTGCATCGGCCTGGGTGGAGGTCGGGGGTTCCATGGCCACCAGACACAGGAGCTGCAGCATGTGGTTCTGCACCATGTCGCGCAAGGCACCGGCGGTGTCGTAGTAGCCCGCACGGCCCTCGACGCCCAGCGTCTCGGCCACGGTGATCTGCACATGATCGATGTGGCCCGAGTTCCACACGGGCTCGAACAGCGCATTGGCAAAGCGCAGCGCCATCAGGTTCTGCACCGTCTCTTTGCCGAGGTAATGGTCGATGCGGTAGATCTGCGGTTCCTTGAACACCTTGCCGACCTGCTCGTTCAGGGTGTGTGCCGACTCGCCCGACTTGCCGAGCGGCTTCTCGATGACGACCCGGGTGCGCGGCGTCACCAGATGGTGGGCAGAGAGCTTATCGCAGATCGACCCGAACAGGTCTGGCCCCACCGCGAGGTAGAAGACGCGGATGCGCTCGGCCTCGGGCTTCAGCAGATGCCCGAGATCGGCCCAGCCGGCGTCCTGTACCGCATCCGCCGTCACATAGCTCAGCCGCTCGAGGAAGCGCGCCATCATCTCGGGCGGCCGGTCGGCCGCCGCGACATGGTCCTCGATGGCCTTGCGGCCGAAGGCCCGGAATTCTTCAGTGGTCATGGCCCGGCGCGAACAGCCGATGATGCGCGATCCGGGCGGGATCTGGCCGGCCAGGTCGCGGTGGAACAGCGCCGGCAGCAGCTTGCGCTGGGAGAGGTCGCCCGTGGCGCCGAAGACCACGAGGTCGAACAGCTCCACCGGGATGATGCGCGGGGTCATTGAAAATCTTTCCGCCGTGTTTGATGTGCGCCGCTCAAATAGCGTCTTTCGATTACGAGTCAATGAAGGCGGCAATACGTCAGGGCAAGTGATTTATTGCAATCCTCAACAAAATGGCCCATGATTGCTGAAAAATCAGCAGGTTGGGAGGGTGCCATGATCCTGTGCTGCGGCGAGGCGTTGATCGATTTTCTGCCTGGAAAAACGCCAGAAGGGACCGCTGCCTATGAACCGGTCTGCGGCGGCTCGGTCTACAACACGGCGATCGCGCTGGGCCGCCTCGGTGTGCCGGTCGGCCTGTTCACCGGGCTTTCCACCGACTTCTTCGGAGACATGCTGCGGGACGGCCTCAAGGCCTCCAAGGTCAGCCTCGCCTTCATCAAGGACTGGGACAAGCCCTCGACGCTGGCCTTCGTCAAGCTCACCAAGGGCCACGCCCGCTATTCCTTCTTCGACGACAATTCGGCCGGCCGCATGCTCACGAAGCGCGACTTGCCCAAGCTGGCAAGCAAGGTGCAGGCGCTGCACTTCGGCTCCATCAGCCTCATCCCGGAGCCCGGCGGTGACACGCTGGAAGCGTTGATGAAGCGCGAGGCGAAGTCGCGTGTCATCTGCCTCGACCCCAACATCCGCCCTGGCATGATCAAGGATCGCCGCAAGCACATGGCCCGCCTCACCCGCATGATTGCCATGGCCGACATCGTGAAGGTGTCGGACGAGGACGTGGCCTGGATGACGGCTAAGGACGATGCCGCCGCCGCCGCCAAGAAGTGGCTGAAGCTCGGTGCCAAGCTGGTCGTCGTCACGCGCGGCGGCAAGGGCGTCGAAGCCTTCACCACGCAGGGCTTCATGACCATGGCCGCGCAGAAGGTGAAGGTCGCCGACACGGTAGGGGCAGGCGACACCTTCACCGCCGGGTTGCTCACGGCCCTTCGCGCCATGAAACTCCTCGACAAGAAGAAGCTTTCAGCGCTGAAGGCCGAGGACCTCGCGCTGGCGCTCGGCTTCGCCGCCAAGGCCGCGTCGATCACCTGCTCAAGGCCGGGCGCAAACCCGCCATGGGCACGGGAGATGGTGTAGCGCGCCAACACCCATCACCAACCACATCCTCCAACACTCATCATCGCCGGGCTTGTCCCGGCGATCCTTTTTGGCGGCCCGGAAAAGGGTGCCCGGAACAAGCCCGGGCATGATGACATGTGGGGGCGGGGCCACGTGGCTCCCTTGACATTCCCTCCGCCGCCGCCGAGGTGATCGGGCCATGGATTTCCCCGTCGACCAGATCATCCCGCAGCTCTCGGAAGCCCTCGCCACGGGCCCCGCCGCCTTGCTCGTCGCCGAACCCGGCGCGGGCAAGACGACGCGCGTGCCGTTGAAGCTCATCGATGCGCCGTGGCTCAAGGGCCAGAAGATCGTGATGCTCGAGCCGCGCCGCCTCGCCGCGCGCAACGCTGCGCACCGCATGGCGGAAACGCTGGGCGAGGAGGTGGGCGGCACGGTGGGCTATACCGTGCGCCTCGAGCGCCGTGTTTCGGCGAAGACCCGCATCGAGGTCGTCACCGAAGGCATCCTCACGCGCCGCCTGCAGCAGGACCCGGAACTTTCCGGCACCGGCCTCGTCATCTTCGATGAATTCCACGAACGCTCGCTCGACGCCGACTTCGGCTTGGCCTTGACACTCGACATCCAGCGCGGGCTTCGCGACGATCTCAAGATCCTCGTCATGTCCGCCACGCTCGATGCCGCGCGCGTCGCGGCGCATCTGGGCGATGCACCCGTCATCGATGCCCCGGGCCGCGTCTTCCCCGTGGAGACGCGCCACCTCGACAAGGCCCAGCGCCAGACCATCTCGGCCGATGCCCTGCGCGCTGTCCATCGCGCGCTGGATGAGACGGACAAATCCATCCTCGTCTTCCTGCCCGGCGAGGCTGAAATCCGCCGCACCGAGGACGCGCTCAATGCGTCCGGCCTGCCACGTAACACCGTGGTCCGCCCGCTCTATGGCGCCATGAGCTTCGCCGAGCAGGACGCGGCGATCCGCCCGTCGCCTCCGGGCGAGCGCAAGATCGTGCTTGCCACCACCATCGCGGAAACCAGCCTGACGATCGATGGCATTGGCGCCGTCGTCGACTGCGGCTTCAAGCGCGTGCCGCGCTTCGACCCGGCTACGGGCATGACAGCGCTCGAAACCGTGCGCGTCTCGCTCGCCAGCGCTGACCAGCGCCGCGGCCGCGCAGGCCGCCTGGGGCCGGGCGTCGGCTATCGACTGTGGCCCGAGGCCGAATCGCGTGCGCTCAAAGCCCATGACGATCCGGAAATCTTCGTCGCCGATTTGGCACCCCTGGTGCTGGAACTCGCCGCCTGGGGCGTCACTGACCCGAAATCGCTGCCCTGGCTCGACCCGCCCCCCGCTGCTCCCTTCGCCCAGGCACAGGACCTGCTGAGGCGCCTCGAAGCGCTGGATGTCGAGAACAAGATCACCGCCATGGGCAAGCAGATGGTGAAGCTGCCGCTGCACCCGCGCCTCGCCCACATGGTGGTGAAAGGACACAGCGCGCTCGCCGCCGACCTCGCCGCCATGCTGTCGGAGCGTGACGGGCTGCCGCGCGATGCGGGCAGCGACATCACATCGCGCCTCTCCGCCATCCGTGGCGGCGCGCGGGATCGCATCCGCCAGACCGCAAAGCAGATCCGCCAGATCGCGGGTATCAAGGACGAGGATGGCGACGTCAGCCCCGGCGTGCTCGTCGCCTACGCCTTCCCGGACCGCATCGCCCAGCGGCGCGGCGGCGACCGGCGCTATCGCCTGTCGGGCGGCGGCGGCGCGGTGCTGCCCGAGCATGACGCGCTGGTGACACAGGATTTCCTCGCGGTGGCGACGACAGACGGCGCGTCGGGCGACCAGAAGATCTACCTCGCGGCTCCACTGTCGCTGAAGGAAATCGAGGAACATTTCCGCGATCAGATCGAATCCCGCGACGGCGTCTTCTGGGACAGCCGCGCAAAAGCGGTGAGTGCCTCCAAGTCCCGCCGCCTCGGCGCGCTGGTGCTGGAGGAAAAGCCTTCGACCAACGCCGACCCCACGCTCATCGCCGAGGCCATGACCGAAGGCGTGCGCGAGATGGGCTTGGCCGCCCTGCCATGGACGGAGGGTGCGAAAATCCTCCGCGCCCGCGTCATGTTCCTCCGCCGCCTCTTCCCGGAAGAAGGCTGGCCGGACCTCTCCGACGAAGCACTGCTCGCAAATCTGTCCGACTGGCTCGCGCCCTATCTCGCCGGCATCAGCCGCAAGGCGCATCTCGATCGCCTCGACATGCACCAGATCATCCAGTCGCTCATCCCGCATGAACTCGCCCGCAAGATGGACCGCCTCGCGCCCGTCAGGATCGAGGTGCCATCGGGCGCCGACGCCCGCATCGATTACGAGACGGAGGGTGACCCCGTGCTGCGCGTCCGCCTGCAGGAAATGTTCGGTCTCGCCAAGACGCCTGCCATCGCCGAAGGCCGCAGCCCCTTGCGCATCGAACTGCTGTCCCCCGCCGGAAGGCCCTTGGCCGTCACCCAGTCGCTCGAAACCTTCTGGACCAACGGTTATCCTTCGGTGCGCTCCGACATGCGCGGGAGATACCCCAAGCACGCCTGGCCCGAAGACCCGCTGAATGCGGCGCCTGTGAAGCCAAGAAGGCTGCGGTAATCGTGGGTGACGGCGGGAGAGGGTGCCTCCCTCAACTCACCATACGCGGGCTTGGCCCGCGTATCGTTTTCGCCGCCCCGCAAACGATGCCGGAGCAAGCCCCCGCATGATGGGCATTGGTGACGTCTTCTCCCGCTCCCTCAGGGGAGAAGAAGGGACCCGTTGCGAAACGCAACGGGGAGAATAGGGGAAGCTAGGCACAGAGGCAGCCAAGTGCGAGCGGGCTTTCCCTCACCTCCCCCAACTGCGT
>NZ_JBAXGR010000047.1:0-27505 GCF_037139295.1 Aestuariivirga sp.
ATGGCACGTCCGGCGTCACGGTCAATGGCGCCAAGGTGACGACAGCAGACATCAATTGCACGAACGGCGTGATCCACGTCGTTGACACAGTGCTGATGCCAAAGGCCTGAACTGCTCGGAATTGATACTGGCTTGCCCGGAGTTTACTCCGGGCATTTCTTATCTTTCGGGCAGCTGGAAGACTACATCCGTCGATCAATGCGGATGTCGCACATCTACCAGCCGGTCATGCTGAGAGTTCTGCTCCAGAACGGCGGGCAGGCGGACACCGAGACCATCGCAAAAGCATTGCTAAGCTAAGATAGATCGCA
Organism: Aestuariivirga sp.; assembly: GCF_037139295.1. GTDB lineage: Bacteria > Pseudomonadota > Alphaproteobacteria > Rhizobiales > Aestuariivirgaceae > Aestuariivirga. Next base: position 312 of record NZ_JBAXGR010000047.1, read on the forward strand.
GGTCGAGTACTATGAGCTTCGGACCAAGAACATGGTGGGCAAGGTGCTCACCCAAAATGGCATTGCGGAGCCGCTAAGGAAGGGAAGCCGGATCACCGGTTACAAGCTCAACATCGGCTCTTTGAGCGACAGCGAGAAGGCTGCGTTGCTTCAAGTTTGCGAGGAGCGCTTGGCCGATTATATCGAAAAGCGTGGTCATTACATCTGGGAGCATCGAGCCCCGTCCGACGGATATGTGCCTGGCTCTGTCAGGTATGAGGTTCTGAAACGGGCGCGTTACCGTAGCGAACTCTGCGGCGGACATGAAGAACATGTCGCCTTGCACGTAGATCACATCGTACCACGAGCGCGAGGAGGTTCTGACGATATCAGCAATTTCCAAGCCTTGTGTATCACCTGTAATACGAACAAACGCGACAAGGACGATACCGACTTTCGAGGGGTTCTGGCCTCATACCAAAATCGATCTGAAGACTGCGTATTCTGTCAGATGGCACCCGACCGTATCGTTTCGGAAAACGAGCTGTGTTATGCAATCTGGGACTCCTTTCCCGTAACGTCACTTCATACGCTAGTGATCCCCAAGCGCCATGTCGCAGACTACTTCGATCTGTACCAACCGGAATTGAATGCGATCCAAAGTATGCTTCATGAGCGGCGTGTTGACATTCTGAGAAAAGACAATGCCGTTACGGGCTTCAACGTGGGGATCAATTCCGGCAAGGATGCCGGTCAGACAATATTCCACGTACATGTTCATCTCATCCCGCGTCGTGAGGGCGATGTTGCAGAGCCTCGGGGTGGCGTCCGCGGTGTTATTCCTGCGAAGCAGAAATACTGAATGTCAGGTCAGATATTCTCAGAACGATTCCCGTTCTCGGCGTGGCCAAACCCAGCCGTTCCCTCAGTGGCCGCTGGCGTATACGCGATCTGGAAAGGTGATGAACTGATCTACTGTGGCATGTCGGGTCGCGAGATCGATGCCAAGGCCAGTGCGCAGCCGAGGAAATATGGCCTTGTCACCCGGCTCGCCAGTCACTGGAGCGGCAGGCTGTCAGGCGACCAGTTCTGCGTCTACGTGGCTAACAGGTTCGTCATCCCCTCGCTCACGCCGGACGAAATGCCTTTGTTTGCATCTGGCGAACTCAACCTCGACGCCAGAACCCGGAAATTCATCCACTTGCACTTGGATTACGCTTACGCCCTCGTTCAGACTTCTGCTGAGGCATATTCCCTAGAGCGAGCGGCGCGTAGGGGCGAAGTCTTTGGACGAAAGCCATTTCTCAATCCTCTGGAGTGACGTTAGCCAACCCTACCTTCGCGTGCGCTGCGCTGCGTGGAACTGTTTACGCAGATTCAATCGGGTAGCGAGAAATCCGATGTAAACTCCCCGAGAGGTCCGGTCAGTTAACAAATTGAAATGCCGTGATTTTTTGAATGCGTACCGACTTTGGTGGGGTCCGGTCGGAAAGAGACGGTGGCCCGTCAGAGACTGAATTCAGGCTGCTTGGCAGTCTCCGAAGTCCGCACTACTTCTGCAAACCCTTTTGAAACCAAAAGGAATTTCGACGCTCATCGGGGCTGTATTGGAGTTAGCACTGGTAAAGTGGCGGAGGGAGAGATGCTGGGCGCGAACTCTCTCGGCGGGGTGAAGCGAAGCCCTTGGTAAGATTGCGGAAACTGTCAGTTAGGAGCGTTTACGCAGGGCTGCGCTCCTTCCCGCCAGGCAGAGACTGGGAGCTTCAGATGTCATCCGAAACTCCTCTTCTCGTAAATGGTCGAGATCGTCTTTCCATCCCACACGTAGCAGAGGTGCCGTTCCTGCCGGCAATTGGAAAGCAACCGGGGGCGAAATACAGCCGCACATTCCCCGCCCTCATCACGAACGCTTCCGAAGACAATCCCACCTGAGCCATTTTCGCGGAGTTGCAGAGCAAGCTCCTGTGACACCCCATAGCTGGTGGGATGATAGTAGGCAGGATGGCTTTCGCGCATTGCGCGGATATCATGAAGTTCGGCATCGAGATCGACAGCGTATACCCGCATATCGAGTTCCTGGGCGGGCTCGCTGGTCGCCTGCAGAAAGCGGATACGATGATAGCGCGTTTCTGCGATGGCCGTCTCGATCGTGCGGCCAGCATAGAAGACGCCATACGTGCCGTTCGTGAAGCGATCCCCCTCGGAATTGAGGTGGGTGAACGCAGCCATGATGGGTGAGCTCCCGGGTCCGGACACCCGGTCCTCGGGCGGGACCAAGGATATGTCTCCCACCTCCTCGCGAAGCCTGTCATTGGTCATCGCCTCAATCTGATAGACCGCATCGAGGTCTGCGGGATCCGCGACGGCTTCGAAGAGATTGATCGGTGGGAACCGGCTCGGGACGATACGAAAACACGGGCGCCACTCGATCCTTGCAATCGGGATGTCTGTCATCAGCCGCGCTGCGCATCCACATACTGGCGAACCACGTAGAGGTCGGCAACGTTGCCCGACGTCATTCTTTCAAGTGCCGAGCGCCCGCCGAATGTCTTGGCACCGTTGGGCTTCCGCACCCACTGATCAGCGGTCTTGGGAAGAAGGATGTGAAGTCCCTTGTAGATGCCCATGACGTAGGAGATCCGCTCCAGTGCGTCCTTGGGGATAGTCGACACGCCGCCCCGCTTCCACGACTGAAGCGTGGACCGGCTCTCAAGACCCAGCAGCCGCATCTGCTCTTGTTCCTGAAGACCCCATGCCTCCGCGATCCGGAAAAAAGTGCGCAGGGCGGGTCCGGTCAGGTCCTTGCGGTCCAAGACCTTGGCGGTTGTCGCATTGGGCATTGTAGGTATCCTCCGGAACCGAATATGTGCATATTCTGCGCGGAAATCAAGTTTCTGGCAGATTATAAACAATCAGAGCCCGCTACGGTTCCCAGTAAGGGCCTCCGCCAAGAACACCCAGCGAAGGCCCCCTTGAAGCAACTGACTACGATTTTCCTAAATATTTCAGATGATTACACGCTATTCTGGTTCCCTTCGCCATCGTCAACATGGGCAATGCTTCGAACAGCCTCCAGCAGCTCCATAATCGCCTTCTCGGCCGCGGCCAGTTTCACCGACGCCATGAGATCCTCCCGACCGGCCATCACCAGAAAGGTGCTCAGGACCTCATCCGAGCGCTGCACGAGTACGGCGAGGTGCTCCCCACTCGGGCCGTAGCGGCCCGCAAACCAGTTCTTCACGGTCTTCTCGTTGGCCCCGGTCCAGCCGGCCACGATCTTGATACCTCCTCCGCCCGATCCAACAGACCGACGCAATGCTGCTGCGATCTCGCCGGCAAAACTGGCAGCATGCTGACCATTGCCGCCGGCAGCATGCGCGGTTCCGCCTGGAAAGAACTTGCCCTTTTTTGGAAACGACATTCCATCCTCCTTGGCTCAACATGAGCAAGGAGATTTGAATTGGTGGCGTTGCGAGGCACACGACGGCCGCCGTGAAATCGTGAGGACAGGCGGTTGAGTGGACGGTACGCGAAGACCCCGCAGACGGGCGAAACACTTGCCGACAAGGACGTACCCGCTGTCGCCTATGTCCGAATGTCAACCGACCACCAGAAGTACTCGACCGAGAACCAGCTCGACGTCATCCGGAATTATGCCACCGCTCGCGGCCTAACCATCCTCCGCGTGTTCGAGGACTCCGGCCGTTCGGGGCTACGGCTTGACGGGCGCGAGGCACTCCAGAAACTGATGTCGGAGGTCATATCCGACCAAGCCGACTTCAGGGCCATCCTGGTCTATGACGTGAGCCGCTGGGGCAGGTTTCAGGATGCCGATGAGGGCGCCTATCACGAGCACGTCTGCTCACGCGCAGGGATCCGTGTCCACTACTGCGGCGAGCAATTCGAAAACGACGGCAGTATCGGCTCGAACCTGCTGAAAACCGTCAAACGCGTGATGGCGGGTGAATACAGCCGCGAGCTTTCCGTCAAGGTCTTCGCCGGCCAGTGCCGGCTCGTCGAACTGGGCTTCCGACAAGGAGGTGCCGCCGGCTACGGCCTCCGCCGCGTCCTCATCGACGAGCATGGCACACCCAAGGGAGAGCTATCGCGCGGCGAACAGAAGAGCCTGCAGACCGATCGTGTCATCCTGGTCCCCGGCCCTGAGGACGAACAGCGCATCGTGCAGTCAATGTACCAGATGTTCGTCAATGAGAACCGGCCCGAGCGCGAAATCGCGGCACGTCTGAACGCCGAAGGGCTCCGAACGGATCTCGGCCGACCGTGGACTCGGGCCACCGTCCACCAGGTCCTGACCAACGAGAAATACATCGGCAACAATGTCTTCGCGAAAGTCTCCTTCAAGCTTAAGCAGCGGCGCGTCCAGAACCCCAGGGAAATGTGGATCCGCGCCGAGGGAGCCTATCCTGCCGTCGTCGACACCGCACTGTTCAGCCGGGCCCGCGAGATCGTCGATGCGCGAAGCCGGCACTTCACGGATGAGGAACTCCTCGCCACCTTGCGTGACATCCTCCTCCGTGAGGGAATGCTATCCGGGCTCATCATCGACGAACAGGACCACCTGCCCTCCTCGAGCGCCTACAGAAGCCGCTTTGGCAGCTTGCTGCGTGCCTACCAGCTGATCGGGTATGAGCCGGAGCGGGACTATCGCTATATCGAAATCAACCGGACCCTTCGACAAGCTCACCCCAGGATCGTTGCGGATATCATTGCTGGCATCGCGCGTTCCGGCGGTCACGCAGTCCTCGATTCAAAGACCGATCAGCTCCGGGTCAATGACGAATTCACGGTTTCAGTCGTCTTGTCGCGATGCCAGGAAACAGGGGCTGGTTCCCTGAGATGGACAATCCGGCTCGATACGGGCCTTGTCCCCGACATCACCATTGCCGTGCGCATGGACGAGATGAACGAAGCGCCGCGGGACTACTATCTCCTTCCCAGCATCGACATGACGATCGCCCGTCTTCGGCTCTCTGAGCAGAACGGCTTCTCTCTCGACGCCTACCGGTTCGAAACACTCGATTTCTTCTACGCGCTCGCGGGGCGGGCTCGAATTGCGGAGGCTGCATGATGGCTCGCGGCAAAGACCATGTTTCAGAGAAGCGCATCGTCCATATTCCGACCGAGCTGATCCGGGTGCTCAATCCCCGGGTTCGCAACCGCCGCAACTTCGAGGAGATCGTCGAGAACATTTCCCGGGTCGGACTGAAGCGTCCCATCACCGTCAGCAGGCGTCCCGATACGAACCCCGTCGAGTATGATCTCGTCTGTGGTCAGGGTCGCCTCGAGGCCTTCGTCCAACTCGGCCAGAGCAAGATTCCCGCCATCGTTATCAATGCCGATGAACGCGACTGCCTGGTCATGAGCCTCGTCGAGAACTGTGCCCGCCGCCAGCACAAGGCCATCGATCTCATGCGCGAAATCGGCGCCTTGCGAAAGCGCGGCTACAACGACCGCCAGATCGGGGAGAAGATCGGCGTCTCGGCCGAATACGTGAACATGATCGCTGGCCTCCTCGATCGCGGCGAGGAGCGGCTGGTGTCGGCCGTCGAGATCGGCACCCTGCCCCTCAGTCTCGCCATCGACATATCGAAGGCCGAGGACGAGAATGCCCAGCGCGCCCTAGTGGAAGCCTATACCGAAAAGAAGTTGCGCGGGAAAAAGCTCGCGGCGGTGCTGCGGCTCCTGCAGCAGCGTCAACGACGTGGGCGGCATATCAGCGATCCCCGCGCCGGGCGCAAGGAGGGCTACAAGCGCCCGCTCACAAGCGACGCCCTCGTGCGCGCCTACCGACAGGAAACTGACCGTCAGAAGCTGATGATCAAGAAGGCAGAACTGACCCAAGGCCGGCTGCTCTTCGTCGTGGAGGCCTTCCGATTGCTCCGCGAAGACGAGAATTTCCTGACGCTACTGCGGGCGGAAGGGTTGGAAATGATGCCCTCTTATCTCGAGGTTTCACTCCAGGCACGGCCTGCCGCATGACCAAGCGGGCTCAAACGCAGGGCGGCGACGTGTCAGTCAGCTTCGAGGGTGACGTCATCAGGTTACCCGTCGATTCCATTCTGCCAGTCCGCCCCTTCCCGGCTGCCGTCAGGACCAGCAAGAAGTTCAAGCAGATCGCCGCGTCGGTGCGGGAGGTTGGATTGGTCGAACCGCCCGTCGTGTCGCGTAATCCAGGTCAACCCGGAAGTTTCCTTCTCCTCGACGGCCATCTTCGCCTCGAAGTTCTGAAGGATCTCGGGATCCCGGAGGTCGACTGCCTTGTGTCGACTGACGACGAGGCCTTCACCTACAACAAGCGGATCAGCCGCCTCTCCGCCGTACAGGAACACCGCATGATTGTCCGCGCAATCGAGCGTGGAGTACCCGAAGACAAGATTGCGAAGGCGCTCGACATCGCCCCGCAAAGCGTCAGGCGAAAGGTCAAGATGCTGGACGGTATCAGCGAAGAGGTCGCCGGCATTCTGAAGGACAAACAATGTCCGATGGCCGTCTTCGAAATCCTCAGGAAGATGAAGGTCCTCCGCCAGATCGAGGCCGCAGAACTGCTCGTGAACGCCAACAACTATTCCGTCGCCTATGCCTCAGCCATTCTCGCCGGGACACCACAGGCTCAGCTGGTGGATGGTTCCAAGCCCAAGCTCCTGAAACGGATGACCCCCGAGGCCATGGCGCGCATTGAGGGGGAACTTGCCAGGCTACAAGAGAGCTTCACGTCCATCCAGGACTCCTACGGTCAGGATCACCTGCAACTGACCGTCATCAAGGGCTACGTGGCCAAGCTCCTCGGCAATGCCCGGATCGTCCGGTACCTCATGCAGAACCGGCCGGATTTCATGGCCGAGTTTCAGACGATTGCCGAAATGACGACCACCTTGCCGCCTGAAGCCGGCTGAACAGGTCTGGAGTTGAGGGGGACCCGGACCCGAAAAGCGCGGGGACCGCGGGAGACGCCGTACGGTGAGACGGATCGATCGCGGCGGTGGGGACGACGGCGAACCCGTCCAGAGCCCACCAGGCCAGCACGAGATTTCGCTGGCCGTATGGCTGATCTCGGTCAGCCGTAACGTATGTGGGCGTGCTGGTTGAGCGCTATTGCGCTCCCGGCACGCCCCGTGATCTCCGAAGTTGGCATCACAGTCCTAAGCCACAGAGGAGAAGCAAACTGCGCATTTCCCATTTCAACCAGGCGGAACTTGCGTTTCGCTGGCGGATGTCGCCCCGAACCCTTGAAAGATGGAGATGCTCCAGGACAGGTCCCATCTTCCTGAAGATCGGCGGACGGGTCATCTACCGATTGGAAGACATCGAAGCATTCGAGAAAGCCTCCATCAGGCATACAGTAGCCATGTCGACGCCAAATGCCGGCAAGACGCGGCATACGGCCGAAGGATAGCGGCCCTGGGCTCCCAACCGGACTACGACGGCCTCTTCAGCGTCCCGAGAATTCGGCGTTTCGCGACAAATCTTGGAGTAGCGTCGCCTGAATTTTGCAAACGAGCGGATTTGTTCGCAAAGCGGCGTAGATGCCAGGGGACAAGAGATAGTTTGTAACTACCTGTATCCGCTCAAATTTTGTCGGCTCCTGCGGGGTTGAGCGGGCTCCAGCGTAGTTGTTCGCAATTCTGCGTAATGGCGGAGGGAGAGGTGCTGGGGGCGAACTCTCTTTCGCTTTTAATTATTGATTTCATTGGTCTCGAAATTCGGGAGAGTTCGAATCCCGGGTGCGGCCCCAAGTAGTTTCTCGAAAAGAAAAGCCCCTCAGAGGATGCCCTCAGGCGCCATCGTCGCGATCTGCCGACGGTGCCAATTGCTTCAAGACCTCCGTCTGCTCTGATTGTTGTCCCGAGACTGCTTCGCCAACAGACGAAGTTTACGTGCCGAAAAATCCGTTCGCAAGGGCACTGCTGATGGCACGACGCGAATCCTCCTCGCGCCCAGTGAATCAGAACTCCAACTTCAGGGGAATCCCCACGTAAGTCAGACCCAAGAACCTTTGGTATTAGCAGCGCGCCACGCTTCCCCCTCAATAAAAATTGAGGGACAGCTCTCAGTTCAAATAACAATCACGCGCCCGAAAATCTCTCAAGGCCTTCGGACAATTTCAGACCGCCGACCCTTGATGGCGGACCGGCCTGCCGACAGTAAGTGCGGATGCAGCTCCAATAATTGATAGAGCGTCAATGCCAAAGTGGCGGTAGAGTTCAGCAATGGTTCCGGTCTGGCCGAAGTGTTCGACACCGAGAGCGATTGTCCTGTGGCCGGCAACGCCACCGAGCCAGGCGAGGGTTGCAGGATGGCCGTCGATCACGGTGATCAACAAGCAATGGCGGGGCACATCGCCCAATAGCCGATCAATATGGCTCAGCGCCATGCCATTGCCGCGTCGCCGCGCGCGCTGCGCGGCATGCCAGCCGGCATTGAGTCGGTCCGATGATGTAACCGCCAGAAGGCCGACGTCCCGGCGGTCCTCGCCGATCAATCCTGCTGCTTCGATAGCCTCCGGCGCGATGCATCCCTGATAGGCAATGATCACCTCGGCATTGGGGCCTGGCGGTCGCAACCAATAGGCGCCATCGATCACCCCCTGGGCAAATGCATCGCCTTTACGGTTCAACGGCTGGTCAAGCGCCCGCGTGGACAAGCGGAGATACACCGAACCTCCAGTCTCATCGCGTAACCATGTGCGCTCATTGGGGTCACCGTCGCTATCACGCTGCAGATAATCGAAGGCCCAGTCCATAATGATCGCCAATTCATCGACAAAGGCAGGCTCAAAGGCAGCGATCCCATCCTGAGCTATGCCGATGAGTGGAGTGGCAATGGATTGGTGGGCACCTCCTTCCGGAGCGAGCGTGACCCCCGACGGTGTGCCGACAAGTAAGAAGCGCGCATCCATGTAACAGGCATAGTTCAGGGCATCGAGTCCACGCATGACGAAGGGATCATAGACCGTGCCCACAGGCAGAAGGCGCTTACCGAACAGGGAATGGCTGAGGCCGGCAGCGCCAAGCAGCAAGAAGAGGTTCATTTCCGCGATGCCCAGCTCGATATGTTGGCCCTCCCGCGAAAAACGCCACTTCTGCGCCGAGGCAATGCGTTCCTCCCGGAAGGTGTCGGCAATCTCACGGCGGGCGAAGAGCCCTCGTCTGTTCACCCACGGGCCCAAGTTGGTTGAAACCGTCACATCGGGAGAGGTGGTGACGATGCGATCGGCCAGGGCACCACCTGAACTTGCCAGACCGTCGAGAATTTTACCGAATCCAGACTGGGTGGAAATCAGGCGATCGGCAAGGAATTGTGGCCCAGGCGGCACAATTCTCTCATCGCTGAAGCGCCGGTATCCGTTCGCAAAGAAAGGCACTTCGGCAAGAAAACGGTTGAAGGATGGGATATCGACTTTCAGGCCTGCCAGTCTTTCCCACTCAGCGCCGGTGGGCACGCCCATGCCGGTTTGGAATTGCCGCATTTGCTCAACGGTCATCAGCCCCGCATGGTTGTCCTTGTGGCCGGCCAGAGGCGTGCCCCATCCCTTAATAGTATAGGCGATGAAGACCACCGGGCGATCATGGTCGATGCTCCTGAAAGTCTGAACCAGGCTATCCAGGCAATGGCCGCCGAGATTGGTCATCAACGTCTGCAGTTCCGCGTCGGAACGCCGGTTGATCAAGGCGGTAACTGGTCCCTGGTCGCCGATGTCGTCCATCAGGCGTTTGCGCCATGCAGCTCCTCCCTGGAAGACAAGTGCGGAATAAAGTGAGTTGGGGCAACGGCTGATCCACGATTCGAGCTTCTCGCCGCCGGGCTCAAAAAAGGCTGCTTTCTGCAGCCTACCGTTTTTCAGCACCACCACCTCCCAACCGAACGAGCAGAAAATTGCCTCGATGCGGTCATAGAGGCCTTCTCGCACGATGCCGTCGAGGCTCTGGCGATTGTAGTCGATGATCCACCAGGTATTGCGCAGCTCGTGTTTCCAGCCCTCCTGCAGGCATTCGTAGATGTTGCCCTCGTCCAACTCGCCATCCCCCGCAAGCGCGATCATCCGGCCCTCCACGCCACGAGGTCCCCAGGGTTTGGCTCGCAGATAGTCTTGGACCAGCGCAGCGAAGGCGGTGATCGCCACGCCCAGGCCTACCGAACCTGTGGAGAAATCAACGTCGTCGATATCCTTGGTGCGGCTGGGATAGGATTGGGACCCGCCATAGGCGCGGAAGGCCTCCAACTTCTCAAGGGTCTGATTTCCCACCAGATATTGGATGGCGTGAAACACCGGCGAAGCATGTGGCTTCACCGCAATGCGATCCTGCGGCCGCAAGACAGCAAAGTAGAGCGCCGTCATGATGGACACCATCGAGGCTGAGGATGCCTGATGGCCACCAACCTTCAACCCGTCGGACTTTTCCCTCAGGTGATTTGCGTTGTGAATGGTCCAGCACGAAAGCCACAAGACTTTTTGCTCTATGGCAGACAGGAGTTTGAGCTCTGCATCATCCACTAAAGCAAATCCTTCTCTGGCGCTCGAAAGGAACGCCGGTGATCAGTGCCACTATGATGCGGCTGGTTTCCCAAAACTCCGCCATCTGTGTTCAACGCTATCATTCGAGATTGGTGTGCCGTGCCCGCATGGATTCTGCAGTTTCACCCACCCGTTCGCGCAGCTTGAGGATCACCAGTTCAAAGAAAATGGCTTCCGCGATTTCGAAGAGGGAGCCCATAGGAAGGACTGAAACCGACGCGCCGCGATCGTTCGCCAAGGTCTGGGCAGGAATGACAGCGCGAATATCTGCTTTCTTAGATGCCCGACCTTCGGGTTGGGCTGTGATGATCGCCGTCTGCGCACCCGCAGATTTGGCAATCTCCATGAAAGTTTCCGCCGTTGGAAGCCACCCCTGACCGGCCGTGACAATCAGAAGGTCGCCGGGACCCACGGGTGGGGTTGTCATGTCGGCGACAACATGGGCATCGCGCCCCATATGGAAGAGACGCATGGCAAAACCGCGCAGCGCCAGGCCCTCACGGCCAGCACCATAGAGACAGATGCGCCGCGCTTTCACTACAGCCTCAATGAGGTTATCGGCCGCTGCGTCCGGCATGGCAGCAAAGACGCCGCTCAGGTCAGCGATGGCGCGGACGCCGAGTTCGGAAATGGAATTGCTCATAGAGTCCTCCTTATTCTTCTTCAATTCGAAAGCCGTTTAGTTTGCGCTTAATCGGATCCGCCGGCGTACCCGCAGAGCCAGTCGGCTTTGTACGATGACGACCAAAAGCAAAAATGCACCGCGCAGGATCGATTGCCAATGGGCCCGCAGCGAAACGAATCCCATGCCGTTCTCAAAGTTCAGAATGTTGAACACGAGCCCGAGTAGCAGCACGCCAGACAACGTTGCACCAACTGAACCAACACCGCCGGTGAGTAACGTGCCGCCGACCACGACCGAGGCGATAGCAAAGAGTTCCCAACCCAGCCCCTCAGTAGGCTGGCCGGCTCCGAACTGGGCCGCAAGCTGGACCCCAGCAAGACCAGCCATCAGACCGCTGATAACGTAGACAATGAATTTTACTCGGTTCACCGGCAGACCCATCAGGTGGGCTGCATCTTCGCCACCTCCGACCGCCAAGATATTGCGTCCGAAGGACGTGAAGTTGAGTATGAGTGAACCCAAGGCGAATACCATGATTGCGATCCACGCCGGTATCGGAAATCCCAGAATGTCGCCCTGTCCGATCACCGTGAAACCGCTCTCGTAAGACACGCTGATGGACTCGTTGCCTGCCAACAGCAATCCCAAACCGCTAGCAGCAAGCATGCTGGCAAGCGTTGCGATGAAGGGCAGAATATTGAGCTGGGTTATCAGCAGGCCGTTCAGCACCCCGACGGCTATACCAGCGAGGGCGCCGCACGCCAAGCCGGGCAGCAGACCGTAAGGGCTGACATAGGCGGCGACAACACTCGCCATAGCCGCCGTGGAACCCACCGAGAGGTCTATACCACCAGTCATAATCACAAAACACATGCCAAGCGCAATTAGCGCGAACATGGAATTGTACCGCAGAAACGTTAGGACGTTGAATAGGCCGAGAAAGTGGTCGTAACGCCAGGCGCCGAAGAGTACGAGAAGCGCAAGTGCCAGCAATACGCTCTGCCCACGCAACAAACGGGGGATGTAGGTCATGATGCCGCCCGCCGTTGCAGCCAAACTGCAAGTATAATCAATCCCGCCTTGATTACCAAGGCGGCGGCATCAGGCACGCCATTGGCGAGCAGCGTGAAGCGGACAAGTTGGATGATGAGTGCACCCAGCAGGGTGCCAAACACATAGGCTCTACCTCCCGTAAGCAACGTACCGCCGACCGCCACGGCCGCGATAGCGTCGAGTTCAACCCCAAGGCCAACGAGATTGGAATCTGCAGCTGAATTTCGTGCAATCACAATGAGCCCGGCGATACCCGAACAAATGCCGCTGATAGTGTAGACCTGACGCTTGATGCGCGTCACGCGCACGCCGGCCAGACGGGCGGCTGTTTCGTTGCCGCCAATGGCAAGGAGCTGTTTGCCGAATATAGTGCGCCGGATCGTCCATGCCGCGAGCACTACGATGACAGTCATGATCAGCACCTGGATGGGAATTCCAAACACACGACCTAGACCGATGAATTGAAACTCCGGCGTCGTGAAGATCACCTGGTTGGAATCGGTGAAAGACTGGGCAATCCCGCGGCCGGCAATGAATAGGATAAGCGTTCCGACGATGGGCTGGACATTAAACCGGGTAATCAGCCAACCATTCAAGTATCCGAAAAGGCCAGCAATCATCACGGGAATGACGAAAGCGAAAGCAACGCCGACATAGATATTCGGAAATTCGACAATGCGGTTTAGAAAAACGAGTGGCGCCAAAGCCCCCGCAATCGCCATCAACGATCCAACCGAAAGATCAATCCCGCCCGAACCAATGACCAACGTCATGCCGATGGCTACGATGACGATGGTGGAGACCTGAGTAAGATTGATGTTGAGCGTCTGCCAGGTTGCAAAATTGCGCGTGAAGGCGAGATTGAATAGAATGAGTAGAACCAACGCTAAGATGGTGCCATAGCGGCTGAGCCAAAGGAGCACCCGGGTGCCGGTAGGTTCAGCGTCGCGGTCCACAGCGCTAAGCCGCATTGCCATCGGCTGTTCCCTCCCCATGCGCCATAGCCGTCATAACAACAATCTCGCTCAATTCTTCCCTTTGCAGGTCAGCAACCGTTCGGCCATCACGTAAGACAAAAACCCGGTCGCTACCTTCGATAACTTCTTCCAACTCCGATGAAATCATCAGCACACCAAGCCCCGTCTCGGCCAATTCACGGATAAGCATCTGGATTTCGGCTTTTCCACCCACGTCGATGCCACGTGTTGGTTCATCGAGTATGAGAACTTTCGGGTCCAGGCATAGCCAGCGTGCCAGGAGCACCTTCTGTTGATTGCCGCCTGAGAGCTCTCGGATTTTTTGGTCAGGGCCAGACGTCTTGATGCCTAAGCGCTCAATGAACTTGTTCACAATTTCTTGCTGGCGGACCTCATCGACGATGCCCCATTGCGACAGGCGGGGCAGGATGGCCAGCGTCAGGTTTTCGCGTACCGACATTTCGGGGACTATGCCTTCGACTTTGCGGTCCTCGGAGCAGTAGCCAATGCCGCGATTGATAGCATCAATGGGTTCGGCAAACTTCACAGCCCTGCCTTCCATGACGATTGTGCCGGCGTCAGGTTGATCTACCCCGAAGATGAGGCGCGCCACTTCAGTCCGGCCCGATCCGAGAAGGCCAGCAAGTCCTGAAATTTCGCCAGAGCTGACTGATACGCTTGCATTCTTGACCTTTGTCCCTGCCACAAGGCCATCGGCCGACAAAAGATCTCGATGGACACCATGGCTCTTGCCATGAAAACTCGTCTGGCCCTCGCGACGAACCGACTGCATGTCACGTCCAAGCATTGCCGCCACGAGTTCGAGCTTTGAGATGTCCGCCATGCTGGTGGTTGCGATGGTACGCCCATCCCTCATCACGGTAACTCGGTCGCAGACCTCGTAAAGCTCGTCGAGCTTGTGGCTGACGAAGATCACCGAAATGCCAGTCGCACGCAGTTGCCGGATCACCCCGTAGAGGATCTCAACCTCGTTGTCGGCGAGTGATGAAGTGGGCTCGTCCATGATGACGAGCTTGGCGTCGAAGGATACTGCGCGCGCGATTGCCACCATTTGCTGGATTGCAGTGTTGAAGGCGAAGAGTGGTTCATGCACGTCTATCCGGACATCAAAGCGGCGGAGCAGTTCGGTAGCCTCCCGGTTCATGCGCGGCCAGTCTAGAAAGCCAAAACGCCGGTACGGACGGCCGAGAAAAATGTTCTCGGCAACCGATCGGTAGGGAATGAGATTTATCTCCTGATATATCGTGGAAATACCGCCGCGCTGGGCGGCTTCTGGTGAGGCAAACTCGATGCGTCTGCCTTCGAAAGTGATGTCCCCAGCATCCTTGCGGTAGGCGCCAGTCAAGATCTTGATCAATGTCGACTTGCCGGCACCATTCTGCCCAACAAGTGCATGCACCTCGCCCGGGTCGATGTCGAGGCTCGCCCCCGACAGGGCGGGTACACCCGAAAACCGCTTGTTCATGCCCTCCATTCGAAGAAGCGGCAACGGACCGTCCATCGAGAATCCCCGTAAAAGAGCCGGAGCCAGCGCCTCGCTGGCTCCGGTCATGTGATGGATGATAACTAATTAGAACGCGCTGTCGACGTTTTCCTTGGCGTTGGTCGCGTCGAAGAACCTGTCCTCATTCTTGATGAAGGTGGGAAGGGTTTCTCCAGCAGCATATCGCGCCATGATGGCGAAGGCGCCGGGCCCAAACCGCGGATTACATTCGCAGGTAGCGCCCATCTTGCCGGCGATGATGGCCTCAAGAGCTGCCTTCTCGCCGTCAACGCCAACCACCATCACGTCCTTACCCGGCACTTTACCTGCGGCCTCGATAGCCGAAATGGCGCCCAGTGCCATTTCGTCACTATGGGCGTAAACTGCCGTGGCATCAGGGTGGGCTTGATATAGCGTCTCCATTACCTGGCGGCCCTTGTCGCGGGCAAAGTCTCCAGACTGGCTGGCAAGTATCACCATTCCAGGATGGTCCTTCATGAAGGTGTCGAAACCTTTCCGTCTGTCATTGGCCGGGGAGGATCCGACAGTTCCCTCGATCTCGATGATCTTTGCGTTACCGCCCATGGCCTTGACCAGCCATTCCGCGACGCGCTTTCCTTCGTCAACAAAATCCGAGCCGGTGAAGGTGACATAGTCTTCGCCCGGTTTTGCCAAGGTATGATCAACGTCACGGTCAACGAGGATCACTGGAATTCCCGCATTTTTGGCATTCATGATTGCAGGGATGAGTGGTTTTTCCTCGCGCGGCGGCAGGAAGATGAGATCGACGCCCTGCGCGATCATACTATTGACGTCCGCGACCTGCTTGGCGGCAGAGCCGGCTGCATCGGTGTAGACCAGTTGATAACCAAGCTTCTTAGCTTCGCTCTGCATGCTCTCGGTTTGCGCAAGGCGCCAGGGATTGTTGCTTTCCGTTTGTGCAAAACCGACCTTGTATGAAGCCTTTTTCGCGAGTGGCGGTAGCTGTGCCCAAGCGGGTCGCATCCTAGTGACTAGTGCTAGGCCAACCGTTGCCGTCAAGAGCGAGCGACGGGAGATGGATTTCAACATTTTAGTCTCCTTTGTTGTCGTTTGCATTCCTCAGTCTGGTCTCTTCTGTGCCGGCTAGATTGTCGATCAGCCGGACATGCCGCCGTAGTAGCGTAGTGCGTTTTGGTTTTTCCGCGCCTGAGCATATTTGACATGTTTTGCACAGTCATGCAATGATTTGGAACTCGCCTTTGAGGTGTCGCCAAATGATTTCTTCTGATGCGTTGCTCCGCCTGGCGCAGTTCGATACCCCGACCATCTGCAACGCTCTCGAACTCGTGGATACCCACACTCGGACGAAGGGCTTCAACCGCCTGCCGCTTATCGCGCCCTTCACCGACAGGGGGCCAGTAATCGGTTATGCTCGAACAGCGATCATACGCTCAAGCACCCCCCACCCCGAAGGTCGAGCCGAGCAAATGCGCTTGCGGTTTGGCTACTACGAGTATGTCGAGAACGGGCCGCGGCCGAGTATTGCCGTCATCCAAGACGCCGATGAGACCGAGCGCAATCTGGGCGCTTTCTGGGGCGAGGTACAAACACATCTACATCAGGCTCTGGGATGTTCTGGTGTCATTACCGACGGAGCCGTGCGCGACATTCCCCAAATGGCTGAAGGATTTTTTGTCCTGGCAGGATCAATCATGCCGTCGCATGTCTTTGCCGACATCGTAGACTATGACTGTCCAGTGACGGTGGCTGGTCTCCAGGTTGCGCCGGGTGACATCATCCACGCGGATTGCCATGGGGCCGTCGTCATTCCCAGAGCGGCGGTCGGCTTCATCGCCGATGCATCGGCGCTTTTGGTTCGGCGCGAAAGCGTCATTCTTGATGCATGTAAGCGCCCGGGGTTTTCAACTGCTGATATCCGCGCCGCTTTCAAGCAGATGGAAGACATCAGCTAATCCCGCCTTTTCAGGCGTCAGCTGAATCTGACTTCAGGCTCTGCAATGCATTCGACAGTGCGCCCTGGAATACCCCGATATCGGTCCCGTAGCAGAGACAGCGGAAGCCCTTGGCGCGCCACTCCCGGGCCATCGCTACGTTGGTGGCAAGATACCCCGGCGCTTTCTGGTATTTTTTGCAGGCTACAACCAGTTCGTCTACTGCTGCATGGAATTCGGGTCGGCTGAATTCCGCGGTGATTCCCATGGTGTTAGTAAGATCGTAGTGCCCCATCCAACCGACATCAATGCCGGGAACTGAAAGGATAGCATCGGCATTCGCTATTCCTGTCTCAGTCTCGATCAGCGCGATGACCAGAATTCGCTCATTCTCCTCACGCATGGCGGTTACGATATCCCCCCCGCGGTAGTCATCGTGACCCACGCCGAAGCCCAATCCGCGCGCACCCTCGGGACGATAACGGCACCAGCGCGCCAGGCTCTCCGCCTGTTCCCTGGATTCGATCATTGGCACCATGATGCCCATTGCGCCCGCATCAAGTACTGGTGCGATGAGATGATAGGCAAGCCCGGGTACGCGGACAAACGGAGCGATACCTGTTCCGCGCGCAAAGGCAATCTGCGCCTTCAGCATGTCGATGCCGACGGCACCGTGTTCCATGTCGAAGATCACGAACTCCGCTCCGGCATTTGCGGCAATCTGGCAAAAGCCTGGCGTGAAGAACTCTGCGGCCATAATGCCATAGGTCGTGGCACCGGCTTTTAATCTGGCTCGCACAGTGTTTGGGCGCATTATCATACTAAAATTTGGGAATGGCGACACCAAGGGACGTCGCTGACGCCACAATCTGCCCCCAGGTTTCTTCATCGACAGGAAGTCCGTCGGCCAGTCGCTCAGCATAAGTCTTCCGTTCGATTTCGCCGGGAAGCAAAACCGCTTCACCTGGATTTGCTGGTGGCGACGCCTTGGACCAACCGGCTAACCGAGACACATCTTCTGTAAAAGCTTCGGCGCTCCCGAAGGCGGCTGGATCGAAGACCATTGACAACATGTTATTGACGAGACGCTTGGCTGTTGGTGACTGCGGATTGCTGGCAAACCCGCCGGAGAGCGACCCGGCGAGAACTTCACAGAAAAACGAGAGGCCTGATCCCTTGTGGGCGCCAAAGGGCAGGATCGCACCTGGAGGATCAGCGTAAAAAGCTTGCGGATCGTCGGTAGGGCGACCCTGTCCATCAAGCAACATGCCGGCCGGGAGTTTTTTACCCTTGTTGCGGGCCACTTGGATTTTGCCTTCCGCGGTCGACGATGTTGCAATATCCAGAATATAGGGGCTTCCGCCCGCCCTGGGCACACCTGCTGCGATGGGATTTGCTGAGAAACGCCGGTCGCTGCCGCCATGGGGAGCAACCAGAATGCCATAGCCGGAGGTGTTGACAAAATGAATGGAGGCATACCCCCGCTGTGCGAGCAACTCCGGCCAAGCTCCTATGCGGCCGAGATGGCCTGAGTTGCGGATCGCCATAGCCGCCATTCCGTGGAGACGCGCCCGTTCGGCCGCAAGCTCCATCGCTTCTTTGCCTATCACTTGGCCGAAACCGAAATTGCCGTCAATCACGAGCAACGCGCCGCGATCCGTTACCACCCGAGCATGTTGGTTCGCCACCACTTCGCCCGCGCGCAGCCAACTGACATACTTCGAAATACGTATGAGGCCATGGGAGTCATGGCCCATGAGGCTCGCTTCGACAAGATGGGATGCAATGATTTCCGCCTCTGTTTCCTCGGATCCCGCAGCGGCGAATATTGCCACCACGAAGGGTTCCATCCTTGCTGCTTCAATCTTTCGCATCGCGTCGATCCGCTAAATTGAGGGCGTAGTCGATGGCCTCGATCATGCTCTGGGCCGAGGCGATATCCCTACCGGCAATGTCAAAAGCGGTTCCGTGATCTACGGATGTCCGGACAAACGGAAGACCCAGGGTGATGTTAACGCCCTGAAGCGCCGTCCACTTTCCAGTAGCGGGATCGACATGGAAACCAAGAAGCTTGACGGGGATGTGGCCCTGATCGTGATACATAGCGATCACTGCATCAAACTCCTTCCCCAGCGCGCGCACAAAAATCGTATCACCGGAGATCGGGCCGCTCACGTCGATGCCGCGACTTCGAAAGGATAGAACCGTTGGCGCGATGATATTCGCATCTTCGATGCCAAACAATCCGCCTTCTCCAGCGTGGGGGTTGAGTGCAGCGACACCAATTCGGGGCTGAGCGATGCCGAGCCGTATCAGGGCTGCGACAGTAAGATCGATCACCCGGGAAATTCGGTGAGGGGTAACAAGTGACGTAACCTTGCTCAGCGCTACATGAGTGGACACATGCGATACGCGGATACCGCCATGGGCGAGCATCATGCAACTGTCATCGCTGCCACTGAGCTTCGCCAGCATCTCGGTATGGCCTGAATAGGCGTGGCCTGCAAGATTGATAGCCTCCTTGGAGATCGGAGCGGTAACAATAGCCACAATTGCGCCGGACATTGCATCAGCGACGGCTCGCTCGATGGCAAGATAAGCGAGGTGGCCGGCTTCAGCACTCACGACGCCCACCGGGATTGCTCGCGTGGAACCAAAGATATCGATAACGGGTGCGCCGATGTCAACGCCGAGGGAGTTGGCTGCAGCTGCGAGCACGGGTGGGGCGCCGTAGATCACTGGCGCGAATGCGAGCGTGGTGTCGCGCTCGCGCATTGCAGCAAGAGCCTTTACAATGACTTCTGGCCCGATACCCGCAGGGTCGCCCATAGTAATGCCAATTCTTCGCGGCGTCATTCCGTCCACTTCGCTGCGTCAAGCAATGAACGTAGGAAGTCGCTGCGCCCAAATGCACCGGATTTCGAGACAATGAAAATCCCCGCCCAATGGCCGTCTCGGGGTATAGACACTGCTACACCGGGCGTCCATTCACCGACGACGGATAGCTCAGTCATTTGCATCGTTTGGGTCAGGCGGTAGAGCGTATCTCCGCCCGCAACGGTGACCAAATCCGGTAACGGTAGTCCCTTCAGCTTCTCGAAAAAGAGATGGTGGAGATGGCAGGCGCGGCCTGAGTCCTCAATTTCCGGTGCAAGCTGCGCTAACGCAAGTCCCCGGCGATGTAGGTTAAAGTCGATATGCTTAATTGCCGCGACTACGTCTGACGCGGTCCGAATCATGGTGACGGCTTCTGGATGCAGAGTACGAAAATAATCTACCTGCGCGAGTGTTTCGGGATGACGGCTTCCGACAATAGCAAGCCGGCGCTGGCCCTTTGGTCTGAATATCGCATCCTGGTTCTTGCTGAGCTCGCGCGCGAGACCGGCAGAGCCGCACCAAAGCACAGGCCCATCGAGTTGCGCGCGGGCCGAAACAATATGTTGGAGGTCGCCGTAGGACTCCGCGTCGCAGATGGCAACACCGCCTCCCTCAAGCTCGCCATGCCTGGCGACCAACCGTGTCCGGGCGCGCCCGTTTCCCAACTCCTCCGCGATGACACCCCCGGCGTGATTCCAGGCTCCCCTTGCGTCCACTGCAAATTGCCGGCCGCCTTTAGTGATCCGGCCCTGTTGCGGGAAAGCCGGCGCAATGACAACGGTCCCAAACAGCTTGCTCTCACAACAAGCGCGGAGCTCGGCAAAAGTGCTGCCCCGCATTAGGGAATCTATTTTCTTGAATGCGACGCGGCACGTGCCCAACTCGGGCAGTAGTGAAGTCATTTTATCCATTGCGGCATCTTGCGCCAAATCTCGTGATTCCATGTCGATGGCGAATTTTTCGCATTTTTTTGGCTTGGGTCCCAAACTCACGACGGTGACTGGAGAGCATCGCGTGGCAAACGGGGCTGCCGAATCGAGGGCGCCCGTCAAATCATCCGCAAGTACGCCCAACTCGGGCACCATCGGCGTTTCTCCTTCAATACACTGGTTCCGGAGCCCGAGGCCTCGCAGCTCTAAGACCGACGACGGAGCAGAATTGACAAGTATTGGTAGATATTGGAACACAATGGGCCAAGTCTGTCAACAAACGCAACCATCGAGTCATGTTGCTGATGGGTCGTTGCCACTATTGACGCGAAGCGCTAATAAGTGCGCCCTGCGGATTCGAGCAGAAAACCATGAACGCAGTACCATCAGTAATTGGAATGTTTGAGGCGATCTATGATTTCTGCTCAGCGCCGCGCTTTGATTCTCGAATATCTTCGACGCGAGGGTGCGGGGTCTATAACTAGGCTATCGGAGACAGTTGGCGTATCGGCCTCCACCATCCGCCGCGATCTCGAAGCCCTTACTCAGAGCGGGCACCTCGAACGGAGCCATGGCGGGGCAGTTCTGAAGGAGAGGCTACAAACCACCTTTGAGACGGCGCGTGAAATTGTTGTCCATGTCGCTCACGATGCGAAGATGAAGATAGGCGCGCGTGCGGCAACTCTGTTGGAGCCTGGCCAAAGCGTTATCTTTGATTCGAGTTCTACGGTGCTAGAGGCCGCGAAGGCGGCTGTCCGCAGAGATTTCAAATTGACGGCCTGCACGAACGATTTGGGAATTGCCAACGTGCTAGCTCGGGCGCCCGAGTTCCATCTCGTTGTGCTTGGTGGAACGATCCGTCAGGGATCCCCGACGATGGTTGGTGATCCCGGCCTTTCATTTTTGGATCGACTCCATGCCGACATCGCCTATATTGGCATCCACTCTCTGGCCGGAGGGCGGCTTTCGGAGACCTCCATCGATGTGGCTGCGATGAAGCGGCGTATGGTTGACAGCGCTGCCCATGTGGTCGTCCTTGCCGACTCTAGCAAGTTCAAGCACCCCGCATTCTGCGATGTCTGCGGCATTGCGGAGGTCCGCACCATCATTACCGACACTGGGATTGCCAGCGCCGATCACGACAAACTCAAGGATGCAGGAATTGAAGTCATCGTCGCTAAGTAGGAGCGGCGTTAGTGATTCTTCTTGACCTCGACGGTCTCGGCAGCAGTCCATAACCGTGCGGATTTGGGCATTGGCGGATAACCTTTGACGCGCGGGGTGGCGCCGTCGATATCGAGCAAAAACTTCTGACTGGGACTCGCACGGTGATAGAGATCATCGGTGAGGTTCGCGCGCTCATTGAATTGTTGAGGCAGGTTCCGCCGCCCGATTGCAAGATGTAACACCCTGCGTGGTGCACCGGTCTCGTTGCGCGTGCCGCCGTGCCAGATATGGCCATTGATGACGGCTACCGATCCGGCCTTTCCCGTAAGCTTGATCTCCTCAGGATGTGGGGCATAGGGATCGGTTGGCATGATCTTCTTGTCTTCGGGCGTCACCTCAATGTACTTGACCTCGGCCATGTTGACGTCCGGTACGTTGATCGGCACCCACTTGTGAGAGCCAGGCACAACGCGCGTCGGGCCATTGTCGAGTGTCATATCGTCGAGCATCACCATCGAGTTCACGACTCGCCAATCGGTTGGTGACACCCGCGGCACATCGGAGTGCAGCAACTGTTGGCCTTGGCCCTTCAAGGGATTGCGGGCGTTAAGGGAATAAACGCGGATCTCGCCCAACAGGTAATGCGCGGCGGCAAGTGTTGGCGTACAGTTCAAACAGCGATCAAAAGCCGCAGACTTATTGAAGAGATTTGAGAGGCGCGGCGCGCCCGGCTCAATGTGAACCTCGTGGCCACCGTACTCGCCCTCAATGCCGCGCAACCGCTCAAACTCATCGCGCATTTCCTTTACTTCGGCAGGACTGAAGACGTTCTCCACGACGAAATAACCGTCGTCATCAAACTGCTTGCGCTGAGTTGCAGTCAGGTTGTCGGAAGAGATATCAAGTTTCGCCAATGCTTCCTGAGTGTTCATGTTCGCGCTCCGCCGATCTATTTTGGTTCGTTTGATAAATGGAAGGTGCCTCTACGTCACCCAAAGTGTCTCAATAGTTGCCATTAATTGCCAAGGAGGTCAACACGATGCCGCTACGGTGTCGCGACAGACTGTCGTCGAACGGCAGGTGTCGCCCGGACGCAATGCCTCACTTGGACGGGTCGGCTGGTTCAGGGGATAGCGAATATGAGGGATCTCTAGGCACAACCGGCGAACTGACGTTAGAGCTGGCAACTTTGCCTTTCGATCGTGCCGTCCAGCAAATTGCCAGTGTAGAGGTGGAGCCCCGGTTCCGCCGTGAACACCTCGACCGTATTGCCGCGCGGGGGATTAGCGAAAAGACCAGTTGGAAACAGGATTCCCGGCGCTGTCGAGTCTACACCACAGCTGAGTTTGTTGTCTTTTCTTGCAGTAATTTGGTGGTGAGACATGGCGTTGCAATCTCCAAACCGCCGGGGCTGGCAGAAATCGAAGGGGGTGCCTCCCACTGGTGCGGTTCTGCCGGTCGGGGTTAGATGCAGCGCTCAAATGCAATGGTGTTGATCTCATCGAGATTGGAAAGCGTCACCACCGCAAGGTCCGCCTAGGGTGATTCAGAAGGTGGAACCACAAAGCACACAACCGAGACACAAACAAACTCTTCCAAATTAATCCAAATTATGCCAGTTTTTATCTGAGCGGACATGTAGATCCGTCAAACACGGAGGAATTGACAATGACCTTGAAACTGAAGTTGCGCACAGCGCTATTGGCGTTCGCGGGATTTTACGCCGCTAGCCTTGGCGTGAATTTCGTAAACACGGCCGAAGCAGCTGGCTCGAAGCGCATCTGTGTCAGCTGGAGGCATTTCCAGGAAGAACGGTGGCGGATTGACGAAGCGGGCATCAAGTCCATACTTGAGCCCGCAGGCTATACCTATGTGAGCGCAGATGCCCAATCGGATCCACAGAAGCAATTGACCGACGTTGAGAGCCTACTGTCATCTAACTGCGATGCTGCGATAATCCTCGCCCAGGACTCTAAGGCGATTATGCCAGCGGTTGCCGAGGCGAAGGCCGCCGGCGTGCCGGTGATCGCTTACGACGTGCCAATCGACTCTACCGATGCCACTTTCATCTCCTTTGACAATGTTGCCGTTGGCCGGCTGATGGCCGAGGCGATGGTGAAAGTGAAGGACAATGGCAACTGGGTCAAAATCGACGGCGATGCCACCATGACCATCATCAATTTGTTCGGCGCCGGACAGATGCAGGTCATTCAGCCGTTGATCGACGCAGGCAAGATTAAGATCGTAGCCCAGCAGAACATCGAAAACTGGAAGCCCGACCTGGCCCAGGCAGCGATGGAGCAGATTCTTACCCAACAGAACAACAAAGTGGATGCGGTTCTGGCGATGAACGATGGCATGTCCACTGGCGTTGCGGCGGCACTTTCGGCTCAGAAAATGCTTGGCATTCCTTTGTCTGGGCAGGATGGCGACAAGACAGTGCTCAACCGAATTGCCAAAAAGCAGCAAACGGTGACGATCTGGAAGAACTCCTATCTTCTGGGGCAAGCTGCCGCTAAGGCGGCAATCGAAATGGCCGAGAGCAAGCCAGTTACGGGGGCCAAGCCGTTCAAGACCGAGTCCGGCCAGGAACAACCATCGCTGCTGCTCGATCCCATTGCCATAACCTACGACAACCTCAATTTGGTGGTTGATGCGAAGTGGATCAACAAGGAAGAGTTGTGCAACGGCGTAACCGAGAATCCACCGGCGCCCTGCAAATAACGGACGACGGCTGATGAACTTTCTTGCCGTCAAGTTTCGGTCAGTTTCTGACCGGATCGCCCGAGCAGCCGGACTCGATGTCCGGCTGCTCGGTATGTTGTTCATGATGGCCGTGATCTGGCTTACACTGGATGTGTTAACCGGGGGGCTGTTCATCACCCCCCGCAATATCTTCAATCTGTCGCTCCAAGTTTCAGTAGTCGGCATCATGACCTGTGGCATGGTGCTGGTTATCGTGTCGCGCCATATTGACCTGTCAGTGGGCTCACAGATCGGGTTCATCGGTGTGTTTGGTGCCCTGATGCAGAACGCTTGGCTGCCAATCGACGGGACCTCGACTTGGTGGATAACCTCTCTGGCCATGCTCGGCGCGGGTATTTTCATCGGTTTTGCCCAAGGGCTTCTGGTCGCCTATGCGGGGATACCTTCTTTTGTCGTCACCCTTGGTGGATTGTTATTCCTGCGAAATGCGGCATTTTACATCAACAGCGGAGTGACGGTTGCTCCCTTGAATGAGACTTTTCAGCTGCTCGGCGGCGGGCTGGATGGCACAATTGGTGTGTTCTGGAGTTGGGTGGTATGCGGTCTCGCTATCGCCGGGGTCGCCCTGATTGTCTGGCGCAGCCGCCGGCGTCGTTCCGTTCACAGCATGGCGCAAAAGCCTTTGGCAAGCGACGTACTGATGGTAGCGATCTGGGCAATTGTCATCGCAGTCTTTACCGCCACGATGAACGGTTACAAGCAGCCCAAAACTGATATTGGTATGGGTATTCCTATTCCAGTCCTCATTCTCATCGGTGTCACCATCGTAATGTCCGCGGTGGCGCGGAAACATCGTTTCGGCCGCCATGTCTTCGCCATGGGCGGTAGTTCGGAAAGCGCGGAGCTCGCGGGTATCGACACGCGCAGATTGACACTGTTGGTCTTCATGATGATGGGCCTTCTCTGCGGTCTCGGATCGATCGTGACCACCGCTAGGCTCAATGCTGGCGCTAGCGTCACTGGCACCATGACTGAGCTGACAGTGATAGCCGCGGCCGTGATCGGCGGCACCTCGCTCGCGGGGGGCATTGGCACCGTCTATGGTGGTATCGTTGGTGCAGTCATCATGCAGAGTCTCGAGAGCGGGATGATCTTGATGGGTGTTCCGACACCGCTGCAACGGATGGTTTTAGCTCTCGTGCTGATTATCGCAGTCTGGGTCGACACGGTGTACCGCAAGGCACGAAGAGCATGACGGCGCTTGTCGAACTACGAAACATCGTCAAGACCTTCGGCGGCGTGCATGCGGTCGAGAATGTTAGCATAGATCTGGCTGCAGGCGAGGTCTTAGGATTGCTCGGACACAACGGTGCGGGAAAGTCGACACTGGTGAAAATCCTCTCCGGCGTTTTTCCCGCCGACAGCGGCGACATCCTGATCAAGGGCCAATCCGTCACCATCCGCTCCACCCGGGACGCAAAGGCACTGGGCATCGAGACAATTTATCAGACGCTCGCTCTGTCGGAGAACCTCGACTGTGTTGCCAACCTGTTTCTCGGGCGTGAAATTGCCGGCTGGCACGGCTTCATGAACGACGAGGCGATGGAGAAAAAAGCCGACGCCACCCTAAACCGCCTCAGGCTGCGCCTGCCTTTGCTCTCCAAACTGGTCTCCAGCCTCTCAGGCGGCCAGCGGCAGGCTGTCGCGATCGCTCGCGCTATCCAGTTCAATGCACGCGTGCTTATCATGGACGAACCCACGGCGGCCCTCGGCCCTGAGGAGACCCAAAATGTCGCCACATTGATTGCAGAGCTCTCCAATCAGGGTATCGGTATCATACTGATCAGCCACGATATCCACGATATTTTTGGACTAGCGAGCCGACTCGTTGTGATGAAAAATGGCCGGTTAGTGGGAACAGTTAATACTGGCGATGTTACAAAAGATGAGGTGCTGGCGATGATCATCGCGGGCAAAGTCCCCGAGGCGCGCCAAGCTTGATCATCGATGCCCATATTCATCTCTGGCGGCTGGGACGCGGTGACAATCTGGCCCTGACGCCGGAGATGGGGTCGATCTATCGTGACCTAGAGCCCCAAGACATAAAGCCCAAGCTTGATGCCGCCGGAGTGAGCCTTGCTGTACTAGTGCAGGCGGCTGAGACTTTGGCAGAGGCCCTGTTCATAGTAGGTCTAGCACGGAAGTTTCCTTGGATTGCCGGCATCATAGCCTGGATCGACCCTGCATCACCGTCCGTAGACGAAGAAGCAGCGGCACTTGCCTGGCTGCCGCCAGTCAAGGGTGTAAGGCCAGTGCGCGGAGACAACCGCAGCATTGACTGGATGCTCAACCGTCAGCTCGAACGTGGATGGCGCGCCATCGCCGCCAACGGGTTATCTCTGGATATTCTCGTGCAGAACTGGCGTGAAATTTCACTGGCGGCGGTGCTCGCTCGGAATAATCCCGATCTCGTTGTCATTCTCGACCATTGTGGCAAACCTGATATCGCCGGCGGAGTGTTCGACCCTTGGGCGCAATATATTGACGAATTAGCTGTGCTGCCGAATGTCAGCTGCAAGCTCTCCGGATTGTTGAACTGCGCAAAACCCGGTACGGCAGTTACCGATATTGCCCCATACGCCGCACATGTTCTGAATGCCTTTGGTCCTTCTCGGGTCATGTGGGCAAGTGACTGGCCGCCTCTCGAACTTGCCGCAAGCTATGCGCATTGGATCGAAATCAGCCGAGAGTTATTGCAGCCACTGTCGGCGCAACACCGCAATGAGGTCTTGTCCGGAACGGCAACCCGTGTCTACCAATTGAACCAAAATTAATAAGGAATCCCACCATGGAAAAAAAGACACGTGTGGGCTTTATCGGTGTTGGGCTGATGGGGCATGGCGCTGCGA
>NZ_JBAXGR010000048.1:0-27013 GCF_037139295.1 Aestuariivirga sp.
TGCACCCCTCCATCACCGTGCTGGACAATCGTGAGCGGGGGCCTGTTCCCGCACGCAACATTGGGGTCGCCCAGGCCACCGGCGACTGCATCTGCTTTCTCGACGATGACGACTGGTTCACCGATACGTCCTATTTCGCCAGGGCCTCGGATGCCTTCGACCGCGGGGCTGACTTCTGCTTCTGCGACGGCGTGCTGCGCTTCGAGGACGGGCGGCCCGAAATGCCCTTCGCCTTCGAGGCTGATGGGCAGTCGCTGATGCGCGACAACACCATCCTGATCTCCGGCGTCATCTATCGCCGCGCGATGCATGCCGCACTCGGCCCCTTCGACGAGTCACTGCCATTCTACTGGGACTGGGACTGGTACCTGCGCGTCGCCCGCTCCGGGCACCCGCTCACCCACATCCGCATGCCCGTGGTGGCCATCCGCGTGCATGCGCAAAACATGTCGGGCGAATCGCTCGAACCACAGCGGCGCATCAATCTGGACAGGTTTTCCACAAAGCATGTGCTGCCGCCGATCCCCCTGAAGAACCATCTGGACATCGCAACGCAAGCGCCGGGCAAGCCGCCGCCGACCAAGACTTGATTGCTAACTTATTGTTATTGTTTTGTTTTTATTTTTGACGCGTCGACGACGTGATGCTGAGCCCCTATTCTCAAGGGTTTTTCAAGCACCCTCCCGAAAAAACCCCGGAAAATAAGAGTTTTCGCGAATCGAAAACGGGATTAACGCGGTTGCCAGCCAACCCCAATAAGGAGACACAACATGGCTACTGACGACAAGATCCAGACGATTGCCCTTTCGAAGATCGCGGCTGAACTCGCCGAGAAGCACGAGATGTCGAAGAAGGCCGCGGGCGAATTCCTCAGCGCCTTCGTCGAGCTGACCGTCAAGAACCTGAAGAAGGGCCACAAGGTGCGCGTCACCGGCCTCGGCATCTTCCAGGTCAAGAAGCGCCCCGCCCGCATGGGCCGCAACCCGGCCACCGGCGAAGCCATCAAGATCAAGGCCTCCAAGAAGCTGGCGTTCCGCGCCGCCAAGGAAGTCAAGGACGCCATCTAAGTCCTTCTCCTTTCTCTATCCTGAAGTGGCCCTGCCCATCGGCGGGGCCATTTCTTTTTGGATGAATTCTTTTCACCGCGACGTTGATTGCGGAGCCCCGTCCGGAGGGGCTAGAACACGCACCGAAACTCCCATTTCGCAAGGATATTTCCATGAAGACCCAGGCTCGTGTGGTGGTGATCGGCGGCGGCGTCGTCGGCTGTTCGGTGCTCTATCATCTCACCAAGGCAGGCCGGAAGGACGTGGTGCTGGTCGAGCGCGACATCCTCACCTCCGGCTCCACCTGGCATGCCGCGGGCGGTTTCCACACGCTGAACGGTGACCCGAACGTGGCCAAGCTTCAGGGCTATACGATCGCGCTCTACAACGAGCTTGAGAAGATCTCGGGCCAGGCCTGCGGCCTTCACCGCTCGGGCGGCCTCATCCTCGCCGACACGCATGAGCGCATGGAATGGCTGAAGATGGCCCATGCCCGCGCCCGCTACCTTGGCCTCGAGACCGAGATCATCTCCATGGCGGAAGCCAAGAAGATGCATCCGCTGCTGGAAGAGAAGTATTTCGTCGGCGCGATGATCGACGCCGCCGACGGCAACCTCGACCCCGAGGGCACCACGCATGCCTATGCCAAGTCCGCGCGCATCGGCGGGGCCGAGATCTACCAGGACACCAAGGTCGAGGAGCTGACGCACCGGCCTGACGGCACCTGGGACGTGATCACCAACAAGGGCAACATCCACGCCGAGCATGTCGTCAACTGCGGCGGCCTCTGGGCGCGCGAAGTGGGCCGCATGGTGGGGATCGAGCTTCCCGTGCTTGCCATGGAGCACATGTATCTCGTCACCGACGAAATGCCGGAGGTCGTTGCCTACAACAAGGAGCGCGGCCACGAGCTGCCGCATATCATCGACTTCAAGTCAGAGATCTACATGCGCCAGGAACGTTCCGGCATGGTGCTCGGCACCTATGAGCGCGCCTGCGTGCCGTGGAGCCCCAAGAACACGCCATGGGCCTTCGGCCGCGAGCTGCTGCAGCCCGACCTCGACCGGATCGCGCCGAACCTCGAGCTTGGCTACAAGCACTTCCCCGCACTCGCAGAGGCCGGCATCAAGCGCGTGATCAACGGGCCCTTCACCTTCACGCCGGACGGCAACCCGATCGTCGGCCCGGTGCAGGGCGTGCAGAACTTCTGGCTCGCCTGCGGCGTCATGGCGGGCTTCAGCCAGGGTGGCGGCGTGGGCCTCGCACTGTCGCAGTGGATGGTGAACGGCGACCCGGGCTTCGACGTCTGGGCCATGGACTGCGCCCGCTTCGGAGAATGGGCGACCCGCACCTACACCAACGAGAAGGTGCGCGAGAACTATTCCCGCCGCTTCTCGATCCGCTTCCCCAACGAGGAACTGCCCGCGGCACGCCCGCAGCAGACCACCGCACTCTATGACACGATGATCGCGCAGGGTGCCGTGATGGGCGATAGCTGGGGCCTCGAAACCCCGCTGTGGTTCGC
The DNA here is from genome assembly GCF_037139295.1 of Aestuariivirga sp. Lineage (GTDB taxonomy): Bacteria > Pseudomonadota > Alphaproteobacteria > Rhizobiales > Aestuariivirgaceae > Aestuariivirga. Next base: position 2,572 of record NZ_JBAXGR010000048.1, read on the forward strand.
GCCCAAGGGTGTCGAGCCCAAGGATGTCGTGTCCTTCCGCCGCTCCAACGACTTCAAGCATGTGAAGGCGGAGGTGCTGGCCACGCGCAACGGCGTGGGCGTCACCGAGATCGCCAATTTCGCCAAGTACCGCTTCTCTGGCCCGGGTGCTGAAGCCTTCCTGTCGCGCATGATGACCAACAAGATGCCGAAGACGGGCCGCCTCATCCTGACGCCGATGCTGAACCCCGCCGGCAAGCTGATCGGCGACTTCACCATCGCCAAGGCGGCGGATGACTGCTTCTACATGTGGGGTTCGTCCCAGGCGCAGAAGTATCACATGCGCTGGTTCGAGCAGCATTTGCCGAAGGACGGCTCGGTCCATATCCACCGCTATGACATGGGCCTCGTCGGCCTCTCCATCGCGGGGCCGAAGTCCCGCGAGGTGCTGCAGCAGCTGGTGGACGAGGACGTGTCCAACGCCGCCTTCAAGTTCATGGACCATCGTTCGATGGAAGTGGCGCATGTGCCCGCCCTCATCAACCGCGTCACCTATACCGGTGACTTGGGCTATGAAATCTGGGTGGCACCCGAGTATCAGCGCCGCCTCTACCAGGAGATCATGCGCGCGGGTGAGGCCCACGGCATCGTCAACTTCGGCATGCGCGCTCTGCTCTGCATGCGCCTCGAGAAAAACTTCCCCACCTGGTTCCGCGAGCTCCGCCCCATCTACGGCGGCTTCGAGGCCGGCATGGATCGCTTCATCGACTTGGGCAAGAATGACTTCATTGGCCGCGAGGCCGCGATGGAAGAAAAGCGAACCGGCGGCAAGCTTCGCCGCGTGTCCTTCATCGTCGATGCGGCGGATGCTGACGTGCTGGGCGACGAGCCGATTTGGGCTAAGGGCAAGGTGGTTGGCTGGGTCACGTCGGGTGGCTTCGCGCATTACGTCGACAGGTCGATGGCGCAGGGCTACGTGCCCGTCGAACTGGCGGGCGACACGTCGCCCGGCGCCTTCGAGATCGAGATCATCGGCGACAACCGCAAGGCCACCATCATCACCGAGCCGCCCTTCGACCCCGAAGGCAAGCGGATGAGGGGCTGACCCCATGCGGGCCTCGGCGCATCCGAACGCGCTGCGCGTCGCGGCTGCGCTGGGGCCCAACTTCACCGTGGTCGAGTTCGACGAGAGCACCCACACCGCGCAGGAGGCGGCCGACGCCATCGGCTGCAGCCTCGCCCAGATCGCCAAGTCGATCCTGTTCCGCAGCGCCAGCGGCAGGCCGGTGATGGTCATCGCTTCGGGCGTCAACCGCGTGGACGAGAAGAAGATCCGCACGCTGCTGGGCGAGAAGATCGAACGCGCGCAGCCTGACTTCGTGAAGGAGATGACGGGCTTCGAGGTGGGCGGCGTTCCGCCGGTCGCCCATGCGAGCCCTTGCGTGATCTATCTCGACGATGACCTCAAGGCCTACCCAACGGTGTGGGCGGCGGGCGGAACACCGAATGCAGTCTTCGAGATCGGCTTCACGCAACTGGCGGAGATGTCGGGGGCAACCGTCGCGGATGTGAAGAAGTAGTTCTCCTGCCCTTTAGCCTCATCATGCCCGGGCTTGACCCGGGCATCCTATACGCCGCGCCAGAAAAAGATGGCCGGGACAAGCCCGGCCATGATGAGTGGGGGACGTCAACCGCCCTCAGCTCATCCTGCCATAGAACCCCAGCTGGTCCTCGCGGCTGAACACCACGCCCGGCCTGTCGAAGTAGGAGAACACGGCGATCATGCGCTCGCGCGCGCCCTTTACCGTGCCCACCTTGTGGGCCGTGTTCTTGCCGCGGAAGACGTTGAGCGTTCCGGCCGTGAGGTTGAGTGACTTCACCAACGGGTCCTCGCCGCGCAGCAGGTGGGCGACACCGTCGTAGTTGGGGTTATCATCGCTGCGAAGATCCGTGCGGTAGATGAACTCGCCGCCCTGGTCCGGTGCCTGCAGCAGCAGCGTGGTGGTGAATTCGCTGCGGTCGAAGTGCCAGTTCAGCGCCTCGCCCTCGCGATAGGCCATCACGTTCACGCGTGCGAGATCGTCGCGCGCCGGGAACAGTGCGTCCTTGCCCATTGTGGCGGCGAGGAAAGTAACAAAGTGCGACCACTCATAGATCCACACCGGGATCGACTGCATGATCTGATCCGCGCAGACCGTGTGGTTCACCGTTTCGCAAAGGGCGAGTGCCGGATGGTCAGGCGCCAGACTGGGAATGTCCTTCTTGAAGTAGATGTTGTGGTTGCGGCGGTGGGTGAAGGAGAGCGTCTCCATCACCGGGCGGATCTCGGCAATTGCCTGCTGCAGGGCATCTGGCTTCACGAAGCCTTCGAGGTTGAACATGCCGTTCTGCGCCAGGTCGGCGCGGCAGTGCGCCACCAGCGCATGCCATTCCGGCGTGCCCGGCCTGTCCAGCGGATAGCGGTCAAGATCGAGAATGTGGCGCATGGCTGTCTCCGGACGTACCCAAGCCCCGAGGATCGCACAGGACCTGTTTGCGACAACGGGTCAAAATGTTAGTCTGGCTTGGATAATCTTATCCAGATGGGTCGGCATGCTGAAGCTTCCTCCTCTTAACGCATTGAAATATTTTGAAGCAGCCGCCCGCACCGGAAGCTATGTCACGGCCGCTGCCGAATTGAATGTGAGCCCAGCGGCCATCAGCCAGCAGGTGCGGAACCTTGAAACCTTCCTCAAGCGCAAGCTGTTCACCAGGCTCAACAACCGCATCGTGCTCACCGATGCCGGCCAGGCCATCCATGCAGGGATATCGCCAGCCCTCGAGGACATCGCGGCGCTGACACAGCGCGTGCTGGCAGGCAGCAGCCGCGCCAAGCTGGTGGTGAGCGTCATCCCGTCGCTTGCCGAATGCTGGTTCATGCCGGCGCTGGCCGAGTTCACGCAGGCAGGCGCCCTGCGCATCGACCTGCGCGTCGAGAATGACCCCGTGGATTTCGCTGGTGGCGAGATCGACCTGCGCATCGGCTATGCCAGTGCGCACTATCCGGGGCTCGCGAGCGTGTCGCTGTTCCGCGACGCGGTGCTGCCGCTGTGTGCGCCGAAGCTGGCCGCCGAGCTCTCTCTGGCCAATGCCGACGACAGCCTGTTCATCCACACGAGCTGGGGGCAGGACTTCGGCTCGCATCCCTCGTGGGATGAATGGCTCGCGTGCTTTTTGCCCTTCCGCCGCATCGACCCGGCAAAGGGCCACCGCGTCGGTTCATCACAGCTCGCCCTCGATTTCGCACGGCGCGGGCTGGGCATTGCGCTGGGCCAGCGGGCGCTGGCGCAGGAAGGGCTGGAGAACGGCACGCTGGTGGCTCTCGACCCACAGGCCCTGCCGCTCGGCCATGACTATTGCGCCTTCTACCCGCGCGCACGTGCGCGCAAGGCGGGGCTGCTGCCGCTTACCGACTATCTGCGAACACGCGCGCCGCATCGGTGACGGCATCCCACACATTCACGGCGAAGGTGCGCATCGCATAGATGTCGAAGCTGTTCTCTCCCGTGCAATGCACGGTGACGGGCGTGTGGTGAATGCCGGTGAGCGCCACAGCGCCGGGCGTGAACACCGACGGGTGGAGATCGACGGGAATCAGCCGTGCCAGAACCTCCCGCGCCGGAGCACCCTCAAGCGCGATGCGCGTGCGGCTGCTCGACAGCGGTGTTACCGCGCACTGGCCCTTGAGCCTGGACGGCACATCATCCGTCTCGGGTCCGACAATCCAGAACTGGGCCGGTCCAATGCGGAACAGCGTGTGCGCGCCATTTACCTCCGCCTGCTGCACCTTCTCCGGCAGCGTGCCGACGACGGCGGCGAGCCTTGCCCCGAAATCCGGTGAAAGACCTGCCACCTGCGTCAGCGTGAAGCCGGGGCGTTCGGCGATCCTGAGAACCGCGCTCACAAAGGGCTTCGCGCTTGCCAGTGCTGATCTGCGCTCAAGCATGCAGGCGGGCTCCTTCCTTGTCGATGAAGTGGGGCGACACGATCTTCAGCCGCGCCTGCTCGTTCTTGAGCGGGAAGGCAGCGATGATCTCCTCGCCCTCATGCTTCAGGCCACCGTCGAAGAGGCCGAGGGCGATGAACTTGTTGAGCTCCGTCGACCACGTCACCGAGGTGATGTAGCCACGCCCGTGGCCCTTGATCTCGTCCGTTGCCGCAAACAGGATCGAGCCACCGCGCAGCTTCTTGTCAGGCTCCATCAGCTCGAGGCCGACGAGGCTCCAGCGTTCGGGCCGCTGGCAATCCTCGCGAAAGCGCAGCGCCTTGCCGACATAGTCCTTTTCCTTGCCGGCCATCTTGCCGAGGCCCAAGTCATCGAGCGTGTTGCGGTGGTCAAGCTCGAGGCCAGCCACATGACCCTTCTCGATACGCAGGCTGGCCAGGGCTTCCAGGCCATAGGGCTTGATGCCGGTCGAGCCTGCGGCCTTCAGGATATGCTCCCACAGGCTGATGGCATAATCCGCCGCGACATGGACCTCGTAGGCGAGTTCGCCCGAGAAGGACATGCGCAGCAGGCGCACGGTGACGCCCTCGAACACGATGTCCTTGCAGCCCATGTAGGGCAGTGCCGCATCAGAAAGGTCAGCCTCCGGGAAGGCCAGCTGCAACGCTTCGCGTGCCTTGGGCCCCGAAACGGCCATGCCCGCCCACTCGTCGGTGAGCGAGGCCACCTGCACGTTCAGCTCCGGCCAGTGCATCTGCAGCAGGTATTCAAGCCAGCTCATCACCTCGCCCGCCTGCGCGGTGGTGGTGGTCATGTAGAACTGGTTCTCGGTGATGCGCGCCGTGGTGCCGTCATCCAGCACGATGCCGTCGTCGTTCAGCATCACGCCATAGCGCACCTTGCCAACAGGCAGCTTGGCGAAGCCATTGACATAGACGCGGTTCAACAACTCCGCCGAGTCCGACCCCTGGATGTCGATCTTGCCGAGCGTCGAGACGTCGGCGAGGCCCACGCCACGGCGGACGAGCTCCATTTCCTTGACGTAGGCCGTCTCGGGCGAATTGCCGGCCCAGGCATAGTACCAGGCACGCTTCCACAGGCCTGCATCGATGAAGATGCCGCCGTTCTTCACGTGCCAGTCATTGAGCGGCGACAGGCGCACCGGGCGGAAATGTGCGCCCACCGTGCGGCCCGCGATGGCGCCCATGGTGAGTGGCGCGTAAGGCGGCCGGAAGGTGGTGGTGCCTGCTTCCGGAATGGTGATGCCGCGATATTCGGCCATCAATGCAAGCGCATTGATGTTGGAGGTCTTGCCCTGGTCGGTGCCCATGCCGAGCGTCGTATAGCGCTTCAGGTGCTCCACCGAGCGATAGCCTTCCTGGTGCGCGATCTTCACGTCCTTGATGGTCACGTCACTCTGGAAATCGACGAAGGCCTTGCCCTTGGCGCTGTAGGCGGGCGTCCATGTGGGCAGGATGGCATAGGTGCGGTCCGTCGCATGTTCCGGCGCATAGACGGGACGCGTCTTGCCGAAGCCAGCCGAGGACGCAGCGGAGGCGCCGGCATTGGCGCCTTCCGCGACGGCCGCCGAGAGACCGAAGGTTCCCATCATGGCGCCGGCGCCGAAATGCGTGGGCGCGAAGCCGCCGGGCACGAAGCCAGCCACTGCTTCGTCATATTTCGGCTTGATGCCGCCATGAGAGGAAACATGGACAACCGGCGACCAGCCCCCGGCCATGCCGACGACATCGCACTCGATGGTGACGGCATGCGCGCCGCCCAGCTTCACGCGCTTCACACCCTTGGAGCCTTCGACATCGAAGATGCCGCTGCCCGGGAAGATGGCGATGCCCTTGGCTCCGGCGCGCGACAGGATGTCAGCCGAGACGGCGGCGCGATGGTCCGCCACCGTAACGGCGACGCCCGCGTCCGCGAGGTCGAGCGCAGCCTGATAGGCCGTATCATTGTTGGCGACGATCACCGCGCGCTTGTCGGGCGCCACCGCGAAGCGGTTGGCATAGCTGCGAAGTGCTGAGGCCAGCATCACGCCCGGCCTGTCATTGTTGGAGAAGACCAGCGGCCGCTCGATGGCGCCGGTGGCCATGACGATGGTTTTCGCGCGAAGCTGCGTCAGCAGCATGCGCGCCTCGCCCTTCCGCGCATCGGGGCGGAGGTGGCTGCGGTTTTCCACGAGAATAGCGAGGTTGCCGTCATAGAGGCCCTGCACGGTGGTGCGGGTGAAGGCCTCGACGTTGGCAAGGCCCTTCAATTCGTCCACGCAAGCGATGCGCCAGGCCTCATGCTCGGCATCATTGCCGGACAGCAGCGAACCGCCGAAGTCCGAATCCTGCTCGGCCAGCACCACGCGGGCGCCACTGCGGCCTGCCGTCAATGCAGCGGCAAGGCCCGCGGGGCCCGAGCCGATGACCAGCACGTCGCAGAAGGCGAAGAGCATGTCATAGCGGCCAGGGTCGGGAAGGTCGGTCGCCTTGCCCAGGCCCGCCGCCTTGCGGATGAAAGGCTCGTAGAACATCCATGAACCCTTCGAGGGCCCCATGAAGGTCTTGTAGTAGAAGCCCGACTGGAACAGGGGCGACAGAATCGAATTCACCGCCATGAGGTCGAAGTCGGCTGAGGGCCAGGCATTCTGCGTCTTGGCCACGAGACCGTCGACGAGGTCCACCATGGTGGCCGCGACATTGGGCTCGGTCGTGGCACCCTCGCCCAGCGTGAACAGGCCGTTCGGCTCCTCGATCCCTGCGGCGACGAGGCCGCGCGGGCGATGATACTTGAAGCTGCGGCCCACCAGCACCTTGTCATTGGCGAGCAGGGCCGAGGCCAGCGTGTCGCCTGCGAAGCCCGACAGGTCTTTGCCATCGAAACGGGCGGAAACCGGCTTGGCGCGGTCGATGCGACCACCCTTGGGAAGCCTGCGGAAAGTCGTCATGACACCACCCCGCCGATCTCGTTGGTGGCGGTGTTGCGGGCAAGCGTGAACCAGCGGCGGCAGCCCAGCACATGCTGCCAGTATTCCGTGTGCGGACCTTTCGGGTTCTCGAACAGGAAGACATAGTCATGCCAGGTCTGGAGGTCGCCCGTTCCATGAGCGGGGCGCTCTTTCGAGGCATCGCCGCCATAGCGGAATTCGGAGACGTCGCGGTCGCCGCAATGTGGGCAGGGGAGCATCATTGCTTGTAGGTCCAGTTGCCGAGGCCGAACTCGTCAAGCTCTTTGCCCTTTTCGAAACGGTCGAGGGCGAAGTCGCGAACGAGCTCATGTTCCTGGTCATGGGCGATGGTGTGGGAATAGGTCCAGCCCGAGGCGGGCGTTGCCTTGAAGCCCTGGTAGCACCAGCCGCCGTTGAGATAGAGGTTCCTCACCGGCGTGCGGCTGATGAAGGGGCTGCCGTCGGGCGTCATGTCCTGGATGCCGCCCCAGTGGCGCAGCATGCGCAGGCGCGAGATGAAGGGCATGAGCGAGACAGCACATTCCGCCACCGTCTGGATGCGATTGAACTGGCCGCGCTGGGTATAGGTGTTGAAGCCGTCGATGTGGCCACCGAAGACGAGGCCACCCTTGTCCGACTGCGACAGGTAGAACAGCTCCGCGCCCCAGGAGATGACGTTATCGACGATGGGCTTGATCGGCTCCGTCACGAAGGCCTGCAGGATGTGGCTTTCGACGGGCAGCTCGAGGCCCGCCATCTTGGCGACATGGGACGTGTGGCCCGCAACCGCGATGCCCACCTTTCCGGCGTTGATGCGGCCGCGCGAGGTTTCAACACCAGAGCACTTGCCGTCCTCGATGACGAAGCCCGTCACCTCGCAATTCTCGATGATGTGCACGCCAAGTGCCGAGGCGGCGCGGGCATAGCCCCAGACTACGGCATCATGGCGCACGGTGCCGGCGCGCGGCTGCATGATGGCGCCATGGATCGGCCAGCGCGCATCCCTGGACCAGTCGAGATAGGGCAGCAGCTTGCGCACCTCGCCCGCATCCAGCAGCTCGGCGTCGATGCCGTTGAGCCGCATGGTGTTGCCGCGGCGCGCGAAGACATCCATCTGCACCGGGTTCACCGCCAGCACGATCTGGCCGCGCTGCGACACCATGCAGTTGAAGTTCAGCTCGTGGGAGAGCCCCTCCCACAGCTTCAGCGAATGCTCGAAGAAGGCGGTGTTGCCGCCGATCATGTAGTTGGAGCGGATCAGCGTGGTGTTGCGGCCCACGTTGCCGGAGCCGATATAGCTCTTCTCGATCACCGCCACATTGGTGATGCCGTGGTTCTTGGCGAGGTAATAGGCGGTGGCAAGCCCATGACCGCCGCCGCCGACGATCACCACGTCATAGGAGGATTTGGGTTCGGGTGACTCCCACGCCTTCGGCCACGGCATATCCGGGTCGAGGGCGTGGCGCGCGAGGGCTAAGGCTGAATAATGCTTGGACACGGGGGCGTTGGTATCAGACTTGGGCGCCCTTCGGCAAGGTGCAGAAACCTCACGTCCTGCGGCGTTCTGCCCATTCGGTGACAAGGAAGGTGACCAGGCCCAGCCCGGCGAAACCGCCCACCAGCGGGATCACCGTGCCATTGTACAGCTGCCCGATGTATCCCCCCGTGACGATGGCGATCAGGGATGACAGCGAACCGATGATCGCCGCCGCCATGCCGGCGATGCGGCCCATCGGTTCCATGGCGATGGCGTTGAAGTTGCCGAACAGCAGGCCAGAGCAGAAGAAGCTGAGAAACAGGTAGCCCGCAATGAACCACAGGGGCGGCAGGCCGTGGGCCAGCAGGCTCACCACAAGTGCCATGGCCGCCAGCACCAGGAAGCCGCGCAACGCATATTTCGACAGCCGCCGCATCCCTAGGCGCATGACAAGCCGGGCGTTGACCATCATGGCAATGGCCATGCCGCCCGCGAAAAAGGCGAACCACAGCGCGAAGTAGGCGCCCTGCCCGTAAAGCTCGGCAAACACCTGCTGCGAGGTGCCGAGATAGACGATGAAGGCACCGAAGATCGTGCCCGCGGCCACCGTATAGCCCATGGCGATGGGGTTCCTCAGGACTTCCCACGCGGCGGAAATGAGGGAGCCGACGGCAAGCGGCGTGCGCCTGTCGGGAGGCAGCGTCTCGGCCTGTCGGAACCATAGCCACAGACCGGCGATGACGCCAACGGCGAGGAATCCGACGAAGATCATGCGCCAGTCGGCAAACAGCAGCACCAGCGTGCCAATGGAGGGCGCCAGCATGGGCACCAGCATGAACACCATCATCACGAAGGACATGACGCGCGCCATGGCGGCACCGGCCTGCCCATCGCGTACCATGGCGATCGACACGATGCGCGGGGCGGAGGCGCCGAAACCCTGGATGGCACGGCCAATCAGGATCATCGGGAAGTTCACCGAGAACAGGCAGATCAGCGAGCCCAGCGCATAGAAGGTGAGGCCGATGACGATGGTGGGCTTGCGGCCCAGCGCATCCGACCACGGGCCATAGATCAGCGTGCCCAGCGTCAAGCCGCCGAAGAAGGTGGTGATGATGAACTGCCGGCTGTTGGGGTCCGCCGCACCCAGCTCATGCGCGATGGTGCCGATGGCCGGCAACATGGTGTCGATCGACATCGCCACCATGGCGTTGAGCAGCGCCACCAGCAGGATGAATTCGACCGAGAGTTTTGCCGTATCCCGCATCAGGTCACGTAGTTCAACATGCGCAGCACGTCGAAATAGTGGTTGGTCTCGAAACGGACGGTGCGGTTTCCGACATGTTCCATGCCGGGGTACCACTGGTGGCGTGCCGCCAGCACCGGGTTGGAATAGGTGATCTCGACGATCACATGCTCCGGCACCTCGAGCAGCGACTCCTTGAGGTTGCCGCGCAATGCTGCGGCGGCCCCCTCGCGGATCGCCTTCGTGGCGGCGGCCGGCGTCATCGAAATTGTCGACTGGCCACGGCCTTCCTTCACTGCGCAGCGCCCCACGTGTGGGTTCACCTCTTCGATTTCCATCATGAGCCCCAAGTCACCGCTGACGAAAACCGTCGGCACGCCGAGCATGGAGGAGGCCAGTGAATGGATCAGGTATTCGGACGCACGCCTGCCGTTGATGCGGATTTCTGCGGCATCGTGAGACAGGGTGTGGGCGAGGCTGTTTTCCTCGGATCCGGCGGAGGAATGGTAGCCGATCATCATCACCGCATCGAAGGTCTCGTCGAGGTCCTGCACCATGCACAGGGGATGGCCAGCCCAGGCCCGGATGAGGCGCACATCAGCGGGCAGCATGGAGGCGATGATATTGCGGCCGGAGGAATGCGCATCCTTCACCAGGATTTCAGTCGCCCCGGCGATCTGGGCGCCCTCGATGGCGGCAACCGCCTCGCGCGTCATCTGCTCGCGGAATTCCTGCCAGTCGGCATGGTTCTTCTCTGCCTCGTCCCAATGGGTGATGCCGGCGCAGCCTTCGATGTCGACGCTGATGTAAACCTTCATGATGACCCTCTAAACCTGCTGCTTCATAGCCGGACTTGCGCCAATAGGCGACTTCGCAGGAAGATGCCAGCCATGCGCATCGATAAGGTTCGACGTTCCGTCTTTCTCGATCCGGTGGACCCGGGTTTCTACAACGATCCCTACCCCGCCTATCACGCGATCCGGGCGGAAGTGCCGGTGTTCAAATGGGAACACTATGGCATCTGGTGCTTTTCACGCTTCGAGGACGTGAACGCGTTGCTGCGCGACCGGCGCTTCGGGCGGCAAATCCTCCACGTTGCAAGCCGCGAGGAACTGGGCTGGCCCGAAACGCCATCGCACCTCAGGCCCTTCTACCAATTCGAATCACATTCCCTGCTGGAACTCGAGCCGCCGGTGCACACAAGGCTCAGGAGCCTCGTCAACCGCTCGTTCCTGTCGCGCCAGGTGGAGCGGCTGCGGCCCGCCATCACGAGTCTGACCAATGGCCTGATCGACCGCTTTGAGGGCAAGGGCGAGGCGGAACTGCTCAGGGAGTTCGCAACGCCGATCCCGGTGATCGTCATCTGCGATCTGCTGGGGATTCCCACCGACATGGCGCAACAGCTGCTCGCCTGGTCACATGACATGGTGGCGATGTACCAGGCGCGCCGCGATCGTGGGATCGAGGACAATGCGGTGAAGGCCACCGTGGAATTCTCGACCTTCATGCGCGACGACATCGGCAGGCGGCGCAAGGCGCCAAAGCACGATCTCTTGTCCGAACTCATCAAGGCTGAGGAACAGGGTGCCAAGCTGACGGAGGATGAACTCGTCACCACCGCCATCCTGCTCCTCAATGCCGGACATGAGGCAACGGTCCACGCGCTCGGCAACGGCATCAAGTGCCTGCTTGAGCAGAATATCCGAAGCGGCATCGACGAGGCCTGCATCGAGGAGACGCTGCGCTTCGACCCGCCGCTCCACCTGTTCACCCGCTATGCGCTGGAAGACCTCGCGTATGCGGGCATCGGGCTGAGGAAGGGCGAGAGCGTGGGACTGATGCTCGGGGCGGCCAACCGGGACCCGGCGCGGTTCCCGGAGCCTGACCGCTTCATTCCCACTCGCGACCCCAACCCGCAGGTTGCCTTCGGCGCCGGCATCCACTTCTGCATCGGTGCCCCGCTGGCCCGGCTGGAAATGGCAATCGCCATGCCCCTGCTGTTCCAGCGGCTGCCCAAACTCGCCCTTGCGGAACACCCAAGCTACCGCAATGCCTATCATTTCCATGGCCTGGAGAGCCTGAGGGTGTCGTTCTGAGGCGTCGTTTCTTAGCCTTTCCCTGACGTTTCCTCTCACGCCGCCGGGGCCAGTTCAGCGTAAACCACACCTCACGTGAAAACTTCTCAACAGGCGCTTCCATGACCGACGTCCAGCCCGCTCCCTCTACCGGCCGCCGCGCCCGCGGTGGTGCCGATGCCCGCCGCGCCGCCCGCACCTCGACCACCGTCAAGCACTCGGGCTTCATCCGCCGCGCCATCAGGCCCTATGAGCCGTTCACCGACGAACAGCTGGAGCTGATCGAGGCCAATGCCGAGACGGTTCTGCAGGAATTGGGCATCGACTTCTACGAGGATGAAGAAGCCGTCCGCATGTGGAAAGACGCGGGCGCCGATGTGAAGCCCTCCGCCATTGACCCCAAGCGCTTCCGCGTCCGCTTCCCCAAGGGCCTTGTCCGCTCGCTCATCAAGACGGCGCCGCGCGAATACGTGCAGCACGCGAGGAACCCCGCCAACAACGTGACGATCGGCGGCAACAGCACGGTGTTCGCACCCGTCTATGGCCCGCCCTTCATCCGCAACCTCGACGAGGGGCGCCGTTACGCCACCATCGAGGACTTCCGCAACTTCGCCAAGCTCGTCTACATGCTGCCTAGCCTCCACCATGCCGGCGGCACGCTGTGCGAGCCCGTGGACATTCCGGTGGCCAAGCGCCACCTCGACATGATTTACACCCACATCAAGTATTCCGATAAGCCGTTCATGGCTTCGGTGACGGCGGGTGAACGCTCGGCCGACTCGGTCGCCATGGCGGAAATGGTCTTCGGCAAGGACTTCGTCGACCAGAACTGCGTTATGACGTCGCTCATCAATGCCAACTCGCCCATGGTGTGGGACGGCGTCATGCTCGGCGCCCTCAAGGTTCTCGCCCGCGCCAACCAGGCCTGCGTGATCTCGCCCTTCATCGTGGCCGGCGCCATGTCGCCCGTGACGACCGTCGGTACGCTCACCCAGATCCTCGCGGAAGCTTCTGTCGGCATCGCGTTTACCCAGCTGTGCCGCCCCGGTGTGCCGGTGGTGTTCGGCACCTTCGCGGCCTCCATGTCCATGCAGTCCGGTGCGCCGACCTTCGGTTCGCCCGAACCCGCCATGGTCACCTTCGGTGCGGCCCAGCTCGCCCGCCGCATGGGCGTTCCCTTCCGCTCCGGCGGCAGCCTTTGCGGCTCGAAGCTGCCTGATGCGCAGGCCGCCTATGAAAGCGCCAGCACCATGTGGTCGACGCTGCTCTCGGGCGTCAACTTCTGCCTCCATGCCGCAGGCTGGCTCGAAGGCGGCCTCGCCTCGGGCTATGAAAAGCTGATCATGGATGCCGACCAGCTGACCATGTACCAGAAGTTCGCCGAGGGCGTGGATTTCAGCGAAAATGGCCAGGCAATGGACGCCATCCGGGAAGTAGGCCCCGGCTCGCATTATCTCGGCTGCGCCCACACCCAGGCCAATTTCGAAACGGCCTTCTGGCGCTCTTCGCTCGCCGACAACAATTCCTTCGAGCAGTGGCGCGACGAAGGCGGCAAGGACATCGTCGTCCGCGCCAACGAGCGCTGGAAGCAGATGCTGCGCGACTATGAAGCGCCGCCGCTGGATCAGGGCATCGACGACCAGCTCGTGGAATTCATGGCCAAGCGCAAGGAAGTGCTGCCGGACAACGTGAGCTGATCGCGAAGAGTTTCCTCCCAAACTCGATGGCCGGGCCTCAGTGCCCGGCCTTTTCTTTTCAGGCCGCAGCGAGCGGCTTGATGTCGGAAACGTCGATCGTTTCCCGCGCGCGTGCGAGATCCCAAGCGCGCTGCAGGTTCATCCAGTATTCCGGTGTCGTTCCGAACAGCTTGGCGAGGCGCATGGCTGTGTCCGCGGAGAGGGCCGTATCGCCCTTGACGAGGCGCTCGATCCGGGTGCGCGGCACGTGGATGCGCTTGGCGAGCGCGATGGCACTCAGGCCCAGAGGCACGAGGTAGAGCTCCTCCAGAACTTCACCGGGATGAGATGGATTCACGAGCAAGGACATGACCGATTTATCCCAGATTTAAGTTTCCCAGTTGGACGTCGATTGAAGCCATCATTGCTCATCTCCAAGTTGCTGTGACCCCAGCGAAAGCTGGGGCCCAGCTTTCCAGGCGGCACACTCCGAAAGAAAGCTGGGTTCCGGCTTTCGCCGGAATGACGGTCGTCAGGGTGTGCTTGACGAGGACGGCTTCCTGATCTCGCGCCAGGTGTGATAGCCCACGCCGCCCACCACCAGTGCCGTGCCCAAGGCATGTGACCAGGTGAAGGCTTCGCCCAGCAGCACCACGGCGAAATAGATGGTGAGCAGCGGCGATATGTTGGAGATCATCGCCGTCGAGGTGTTGCCAATCTTCGCCATGCCGGCATTGACGAAGAAGGACGGGATGACCGTGGCCAGCAGCCCCGTTCCCGCCGCCAGCATGAAGTAGTGCCAGGACATCGACGTATCGAGATGGCCGCGCACGATGAAGACATGAAGGAGCGTCGTCACCGCCGCCGCCGACAATGCGACCGAAGTGAACAGCGTCGCCCCCATCTCGCTGATATAGCGCTTGGCCATCAGCTGGTAGATGGCGAAGGCAACTGCCGAGCCGAGCACAAGCGCCGTGCCAAGCGTGACGTTCGAGCCGCCCGCCGAAAAATCGGTGAGGAAGACGGTGGCGAGCCCGAGGTAGGAGATGAAGGCGGCAATGAGACTGGTTCGCGTCAGCCGCATGCCGAAGAAGGCGGCGCCGATGAAGATGAGGAAGATCGGATAGGTGAACAGCGCCAGCCGCTCCAGCTGGGCGCTCACATAGAGCAGCCCGCCGAAATCGAGGATCATGGCGAGGTAATAGCCGATGAGGCCGATCCCAATGGCCCCCAGAACGGCACCCCGGCGCGGCATGGGCTTTCCCTCCGTCTTGCGCCGGGCGATTGCGATTGCCCCCACAACAACGAACACCGGCAGCGCGAAAACCATGCGCCAGGCGAGGATGAGCAGCGCGTCGTAGCGCTCCATGTAGGCGAGCTTGATGAAGATGGCCTTGGAGGCAAACAGCGCCGAGCCCGCAGCAACGAGCAGATAACCGATGATGAGGGCGCGGCGGTCCATCCCCGCTCTCTATACCGTGCAGACCTGCCCGTCAGCTTAGGCGATTGCAGTTCTGGCATGCGGAGTTAGGCTGGCGTGGAGACAGGAGTTTTCCATGGCCCTTCCCTTGCACTTCCGCTCCGCCACCGAACTCGCGCGCCTGCTGCGGGCGCGGAAGGTGACTGCCTCCGCCCTGCTGGAGGACTGCCTCGGCCAATACAAGGCCCACAACAAGGCGCTGAACGCCGTGGTGGTGACGGACATTCCCCGGGCCAAGAAGGCAGCGGCCGCGGCGGACCGGCGGCTGAGGGCCGGCAAGCCAAAAGGCCCCTTCGACGGCGTGCCGATGACCGCCAAGGAAAGCTTCGACATGGCAGGCCTCCCCTCCACCTGGGGCGACCCGCGATTCAAGGACAACATTGCCGCGACCGATGCGGTGGCCATGCAGCGGCTCGAGGATGCGGGCGCCGTCGTCTATGGCAAGACAAACGTGCCCTTGATGCTGGCGGACTGGCAGAGCTACAACGCCATCTACGGCGCCACCAACAACCCATGGGACTTGAACCGTTCGCCCGGCGGCTCGTCCGGCGGCTCCGCGGTGGCGCTCGCCACCGGCATGTCGGCGCTGGAGATCGGCTCCGACATCGGCGCCTCGATCCGCAACCCCGCGCATTACTGCGGCGTCTATGGCCACAAACCCACCTGGGGCGTGGTGCCCTACCAAGGCCACCTGCTGCCGGGCGTCGTCCAGCCGGGCGACATCACCGTGGCAGGACCGCTCGCCCGCTCGGCACGCGATCTCGCAAGCATGATGAAGATCATCTCAGGCCCCGTCGGACCCGAGGCGCGCGGCTATGCTCTCACGTTGCCACCAGCAAAGCAGAAGACGCTGAAAGAATTCCGCGTCGCGGTGATGTTCACCGACGAACAGTCGGAAGTGGACCTCACCGTGCAGGACCTTCTGGGCAAGCTCACCCAGTTCCTCGGCAAGCGGGTGAGGAAGCTGTCCACCACGGCGCGCCCCGCCTTCACCACGAAGGAGGCGATGGACGTCTATATCGCGCTGCTGCGCTCAGCCACCAGCCGCCGCCAGTCCGACAAGGAGTTCGCCGCCAATTCCGCCAAGGTTGCCGCATCGGACCCGAAGGACGACAGCTACCTCACCAAGATGCTGCGCGCCTACGTCCTGCCGCACCGCGACTGGCTGAAATACAACGAACGCCGCCACCAGATGCGGCTGCTGTGGGAGCAGTTCTTCGACGACTGGGACGTGATGATCTGCCCCGCCGCAGCGTCGGCCGCCTTCCCGCATGATCATGTTGGCGAGCGCCACGAACGCAAGATCTCGGTGAATGGCAAGCGCGTGGCCACGACAGACCAGCTGTTCTGGGCGGGCTATTCCGGCTGCTTCCTGCTGCCCTCGACGATTGCCCCGATGGGCCTCACGCCGCAAGGCCTGCCTGCCGGCGTGCAGATCATCACCCGGCAATATGGTGACTATATCTCGATCCGCTTCGCCGAATTGCTGGAGACGGAATTCGGCGGCTTTGTTCCGCCGCCAGGTTACTGATCCAGTTTCAAAGCGTGGCGCAGGAAGGCGAAGCCTAGCGCCATCTCGCGCGCCGTCTCAAAACTCGCCCCGCCTCCGCCATGGCCGCCGCGGTGCTCCATGAAGAAGAGCTTATGCCCGGCTGCCAGCAGTGCGGCGGCGAAGCGGCGCGAATGCGATGGGTCCACGCGGTCGTCACGGTGATGGGTGTCGATAAGCGCCGCCGGCAGGGGCCTGTCCGGGATGTTGTGGATGGGAGAATAGGCCCGCAACCAGTGGCGTGCTTCAGGGTCATCCGGATCGCCATATTCGTCGATCCATGCGCGGCCGGCGGGAAAGCGGGTGAAGTTCAGCATGTCATGAACGCCGACGTTCGCCCAAACCGCGCCAAAGCGTTCGGGATAGCGCGTCAGCATCACGCCGCAGAGCAACCCTCCGTTCGAGCTGCCATGGCAGGCGACGCGGTCGGGCGTGGAGATGCCGCGGGCGACGATGTCTGCTGCGACGGCGGCGAAGTCGGCGTAGCAGAGGTGACGGCCTGCACCCTTCGCCTGTTCATGCCAGCCAGGCACGAATTCGCCGCCGCCGCGGATATGCGCTTCGACATAGGCTCCACCCCGTTCAATCCAGCCCTTTCCAATGAGTGCGCGGTAGCCGGGGTCGATGCTGATGCCGAAGCCGCCATAGCCATAGAGCAGCACCGGAAGATCGCCCCGTCCCGCGTGCCCCTTCGGCAGCACGACGTGATACGGGATCTCCACACCGTCGTCGCTCCGCGCCGACCAAGAGGCGACCTGGCACCCCGACGCATCGAAATGCGCGGGACTGGCGAGAAGCGGGCGGAAGGTGATGCCTTCGACACCCTTTGACAGGTCGAACAGCCAGCATTGCACAGCAGCAAGATAGCCCATGGCGGTGAGCACCAGCGTGCCATCGCTGAGGTCCGGTTGGGTATCGAAGGGAAGGACCCAGATCGTCTCTGCGACAACAGGTGGAATGATTTCCTGCGGCGAAGAATCCGCCCGTCGCATATCGAGCGCCATAATGTGGGGCGCGAGGCCGCGCATTTCAGTCCACACCAGCCAGTCGCCAGCAAAAAACAGGTCCGCCGTCCTCACGGCGTCACCGGCGCGGGGCGTGAAGAGGATCCGCTCGTCGCTGCCATCATGGCGGCAGATCACCAGCGAGCCGGACGGATGCGCGCCCTCCTCGCTCGCCACCCAGGCGCAAAAGGCATGATTGAACCTTGGGATCGTGTCTGGAGGATTGGGCAGCACCACGGGCGCATGATCGGCCCGCAGCAGCGTGACGCGCGCCTTGCCAATGGCTGTCTCCTCTTGGTGAATCGTAAATACCTCCTGCCCGCCGAGCCGGCTGACCCAGCCTGTCAACTCCAGGTTTTCACCGTCGGTGCGCACGAGCTGCGCTGCATCCTCCCGCTCGCGGCCGCGCTCGAGCCGCCGGAGCGCCCCTGGCCAACCGGACCGTGTCGCATCGCCCGGCGCGGCTGATGCGAGCAGCAGGCTGTCCGGTCCCTCCCAGTGCGCAGAACTCCGGTCCGGCCCAAAGTCGAAGCCGCCGCGCACGAAGCTGCATCCTTCCAGATCAAACTCCATGCTGCGCATCATGTCGGAGCCATCCTCGGACAGCTGGATGAGTACCTGTGAAGCGTTGAACGGATTGGTTTGCGAGCCGCGCCAATCCCACAGCCTTCCGGTCTCGGTGCAAAACGCATCGAGGTCGAAAACCGTCTCCCAAGGCGCATCGGGTGTGATGGGTGCGTTGTCTGGTACGCGAAGCCAGCGCCCGCGGGGGTGCTCCGCCGTCTGGCGGAACGTGTAGATGAAGTTTCCCCGCCGTGCGAGGCCTGGAATGTCATCGGGCGCTTCGAGGATGCTGCGCAGTGCCTCCTCATCGGCAGCGCGCGCCGCGCCACTGAAACAAGCCTCGGTGCGGGCATTTTCACGCGCCACGAAATCGGCAATGGCCTGCGCGTCAGTCTCCAACTCGAGAAAGAGGAAATCATCCATAACTGCCACATCTGGCAAATGTTACACTCTATGGATGTAACATGCGGGAAAGGCTTACGCTACTGAGCTTTCGCATTCGCCAGGAAAAAGGCCACTTCCCGTGCCCATACGTCGCGATCGCTGATGATGTCATGGGTACCGCCGGGGATGACGACCATCTGCTTTGGTTCATTCGCCATCGCGAACAGGGCGCGCCCTTGCGCGAAGGGAACAACACGGTCGGCATCGCCATGCTGGATGAGCAGCGGCGCCTTCACCTCGGCAATGTGATCGCGCGAGCGGAACTGGTCCTTCATCAGAAGGCGCACCGGCAGCCACCAGTAAACGTCCGCAGCGATGTCCACCATCGCGGTGTAGGGCGCTTCCAGCGCAACAGCCGCGACTGGTTTCTGGGCTGCAAGCTGGATCGCGACACCGGTGCCGAGCGATTCACCCAGCAGCATGATCTGACCCGCCGCCACACCCTTGGCCCGCAGCACGTCATAGGCGGTGACTGCATCGATGATGAGGCCCGGTTCCGAGATCGTACCCGTGCTCGCGCCATAACCGCGATAGGAGACGAACATCGCGCCGAGGCCCTGTGACTGAAGATAGGCGAAGCGCTCGTGCCGGCCCGAGATCTCGCCGCCATTGCCGTGGAAAAACAGCACCGTGGGCTTGCCCGGCTGGGCAGGCGAATACCACAGCACGATGGTCTCGCCGTCCGGCGTCTTCACGCGGTCTTCGGTGACACCTGTGAGGCCCAGTTCCTGCGGCGGCGTGCCGGAACGGGCCGGAAAATACTGGAAGTTCCGCTGCTGGACATACATGAAGCCCATGATTGCCAGATAGGCGAGCACGGCGAACAGCAGGGCGAAGCGCAGCATCGCTGTCAGGCCCACTTCAGCTTGGCGGGCGTGGCCGTGGCACTGGTCCAGCACCATACGGCCAGAAGCGGCATGTCGTTGGTGATGGTGGCATGAAGCGCCATCGGCGGGTGCCAGATCGTGGCACCCTGTGGTTTCATCTCGAAGGGCTTTCCGTCACGGCTCCAGAAACTGCCGGAGGTCAGTGGCCAGTAGAGTTCCGGTGCCGGATGATAATGATCGGGATAGTGGCGATCAGGCCCGAGCATGAGCAGGCCCAGCAGGAAATCGGACCCGGCAAAGAAGCCATGGGGCCCGATGATTTCCGCCCAGCCGTAATTGGCCGAAAAGCCAGCGCCGAGGATGTGATCAGTGTAGCTCGCGGACTGCTGCCACTGCAGGCTATCCTCCACCGCGGCGATTGCAGCGGCGAGGTCCGGGTCGAGCAGCAGCGCCTCGCCGATGCACTGCGGCAGGTAGGTCAGCACCGGAAGGCCCTTCGGCACGGGCTCCTGGAACGCCGCCTCGCCGATATCCTGCTCGGAAAGCCGTGTCAGCACCTCTGCAACGCCCTCACCCTGCCGCGCCGAGAGCCCGCGCGTGACGGCGCCGATGAACCGGCGCGCATTGTCATAGAGATCCTGATTCATTCGACCATCTCTATCACACCGCAACGGCAAGCCAACTTGCATCAGGCAAGCGTGAGGAAGCGCTCGGCAAGCAGCAGCAGGTCATCGTCCTTCGGGTAGCGCAGGGTCGACTTGCGCATGGGCGCATTGGCCGGAGCGGCCATGTGCTTTGCCAGGGCCTCGGGCGTCACGCCGGTGAGCCCGGGGGCAACCGCAATGCCGCTGGCGCGCACCAGCCGCTCATAGGCGGAAACCGCATCGGATGCACCCATCGCCTCGGCAACCCGGCCAAAGCCAGCGCGATTGCCCTCCGCCACCCAGCCGATGGTGGCCAGCATGGCGAGCCCCGTGGCCCGGCCATGCGGGATCGGCGCGAGGTTCGCCACCGCATGCGAAATGTTGTGGGCCATTGCCGTTCCGCAATTGTCGATGCCGATTCCGCCATAGCAGGAGGCAAGCAGCATGGCGCCGCGCGCCGCAATGTCGTTGGGGTGCGTCACGGCGCGCTCGAGGTTGGCGGCAATCAGGCTGATGGCCTTGAGGCAGTAGAGGTCGTTCCCCGCATTGGCCTGCTTGTTGGTGGCGGCCTCGACCGCATGCACCAGCGCATCGAGCCCGGTGCCCGCCGTCACGGAGGGCGGCACGCCGACGGTGAGTTCAGGGTCGAGGATCGCCACATCCGGCTTCAGCTCCTCGCCCCAGGCCCAGACCTTCACCTTGTCGGCACCGGCATAGACGGAGACGCGCGTCACCTCGGAGCCCGTCCCGGCCGTGGTCGGCACGGCGATGATCGGCAAACGGTTCTTCGGCAAAGGCGTGGCGCAGAGTGCGTAGGCCGAAGCCGCGAGGCCTGATACCGCGCAGCAGGCGACGAGCTTCGCCGTGTCCAGCGCCGAGCCGCCGCCGAGGCCGATCACCGCCTTGGCGCCATGCTTGCGCGCCAGTTCGGTTGCGGCATCAATATCCTTCGCCGTCGGCTCGCCCATGAAGCCGTCATAGACATGCGCCTCGCATCCGGCCTTCGCGAGCAGGTCCACCGCCAGCCCGGTGATGCCAAGCGCCTTCAAAGCGGGATCGGCAACGAGCAGCACGGTTGCACCGCGCCCCGCCCGCGCCTCGACCTGCGGCACGATGTCGGCAAGGCGACCTGCACCAAAGCGGATTTCAGGAACGAAGCTCAGGGCGAAGCTGGTCATGAAGCACTCTTTCAGGGGAAAATCAGGTAATGCCGGGCCCGGTGATCTCGCGCACGAGCTTTCGCAGGATGGCTTCTCCATAGGCGTCATAGTCGTTGGCGGGAATGACGAAATGCCCCGGCCCGCCCGCCACATTGCTTTCGATATAGGTGTTGAGCGTCGGCCACTCGTTGAGAATGGTGAGACCGTTGATGGTGATGCCCTTTGCCAGCACGTGGTCACGCACCTGGGCGACGGGCGGCCCGCTGTTGTTGCGGCCGTCGGTCGAGACGTCGATCACCAGCCGTTCGGCGGAAGGTCCGGAGGCGAAAAGTGCCGCGGAGAAGGTGAGCGCCGTCGACAGCGAGGTGCCACCCTCCGTCAGCTGGCGCGGCGTGTTGATGAAGATCTGGCCCAGTTCGTCGGCATCCGCCCCGCCGGAGACGATCGTCCACGGCACCACGATCTTCTGGTTCCGCTCGTCCGACCACTGCACGGCGATCACGGCGATGCGCTGGCGCACGCCTTGCGCGATGGCCTTCTTCACCGCGTCGTTCATGAAGGCCTGTCCGAGGCCGCGCATCTGCACGGCGAATTCATGGCTGTCGACGCTGAACGAACAGTCGATCGCCAGCACGAGGGCGAGGTCGACCTCGTAGTCGTCGGCGTGGCCCGCCGGCAGCGGCATCAGGAAGCAGAAGGAAACAGCAAGGCCCAGGAGCCAGCACGCGACGTTTCGAAACCCGCTGCTGGCTGCCATCACCTCACCTCAGTGCCGGAACTCGGCATAGTCCAGCGCGCGGCAGTCAGCGGCCTTCCAGCCAACCTTCACCTCGCGGCCTTCGGCCACGTCGGTGGAGGCGCCCTTGTTGGGAACCTTGACGATGAAATTGTCGTCGCCCGCCACTTCGAGGCGGGCACGAATGTGGTCGCCGAGGTAAATCAGTTCGGCGATGCGGCCCGGAAGAATCACGTCCGCCGTCTGGGCATTCGGGTTGATCTCAACACGCTCGGGGCGGATCGACAGCAACGTGCGGCCGCCCTTCTCGCGCGGGCCAATGGCCAGCGCCTTCACCAGCTCACCCGTCTCCAGCTTCACCGAAGCGACGTTGTCGGAGTCGATCTCGGCGACGGTGCCCTTCAGCTTGTTGTTCTCGCCGATGAACTGGGCGACGAAGGAATTGACCGGACGCTCATAGAGTTCGGCAGGTGTCGACAGCTGCTGCACGATGCCGTCGTTGAACACCGCGATGCGGTTCGACATGGTCAGCGCCTCCGACTGGTCATGCGTCACATAGACCATGGTGACGCCCAGCCGCTCATGAATGTGCTTGATCTCGTATTGCATCTGCTCGCGCAGCTGCTTGTCGAGTGCACCCAGCGGCTCGTCCATCAGCACGAGGTCGGGCTCGAACACCAGCGCGCGGGCCACCGCGATGCGCTGCTGCTGGCCGCCCGAAAGCTGGCCGGGGCGGCGGTTGCCCATCTGCGGCAGCTCCACCATCTTCAGAACCTTGGCGACGCGATCCTCGATCTCGCCCTTCGGCACGTTCCTCACCTGCAGCGGGAAGGCCAGGTTCTCGTTGATCGACATGTGCGGGAAGAGCGCATAGTTCTGGAACACCATGCCGATGCCGCGCTTGTGCGGGGGCACGTTGTTGATCGGCTGGTCCTTCAGGTAGATCTCGCCGTGGGTCGCGGGCTCGAAGCCCGCCAGCATCATCAGCGTCGTGGTCTTGCCGGAACCCGAGGGGCCGAGCATGGTCAGGAACTCGCCCTTGGCAATGTCCAGGTTGAGGTTCTTCACGACGAGGGTTTCGCCGTCATAGCTCTTCTGCACATTGACGAAGCGAACCATCGCATCGCTTGCCGGGTCCTTGGCCATTCCCCTGTTTCCTCACCCTGTAAGTGTTTTATGTCTGCTTGAGAAAATATCATAGGGCGCGGGCCTGAGGATGCAAGTCCCTCCTGCGCCGCGCCCCATGAGTTCAGTTCGTGTCTGGCGCGAAATCAGCGCTTCTTCTTGGGCGATTTCTTGGCAGTTGCCTTCTTCTTGGCGCCGCCGGCCTTCACGATCAGGTGCTCAGGCCCATAGGGGAAGGCGGTGATGTTCTTGTTGCCCTTCTCGGTGATCACCAGAATGTCATGCTCGCGATAGCCGCCAGCACCCTTCTGGCCTTCGGGGATCATGATCATCGGCTCCATCGAGACGACCATGCCGGGCTCCAGCACGGTGTCGCAATCCTCGCGCAGCTCGAGGCCGCCCTCGCGGCCATAATAGTGGCACAGCACGCCGAAGGAGTGGCCATAGCCGAAGGTGCGATACTTGAGCAGATCATGGCTCGCGTAGATCTCGTTCAGCGCCTTGGCGACGTCGGAGCACCTGGCGCCGGGAACCAGCAGCTTCTTGCCCTCGTCATGGACGTGGCAGTTGATCTCCCACAGGCGGGTGTGCTCCTTCGAGGCGGATTCCGCGAACAGCGTGCGCTCGAGGGCGACGTAGTAGCCAGCCACCATCGGGAAGCAGTTGAGGCTGAGGATGTCGCCCTTCTTGATCTTCCTTGAGGTGACGGGATTGTGCGCACCATCGGTGTTCACGCCAGACTGGAACCACGTCCAGGTGTCGAGGAGCTCGCCCTGCGGCCAGATCTTGGCAATTTCACGCACCATGGCCTGGGTGGAGTGCAGCGCCACTTCATGCTCGGGCACACCAGCGGCGATGGCCTCGACGCAGGCCGCGCCGCCAATGTCGGCGATGCGCGTCATCTTGGTGATGTGCTTGATCTCTTCCGCGCTCTTGATCATGCGGAGCCGCATGGAGGGGGCGGCGACGTCGACGAACTCGACGCCCGGGAAGGCGTCTTCCAGCTGCTTGCGGAAGTCGAGGTTCACATGGTCGAACTCGATGCCGACGCGCTTGGCGCCCTTCATCAGCGCCTTCACGGCGATGAAGTAGTTGTCCTTCGACCAGTCGGTGTAGGTCACGTTGTCGCCGAAGGTGCGGCGCGCGGGCTGGCCGCCGTCGATGGCCGCCGTCACCGAGGTGGTCTTGTTGGGCGTGATGACCAGGCCGTACTTGCGGCCGAAGTAGCAGTAGAGGAAGTCGGAGAGGTAGTTGATATTGTGGTAGCTGGTGAACAGGCAGGCATCGACCTTGGCTTGTCTCATCCAGCCGCGGATGCCGTCCTGGCGGCGCTTCATCTCGGCGTCCGAGAAGGTCGGCTTGGGCTTCTTGCCATTGTTGCGATAATCGACGACCGCGGGACGGGCGAGGTTCATGAGGACGTTTCTCCGGGTTTGAAATGTGCGGGATAACTTCCCCGGATATGCCCTTGTGTCAAAAGACGATCCCTCACATACTCTATGAGATTTTCTCATGGAGCCGTTC
>NZ_JBAXGR010000049.1:0-26922 GCF_037139295.1 Aestuariivirga sp.
GTTGCAAACTGGCCGATTCAAAGACAAAAACATGTTCCGGGTCGACCCGGAACATTGCCGTTTCACCGCGCGGGGGGGCTGCCTTCGAATCAAGCAGTGCGGTGAGCGGTTCTTCGATACCCTTGAACAAAATCCGGCACTTGACGTCGTCGCCCTGGAAGCGGGTTTCGGTGACCAGACCCTCAACCCCCTGCCAGCCCTCCGCCCGCCGAATACCCTGCGGCCGGATGAGAACGAGGGCCTCCGGCCCCCTCACCTGCGCCGGGCAAGCGAAAGTGCCAAGGGCGGTGACGACGCGGCCGTCTGCCACCGTGCCACGAATTTCATCGGTATCCGAAAAGAACCGCGCAGCCGCGGCATCCGCCGGCCGGCGGTAGAGTTCCTCCGGCGTACCCGCCTGCACGAGCCGGCCCTGCCGCATCAGGAAGATGCGGTCGGCAAGGCCCATGGCCTCCACCGGGTCATGGGTGACGAGCAGGCAGGACGCGCGGGTCTCACGCAGCAACGTCAGTGTCTCGGCCCTGATGGATTCGCGCAGGCGCTGGTCCAGCCCGGAAAAAGGCTCGTCCATCAGCAGCACCTGCGGACGCGGCACGAGGGCCCGGGCGAGCGCGACGCGCTGCTGCTCGCCGCCTGAGAGGCTGTGCGGGTAGCTGTTCGCGTAATGCGCAAGGCCCACCCGTTCCAGCGCATGCAGCGCGATGCCGCGGGCATCCTGCCTTGGCAACGAATTCAAGCCGAATGCGACGTTGTCAATGATGGGGAGGTGCGGGAACAGCGCGAAGTCCTGGAACATCAACCCGATGTTGCGCTTTTCGGGCGGCACGAAGCGCGCCGGACCCGCCACCTCCTGCCCATCGAACAGCAGACGCCCGGAATCCGGACGGTCGATGCCAGCGGCGATCCGAAGCAACGTGGTCTTGCCGCAGCCCGAGGGTCCCAGCAGGCAGGCGATCTCACCCGGCTTGAGCGTGAAGCTCACATCCTCCACGGCGGCTGTCTTGCCGAAGCGCCGCGAAACATGCTCGAAGGAAAGCTGGCCTGCAAAGGTAGCGCCCGCCGTGCCGCGGGTGCCCCAGCGGCGGCTTTCTCTCAGTTCCTCGGGAGATGGCGCGGCGGACCTCATGATGGTCGGGGTCTACAACAGAACGGCCATGGCGCAAATGCCATCACGCCGCAGCGGGGACCACACGGTTGCGGCCCTCGCGCTTGGCGCGGTACAGCGCCCGGTCAGCCCGCTTCAGAAGTTCCTCGACCGAATCCTGCGCCGTAGCGAGGCTCGAGACGCCAAGCGATGCGGTTACGGTGAGATGCGAACCAGGGCCTAGCAGGAAGGGCTTGGCGGCAATCGCCTTGCGAATGCGTTCTCCCACCTTCTCGGCAATCGCAAGATCGGCGCCGGGCAGGACAACCACGAATTCCTCGCCACCTGTGCGGCAGGCGAGGTCGACACTGCGCACCGAACCACGGATGCGGCCGGCGACCTCCTGCAGCACACGGTCGCCAGCATCATGCCCATAGGTGTCGTTCACGGACTTGAAAAAATCGATGTCGAGCGTCAGCAACGAGAGCAGCTTGCCGCGGTCCACCGATTGCTCGATGAGATGGTTCAGCTGGGTCTCGAGATAGCGGCGGTTGTAGAGGCCAGTGAGGGCATCGGTCACCGCCATCTCCATCGAGGCGCGCACTGTGAGGCGCAGCTGCTCGGTATACCGGTGCCGCCGAACCTGCGTGGCGACACGGGCCAGGAGCTCCTGGCGGTCAATCGGACGGATCAGGTAGTCGTTCACACCCATGTCGAGTGCGCGCAGCAACCGCTGGTGATCCTCCGGATCAACAAGGATGAGGATCGGAGTCTGGCGTGTCGTCTCAACCGACTTCAGCTGTGAACATATTCGAAGGCCATCGATACCGTCGAGATCGAGGTTCACGATGATCAGCTCGAAGCTGCCCTGCGCCGCGCCGAATGCTTCGAACGCCTGCTGCGGGTCAGCAACAAGTGTCACCTCATGCTTCGGAGTCAGCAGGTTGCGGATGCGTTCCGCCGGCGCGAGGCGATTGTCGAGCACCAGCACGCGCCCCGATGCGGTTTCAATGGCAGGCTCGTTCGTGGAGAGCCCGAGAGGATCAACACCGGTGCGGGCGCGAAGCTCGTCCGTCAACATCTTCAGGCGCACAAGGCCCTTCACGCGGCAGAAGAGCGCGACATCGTTGACGGGCTTCGTCAGGAAATCATCAGCCCCTGCTTCGAGACCGCGGATGCGGTCCTCTGGCTGGTCCAGCGCCGTAACCATGACAACGGGAATATGCTGCGTGGCGGGGTTCTGCTTGATGCGGCGACATACCTCGATGCCGTCGATCCCGGGCATCATGACGTCGAGCAGCACGATGTCCGGCCTGGTGCGCTGAACGGCCTCCATGGCATCCGCACCGTTCATGGCGGTCACCACCTCGAAGTACTCAGCCGCCAGCTTGGCCTCCAGCAGCCTGACATTGGCCAGGATATCGTCAACGACAAGAACGCGTGCCGTCATTGGGGTTTCTTCAGATAGCTGTCGATCGTCTGCAGGAAACTCACCACCGAAATGGGCTTCGAGATATAGGCCTCGCAACCACCCTCGCGGATCTTCTGCTCGTCGCCCTTCATGGCAAAGGCCGTCACCGCGATGACGGGGATGGTTCGCAACTCGTCATCTTCCTTCAGCCACTTGGTCACTTCGATGCCGGAAACCTCCGGCAGCTGGATGTCCATCAGGATCAGATCAGGCCGATGCTGTCGCGCAAGATCGAGCGCCGAGAGCCCGTCCCGCGTCTGGATCACCTGATACCCATTGGCCTCGAGCAGGTCGTTGAACAGCTTCATGTTCAACTCGTTGTCTTCGACAACCAGCACCTTCTTGGCCACGGCCCGCCGCGCCTCTGGCGTTCTCATCGGTCCCGCCGATACTGACACATTCGCACCCATCTGGCTCTGGTTCCGGACGCCCCGGAAAACTCGAAGGCTAACCCGCTTTGCATGGCTTATTTCTGGACCTGTTTGGGTAACCAACAGCTTAACCCAACACGGCGGCTGTTCAACGCCGTTCAGGGGTGGTTAATTGTGATTCATCATGATGAGATCAAAGACGCAAAACAACTCGGAAGCGGCTGAAATCCTTGCAATTAACGCGCTTGGCTTTCTTGCTTCGGATGGCGAACGTTTGCAGCGTTTCATGGACCTGTCAGGCCTTGACGTTGCGGCGATCCGCGCCGGGGCTGCCAATCCCGCCTTCCTTGGTGGCATACTCGACCATCTTCTCGGTGACGAAAGCCTGCTGCTGATTTTCGCCGAAGAGCAGCAAGTCAGGCCTGAACGCGTTGCCGACCTCCGCCGCAAACTTCCAGGAGCTTCCGTTGATTTCTGATATTACCCAAGGCCAGCTGGCCGCCCTGAGCTTCACCGGACGCCCCCTCGTCATCTGCGATGTCGACGAGGTGATCGTCCACTTCACACGCGACTTCGAGGACTACATCGGTCTCCAGGGCCTGTGGCTTGATACCTCCAGCTTCGCGCTGAATGGCAACATCCGCTATCGCGAGACAAATGTACCGGCTCCCGAACCACTTGTAGCGGAGTTGATCGGCACGTTCTTCGAAGAACGCACCCGCCACATGCAGGAAATCGATGGCGCCGTCGCCTCGCTCCTTGCCTTCGGCGAAAAGGCCGACGTGGTGCTGCTCACCAACCTTCCTCATACCGCTGGCGACCATCGGCGCGAGAACCTGAAAAGCCACGGCCTGCCCTACCCGGTTGTCACCAATTCAGGACCAAAGGGTCCAGCCATCCACCACCTTTGGGAGCGGGGCGGGAAACCGGTGGTGTTCATCGATGACAGCCCGTCCTATCTCGCCTCGGCCCATGAATATGCGCCAGAGGTAAGCTTGGTTCACTTCCTCCACGACGACCGCTTCGCCCAGCACATCGAACCGCTCGGCTATGTTTCGCTGCGGACAGCAAGCTGGGACGAGGCAAGGCCCTATATCATGCGCCTCATTGCAACGTGAAAGGCGAACGAGGACCTCGGGGATCGGCGGTATTCGGGCCTGCCAATCTGCAAGGCCCAGGTGAAATCTACCGATTGACGATGACCGGAGCCTCATGCTGCTAAGCGGCACCTTAACGGCACCCCGACGCGGAAGGGAATAATCGAATGCTGAAGGCTATGTTCTTGACCGTTCTAATGCTCGCCACACTGGCAACCGGAGCAATTGTTGCAGCCGCTGACGAACCTGGCCGATGGAACAGCGCACCATACATGGCCACTGCCCCACTGGTCACCAGCAACGACCAGGATCTCGACGCAGCAATCAAGATGATCACCAGGTTCCCGTTGGACCTCGATCCGCGACTGTGGGACGGCGAAAAGCTGCGCCCTGACGTCCGTGCCCGCATACTCGAGGTTGTCAACCAGCAGTTGGCCGATCTCAAGATACCGGATCTGCGCATCGCTGTCATCGAAACACAGGGCAGCACCATTTCCTATGAGTATGACGAAGACTCGGATCTCAGTGCCCGTGCCTTCCTTGATACCTCGGCCTACAAGGGCAACGTGGAGGACCTCAGCGCTCTGCTCAAGCTCTACACAAACTATCTCGAGAAGATGCACGAGGGCCAGGTCACCGTGCGCGGCGTGCCGCTGGAAGTGCAGTTCTACGCCATCAAATCTGACCGGCTCAAACCGGAAAAGGGCATAGGTCACTACTCGATCAGCGACGATGTCTGGATCGAACGGCCAACGCAACAGCCTGATCGTTTCGACCACGACCAGATGCTGGCTGATGCCAGGCACTTCATAGCTGCCTACAACAACCTCATGACCGACTACTTTGCGGCAAAGAAGGGCTTCGACTGCGAACGCTTTGCGGCCCTCTCCAAGGAGATGCGGGACTACCGCCACGCCGGCATCATGAAGAACGGAACACGCTCCACTGCCAACCTCACCTACCGCATGCTCCGTCGCCTGAACGTCAACGTATCAGAGACCACGAGAATGGTCGCGCTCGAGTGCCAGAACATCCAGTGGACACTCGAATAGACGGCATGATCCCCGTGCCGGCCTAGGTCTGGTCCGAGGATATGTAGCCACCGGGCATGAGCACACCATGGGATTCCAGCACGGCCTTGAGCTTGGGCCGCTTCCTCACCGCAGCTGAAAGCTTTGCAACGGACTTGAATTTGTCATGCAAAGCCTGCTCGTTGGGGTATCCCCATATCGAGAGCATGAACGCATAGAGATCAAGCGCAGAGAAATCGCGCCCCATCAACCAAGGGCCTGACCCGGCAAGGCGTCGGTCGATCAACGCCCAATGGTCATCCACCTGCCGGCGGACCTTCGCCTGAAGTCCATCACGCTCCGCCGGGCCTGTCACGTAGTCCCCGGCAGAATAGGCGAAATTTCCAAACCCGTAGATTCCCGTGCTCATGAAGAGCAACAGGCTCAGGAACTCGCCATAGTCGGGGCTGCCCAGTTCCGGCGACATGTGCTTGTCGGGATGTGCCGCAATGAGAAACGCGACGATGGCCGCCGATTCATAGAGCGTGCGGCCATCGGCAAGCCCGAGGGCAGGAATCATACCCAGCGGACTGATGGCACGGAATTCAGGATCACGCACCTGCTCCGCCGTCATCCAGATATTCGTGTATGGTGCTTCCAGTTCCTCGAGGAGGCAATGGATGGCAAGTGATCCCCAGGTCTTGACGTTGTAGAGCTTGTACATCGTGTTCTCCCGCTCGTTGCACCAGCCCCGCCGGCAGTGTTCCCCAATTCGCCCCGCTGCGCTAGTATGATATTCATGCAAGACGATGGCGCGACGGCAGGCTTCTGCCGCGACTGCTTCTCGCCGGTTTCAGGCGCTGAGCGGCGTTGCAAGGGTTGTGGCAGTCCGCGGTTGCTGCACCACCCCGAACTGCATCAACTCTCCATTGCACATATCGACTGCGACGCCTTCTATGCCGCTGTCGAGAAGCGCGACAGACCCGAACTCGCCGACAAGCCGGTGATCATTGGTGGTGGCACGCGCGGCGTGGTCTCCACCGCTTGCTACATCGCACGCATCCACGGCGTGAAATCGGCGATGCCCATGTTCAAGGCCTTGAAGCTTTGCCCCCAGGCCGTGGTCATTCCGCCTGACATGGCGAAATACGCAGCCGCTGGCAAGCAAGTCCGCGAGCTGATGCTTGATGTCACACCGTTGGTCGAGCCTCTCTCCATCGACGAAGCCTTCCTCGACCTGACAGGAACCGCACGGCTTCATGGCATGAGTCCGGCGCTGACGCTGGCCCGCCTCATCACCCGCATCAACGACAAGGTGGGCATCAGCGCCTCCGTTGGCTTGTCGCACAACAAATTCCTGGCGAAGCTTGCATCTGACCTCGAGAAGCCGCGTGGCTTCTCGGTGCTTGGCAAGGCAGAAACACTCAGCTTCCTGGCGACGAAACCCGTGGGCTTCATCTGGGGCGTGGGCAAGGCGATGCAGGAGGAGCTTGCCAAGAGCGGCATCACCATGATCTCCCAATTGCAGCAGATGGAGAAGAACGAACTGATGCGACGCCATGGCTCCATGGGCGCGCGCCTGTATCACCTGTCGCGCGGCGAAGACCTGCGCATCGTCTCCACCGATGATCACTCGAAATCCATCAGCGCCGAGACCACCTTCAACGCCGACATCTCGGACTGCGCCGATCTCGAGCGCATCCTCTGGCCACTGGCCGAAAAGGTCTCGCGCCGCGCCAAGGCTGAGGGCGTGGCAGGCCACACCGTTGTTCTGAAACTCAAGACGGCAGACTTCAAATTGAGGACCCGCAACGTCTCCCTGATCGATCCCACCCTGCTGGCCAACCGCATCTATGATGCGGCCATTCCTCTCCTGCAGCGCGAGGCCACCGGCACGACGTTTCGGCTCATCGGTGTTGGCATCTCGGGGCTGGTCGAGGCAAGGCCCGAGCAGGAGACGGAGACCCTCGACGTGACCACCGCCGCCCGTGCCAAGGTTGAATTGGCGGTCGACCGCATCCGTGACAAGTTCGGTCGCGCTGCAGTCGGCCGGGGCATCAACTTCGGCTCGGAAGACTGACCCTTTCCGCCCCAAAGGGAGTCGGGCTAAAGCAAGGTTCCTCACAGAAGTCAGATTCTCAGATCATGAAGCCGAAACTCGTTCGCACCCTTGCCGCCCTCCGCCGTGAAACCGCCAAATGGCGGAAAGAGGACCTGCGCTACGCCGTGGTCCCCACCATGGGCGCCATCCATTCCGGCCACATGGAACTCGTGTCAGAGGGGTTAAAACGCGCCGACCGGGTGATCACCACGATCTTCGTCAATCCCAAGCAGTTCGCCGCCAACGAGGACCTCGACAAGTACCCCCGTGATGAGGATGGCGATGTGCTGAAACTCGGCAAGGCAGGCACCCACCTGATCTATGTGCCCAATCCGGAAGAAATCTACCCGGAAGGCTTCTGCACCACTGTCTCGCTCGCCGGCCCTGCAAAGGCAGGCCTCGAAGACAAGTTTCGCCCGGAATTCTTCGATGGCGTCACCACGATCGTCGCCAAGCTGTTCATTCAGACCGGAGCCGACTTCGCCATGTTCGGCGAGAAGGACTATCAGCAACTCAAGGTCGTCACCCGCATGGCGCAGGACCTCGACATTCCGATCGAAGTGGTTGGCGTGCCAACCGTGCGCGAGGAGGACGGTCTCGCGAAATCATCGCGCAATGTCTACCTCTCCAGACAGGAGCGCCAGCAGGCTCTGGCCATCTACTCGAGCATCAGCCATGCAGCGGAGCGCATTCGCGGCGGCCTCGACATCCAATCCGCCACAAGGCTCGCCACCCGCACGCTGATGGCACTGGGCTTCAAGGTCGACTACGTCACCGTCCGCAATGCCGAGACACTGGCCCCGCCGCAGCATCGGGACGAACCGCTCCGTATCATCTCAGCGGCCTGGCTCGGCAAGACGCGGCTGATCGACAACATTTCCGTGTAACGTCGAGTTCCCGATAACGACAATGCCCGACGGGAAACCCCCGGGCCTACAGCAAGCCGAGCTCCGCCAGTTCACGCCGTAACTTCTCCGGCATGCCCTCAACCTTCGAGGACTTCAGCAGGTCCGGTGGCGCATCGGATCCTTCCAGATAGCGCCAACCCTGGAAGGCGCGCTTCGGGACGGGCCTCACCGGTATGATCTGCGGCTTGAACACGATGCGGCAACGTTCGATGCCATCCGCGCCTGTAATAGGCTCCAGGGCCGCGATAGGCTGGCGACACACGATCATGCCGCGCATCACCCAATAGAGCGACCCACCAGGCAGGATCTCATCCTTGCGCTTTGGAAACATGCGGGTGACGTGGTCCAGCGTATCGCGACCCGCCTTGCAATCCTTGACCCAGGATTCGAGTTCCTCGATCTCGGAAACGCCGACGCAGAGCTTGAGAATATTCAGGGGCATTTCGAGAGCATAGGGAAAGAGCCCCCGCGGGTGAACCGTCAAGTTCCGGGTTTTCCCCAATCCGCGCTAATCGCCGTCCCTCGCCCGAACCAGAAGGAAATAGCCCCTGTCCAGCGCCCTGATTTCAAATCGGTGCTGCACCCGCACGCCAATTCCATAGCGGATCATCAGATCTGACAGCCGATTGCCGTCGATTAACACCACGCGACGCACCAGTTGGGAGCAGAACTCTGCGGCACCTGCGGAAAAATGGGTTGTGGTCACGAACACCCCTTTGCCGGCTCGCCGGGCCTCGAGGCTACCGGCGAAGTCACGCACATCGGAGATCGGCACCGGCATGCCGGGCTTCAGTCGCTTTGCCTGTATGCAGATCGAATCGAACCCCAGCTCATCGAGTGGAATGATGCCATCGATGCCACCGTCCCCGGATCGCCCCAGGCGACGCGCCATCTCTGCGCGGTCGCCGCCATAGCCCATTGCCAGCAGCACATCGATGACAAGCCGTTCGAAAAACTCCGGGGTTTGCGTGTGGATACGGGCAATCAGTTCACGGTGCACGACCGCGTTGGAAGCATTGACAAGCGCGGTCAATGCCGCACAGCCCTCATCGGTGATGCCGCCCATGAAGCCGGACGGGGTGTCAGCAACGGCCGGATCATCATTGGCCGTTTGCATGAGGCTTTGAAAATCACTCAGGACAAACATGCCGCAACGTTAAGTTACAACACTTAACGTTGGCTTATTGAAACGCAAAACCCGGAGCCAGGCCTTCGCCCAGACTCCGGGTGCCCGTCCCCTTCCCTCACTCAGATCAGGAAGAAGCCTTGCTGATGAAACACTTCACCCCCTTGGACTTGAGCTTGGAGCAGGCGCGCCCGGCCTCCTCCTGGCTCTCGAAGCCCACGAGACGCACGCGGTAGAATACACCCTTGGCACCGAGGTCAGCCCGCACCACGATCGGCTTCTGCGAAGCAAGAGCCTTGTTCCGGGTCTGCATCTTCTTCCAGGTCGACCAGGCGGAGCCTTCGGTGGTGGCAGATGCAAGCTGAACGGACCAGCCGATGATCTTCTTCTGCGGCTGCGCAGCTTCGGCTGCGGGCGCCGGTTCAATGGACGCCGTCTGGGTCTCCTCGGCGGCTGGCTGGGCACCGATATCAGGAGTCACGGAAGCTGTTGCACTGTCATCAGCCGGCACATCTTCAACCGCCAGTACCTTTTCCTCCGAAGCGCCAATATCGGGCTGAACATCGGCGACAGGGTCCGCAGCAGCAACCCGCACCGGCTGTTCCTGCGGAACGCGGTCAGTGTAAAGTTTCGGCGATGAGTCCTCCGCAGGAGCGGCTTCAGCCGCCTGCGTCTCACCGCCCATCAGGTCCGCAGACGGAGCCTTGGCAGCAGGAAGCTGGTCGCTGGCCGGGCTCGTATCTGCCGTATGAATTTCATCACCCGCCGGGGCGGCAGAAGATCCACCATCGATCGCGGCGAGCCGCTGCAACGCGGGCTCATAACCGGGCTTTGCCTCGAGTGCCTTCTGCAACGCGTCGCGGGCATCCGCCGTGCGCTGAAGCTTTTCAAATGTCGAAGCCTCAGCGACATAAACGCGTGCCGGATCGGGATACTTGTAATGAAGCGCCTTGTCGAAATCGGCGAGAGCAAAGAGATACTGCCCTGAATCGCGCAGCAGCGTCCCGCGGCTGTAATAGGCGTGGCTGAACTCGACATCGAGGAACAATGCCGATGTGTAATCCTCCATGGCGAGCGAGTTACGCTCCAGACGCTGATAGGAAAGACCACGATTATAGAGCGCCAAGGCCCTCACTTTGCCTGACAGGGCATCGATTCGCAGAGCCGCCGTATAGTCATCGACCGCAAACTCGTGCTCGTTGAGACGCTGGTAGGCGAGGCCGCGGTTGAGCAGCGCATTGGCCAGCACGTCCGGCGGAAGTGCGCGCGAGTCGATGGCCTGGGAATAATCCGTCACCGCCACTTGCGCATCGCCTGCCTGCAAAGCTTTGTAGGCCTGCGCTGCAAGCTCGGTTTCGGGGGTGGAATCAGCGGGCCAGGCAGGAACGGCGCTGGCGGCGAGGACCACGGAACAGACGGAGGCGAGAAACAGGGTACGGATGCTCATGGAGGTCAGTATTGGAACGTCGTGGTTAAAAACCTATTGCCGGAAGGGCTTTGCAAGATTGACAGCTGGTAAACGAAAGTCGTTCGGCTGTGTCGTTTTCGGACTCCCGCCCGGCGCGGGCGAGTTGACGGGCGCCTGTCAGGGTGGCATTACAGGATTTGTGTGGTGCCCGGAGCCAAACGGACTTCGGGCCTAACAGGGAACACGGTGAGGACGACCCAATCGGGGCCGAATCCGTGGCTGCCCCCGCAACTGTAAGCGGTGAGGGCTTGGGCAACATTGGCCACTGGGAAACCGGGAAGGCCGCCCAGGTTCAGCGACCCGCAAGTCAGGAGACCTGCCACACGACAGGACTTGAAACAGGTCACCACGGAGGGTGTTCATGACCGCTCGTACGATTTCTTCCACCACCTCGCTCACCGCGTCCAAGCGCCTTGCAGCTGGTTTCGCCCTGCTCTTTGTCGGCATCACGCTGACCTTCGCAGTCGGCCTGTCCAGCATGGCAGTTGCGCACAATACGGCGCACGACACGCGCCACGCCATCGGCTTCCCCTGCCACTGAGCTTCAGGCTCTTCACATGATCGGGCGGGTCGTTCTCGCCGTGCTCCTGGCAGGGATCGCCGCTGGCCTCGTCATGGGCGCTATCCAGCATGTGCGGCTGACGCCCCTGATTCTCGAAGCGGAAGCCTTTGAGCGCGCCGGCGATCACGCCGGGCATTCTCACGATGCGGCCACAGCCGAAACGACAGCTGCCGCCACCGGGCAGCCGGAAGTGGCAGGCCATGACCATGAACACGACCATGGCGAAGGCTGGTCGCCGGAGAACGGCTGGCAGCGTACCCTTGCCACGACCGTGACCGCAGCCATGACGGGCGCGGGCTTCGCGGCAATCCTTGCGGGGCTTTCGCTTCTCACTGGCCTGCCCATCACCCGCCGCAATGGCATCCTCTGGGGCCTGTGCGGGTTCCTCGCGGTCACACTGGCTCCAGCCGCGGGCCTTCCGCCAGAGCTTCCGGGCATGGCGGCCGCCGATCTGTTCGCCAGACAAGTCTGGTGGGTTTGCACCATCGCCGCAACGGCCGCAGGCATATATCTCGTTGCCACGCAGACACGGCCCTGGGCGATGGCGCTGGCAGCCGCACTCATCATTGCACCTCACGTCATCGGGGCACCCATCGCACCGCATGGCGAAGCCATCGTTCCCGCGGAACTCGTGGCACGCTTCGTCGCCAACTCCATCGCTGCAAACGCCATCTTCTGGTGCTTCATCGGCCTGTTCCTGGGGCTGGTGCTGGATCGGACGGCCAAGGACATCTACGCCACATGAGCACCGAGAAGATCCCCGCCACCGTGATCACCGGCTTCCTCGGTGCGGGCAAGACCACGCTGATCCGCAATCTGCTGGAGAACGCCAAGGGCCGCCGCATCGCGCTGATCATCAACGAGTTCGGCGACGTCGGCGTCGATGGCGAGATTCTACGCGGCTGTGGCGTCGAAGCCTGCCGCGACGAAGACGTGATCGAGCTCGCCAACGGCTGCATCTGCTGCACCGTGGCGGATGACTTCGTTCCCACCATGAAGAAGCTGCTCGACCGCAAGGACCCGCCGCAGCATATCGTAATCGAAACGTCTGGGCTTGCCCTTCCCCAGCCGCTGGTGCGGGCCTTCAACTGGCCCGAGATCAAGTCGCGCGTCACCGTCGA
This sequence comes from Aestuariivirga sp., assembly GCF_037139295.1. GTDB lineage: Bacteria > Pseudomonadota > Alphaproteobacteria > Rhizobiales > Aestuariivirgaceae > Aestuariivirga. The sequence continues at coordinate 12,320 of NZ_JBAXGR010000049.1, forward strand.
TGGCGTCGTCACCGTTGTCGATGCGAAGGCGCTCGCCGAGGGTCGTTTCGCTGATGACGAAGAAGCTGTGCAGGCCCAGCGCGAGGCAGACCCCAACCTCGACCACGAAAACCCGATCGAGGAACTTTTCGAGGACCAGCTCAACTGCGCCGACATGGTGATCCTCAACAAGACCGACCTCTTGGCTGACGGCGAACATGAAACGGTCACCGGAGAACTGAAGCAAAAGCTGCGAGCCGGCACCCGCATCGTATCTACTCGCCAGGGCCAGATCGACGTCGCAGCCCTGCTCGGCGTCGGCGCTTCTGCCGAGGACGACCTGCACAACCGGCTCTCGCACCACGAAATGGAGGGCGAAGAGCAGCACGACCATGACGACTTCGTCACCTTCATCGTGTCGCTTGGCGAGGCAACCGACAAGACAGCCCTGCTGAAACGCATCGAGGATACGATCGCGGCGCATGACGTGCTGCGCCTCAAGGGCTTCGTGGACGTCAAGGGCTCGCCCGCCCGCCTGCTCGTGCAGGCCGTCGGCCCGCGCCTCAACAGCTATTTCGACCGACCGTGGAGGGCGAGCGAGAGGCGCGGCACCGAACTCGTGGTCATCGGCGAAAAGCACATGGACCGCGAGGCGATCACCGCCATGCTGCGGGGCTGATGCACCTCCTCGCCACGACATCAGGCGTGATCGACGGCGCCGCCGAAGCCGTCGATCTCGCGCAATCTCCCGCCGACATCATCGTCCTTTCTGCCGCCGACAGTGAACTCGCCAGCCTGGCCCGTGCCCATGACAGGGCCCCCTGCTCGCTCAGGCTCGCAAACCTCCTGCAACTCCAGCACCCGCTGTCCGTCGACCTCTATGTCGAGAAGACGCTTTCACAGGCCAAGCTTATCGTTCTGCGCGTCCTCGGGGGCGCATCCTACTGGAGCTACGGGCTCGACCAGTTGGAAGCCACAGCGCGCGAGCGCGGCATCAAGCTGTGCATCCTGCCGGGTGATGCGCAACCCGACCCGGAGCTGACCGGTCGTTCCACCGTCAACCCCAGCCACTGCGAGCGCCTGCGCCAGTACCTGGTCATGGGTGGCGCAGAAAATGCCTCCGCCTTCCTCGACTACTGCCGCCACCTGACAGAGGGCAGCACCGTCCCAGCCCCGGCGCGCGAACTTCCGAAGGCCGGGCTGTATCGCGACACGTCAAGCAGCGGTCTCCCCCTCGCCGGCATCGTCTTCTACCGCTCCGTGCTCGAAGGCGCTCAAACCGCGCCCATCGATGCACTGGTGGATGCGCTTTCCGAACGCGAGATCGGCGCCAGAGCTTTCTACGTCGCCAGCCTCAAGGATCGCACCAGCGTCGACGTCCTGCAGGAAGGCCTCGCCGCGCCTGACGTGATCCTCAACGCCACCAGTTTCGCCGTGGCCTCCGGTGGCGGAGCCGATCCTCTGTCGGCACACGACTGCCCGGTACTGCAGGTCGTGCTGTCCGGTTCTTCCGAAGAAAGCTGGCGCGACTCCGCACAAGGGCTCAACGCCCGCGACCTCGCCATGAATGTGGTGCTCCCGGAGCTCGACGGCCGCATCATGTCGCGTGCCATTTCCTTCAAGGCCGACAGCCTTTGGCATGAGGGCACCCAGTGCCGCATCATCACCTACCGTGAGGTGCCGGACCGCGTGAACTTCGTCGCCGATCTCGCCGCCAACTGGGCGAAGCTGCGGCGCACGCCTGCAGAAAACCGCAAGGTGGCGATCATCCTCGCCAATTACCCCAACAAGGATGGCCGCATCGCCAACGGCGTCGGTTACGATACACCCGCCAGCACGGTGGCGATCCTTGCTGCGCTTCGCGCCGAGGGGTACGGCGTCCAGGACTACCCGCAAACGGGCAATGGCATCATCGAAGACCTGCAGCGTGGGCCGACGAACGCACGCCACGTTGCGTCATCCACCGCTGAACTCACCCACACGGACTATCTCTCCCATTTCAGCGCGCTTTCCGGAACCCTCCGTGCCCGGATCACCGAGCGCTGGGGCAACCCCGAACGCGATCCATTCTTCGCTGAGAGCGCCTTTCACCTGCCGGTCCGGCTCTACGGCAACGCCGCCGTGGCGATCCAGCCGGCGCGCGGCTACAACATCGAGCCCAAGGCGACCTACCACGATCCGGCCCTGCTGCCGCCGCATGGCTATCTCGCCTTCTATTTCTGGCTCCGCCACCACTTCAAGACCGATGCTGTCATCCACAACGGCAAGCACGGCAATCTCGAGTGGCTGCCGGGCAAGGCCAATGCGCTGTCCGCTGAATGCCTCCCGGAGGTGGCACTCGGCCCGCTACCGCAACTCTACCCCTTCATTGTCAACGACCCGGGCGAAGGAACGCAGGCCAAGCGCCGCACCGGGGCCGTCATCATCGATCACCTGACGCCACCACTGACGCGTGCCGAAACCTACGGCTCGCTCAAGGACCTTGAAGCCCTTGTGGATGAATACTATCTCGCTGCCGGTCTCGACCGTCGCCGACGTGACTCGCTGAAGCAGGACATTCTCGATCTCACCAAGTCCTCGCGCCTCGATGAAGACGCGGGCTTCACGGGCGACGCGGACGCCGACCTGCAGCGCCTCGACGCCTTCCTCTGCGACCTCAAGGAGGCCCAGATCCGCGATGGCCTTCACATTCTCGGTGCTTCCCCGGAAGGCCGGCTCGAAACCGACCTGCTCGTCGCCCTCACCCGCGTGCCGCGCGGCCTTGGCGAGGGCGGCGACCAGTCACTCATTCGGGCACTGGCAGCGGATCTCAAGTTCTCCGATTTCGATCCGCTCACCTGCGATATGGCAGGGCCATGGGCGGGGCCGAGACCGGAACTCCTCGTCGCGCTCACGCCGGATCTCTGGCGAAGCAATGGCGATGCTGTAGAACGCCTCGAGCTTTACGCCTCCATATTGCTCTCCGGCGCTGTCCTGCCTGAAGGCTTCATCCATGCAGGCGCCGTGTTGCACGAGATCGAAACGCGCATCCGCCCCGCCCTGCAGGCCTGCGGGCCTGACGAACTTGCCGCACTGCTGAAAGGCCTCGCCGGCCGCTTCGTCGCACCGGGCTCCTCCGGGGCCCCGACGCGCGGCCGCCTCGACGTGCTCCCGACGGGCAAGAACTTCTATTCTCTCGACAACCGCACGGTACCCACGCCCACTGCCTGGAACCTCGGCCAGAAGTCGGCTGAGGACCTGCTGCTTCGCCACTTCCAGGACCTCGGCCAATATCCCAAGGCGCTCGGCCTCTCGGCATGGGGCACCTCCAACATGCGCACCGGCGGTGATGATATTGCACAGGCGCTCGCACTCATCGGGGCAAAGCCGGTTTGGGAACCCTCAAGTTGGCGCGTCACGGGCTATGAAGTCATCCCGCTCGCCAAGCTCGGCCGCCCGAGGGTCGATGTCACCTTACGCATCTCCGGCTTTTTCCGTGATGCCTTCCCCGCTCAGATCGAGCTGCTCGACAAGGCGATCCGCGCCGTCGGTGCCCTCGATGAGGATGACGACGACAATCCGCTGGCCGCCCGCATGCGTGCCGAAACATCCGTGCTTGTGTCCACAGGCATAGGCACAGCGGACGCAAACCAAATGGCAGGTCACCGCATCTTCGGCTCCAAGCCCGGCGCCTATGGTGCAGGCCTTCAGGCCATGATCGACGAGAAGATCTGGACCGACCGCGCGGACCTTGCCGCAGCCTATGTCACCTGGGGCGCCTATGCCTATGGTGCCAGGGCCAACGGCCTCAACGACGAAAAGGCCTTCACCGAAAGGCTGAAGCGCATCGAAGCGGTGGTCCACAACCAGGACAACCGCGAACATGACCTACTCGATTCAGACGACTACTACCAGTTCGAAGGCGGCATGACGGCGGCTGTCGAACAGGCCTCCGGCACCAGACCGCGCGGCTACCATAACGACCACTCACGCCCAGAGCGCCCGGTGATCCGCACGCTCGAAGAGGAAGTGAGCCGCGTCATGCGCTCGCGTGTCGTCAATCCCAAGTGGATCAGCGGCGTCAAGCGCCACGGCTACAAGGGCGCCTTCGAAATTGCCGCCACCGTCGACTACATGTTCGCCTTTGCGGCCACCACGGGTGCCGTGCGCAGCCATCACTTCGATCTCGCCTATGACGCCTTCCTCGCCGATGATGCTACACGTGACTTCATCCGCGACAATAACCCGGCCGCCCTGCGCGAGATCGCCGAACGCTTCCGCGAGGCCGCAAGCCGCGGCCTCTGGACGCCACGCCTCAACTCTGCCCATGATCTTCTCGAGGACCTGACACCATGACCGACGAAGCCCCCGACCACGACAATGCCCGCCACCATGAGAAGATGGCGAAGAAGAAGGCCGCCCGCGCCAAGATCATGGCGGGCAAGACCATCGAGAAAGGCCTGCTGATCGTCCACACCGGCAAGGGCAAGGGCAAATCCACGGCCGCCTTCGGCATGGTCTTCCGCTGCATCGGCCACGGCATGAAGTCCGGCGTCATCCAGTTCGTGAAGGGCGCATGGGGAACAGGCGAACGCACGGTTTTGGAGAAGTTCCCGGATCTCGTGACCATCAAGGCCATGGGCGAAGGCTTCACCTGGGAAACGCAGGACCGCGAGCGCGACATCGCCCACTCCCGCGCCGCCTGGGAAGAGGCAAAGAAGATGATTGCCGATCCGGACTACAAGATGGTGCTTCTCGACGAGCTCAACATCGTTCTGCGCTACGACTACCTGCCGCTGGCCGAGGTCCTGGACGTGTTGAAGAACAAGCCAGAGGGCAAGCACGTGGTGGTCACCGGCCGAAACGCCAAGGAAGAGCTGATCGAGATCGCCGACCTCGTGACCGAAATGGAGCAGGTAAAGCACCCCTTCCGGTCCGGCGTGAAGGCGCAAGCCGGGATCGAGTTCTAGGACGCCGCAAACGAGCTTGTGACGGGGCATTCCGGGGTCTAGAAGTCCCTTTTACAGCGTCCCCAGAGACGGGACTGAAAGCATATTCCGGTGCGGCCGACCCAATCACGGGGCCAAGACCGGAGCTGTCTTCCGGACCGGGCCTCGCCCGGGGGCGCGCTTGAGCTGGAAGGCAGGACCGATGGCGGAAAAACTGGGTGTTATGCTGTGCGGCCACGGCAGCCGCGACAAGGATGCCGTGCGGGAATTCGCTGTGCTGGCCGAACACCTCAAGAAGCGCCTGCCACAGTATCCGGTTGAATACGGCTACCTCGAATTCGCCACCCCAATCATCCGCACGGGTCTCGACAGCCTGAAGGCAAAAGGGGTAACCCGCGTGCTCGCCGTTCCCGGCATGCTGTTTGCCGCGGGCCACGCCAAGAACGACATTCCGTCTGTCCTCAACACCTATGCCGCCGCCAACGATCTCCGCATCGACTACGGCAAGGAACTGGGCATCGATCCCAAGATGATGCGCGCTGCGGGTGACCGCGTGCAGGAGGCCCTCGACAAGGCAGGTCCGGGTGTTGCCAAACATGAGACGTTGCTCGTCGTCGTTGGTCGCGGCGCGTCCGACCCCGATGCAAATTCCAACGTATCCAAGGTCACGCGCCTTCTGTGGGAAGGCTTCGGTTTCGGCTGGGCGGAAACGGCATACTCGGGCGTTACCTTCCCATTGGTCGAACCGGGCCTCGAACATGCCACCCGTCTCGGCTATCGCCGTATCGTGGTATTCCCGTATTTCCTTTTCACCGGCATTCTCATCGACCGCATCTATGCGGCGGTGGATGTGGTGGCGGCGCGTCACCCGGAAATCGAGTTTGTGAAGGCCTCTTACCTCAATGATCATCCGCAAGTGATCGCCACCTTCGCGGAAAGACTCGAACAGATCATCTCGGGCGACATCGCCATGAACTGTCAGATGTGCAAGTATCGCACACAGGTGCTGGGCTTCGAGGCGGATGTTGGCGCGGTGCAGGAAAGCCATCACCACCACGTCGAAGGAATCGGCACCTCGGCCGACTGCGAATACTGCGATGGCGTCTGCAACCAGATGTGCAAGACCATGCCGAAGAAGAAGAAGGAAGCCGTGCTGGCCGTCGATGCCAGCAAGATCCTCTCCGGGCAGCCGCATCACCATCATCACGGCGACGATCACCACCATGCTCACGGGCACGACCATGGCCACGATCACGACCATGGGCACACCCACGCGCCCTACCCCCATGCGGATCATCCGCTGGGCCCGAAGAGCATGCTGAAGAAGTAATGGACTATCTCAGCGATCCCGACGCCATCTACCGGCGCTCCTTCGAGATCATCCGGGCCGAGGCCGACCTGTCGGGCCTCCCCGGAGATGCGGAACCCATTGCCACGCGCATCATTCATGCCTGCGGAATGCCGGAGATTGCGCCTGACCTTCGAATATCTGGTGATTTCGTGATGTCCGCAAAGCGGGCGATTGCGACAGGCGCCCCGGTCTTCGTCGATGCCGAGATGGTGCGCCACGGCATCATCGACAAGCAGTTGAACGTCATCTGTACCCTCAACGATCCAAAGGCTCGCGAGATCGGAGTGTCCACGGGCACGACGCGGTCGGCAGCAGCAGCTCAACTCTGGCTCCCTCAGCTTCACGGCAGCGTGGTCGTCATCGGCAACGCACCAACGGCCCTCTTCGCAGTGCTGGAAATGATCGATGCCGGCGGTCCGCTGCCCGCGGCCATTGTCGGCTTTCCCGTCGGCTTCGTGGGTGCCGCCGAGTCGAAGGATGAACTCCACGCCAATCCGCGCGGCGTACCCTATGCCACGCTGCTCGGCCGTCGCGGCGGCTCGGCCATGGCAGCAGCGGTGATCAATGCCCTGATGCGAGGCGCCCAGTGAACAAGTGGCTGACCATCGTCGGCATGGGCGAGGATGGCTGGGAGGGTCTTTCTTCCAGGGCTCGGCTCGCCATCTCGCATGCTGAGGTGATTGTAGGCTCCACGCGACTGCTGGGTTTTGTTCCACAGGGCCCGGCCGAACGCCACGAATGGCCGCAGCCCTTTTCCGCTGTCGTCGACCGCATCAAGCCACTTCAGGGCCGCAGGACGGTGATACTGGCGACGGGAGACCCGCTCAATTATGGCGTGGCGCGCAAGCTGATGGAATTCATCCCATTCGGCGAAATGGAAATCATCCCCCACCTATCCGCCTTCTCGCTTGCCGCGTCGCGCGTTGGATGGTCGCTGCCGGATTGCGACACGATCACGCTTCATGGCCGCGACGCCGCCCACATTGAACCCTTCATTCAACCTGACGCGCACCTCATCGTCCTGACGGCGGACCGCACGACCATACCGGAGGTCGCGCGCCGCCTCGTCGCGCGCGGCTTCGGCATGAGCAAGATCAAAGTATTGGAGAACATGGGCGGAGAGCGTGAAAAGCAGTCGAGCTTCACCGCCGATGCCCTTCCGAGCGAGACTCACTCCGATCTCAACACGCTGGCCATTCATTGCCTCGCGTCGCCAGACGCAAAGATCCTCTCACGCCTCGCCGGATTGCCAGACGATGCCTTCGTTCATGACGGACAGCTCACCAAGCGCGAAGTGCGCGCGGCAACGCTTGCCGCCTTGGAGCCTACACCTGATAGGCTCCTGTGGGACGTGGGTGCTGGATGCGGTTCCATCTCCATCGAATGGATGCGCGCCGCGCGTGGCTGCATGGCGATTGCCTTCGAGCATGATCCCGAACGCCTGACGATGATTGCAGCCAATGCCGATGCCCTCGGCACACCGCGCCTCAAGCTGATCGCGGGTGAGGCTCCGGCCACCTATAAAGGCCAGCCCGCTCCCGATGCGGTGTTCATCGGTGGTGGACTCTGGCTGCCGGGCGTTGTCGAGCAGGCCTGGGATGCGCTGAAAGCCGGCGGCACAATGGTTGCCAATGTCGTCACCATCGAGGGTGAGCTTCACCTTTATGATCTCCACGAGAAGCACGGTGGTGACATCGTGCGCATGGACGTCTCGAGCCTCACCTACGTCGGCCGACTCCGCGCACTCAGGCCGCGCATGGCGGTCACCCAATGGAGAGCACAGAAGCCATGGTGACGAAGCTGGGCACACTGCATGGCGTGGGCGTGGGTCCCGGCGACCCGGAGCTTCTGACGGTGAAGGCCGCGCGTCTCATCGGCAGCGCCCCGGTCGTCGCCTATCTCACCGCCAACGGCAAGGACTCCACCGCGCGCGACATCGCGAAGTCCTATATCCCCGCCACCGCCCAGCACCTGGTCATCGACATGCCCATGCGGGTCGAGCGTGAGCCGGGCGAAAGGGCCTACGACGCCGGCGCTGCCGCCATCGCCGCTGAGCTCGCCCAGGGCCGAGACGTGGTCATGCTGTGCGAAGGCGATCCCTTCTTCTACGGCAGCTTCATGTATCTCTTTGCGCGCCTCGCGGGTCACTACCCCTGCGCCATCGTGCCCGGCGTCACATCCATGACGGCATCCGCCGCTGCGCTCCGTCGCCCGCTCTCGGCGCGCAACGAGGTGGTAAAGGTACTTCCCGCCACGCTCCCGGAGGATCGTCTGCGCGAGGAACTGATGACAGCCGAGAGCGCGGTCCTTATCAAGGTCGGCCGCCACCTCGCCAAGGTGCGCAACGTGCTGGGCTTGCTCGACCTCTCGTCGCGCGCCCACGTCATCATCAAGGCAACGCATGAGGACGAGGTGGTCACACCGCTCCTCGACATCACGGAAGATCACTTGCCCTATTTCTCATCGATCCTCGTCTATTCAGGCACAGAAGCATGGTGAAGCCTGTTCTTTTCATCCTTGGCGCCTCCGCCCTCCCCCTCGCGCGCAGCCTGAAGGAGCCGCTCGGCGCTGAAATCCACACGCCCGATTGCGTGGCGGGTGGCGATGTCACATATACAAAGGCAACATGGCACCTCGGGAAGTTGTTTGCCGAGGGCCGCACCATCATCGGCATCTGTGCTGCAGGCATCCTGATCCGTGCCGTTGCATCCCAACTGCAGGACAAGCGCAACGAACCACCCGTGATCGCCGTCGCGGAGGATGGATCATCCGCCGTTCCGCTGCTGGGTGGCCACCACGGCGCAAATGATCTGGCCCGCCGGATCGCCGAGATCTGCGGCGGCCACGCCGCCGTGACCACCGCGAGCGAAGTCCGCTTTGGCATAGCACTTGATGATCCGGCACCGGGCTTCGTGCTTGCCAACCCGGCGGACATGAAGTCAGCAACGGCGGCCTTGCTGAATGGCGCAGGCCTTGTCCGTCACGGCACGCTCGATCCCTTCCCCGCAGCACGCTTCCCGTCGGGGCCGGAATCCGTCACGCTGACGGTCACAGAGCAGCAGGTGGAAGGCAGTCGCAACAATCTCGTCTACTATCCGAGAACCCTCGTCATGGGTCTGGGATGCGAGCGCAACGCCGCCCCTTCCGAACTGATTGAGCTGGCGGAGAAAGTACTCGCCGATAATCGGCTGTCGCCTGTTTCTCTCGCGGCGGTGGCCTCCATCGACCTTAAGTCTGATGAAGCGGCGATCCATGCCGTCGCCACGCATTTCGGCGTTCCAGCCCACTTCTTCACCGCAAATGAACTTGCCCGGCAGACGCCACGCCTCAGGAACCCGTCCGAAATCGTGGCCAGGGAAGTCGGCGTCGCCGGTGTTGCCGAAGCGGCAGCGCTCGCCGCAGCAGGCGACACATCGGATCTCATCGTCGAGAAAACACGCTCCACTCGTGGGACCTGCGCCATTGCCAAATCGCAGCAACCACTCCTCGATGTTCCCGGCTGCGCGCGGGGCATCGTGCATGTGGTCGGCATCGGCCCCGGCACGCCGGACTGGCGCGCGCCCGCCGCACGAGCAGCGCTCGATGCCTCGAGCGACTGGGTCGGCTACGGCCTCTATCTCGATCTCGTGTCAGACGTGAAGTCCGGCCAGCAAGAACACCGCTTTCCGCTGGGCGGCGAGGAAGACCGCGTGCGCCACGCCATCGAACTGGCGCGGCAGGGGAAGCAAGTGGCGCTTGTCTGCTCTGGCGATGCCGGCATCTATGCCATGGCGGCACTGGTCTATGAAGTGGTCGACCTTGAACCATCACGCATCGCGGTCAGCGTCATCCCCGGCATCTCGGCCTTCCAGGCAGCCGCAGCCAAGGCGGGTGCCATGATCGGCCACGACTTCTGCTGCATCTCGCTTTCGGATCTCCTCACCCCCTGGGAAGCCATCGAAAGGCGGGTGAAGGCAGCAGCCGAGGGCGACTTCGTCATCTCCTTCTATAATCCGCGCTCGCTCAAGCGCCGCGACCAGCTGGAGCGTGCCTTCGCCATCCTGAAGCAGCACCGTCCGGCGGACACGCCCGTGATCATCGCCTCCAACCTTGGCCGGCCAGAGGAGAAGGTGACGATCGTGCGCTTTGCGGACTTCAACCCTGACGACGTCGACATGCTCACGCTGGTGATGGTCGGCTCATCGCAATCAAAATCATTCGCCCGCGGTGATGGTAAAACCTATGCCTACACCCCGCGCGGCTACGCCAAGAAGAGAGAGACCGCAGAATGACCGTCCATTTCATCGGCGCCGGCCCGGGCGCTCCCGACCTCATCACGGTGCGCGGCTTCAAGATCATCCAGTCCTGCCCTGTCTGCCTCTATGCGGGCTCGCTCGTGCCGGAAGAGATCGTCAAGGCTGCGCCCCAAGGTGCCCGCGTCATCGACACTGCACCGCTGAACCTCAATGAAATCATCGCCGAGATCGAAGCCGCACACGCCAAGGGTCACGACGTCGCCCGCGTTCACTCCGGCGATCCCTCGCTCTATGGCGCCATCGCCGAACAGATCAGGCGATTGGACAAGCTCGGCATTCCCTATGACGTGACACCCGGCGTTCCTGCCTTCGCCGCCGTTGCCGCTGCCCTCAAGACCGAGTTCACGCTGCCGGAGGTCGCCCAGACAGTGATCCTCACCCGCACCGCGATGCAGTCCTCCTCCATGCCGCCAGGCGAGATGCTGGAGGAACTGGGCCGCTCAAAGGCGACACTCGCCATCCACCTCTCGATCCGCAATTTGGGCTACATCGAACGCGCTCTGACACCCCACTACGGTGCGGACTGTCCGGTCGTCGTCGCCTATCGCATCACCTGGCCCGATCAGATGATCATCCACGGCACGCTGTCCACCATCGCGAAGAAGGTGCGTGAGGCGAAGCTCACCCGAACCGCGCTGATCCTCGTCGGCCAGGTGCTGGGCGCGCACGATTTCCGCGACTCCGCCTTGTACGACGCTGACCATGAGCACGTGTTGCGCAACAGGAAGACGGCGAAGGCAGGCGGTTAGCCTGTCAGCAAAGGGGTTTTCCGGCCATCAAAGCGCATGTTAAGCTTGTCCTCTCACTGCCGGGGAGACAGCCATGTCGAAACTATTATCCAAGCTGCTTGCCACCCTCGCCGTCACCGCTGTGGTGACAACAACAGCGCAGGCGGATACGCCAAAGTTCAGGGCCGATCCGCCGCCTTCAATCCTGACCCCCGACAAGGTTGAAACGAGCGTCGGAACGCTGCACTTCCGCGATGGCGCACCCGATGCCAAATCCGTGCAACTGGCGCTCGACCAGCTTCTCCTCGGCCGCAGCATCGAAACCTTTCTGAAGGGCATGCCAGCCACGTCCGTGTGGGCCGCCTGCAACGGTCTTGCCTCAGCGGGCATCAAGGAGAACGAGGGCATCGGCCTCACTGAAGATCTGATGGACGCCCGCTCGCTGTTCCTCACACCAAACACCACGACACCCTATGGCTTCGCCTGCATGAACCTCACCGCGGGGCCCATGGTGCTGGAAATCCCGCCCGGCGTCCTTGGCCCTGTTGATGATGCCTATTTCCGCTGGGTGGTGGACCTGGGGCTGACCGGCCCCGACCAGGGTCGCGGCGGCCGCTACCTCTTCCTGCCGCCGGGCTATGACGGTCCCGTTCCCAGCATGGGCTTCCACGTGGTGCGCCCCAAGACCAACCGGCTGCTGATGTTCTTCCGCGCCTTCGTGAAGGATGGTGACCTGAAGGCTGCGGTGGCCAACGTGACGACCAACACGAAGCTCTATCCCTTGGCCGATTTCGGCAAGCCGACAACCACCACCTTCGTCAACACATCGGGCAAGCAGTTCAACACCATCAGCGGCAATACCTTCGAGCTCTTCAACGAGCTGAACAGCGCGGTACAGAACGAACCCGCCGACTTCGTCGATCCCGAAACAGTTGGCCTCTTTGCCGCAATTGGCATCCGCAAGGGCCAGCCCTTCGCACCCGATGCGCGCGCGACGAAGATCCTGACCGACGGCGTGGCCCTTGGCAATGCCGCAGCGCGCTCCTTCCTGTGGGCCCCACAGGACAAGCGCATGTTGATCTATCCCGATCGGCAGTGGCTCACGCCCTTCGTTGGCGGCAGCTACCTGTTCATGGACGACGCAGAGCTGATGCTCGACGTGCGCGCCACCTTCTTCTACTACGCCACCGGCATCACCCCCGCTATGGCCGATGCAAAGCCAGGCACCGGCTCGGCCTATGCGGGCGCCTTCCGCGACAAGGACGGCAATTATCTGGATGGATCGAAGACCTACAGGATCACCCTCCCCGGCCCCATCCCGATGAACAATTTCTGGTCATTCACCGTCTATGACAACCAGACACGCTCACTTCTTGAAACCGACCAGAAGCTCGCCGGGGTCGACAGCACGTCGAAGGAACTCAAGATGAACGACGACGGTTCAGCCACCATCTGGTTCGGGCCAGCGCCCCCGAAAGGCAACGAAGGCAACTGGGTGCAGACCATGCCGGGCAAGGGCTGGAACTCGCTGCTCCGCCTCTATGGCCCGCTGGAACCGTGGTTCGACAAGAGCTGGAAGCCGGGGGATTTCGAAGAGGTGAAGTGACGCAAGGCCCTGACCAACCGAACCTCTCACGCTAAACGTCCAGCAACGCGCCTTCATGCACCAGCAGCCAGCGCTTGCGATGCAGGCCGCCGCCATAGCCGGTCAACGATCCATCCGCGCCGATCACGCGATGGCAGAGCACCACGATGGCAATGGGGTTTCGGCCGTTGGCGGTTCCCACCGCCCGCACCGCCTTCGGGTCTCCCAGCCGCCGCGCCAGTTCTGCGTAAGAAATCGTGACGCGACAGGGAATGCGCTTCAGTTCTGCCCATACGCGCTTCTGGAACTCCGTGCCGCCGCCATCCGTATCGCTGCCCTCAATGGCTGACAAGTCACCCGCGAAATAGCTGCGAATGCGGGAGGCAAGTCCAAAGGGGTCGTCCGTGGGTTGGTGACCCTCGCCACGGAAGCGGGTGTTCATCTCGCGTTCGATGCGCGGTTCGGCGTCCTCGAACTCAAGCATCAACAAAATGCCCTCCCGTGCGAGAAGCACGAGAGGGCCAATTGGCGTATCGATCCGGCTGCTCAGGATCATCGCGCTGGGCCTAGCCTAGTCTTGCCAGCGCCTCGTCCACCTTGGCCTTGCGCGCTTCCAGCTCTGCTTTGCGCTCGCGGCTTTCCTCCAGCACCTCGGGCGGCGCCTTGGCGACGAAGCCGGGGTTGCCGAGGCGACCGTCAATGGCGGCCGCATCCTTGGCAATCTTCTCGAGTTCCTTGGCAAGGCGCGCCTTCTCGGCGGCGAAGTCGATCACACCCTCAAGTGGCAGCGCCACTGTCGCCTCGTCGAGCACGATCTGCGCAGACGCCTTCGGGACGCTGTCCTCAAAACTGATGGATGAGAGACGCGCCAGCCGCATGATCTCGTTCTCCCAGGCATCCGCCCTGCGGCGTGTCCCGCTGTTGGCGGAAACCAGCACGCAGGCAATCTTGGCGCCCGCCGGCACGTTCATCTCGGCGCGAACCGAACGCACTTCGGAAATCAAACGGATCACCCATTCAATTTCAGCATCGGCCGCGGCATCACCGATACCCTTGTAGCTGGGCCAGTCGGAGGCGATCAGCCACTGGCTGCGCTTCGCCGTCTGCTGCCACAACTCTTCTGTCACGAATGGCATGAAGGGGTGCAGCAGCAGCAGGATCTGGTCCATCACCCACGCGGTGGTGGCACGCGTCTCGGCCTTGGCGGCCTCGTCCGTGCCGTTGAGGATCGGCTTGATGAGCTCGAGGTACCAGTCACAGAACACATTCCAGACGAACTGGTAGAGTGCTGCCGCCGCCTCGTTGAACTTGTATTCATCAAGTGCCTTGCGCACCAGTGCCTCGGTTCGTGCCGTCTCACCCGCGATCCAGCGGTTCACGGTCACGCGCGCGGCGAGCGGGTCAAAGTTCGGGTCATGCGCCACTTCATTCATCTCGGCGAAGCGTGCCGCATTCCACAGCTTGGTACCAAAGTTGCGGTAACCCTCGACGCGCGCCTTGGCGAGCTTGATGTCGCGGCCCTGTGCTGCCATGGCGGCCAGCGTGAAGCGCAGCGCATCCGCGCCATAGGAATCGATCAGTTCGAGCGGATCGATGACGTTGCCCTTGGACTTCGACATCTTCTGGCCCTTCTCGTCGCGGACCAGTGCGTGGATGTAGACCGTGTGGAACGGCACCTCATGCATGAAGTGCAGGCCCATCATCATCATGCGGGCGACCCAGAAGAAGATGATGTCG
>NZ_JBAXGR010000050.1:0-26306 GCF_037139295.1 Aestuariivirga sp.
AAATCCGTTGCGCCGATAACCAAGAAGACGGGCATGGCAACGACAACCTCACCGAAGACGACGGCCAGCGGATGCATCAACCTCACCATAAACAACATAACGGCGAAGGCCTTGAGCTTCAACGGGGCCTCCTACCGGACGGCGCAGGTGTGCCACTAAAGGCAACTTCCCCCGAAGCGACGTCGCCCATCCGCTCTATCGAATCACTTAAACTGAGTAACGCGCCCCCAATCAGGGCCGCGCTTTTTGTTGAAGGGCGCAAGATTGTCTAAAATGACGCTTTCTGGCAGTTTCTGCCTGCAAGAACTCGATTAGCGTGAGCTTCGGTTCAATGGGATGGGGCAGGCAATGCTGGCAATCGAACAATTCCGCGCTGCACGAGAAAGCTCCCTGAAGGCAACTGCCGGGGGGCCACCGCCGCGAACCCGGAACCCGTTCTTCGGAGTGGGGCCCATCACTGATATGGCTCGCGATGACGGTGACAGTCGCTTGCTACGGTTCGAATTCGAGCACTGGCTCGAAAGCAACTACCGCAAGCTCGATGACACCGGTAAGGACATTGGTTGCTTCACTGTCGCAGAGATCAGTCGCTCGATGCATCGCGGCTATCCTGCCGACAAGTTCCTCCTCGACATGATGAAGGAGATTCACCGCTATTTCGAGTTTCCGCGTTCGAACCGCCTGGCGGTTGGCCTGGGCGGCGGACATTCTGGATTCACAGTCTGCGCTCTCCACTTCCTCACTGTAAATGATGCGACCCAGCACATCTATGTTGACACACCAACACCGGAGTCGGACCTCGCAAAGGCCTCCGGATTTTTCCGTCAGAGCTGGGGCGTACAGATCGTAGAAATGATGCGGTATGCCCGTTGGGGGGACGAAGCGCGAATTCACTTCGCAACGACAGAGGGTGCAATTCCATCTGCCGATACACTTGAGCGTATGGGTATCAAGGTTTTCTTCGGTGTCGGCCACGAGACGACAGGAGCAACAACCTATTCGCGCGCTGACATGGAAAGTCTTCTCGACTGGATTGATCGCAATCCGGGCGAGCATCATGCTGTACTCGACGCAACATCGATGCTGGGCGCTATGCCGTGGGGCGACGAACTGGTGGCGCAGGTTATGGCAAAATGCTGCCTGTTCATGCCGCTACAGAAGGCCATTGGCGGAATTTCAGGCTACTTCCTCGTCTCCTTGACGCCAACTTCCTTGAAGTTGATCGAAGAGAACCAGAGGACGCCCTCCTGGGCCATTCCGCGGCAACTGAAGCTTGCTGCTCCGGTCGATCCCAAATCGCCGCTCTCAGGAGAGCGAACGGTAATGCTCGGACCCATTTATGACCCTCAGGAGGGAAGAATGCTGGGTGGGGTCATCAACACCTTCTCAACCCTTGCTTTTGCCGAGACGACATTTGGTCTGTTGCGGGTTGAAAGAGAGATCGGCTCCGTAAGGGAATTAAACCGCCGCTCAGAGATAAACCGAGCAACAATTGATGAATGGATGAGTAACTCAGAGCTGCTTCAGCCCGGCGTTTCGAGCCCGGAGCACCGCGGCGCTGCAGTTACACTTATAAGAGTTACTGACAATCAGATCGGCGATCCAGCGATTCATGCTCGCATGATTTCTCGATCAAAGCAGCTCCTCGCATATGACGGCATCACCCATCCAAACGGTGTTCACGAAAAGGGACTCGACGTGGCGCGCTATGTGAATGCCTTCCCGGGGACACCTGGTGACTACCGGGCGTGGATAGGTGGCATCCGCCCTGTTGAGGACATTCTCGCCCTCCTCGACAATATCACATACGCCTATCACCGCGCCCGCATCGTGGTGATGGAGGAGGAATTGGAAAAGCACGGCATCACTTTTCCTGCCCAGGACGTTCCATCACACGCAATTCGTAAGAATGATCCTCAACGGACGTACAAGGTACTCATCTGTGATCATGTCGGGCTTAAGATCGACAAGGGTGGTCGGCCTGATTACTCGGAAGTCAAATCTCACATTGAGTCACATGGTGCGATTTTCCACGATGGTCCCTTCGGCGTGGATCTGTCACTTGAAGCGGGTGTCCACTTTTTTTACCTACCCCAGCTTTCAAAGCCGGAGGAGATCCGTAACCTCACCGACAAGGCGCAGTATGACGCCGTCATAGCCGCCGCTACCTTCCTTCCGAAGGAGGCGATCTTCAACGAAGGCGGCGTCCGCATCGGAGCCGGAACGGGAAACATGGGGTCTGCGTCTTGGGGCGGCGGAAATGGCGAAGGTGGACCGGCGCCGCTCATGAACACCCCTTCCTTCAACAGCCGTGCGACCGCTCAAATGGGCTTTAAGGCACTGCTGAAAATTCTTCCGGATCTCCCGGTGGATGAAATCCACGAGCTCACTGCTGCCGCACGTTTCGACACCGGACGCGACTTGGCGAAGTTCCCTACCGAGAAAATTGAAGGCAAGCGCATTGGCATTATCGGCTATGGAAACATCGGCCGTGAGATGGCGAAGCTGGCGCAGGCCTTTGGAATGGTCGTAACGGTTCATGCGAGGCCACGCCATAGACAGTGGATCGAGTCAGAGGGCTTCATCTACGCGGCCTCTCCGGTGGAAGCCGCAAAGGGTGCTGACGTTATTTCAGTGCACACGGGTCTTGGGTTGCTCAATTCTGCGACCGGCCAATTCTCCAACGCCAACGTCGTCAATGCCGAGGTACTAGCCGCACTCAACGCCGGCGCAGTGCTGATCAACTACGATCGTGGGGAGTGCGTAGACAGCGATGCGCTTGATGATGCGATGGCGTCAGGGAAGGTGCGTTATGCAGCGATTGACGCTGATCTGTTTGTTGATGCCGAGAGCGGCGCGACCAGTGGGCCGATGGTACCCTACTTGCCGCTGGCAAAGAAATATCCTGGCCGTGTCGAGTTACTGCCCCATGCCGCAGCGGATACAGAGCATGTATCGCGGGTCGAAGGAGCAAAGCAGGCCGTAGACCAAATCCTGAGGGCCATATGCTACAAGGAAGTCATCAATCTCAAGGGAGACCTACCGGAGGGCTACTCGCTTGTGGGCTCTAGGACGGTTGCTGGCGTCGGGAAGTGCAACGCTCAAACGATCAATCAAGCTGTAACAGACGGACTTGCGCCGGTCGCGCGCAGCGAGGCTGAGTCCATGGCGGCAATTTGGGCAGCCCTTTCCTCCGCCTCATCGGATGAAGCACGTGAGACTCTCGTTGCGCGGCACGGAGCAGCGTTGGTGAAAAGCTTCAACAACTACGCCACACTGATGCGAAAACTCGGGATCGAAGGACCTTATGCCTGAGAAAGTGCCTTCTCGACGAGTCTTGCCCAGAAGGCCGGACCCTTGATGAGAAGTGCATCATTAAAATCATAGCCGGGGTCGTGAAGCATCGGCCCCGGCCCTGCCCCAAGTCCAAAATAGCAGGATGGCACCACCTCTTGCATTGCCGAGAAATCCTCGGAAAACATGAACGGACCACGCATGTCTACTTTTGTTGGATCCTGCCCCATATCAATGGCCACCTGACGCACGAGGGCAGCCTCATCCGCGCTGTTAAAGCCAGCCGGATAACTCCAGCTATCAAGTCCGATCTGAACGTCGGCGGTGCAACCATAAGACTTGGCCTGGGCGGTGGCGAGATCCTTGATGCGGGCAAGTACCATGTCACGCACTGCCTCGGTAACAGTGCGAATGCCGACCAGAAGCTTGACCTCTTCCGGTATGACGGTTGCCATCGACCCGCCGTTTATGGCTCCAACGGTTACGACTGCCGGATCATGAGGGTCGAGATTGCGGGATACCACAGTTTGCATTGCCAGCACGATACTTGAGGCAGCGACAATGGGGTCCACGGACTTATGCGGCAGTGCCCCATGCCCCCCAACCCCCTGAACCACGATCGTGAATACATCACATGAAGCAGTGATAGGACCGGGCCGCACTACAATTTGGCCTTCCGCTTCGCCCGGCAAATTGTGGAGTGCAAAGATACGATCGCAGGGGAACCGTTCAAACAACCCATCCTCGATCATCCTGAACGCACCACCCTCGTCTTCCTCCGATGGCTGAAAAATCAGGCGGACGGTGCCGTCAAAGTTACGTGTTTCAGCAAGATAGCGAGCGAGACCGAGCAACATGGTGGTGTGGCCATCATGTCCGCAGGCATGCATCTTGCCCGGATACTTGGACGAGTAGCGAAGATTGTTTTGCTCTTGGAGCGGCAACGCATCCATATCCGCGCGAATTCCAATCACCCTCCTTGAGGAACCAGCACTCATTGACGCTACAACCCCGGTCTTCGCGATGCCCGTCGTCACTTCGAAACCCAAACGACTGCATTCATCGGCAACAATCTTGGCGGTTCTCGTCTCCTGAAACAGCATTTCAGGATGCGCGTGCAGGTCGTGCCTTATGTCGATCAGTTCCGGAAGATGCCTCTTGAGGATGTCCTCGATCATCGCTTTTGCGGAACCTTTTTCTCGATGTAACTGAAGGCCCACAAGGTCAAAAATGTCAGGCACATATAAATGACGGCCAGGAGCATGAGAGGCTCGTAAACGATATATGTATCCTGGGTAATCCGATTACGCACGACGCCCGCAAGATCCATGACGGTAACAGTCATGGCAAGCGGTGTAGACTTGAGTTGCAGCACAACTTCTCCCGCCAGAGTTGGCAACACGAGGCGGACGGCACGTGGGAACCAAACCCGGGTCAAAACCTTCCAGGGGGACATGCCGATGGCGCGGGCCGCCTCAAGTTCACCGCGTGGCACACCCAGGAAGGCGCCCCGCATGATCTCTCCTTCGTAACCCGCGAAACTCAACGTGAAAGCTAGAAGCGCATACCAGAAAGCATCAAGGCGAATGAGCCACATGAAGTCCGTCCGAAAGTCCGGAAAGACCATGGCGATCTTGGGAAAGAGAGAGCCGAGGCCATAATAAATCAGCCACAACTGCAGCAACAGGGGCGTTCCGCGGATCACCGTGCAGTAACCCTTCGCCAAAGCTGCGAGCCAACTTGGACCTGTGACTTGCACAAGCCCGATTGGAATGGCGAAAATCATGCCGAGAATGCAGGAGAATATCCAGAGCAGGAGCGTGAGCCAGAGCCCCTTGATGAGCAGTGTATAATAAACGCTCATCCAACTCCATTGCGAGACCGTGAGCAGCCAATAGATCAGGCCAGCAAGTATACCGACCAGAATCAGGACAACGATTCCCTTGATCAGCATCTTGAGGAGATCAAAGTTCATGTAAGCTTCCTCTGGCCACGGCGAACCCGCTTCTCAAGCAGCGCGAAGCCCTTCTGCGACACCAGGGTGATGATCAGGTAGATCAGGCCGGCCGACATGAAGAACGTGAAGTACATCTTTGTATTGCCCGCTGCCTGCCGTGTCGCGAGCGCGAGTTCTGTGTAACCCACAACAGCAATCAATGCGGTATCCTTGGTGACAATCAGCCAGAGATTGGCTAGCCCCGGGATCGCATATGGCAACATGGACGGCACCGTGATCCGGCGGAAAATCAGCCACGGCGACATGCCGTAAGCCCGCGCAGCTTCCATTTGCCCGACCGGAATGGCCTGGATGGCGGCACGCAATACCTCTGTTGAATATGCGCCTTGGACGAAACCAAGGACAAGCACGGCAGCAGCAAATCCATTGATCGCAATCGCTGCAAACCCGGAGCTCTCAAGGAGACGGTTTAACGTTGCGGTGCCGGCATAATAAAGAATGAGAATAAGTATCAGCTCGGGAACTGCGCGAACAAGCGTTGTGTATCCCTGCATGATCGCACGGGTGAGTGGACTGCCATAAAGCTTGGACATCGCCCCGATGAGGCCGATCAGCAACCCCAGAGTATAAGCGAGGATGGCGATTGCCACACTGACGGCAGCGCCAAAGAGCAACTCATCCCCGTAGCCGGTTGGACCAAACGCGAGTATTTCCGGGAACCCGGGTTGACCGGCCATGACGTTCCTTGATCAAGAGCCTGCACGAGGTCGCCCCCGCGCAGGCTAAAAATGTTACTTCTCGGGCGTCGCAATGATGCCCTGCAGGTCGGGATAGTTCTTGGTGATTTCCGCGAACTTCTTCTGCTTGGCTAGTTCTGCGATCGCCGCGTTGATCTTCTCCTTCAACGCCGTATCTTCCTTGCGTACGCCAGCGCCCACGCCGAAGCCAAGAACCGACGTGTCATCCGGAACGGTGCCCTTCAACTCACAGCACTGCTTCCCCTGTTCGGTCTTGAGGAAGGCATCAAGAGCAGTCGAGTCGGCCTGGATGTAGTCCACCCGGCCAGCGGCGAGATCGTTGTTCGCCTCATCCTGAGTGGAGTAGGTCTTGATCTCTGCACCAGCCGGCGCAAAATACTTCTGCGCGTAGCGTTCATGGGTTGTCGAGACCTGAACGCCGATGATCTTTCCCTTCAGGTGATCAGGAGCGATGTCGGTGTCGCCGTTCTTCTGACCAATGACATTTGAGGGGGTATTGTAGTACATGTCCGAGAAATCGATGGTCTTCTTGCGTTCATCTGTGATCGACATGGACGACCAGATGACATCGATCTGCTTCGACGTGAGAGCAGGAATGATGCCGTCCCACGCAACTTCGACCAGTTCGCACTTCTCATTCATCTGAGCGCACAGCTGGTTCATCAGATCGATTTCCCAGCCGACCCACTTACCTGACGCATCCTTTGAGCTGTAGGGTGCATAAGGTTCCGCAGCGACACCAAACTTTATGTCGGCCATGGCGGCAGTTGACGCTCCGGCCATCATGGCCACGGCAGCGGCAGCGGCAGCGAGAACAATTCGACGGTTCAATTTCATTCACGTTACTCCCTGTTGTTTCGGACAACTCATGCGCCCGATTTGCTCGTAAACACTATCGACTACATCAGGCATGCGCTGAAGAGACAAATTGCCGACAGCGGTCGCTCTTCGGAGAGCCGAACACCTGCGAAGGCGGCCCCTCCTCTTCAATCACGCCCTTGTAGAGATAAATCACGTGGCTGGAGACGCTCCGCGCGAACTTCATCTCATGCGTGACAAGGATCATCGTACGTCCTTCGTCAGCCAGGTCGCGGATAACCTTCAGCACTTCTCCCACAAGTTCCGGGTCAAGAGCCGACGTGGGTTCGTCAAACAGCATTACTTTGGGTTCCATGCACAGGGCTCGCGCGATCGCTGCGCGCTGTTGCTGGCCACCAGATAGGAATGCCGGATACTGGTCGCGCTTGTCGAACAGACCCACCTTGTTCAGCAACTTCTCAGCCCGATCTATAGCTTCTGCCCTGGGCACACCGAGAACATGCACAGGCGCCTCAATAACATTCTGTAGCACCGTCATGTGTTGCCACAGGTTGAAACTCTGGAACACCATGCCCAAACGTGTGCGGATGCGCTCAAGCTGCTTCCTGTCAGAGGGGTGCAGGTCGCCATCCTTGTGACGGGCAAGCGAAACATTTTCACCGGTGACCTGAATTTCTCCCCGGGTGGGCATCTCAAGAAAATTAATGCAACGCAAAAATGTGGATTTGCCGGATCCAGAGGCACCGATCATCGACACGACCGCTCCCTCGCGCGCCGTCAAGGACACGCCCTTGAGGACCTCGAGATCGCCAAATTTCTTATGAAGATCAGTCACTTGAACCGCCACTGGGCGATCAGCTTCGACCTTCACTGCAGCGTTCACCACGCCTCGTCTCCCCAGTGGGCCAATCGACCCTTGTTATTCTAACCATACAATAACAAGAAAACCGGCGACTGCAATTGGACAGTCTGCCGGCTTTCCATCATTTCTTCGTCGCTTTGACGTTCAAAATCACTCAGATTTCGCCTTTGGCTTGCGCTTTGTAGTCTTCGGCTCCTGTTTCCCCTTGCCCGTTTCCTTGGATTCGGCCGTTGCACGTGGCAGGGCTTTGCGTGTCGGTCGACCGGGCAAGGCCTTTTCCTCGTCGCGGCTCAGATACTCAAAGTGCAATTCGTCTCCCTTCAAGAGGATACGAACAGTGCCACCCTTGGACAGCTTTCCAAAGAGCACTTCTTCGGCCAGGGGCTTCTTGACGTGCTCCTGGATAATGCGCGCCAGAGGGCGGGCACCCATTTGCTGATCGTACCCCTTCTTCGCGAGCCAGTCTGCTGCCTCTGCGGAAAGCTCAATGTTCACCTGGCGCTCAACCAGCTGCGCCTCTAGCTGGAGCACGAACTTCTCGACGACCTTCCGCACCACGTTAGCCGGCAAGTGCCCGAAGGGAATGACGGCGTCCAGACGGTTGCGGAACTCCGGCGTGAACAACCGCTGTATAGCCTCCATGTCGTCGCCTTGACGAACGCTGTTGCCGAAACCAATTGCCTCGCGCGCCATGTCTTGGGCGCCGGCATTGGTTGTCATGATGAGGATCACATTGCGGAAGTCGACGGACTTGCCGTTGTGGTCGGTCAGTTTCCCGTGATCCATGACTTGAAGAAGGATGTTGAAGAGATCGGGGTGAGCCTTCTCGATCTCGTCGAGCAGCAAGACAGAATAGGGATGCTGGTCAATGCCGTCTGTCAACAAGCCACCCTGGTCGAAGCCTACATAGCCAGGAGGTGCGCCAATGAGACGGGAAACGGAATGCCGTTCCATGTACTCCGACATGTCGAAGCGAAGCATATTGACGCCCATCACCTCAGCAAGCCGCTTGGCAACCTCGGTCTTACCAACGCCAGTCGGGCCAGAGAACAGATAACAACCAATAGGCTTTTCCGGCTCACGCAAGCCGGCACGTGCCAACTTGATTGCCGATGCGAGCGCCTCGATTGCCTTGTCCTGGCCGAAAACCATCCGCTTCAGGTCAGCGTCAAGGTTCTTCAGAACTGTCGCGTCATCCTTGCTCACCGTCTTGGCCGGAATGCGGGCCATGGTGGCAATCGTCGCCTCAATCTCCGGCACTCCGATAACCTTGCGGCGCTTGTCCTCGGCCAGCAGCATTTGCGAAGCACCGGTTTCGTCGATGACGTCGATCGCCTTGTCCGGAAGCTTGCGGTCGGCCATGTAACGGGCCGACAACTGCACCGCGGTCTCGATTGCATCATCCGTGTAACGGACTTTGTGGAAATCCTCGTAATAGGGCTTCAAGCCCTTGAGGATTTCGATCGCATCCGGAATGGAAGGTTCATTGACATCGATCTTCTGGAAACGGCGAACAAGCGCACGGTCCTTCTCGAAATGCTGGCGATACTCCTTGTAGGTGGTCGAACCAATACAGCGCAGCGCTCCATTGGCGAGTGCCGGCTTGAGAAGATTGGACGCATCCATTGATCCACCGGATGTCGCACCTGCACCGATTACCGTGTGGATCTCATCGATGAACATGATCGCTCCGGGGCGCGACTCGATTTCCTTGACGACAGCCTTCAGCCGCTCCTCGAAATCACCGCGATAGCGCGTACCGGCCAGCAGTGCACCCATGTCGAGCTGATAGACAGTGCAGTTGAGCAAAACCTCGGGCACATCACCATTGATGATCTTGCGAGCAAGGCCTTCAGCAATTGCCGTCTTGCCGACGCCCGGATCGCCCACGAAGAGCGGGTTGTTTTTCTGGCGGCGACAGAGGATCTGGATGGTACGGCGCACCTCTGGTTCGCGTCCAATCAGTGGATCGATCTTGCCTTCACCAGCCTTCTTGTTGAGGTTGATGCAATAGGCGTCAAGCGCATCGCCTTCGCCCTTCTTCTTCGACGTTGAATCCTCACCGTCATTGTTGCTGGTGCCTTGCTGATCCTGATCAATTCCCCGCACCGAGCGGGTCTCAGAAAGGCCAGACCTCTTCGCAATGCCATGCGATATGTAATTGACGGCATCATAGCGGGTCATGTCCTGCTCCTGCAGGAAAAAGGCCGCGTGGCTCTCCCGCTCGGCAAATATTGCGACCAGCACGTTGGCGCCTGTCACTTCCTCACGGCCAGATGACTGAACATGGATGACGGCGCGTTGGATAACACGCTGGAAACCAGCGGTTGGCTTGGAATCCTCGCGCTCCGCTGAAATCATCTGACCCAGTTCACTATCAATGTAGTTGGTCAGGCTGCGACGCAAGACGTCGAGGTCGACGTTGCAGGCCTTCATCACTGCAGCTGCGTCTTTGTCGTCCGTCAGCGAGAGCAACAGATGTTCCAGCGTCGCGTATTCGTGGCGGCGTTCACTGGCCAGTGCAAGGGCGCGGTGGAGCGCCTTTTCGAGGCTGCGGGAGAATGTCGGCATTGGCCTATTCCTTTTCCATCGTGCACTGAAGGGGATGCTGGTGGTTCTGGGCGAAATCCATGACCTGGGTCACTTTGGTCTCCGCCACTTCAAACGTAAAGACACCGCAGACACCGACGCCCTTCTGGTGGACATGCAGCATGATGCGGGTGGCCTCTTCGCGCCCCTTGCCGAAAAACCGCTCCAGCACGTGCACGACGAATTCCATCGGCGTGTAGTCGTCGTTGAGCAGCAGCACCTTGTAGAGGGAAGGCTTCTTGGTCTTCGCCTCTGTCCGGGTGATCACCCCTGTCTGATTGTCGTCTTTATGGTTGGGCTGCTTCGGCATGGGACCAATTATATAGGTGCTTCGCACCGAATGTGGAGGGGTTATTCTCGACGAAATTCAGGCGCGGCTATTTGACTGGTTACGCAGGGCGCATTGAATTGGTTTCGACAGTGCCGGGGCTCTTGGCAGACTGGGCTCCGGCTACCGCAGGAACACCATACGGGAGGAAGCTTTCCAGCTCGCCGTCTTGCCCGGGAATTGTGCATCGCGGCAGGTTTTCCGGCGGGCGTCAGCTACGGGCAAGCTCCAGAAGGCGCTGCGTCATGGGGTGGTCTGCCCGGGCGAACAGATCGCCAATGCTGAAGTGGTTTTCGCCCGCAACCTCCTCATAACGGCAGGAAAGTCCCAGCCCGGACCAGGCCGCTGCCAGCGACCGGGCCTGGCGGCGGAATTCGAAGCTCTCCTCCACCCCCACCCAGCTGTCGAACGGGATACGGCTGGTCATCGGCCAGAACAGCGGGCTGGCCGCCATGGCCCCGGCAGGTGAAAGCCGGAGGTCATTATTATAGGAGGTCGCCATCAGCGGGCGGAGATCGAACAGACCGCTGACCGAAAGACACGCCTGTATGAGATCCGAGCGGGCGCCGTAGAGGGGCCACTCGGTGGCAGTCATGGCCGCGGCAAGATGGCCTCCGGCCGAATGGCCGGTCAGCACCAGGCGACGACCAGAGCGCTGTCCAAGAAACAGGCAGCACTGGCGGATCTCATCGATGATGTCGGCAAGCGTCACCTCGGGGCACAGGGTGTAACCCGGAACGGCCACGTCGAACCCGGCGGCATTGGCCGGCCCCGCCACATGGCTGAAGCTGGACTTGTCGAAACTCCGCCAGTAGCCGCCGTGGATGAACACGATGAGCGGCCCCTGCCCTCGGCCACCATCGGCCGCAAAAAGGTCAACGCGGTTACGCGGGCGGGCGCCATAGGGAATGTCGAACTCCCCGACGTGGCTCGCTCGGTAGGCCGCTGCTTCCCGGTGCCACCGCGCAATGATCTCCGGATGGTTCGGCACCAGGGTGCGGTTGTTGTATTCGGTGGCAAGATCCATCACGCAGGGTCTCTCCTTACAGGAATTGTTTTGCTGCAGCACCATGGGCAGCGCGCAGCTGGGCAATGTCGATGCCCACGGGCTGGCCATCAACCACCCGCCAGTCGCCCCCCACCATTACACGGTCCGCGCGATGCGCGCCGCAGAGCACGAGCGCCGCCAGCGCATCGCCCGCCCCGGAAAAGCGCAATTCGTCAAGCTTGAACAGTGCCAAGTCGGCCTGCTTGCCCACCGCGATCTCGCCGATGTCGCTGCGCCCCAGACAGCGGGCCGAGCCTTGGGTCGCCCATCTCAGCGCGTCGAGATGGGTGACGGAGGCATCATAGGTAAGACGGTTGATCATCAACGCGTGCCTTACGCCCTCCATGAGGTTGGACGAGTCGTTCGACGCCGAGCCGTCAACACCGAGCCCCACCGGCGCGCCTGCTGCCTCGAGTTCCCGCGTGCGGCATTGGCCGGACGCCAAAACCATGTTGGAAGTCGGGCAATGACACACACCCACACCATGCCGGCCCAGCCGCATCACGTCGCCATCCGAAAAATGAATGCCGTGAGCGAGCCACGTGCGATCATTCAGCCAACCCACCTCCTCGAGATAGTCGAGCGGGCTCATGCCAAACATCGCCTTGCAGAATTCGTCCTCGTCATGGGTTTCGGCCAAGTGGGTGTGGAGACGGCAGTCATGCTTCTCCGCCAGCGCGCCACAGGCGCTCATGAGGGACTTGGTGACACTGAAGGGTGAGCATGGGGCCAGCCCAATCTGGATCATCGCCCCCTCACCGCGCTGGTGATACTTGCTGATCACCCGCTCGCAGTCCGCGAGGATGGTATCCTCGTCCTGCACCACCGAATCCGGCGGGAGGCCACCGTCCTTCACCGAGAGGTTCATCGATCCGCGCGTCACGGTCATCCGCATGCCGAGCTTGCGCGCTTCGTCCACCTGGATGT
Organism: Aestuariivirga sp.; assembly: GCF_037139295.1. Lineage (GTDB taxonomy): Bacteria > Pseudomonadota > Alphaproteobacteria > Rhizobiales > Aestuariivirgaceae > Aestuariivirga. Next base: position 12,583 of record NZ_JBAXGR010000050.1, read on the forward strand.
CCATTGCATCATCCAGATGCGCCGGGAACAGGTAATGGTGGTCGGACGTGGTGGTGACGCCGGACATCAGCAGTTCAATGAGCGCCAGCCTCGTGGCGATCCGCATCGAATCTGGGGTGAGCCGCGACCACACCGGGTAGAGCACTTTTAGCCAGTCGAAGAGTTGCTTGTTGATGGCGTCCGGATGAGCCCGGGTGAGCGTCTGGTAGAAGTGGTGGTGCGTGTTGACGAGGCCCGGCAAGACGACATGTTGCGACGCATCAAATACATCATCCACAGGCTGCGAGGGCCTTTGTCCCAACGTCAGCAACTCGGCGAACCTGCCATTGCGCAGCACAATTCCACCGGGAGCATCCGCCAGAATTGCCAGTGGAGGGGTGATCCAGATGCTGCGCATTTCGATGCCTAAAGGATTGCTGGGGTTGAACTTCGGGTCCACTTCGGTTCACAATACATGGCACGGGCCCGATGGTGCTGCCAATAAGCACCCTCAGACGTGGCCCAATAGGGAGCAGACACTATGACGTTTATGAAGACAGCGATCACATCGCTCGCCGCCCTCGCCGGCGTGGCGGGCATTGCCATGGCGCAGGAGGCCAAGAAGGACGTTGGCCCCGGTGAGGGACAGGTCGATATCGTGGCATGGCCGGGCTACATCGAGCGCGGCGAAACAGACAAGGGCTATGACTGGGTCACCGGCTTCGAGAAGGAGACGGGTTGCAAGGTCAATGTGAAGACCGCGGCCACCTCGGACGAAATGGTCACCCTGATGAACCAGGGCGGCTTCGACCTCGTCACCGCTTCGGGCGATGCTTCGCTGCGCCTCGTGGCCGGCAAGAAGGTGCAGCCGATCAACATCGATCTCATCAAGGACTGGGGCACGCTGGACGACAGGCTGAAAGAAGCACCCTGGCATACGGTGGATGGCGTGCATTATGGCGTGCCGTATCAGTGGGGCCCCAACGTGTTGGCCTACAACACCAAGGTGTTCAAGGACGCGCCGAAGAGCTGGTCGGTGGTCTTCGAGGAGCAGACGCTTCCCGACGGCAAGTCGAACAAGGGCCGCGTTCAGGCCTTCGATGGCCCGATCTATGTCGCCGATGGTGCACTCTACCTGATGAAGACCAAGCCGGAGCTCGGCATCAAGAACCCCTATGAGCTTAACCAGGCTCAGTTCGACGCGGTCATCGCGCTGCTCAAGAACCAGCGCCAGCTCGTGGGCCGCTACTGGCATGACGCCATGGTGCAGATCGACGACTTCAAGAACGAGGGTGTCGTCGCCTCATCGTCCTGGCCGTTCCAGGTGAACCTGCTGGAGGCCGACAAGCAGTCCATCTCCTCCACCGTTCCGGAGGAAGGTGCCACTGGCTGGGCCGATACCACCATGATGCACGCAGCCGCGCCGCATCCGAACTGCGCCTATATGTGGCTGAACCACTCGCTTCAGCCCAAGCTGCAGGGTGATCTCGCTGCATGGTTCGGCTCCGTGCCCTCCGTGCCAGCTGCCTGCAAAGGCAACGAGTTGCTAACGGACGCGGGTTGCGCCACCAATGGTTTCGAAAACTTCGACAAGATCTGGTTCTGGCGCACGCCGACCTCGAAGTGCGCGGCGGAAGGCGGTTGCGTTCCCTATTCGCAGTGGGACAAGGCCTATCGCGAAGTCATGAGTCAGTAGCGCTCAAGACCCCAGGCAAGCTTGACCCCGGCCTCATAAGGCCGGGGTCTTCAGTTCAGGACCCATCATGCCAGCAGCCGTAAGCTTCCAGCACGTGTCACGACTCTTCGGCCAGATCAGGGCCGTCGATGACGTGTCCCTCGACGTCCCCGAGGGCGAGTTCTTTGCCATGCTGGGACCTTCCGGCTCAGGCAAAACCACCTGCCTCCGCCTGATCGCGGGCTTCGAGCAGCCGACGTCGGGCCACATCGAAATCTTCGGCGAAACTGCGGAAGGGCTTCCGCCCTACAAGCGCAACGTCAACACCGTCTTTCAGGACTATGCGCTGTTCCCGCACATGACGGTGGGAGAGAACGTCGCCTATGGCCTGATGATCAAGGGCGTGGCCCGCGCCGAACGCGAGGCAAAGGCTCTTGAGACGCTTGCCATGGTCAAGCTCAAGGGCTTCGACCAGCGCAGGCCATCGCAGCTGTCGGGCGGCCAGCGCCAGCGCGTGGCGCTCGCCCGCGCCCTCGTCAACCAGCCCAAGGTGCTGCTGCTTGACGAGCCGCTTGGCGCCCTCGACCTGAAGCTGCGCGAGCAAATGCAGGAGGAACTGAAGGCGCTGCAGAAGCAACTCGGCATCACCTTCGTCTTCGTGACCCATGACCAGGGCGAGGCCCTGTCGATGGCCAACCGAGTAGCCATCTTCAACGAGGGCAAAATCGTGCAGGCGGGTTCGCCGGCGGACGTCTATGAGCGCCCGCGCTCCCGCTTTGTCGCCGATTTCGTCGGCTCCTCCAACGTGCTCCCGCCGGAGTTTGCCGTAGCCCATGGCGGCACCCACGCATGGACCAGCCTGCGACCGGAGAAGATCAGGCTCGTCAACGCCGGGCAGGCACTGCCCAGTGGTCAATTCGGCGTCTCGGGCCGCGCGATCTCGGTGCAATACCAGGGCGCCATCACCCGCGTCGCGGTGGAGGTGAACGGCACCCGCATTGCGGCAACACTCCCCGCCGGCATGACGGCCATCCAGGAAGGCGAGACAGTCGCCCTTGCCTGGGAGGCTGACAGCCTCGTCGCCATGGAGGCGGCATGAGCGCCGCCGTCACCACGAGCCCGCGCGGCGGGCTGTCCGACTTCTTCTACCGCAACTCGGGCCTGCTCACGCTGGCGCTGTTGCTGCCGCCACTCCTATGGATCGGCGTCGTCTATCTCGGCTCGCTGTTCGCCCTTTTGCTGCAGAGCTTCTATTCGCTCGATGAATTCTCGGGCCTGATCGTCCACAACTTCACCCTGGCGACATATGAGCAGCTGTTCACGGCGACCAACCTCACCATCATCCTGCGCACCGTCGTCATGGCAGCCGCCGTCACGCTCGCCAGCGCAATCCTTGCCTTCCCCATCGCATATTATGCGGCGCGCTATGCCCGCGGCGGCTGGAAGGCGCTGTTCTACCTCGCCGTCATGATGCCGCTGTGGTCGAGCTATCTCGTCAAGGTCTATGCGTGGAAGCTGATCCTCGCGAAGGAAGGCATCATCACCTGGGTGGCAGACAAGATCCACCTTGGCTGGGTCCTCGATGCCTTGCTGGCGATGCCGGTGATCGGCGGCTCGTCGCTGTCCTTCAGCTACATCGGAACGTTCATTGTCTTCGTCTATATCTGGCTGCCCTACATGATCCTGCCAACGCAGGCGGCCCTCGAACGCGTGCCGAAGAACTTCATCGAGGCCTCAGCCGATCTCGGCGCTTCGCCACGCCAGACCTTCCGGACGGTGATCCTGCCGCTGAGCCTTCCAGGCGTCATCGCGGGCTCGATCTTCACCTTCTCGCTGACGCTCGGCGACTACATCATCCCGCAGATCGTCGGCAATTCGCGACCCTTCATCGGCACCACCGTCTATGCGCTGCAGGGAACCGCCGGCGACATTCCGCTCGCCGCCGCCTTCACCGTCGTTCCGGTCGTCATCATGGGCATCTACCTGATGATCGCCCGCCGCATGGGAGCCTTCGATGCGCTCTGAACCCGGTGCAACGTTTCCCCTGAAGGCGGCTGCCATCGGCGGGTTGCTGTTCCTCCACCTGCCGCTGGCGCTGATCTTCCTCTATGCCTTCACCACCGAGGAGAAGAGCTTTCAGTTCCCGCCACCGGGCCTGACGCTGCACTGGTTCTCGGTCGCGTGGTTCGACCGGCCGGACATCTGGGGCCCGCTGTGGCTCTCCGTCCAAGTCGCGGTGCTCGCAACGCTGATCGCGCTGGTGCTGGGAACGCTCGCTGCCGCAGCGCTGTGGCGGGCGCGCTTCTTCGGCAAGGATTCGCTGTCGCTGCTGTTCATCCTGCCGATTGCGCTTCCGGGCATCATCACTGGCATCGCGCTGCGCTCGGCCTTCGACATCATGTCGATTCCGTTCTCGACTTGGACCATCGTTCTGGGCCACGCCACCTTCTGCATCGTCGTCGTCTACAACAACGCGCTGGCGCGTTTCCGCAGGTTGTCACCAAGCATGCTCGAGGCCTCGATGGATCTGGGCGCCAATGGTACCCAGACGTTCCGCCACGTGGTGCTGCCACAGATCGGCTCCGCCCTGCTGGCAGGCGGCATGCTGGCCTTCGCATTGTCCTTCGACGAGGTGATCGTAACCACCTTCACCGCCGGCCAGCAGGCCACCTTGCCGATCTGGATGCTGAACGAACTGATCCGCCCGCGTCAGCGCCCCGTCACCAATGTGGTGGCGATGATCGTCATCGCAGTCACCTTCCTGCCCATCCTCGCCGCCTATTACCTGACGCGCGAGGGCGAGCACACGGGTGGCTCGGGGAAGTGATCAGCCAGGCTCGTTGACCGCGAGCCTGGCGAAATTCTCAAAGAACTGGGCGGAGAGCTGCTTGGCCGTCGGCTCGATGAAGCGCTGGGCGAGGCTGGCGATCTTGCCGGTCACCTGGGCGTCAACGTCATAGATCAGCTTGGTGCCCTCGGGCACGTCCTCGAGGCGCACATTGGCGCCGCCAACGGCTCCACCCATCATGGACTTCCCTTCGCCGGAAATCCGATAGCCGTTCGGCGGGTCGAGGTCTGACAGCGTCACCGCACCCTTGAAACTGGCTTTTACCGGACCAAGCTTCACCGTCACCTTTGCTTCCATTTCCGTGTCGGATTTCTTGACGATCTCCTCGCAGCCGGGGATGCACTGGCGCAGCAGCTCAGCGTCATTGAGCGCCTCCCACACCTTGGTGCGCGGCACGGGAATGATCACCTCATCCGTAAGCTTCATATGGTCCTCCTCCCAAGTTTCGCGCAATTATGCCGGTATATCGCCGCGCTTCCACTGTTCCTTCGTCGCAAGCCGGAAGTCCTCGAACCGGCCTTCGGAAATGGCGCTCCGGATGCCCTGCATGAGCGACTGGTAATATGCAATGTTGGCCCAGGACAGCAGCATCATGCCGAGAAGCTCGCCGGAGCGGATCAGGTGGTGGAGATAGGCGCGGGAATACTGCGACAAGGCCGGGCAAGGGTGCTCGGGGTCCAGCGGCCTCACATCATCGGCATGCCGGGCATTCCGCAGGTTGATCTTTCCGAAGCGGGTGAAGGCCTGGCCGTGGCGGCCGGAACGGGTGGGCAGCACGCAATCGAACATGTCGATGCCGCGCGCAACCGACTCGAGGATGTCTTCCGGCGTTCCAACCCCCATCAGGTAACGCGGCCGATCCTCAGGCAAATGCGGGATGGTGTGCTCGATCGCCTGCAGCATCAGGTCATGCCCCTCACCCACCGCCAGCCCGCCGATGGCATAGCCCTCGAACCCGATGGATTTCAGCCCCGCGGCACTTTCCTTGCGGAGCTTCGGGTTGATGCCGCCCTGCACGATGCCGAAATTGCCCCGACCCGGCTGCCGGCCGAAGGCCCTGCGTGAGCGCTCCGCCCAACGCAGTGACAGCTGCATGGCCTTTTCGGCTTGCTGTTCGGTGTGCGGGTACTCGATGCATTGATCGAGCTGCATCTGGATGTCGGAGCCAAGCAGGCGCTGGATCTCCATCGCGCGCTCGGGCGAGAGCTCGTATTTCCGCCCATCGATGTGGGACTGGAACATCGCCGACTGCTCGGTGATCTTGCGGATCTTGGACAGCGACATGATCTGGAACCCGCCGGAGTCCGTGAGGATCGGGCGCTTCCAACCGATGAACTTGTGCAGGCCGCCGAGCTTCGCTACCTCCTCCGCCCCGGGTCGGAGCATCAGGTGGTAGGTGTTGCCAAGGATGATGTCGGCCCCCGTCCCCTCCACCTGATCAAGGTACAGGCCCTTGACCGTGCCGACGGTGCCGACCGGCATGAAGGCCGGGGTGCGGATGTCGCCATGGAGAGTGTGGACGGTGCCCAGCCGGGCGGTGCCGTCCGTGCCGTGAAGCGTGAAGCTGAATTCAGTGGTCATGGCGCGGGGAATAACAGGCTGGAGTCGCCGTAGGAATAGAACCGATAATCATTTGCAATGGCATGGGCATAGGCGGACCGCATGCGATCCAGCCCGGCAAAGGCCGAGACGAGCATGAACAGTGTCGACTTCGGCAAGTGAAAGTTGGTGACCAGCAGGTCCACCGCCCGGAACCGGTAGCCCGGCGTAATGAAGATCTCCGTGGTGCCCGAGAAGGGCTCGAGCCCCGAACTTTCGAGAAGCCGGAGCGAGGTGGTGCCCACTGCCACGATCCGGCCTCCCCGCGCGCGGGCGGCCTTCAGGCGCTCAACTGTGGCGGCCGTCACCTCTCCCCACTCGGCGTGCATCCTGTGGTCCTCCGTGTCCTCCGCCTTAACCGGCAGGAAGGTACCCGCACCGACGTGCAGAGTTATATATTCCTGTGATATTTCAGATCTTTGCAGGCGTTCCATCACCTCTGGTGTAAAGTGCAGTCCGGCCGTGGGGGCGGCCACTGCGCCCTCCCTTTCGGCAAAGATCGTCTGGTAGTCGGCCTTGTCCTTCTCGTCGGTGCCGCGCTTGCCGGCAATATAGGGCGGCAGCGGCATTTCGCCGACAATGGCGATGGCCTCATCCAGCGCGGGGCCATGCAAGTCGAAGCCAAGCGTCACCTCACCGGCCTCGCCTTTCTTTTCAATGATTGCATACAAATTATTGGTTTCACTTGTTTTTTTATCACTGAAAAACCGTACGCGATCGCCCTGTTCGAGCTTCTTCGCTGGCTTCGCGAAAGCCTTCCAGCGGTGCCCGTCGAGGCGCATGTGAAGCAGCACATCGATCTTCGGCGTGGTGCCGAGACGGCCAACCCGGTGGCCGGAAAGTGCGGCAGGGATCACCCGCGTGTTATTGAACACCAGCACATCGCCGGCGCGCAGGAAATCGGGGAGTTCGCGGAAAATGCGATCCTCCAGCGCCTCCTGCCAGACGACCAGCAGCTTCGAGGAGTCACGCGGCGACGCTGGCCGCAGCGCAATGCGTTCCGGTGGGAGTTCGAAGTCGAAGTCGGAAACGCGCATGAACCTGGACCATGCCCCACTCACGGGGGCCAGAAAGCGGGACCCCGGCTTTCGCCGGGGTGACATTTCGCGTGATGGACGGGGAGTTCCCCCGGCCGGATTTACTTTGCGTCGGCGGCGACCTGCATCTTGGCGATCTTATCGGGCTCGCGCACGGGTTCGCCGCGCTTGATGCCATCGACGATGTCCATGCCGTCCGTGACCTTGCCCCAAACCGTATACTGACGGTCGAGGAAGCCGGCATCACCGAAGCAGATGAAGAACTGGCTGTTGGCCGAGTCGGGGTTCTGCGAGCGGGCCATGGAGCAGACGCCGCGCACATGCGGTTCCTTGGAGAATTCCTGCTTCAGGTTGGGCTTCTTGGAGCCGCCCATGCCGGCACTGTCGGGGCTGAAGCTGGCAGAGGTGGTGTTGCCATACTGCACGTCGCCGCCCTGGGCCATGAAGCCCTCGATGACACGGTGGAAGACCACGCCGTCATAGGCGCCCTCGCGGGCCAGTTCCTTGATGCGCGCCACATGGTTTGGCGCGAGGTCCGGGCGGAGCGCGATGGTGACGCGGCCCTTGGCATCGCCCTTGGCGTTGGCCACGTCGAGATAGATGGTGTTTTCGAGATCGGCCATGTTCTTACTCCACCGTAACCTTGGTCATCTTGTCGGGGGTTGCCGGCGGCTCGCCGCGGGCGATCTGATCGACGCAGCCCATGCCTGTCTCGTCGACCTGACCCCAGACCGTATACTGGCCGTTCAGGAAGTCGCCGGGCGCGAACATCACGAAGAACTGGCTGTTGGCGGAATCCGGGTCGCTGGAGCGAGCCATGCCCACGGTGCCGCGCTTGAACGGTTCCTGGCTGAATTCAGCCTTGATATCGGGGAGCTTGGAGCCGCCCATGCCGGTGCCGGTCGGGTCACCCGTCTGGGCCATGAAGCCCTCGATCACGCGGTGGAAGACGATGCCGTCGTAGAAGCCTTCCTTGGCCAGCTTGGTGACCTGCGCCACGTGCTTGGGCGCCAGGTCCGGCCGGAGCGTAATGTCGAAGGAGCAGCCCTTGCTGGTCTCCACCTTGAGCTTGTCCGCGGCCAGCGCCGGGGTGCTGAGAAGGCCCGCCGCCAGAGCGGCCAGTGCCAGTTTCCTGATCATGGTATCTCCCATTGTTGTCGATGCCGTTCCTGAGGGGACAGGAACAAAATGTCAATGCGAAGGCTTGGCCAGCGCCCGGGCCATGACCTCCTGCGCCTCCTTGGGGATGAACAGGGTGATGTCACCTCCCATCCGGGCAATCTGCTTCACCAGCGAAGAGGCGATCATGCGGGTGGCGGGCGACGCCGCGAGAAAAACCGTTTCGATGTCCGGCGCCATGGCCCCGTTCATCTGGCCCATCTGGACCTCGTAGTCGAAGTCGGTCGCATCCCTTAGGCCCCGGATGATGACGCCCGCATGGTTCTTGCGGGCGGCATCAACGGCCAGCCCGTCGAAGGTCGTGACCGTGATCTTGACGCCGGTATGCTCGGCGATGGGCTTCGTCACCTGCTCCAGCAGCGCGATCCGGGTTTCGGCCGGGATCAGCCCCTGCTTGCCGTGGTGCACGCCCACGCCAAGCACCAGCTTGTCCACGAGGCGGGCCGCCCGCGCGATGATGTCCAGGTGGCCGTAGGTGACCGGATCGAAGGAGCCGGGGTAGAAGCCGGTGCGTGCCATGTCAGCGTCCTCTCAGTGCCATCCAGATGCCGCCGCCCATCAGGAAGCAGCCGCTGACGATTTCCAGTGCGCGGATGCGCGAGCGCGACAGGAAGCTGCCGGCCTTGCCTGCCATCAGCGCATACATCACGTCGCCGAAACCGGCGATCACCATGAAGCTGGCGCCCAGGATCAGTATCTGCTGCATGGCGTTGCCTTCCGGCGTGATGAAGGGTGGGATCAGCGCCCCGAACAACACCAGCATCTTGGGGTTTGATATGATGACGACGAAGCCCTGCAGGAAGAAGCTGCCCCGGGGCCGTGCCCGGTCCACCGCCACGGCGAGGTCGCCATTGGAGCGGAACAGCTTGAACGCCAGCCACATGAGATAGAGCGCACCCGCCCAGCGCAGCACGTCGAACCACACGCCCATCATCTTGATGGCTGCCCCCAGGCCCAAAGCCGCGATGGCCAGCCAGATGACGAAACCCGCCTGCGTGCCCGCCACGTTGAGCAGCCCCGCGCGGTGCCCATAGCGCAGGCTGTTGGCGATGATGACCGTCACCGTGGGGCCCGGCACGAAGGCGAGCGCCGCCGCGGCGGCCATGAAGGCGAGGTAGGATTCGAGCGTCATCCGCGTATCTCCAGAATGGGAGAAGCTAGCCACAGACCGGCCACCACACGCAAGGGCGTCAGGCCTCGCTCTCCTCGCCATCCTCTTCGGTGATGTGCTCGACGGAGACCACGTGCTCGTCATCCGCCGCATCGATCACGATAACGCCCTGCGTCGAACGACCCTTTTTGCCAATGTCGCGCACAGGCGTGCGGATCAGCTGCCCGCCATCCGTCACCAGCATGATCTGGTCCGCGTCCTCTACGGGGAAGCTCGCCACCAGCGGTCCGTTGCGCTCGTTCACCGCCATGGCGACGATGCCTTTGCCGCCGCGGCCGGTGATGCGGTATTCGTAGGATGAGGTGCGCTTGCCATAGCCATTGGCTGAAATCGTCAGGATCACCTGCTCGGCAGCGCCCATCTCGGCATAGCGTTCCTCGTTGAGCGTCGTCTCGGAGGAACCCTCCTCGTCAGCGCCACCGACGTCCTGCTCTTCACCAGCAACGGCACGCGACATCTTGAGGAAGGCCGCGCGCTCGTCAGGCGAAGCCTCGACATGCCGAAGGATCGACATGGAGATGAGGTGATCACCGTCCTCCAGCCGAATGCCGCGCACGCCCGTTGAGTCCCGGCCCTTGAACACGCGGACTTCTTCCACCGGGAACCGGATGCACTGGCCCTGGGCGGTGGTCAGATGCACGTCGTCGCGCTCCGTACAGATTTCCACACCCGCGATCATGTCGCCCGGGTCGAGCTTCATGGCGATCTTGCCGGCGCGGTTGATCTGCTCGAAATCCGAGATCTCGTTCCGCCGGACCGTGCCGGAGCGCGTGGCGAACATCAGGAACTGGCCCTCGGCCTCGGCGGCCGTCTCAGGCATAGGCAGGATCGTCGTGATGCGTTCGTCCTGCTCCAGCGGCAGCAGGTTGATCAGCGCCTTGCCGCGCGACTGGGGCGTGCCAAGTGGCAGACGCCACACCTTGAGGCGATAGACCATGCCGGCGGACGAGAAGAACAGGATCGGCGTGTGGGTGCTCGCCACGAAGAGCTTCGTGACGAAATCCTCCTCGCGTGTACCACCGGCTCCCCTACCTTTGCCGCCGCGGCGCTGGGCGCGATAGGTCGACAGTGGCACGCGCTTGACGTAGCCCGCGTGGCTCACCGTCACGACCATCTCTTCGCGCTGGATCAGGTCCTCGTCTTCAACCTCGCCCTCGTTCTCGACGATCTCGGTCCGGCGCGGCGTGGCGAACTCGTTGCGGATTGCGGAGAGCTCGTCCTTGATGATTCTGAGAACGCGGTCACGCGAGCGCAGGATTTCAAGGTAGTCCTTGATCTCCCCGGCGAGCTTCTCCAGCTCCTCGGCAATTTCGTCACGGCCAAGTGCCGTAAGGCGCTGCAGCCGCAGGTCCAAGATGGCGCGGGCCTGCTCGTCGGACAGGCGATAGGTGCCCTCCTCCGTCAGCGTGTGGCGCGGGTCCGCGATGAGGACGATGAGCGGCGCCATGTCCTTGGCGGGCCAGTCGCGCGCCATCAGCGCTTCGCGGGCCTCGGCGGCGTCCTTCGAGGTGCGGATCAGGCGGATCACTTCGTCGATGTTGGCAACCGCAATGGCGAGGCCCACCAACACATGCGCACGGTCGCGCGCCTTGTTGAGCAGGAACTTGGTGCGCCGCGTCACCACCTCCTCGCGGAAGGCAACGAACGCCTGCAGCAGGTCCTTCAGGTTCATCAATTCGGGCCGTCCGCCGGTGAGGCAGACGTTGTTGATGCCGAAGGTCGATTGCAGTGGCGTGAACCGGTAGAGCTGGTTCAGCACGATTTCCGCCATCGCATCGCGCTTCAGCTCGATGACGACGCGCATGCCCTGCCGGTCGGACTCGTCGCGGATGTCGGAGATGCCTTCGAGCTTCTTTTCGCGGACGAGATCCGCGATGCGCTCGATCATCAAAGCCTTGTTCACCTGATAGGGAATCTCGGTGACGATCAGCGCCTCGCGCTCCTTGCGGATTTCCTCCACCCCGACGCGGGCCCGCATGACCACTGAACCGCGGCCGGTGTGGAACGCCGACTTGATGCCGACGCGGCCGAGGATCAGTCCCCCCGTCGGAAAGTCCGGACCCGGAATGATGTCGATCAGGTCTTCAATGCTCACGTCCGGGTTGTCGATCACCGCCATGCAGGCGTCGATCACTTCGCCAAGATTATGCGGCGCCATGTTGGTGGCCATGCCGACGGCGATGCCGCCGGAGCCGTTGACCAGCAGATTGGGGAAGCGCGCCGGCAGCACCTTCGGTTCGCGCTCGGAATTGTCATAGTTGGCCTGGAACTCGACCGTGTCCTTGTCGATGTCTTCGAGCAGTTCATGCGCCACCTTCGCCATGCGGGACTCGGTGTAGCGCATGGCCGCCGGCGGGTCGCCGTCAACGGAGCCGAAGTTACCCTGGCCATCGATGAGCGGCAGGCGGAGCGAGAAGTCCTGCGCCATGCGCACCAGCGCGTCATAGATCGATTGGTCGCCGTGCGGGTGATACTTACCGATCACGTCACCGACGATGCGGGCGGATTTCCGGTAGGCCTTGTTCCAGTCGTAGCCATTCTCGTTCATCGAGAACAGGATGCGACGGTGCACAGGCTTCAGCCCGTCGCGCACGTCCGGCAGTGCGCGGCTGACGATCACGCTCATGGCGTAATCGAGATAGCTTTTCCGCATCTCGTCTTCGATGGAGATGGGGGCAATCTCGGAAGGATTGGAGGGCGGGACGGAGCCCTTCTGGTCGTCGTTATCGGCCACGGAAAACCTGTAATCTAGCCCGGGAAAAAAGCTCCGAATCGACACCAGCGCGGCAACGATTCGGCGGTCTCACCAATCTAGGTGGTGAGGCCCTCCGGCACAATGAAAAGCTGTTGATTTTCCGGCCTAATCGCCGCTCTTGCGAAGCCCCGGAAAGGCCGGTTTTCCGGCCCTCGGGAAGTGCCTCAGAACGGCACTTCGTCATCGAGGTCGCGGGCCGGGATCGTGGCCCGGCCACCGGCACCGGCGCGCGGCCGTTCCATCGGGCTCGACTGGCCAAACTCGTCGCCGCCACCGCCCATGCCACCACCTGCACCTTCGCCGCCGCGACCACCGATCATGGTCAGCACGCTATTGAAGCCCTGCAGCACGATTTCCGTCGAATACTTCTCGACGCCGTCCTTGTCCGTGTATTTGCGGGTCTGGAGCTGACCTTCGATGTAGATGGTAGAGCCCTTCTTCAGATACTGCTCGGCAACCTTGGCGAGGCCTTCATTGAAGATCACCACGCGGTGCCACTCGGTCTTTTCCTTGCGCTCGCCCGTATTGCGGTCACGCCAGCTTTCCGAGGTCGCAAGCGACAGGTTGACGATGGGCTTGCCATCCTGCGTGTGGCGCACTTCCGGATCACGGCCGAGATTGCCGACGAGAATGACCTTGTTCACCGATCCTGCCATGACACCACTCCTTGATTTCCGGGCACCCTAGTCAAAGCCGGGCCGCCGCACAGCAGCGCTCGGAGCCTTATCCACACCGCATGTATAGTTCTCTTTTTGTTCCAGCGCAAGCGTCCTAGGCTCCGGTCTTAAATGAATTCGCCCAGGTGGAGATTGCGATGATCAGGACGCTCGAGACGGACAATGCTCCCAAGCCCCTCTCCGCCTATGCGCAGGGAATGGAGGTCCCGCCCGGCCACCGGGTGGTGCATGTCTCCGGCCAGGTGGGCGTGGCGCTCGACGGCCAGATTCCGGCCGACCCGTCCCGACAGCACGAATTGGCCTGGGAGAATGCCCTCGCGGTGCTGGCTGCTGCCGGCATGGACCACACCCACATCGTCGATGCGCATTGCTACATCACAGAGCGCGCTCACCTTGGCATCTACCGTGCCACGCGGGACCGCTTCGTGAAAGGACACAGGCCCGCCGCGACGCTTCTCATCGTGGCAGGCCTGGCTGACGAACGGCTGGTGGTCGAAGTCGACCTGGTGGCTGCGGCTGAGGCAGCGGGCCCGGCCACATGAGGCCGAGCCGCCGGAATGGCTTAGCGGCGCTTGAGCAGGCCGAACAGCTGGGTGCGACGGGCATTGGCGCGTTCCTTCGCAGGTGCAACAATATGCTCAGCGTCTTTTGACTGCATCATGGCAGTCTGATAAACATTTGAATACGTGTCCAAAATCCAGTTCATGATATTTCTCCTTGGCCCTTAAATCGGCTTCTCTTGAACATCCCCAATATGTGCTCTTCGCTCTTGCAACACAAACGGCAATAAACTACGCTACTTGT
>NZ_JBAXGR010000051.1:0-25378 GCF_037139295.1 Aestuariivirga sp.
GCCCGGGCGAATACGCGCTTGTCAGCCGCCTGCTCAATCACAAGAGCGTGGCGACGACGATGCGCGCCTATACCGGTACCGAGTCGGTGAGTGCCGCGCGCCATTATCAGAACCTCGTACAGGATCTGCGTGGAACCAGCGGCAAGTCCGTCGGCAAAAAGGTGGCGAGATGACGTCAGCGCCTTCAACAACATCTCGTGCTTGCTGGCCGATCGAGCAGTGGCCGGTGGAGGACCAGCGGCTGTGGGCCAGGGCCTGTGTGCCGCAGTCCCTGTTTGAAGATGATGGTGGCGGGCTTGCTCATCTGGCGGAGGTATCCCGCTTCAAATACGCCAAGGGCTGGGGGCGTTGGGTTGCCTTCCTGTCCGCTCACGCTGTGGGCGTTCTGGAACTCACCCCAGCCGAACGGTGTACGAAGGCCAACGTACAGGCCTACATCGATCACCTGCGCAGCGCCGGAAACTCTGATGGCACGATCGTCAACCGGCTGGGCGAGTTGATGGCCGTCACCGCTGCCCTGGACCCTGCCTTCGACCCACGCTTGCTCAACCGGTACATATCGGCCCTGAGATCAAAGGCGAGGCCAGTGCGTTGCAAGTCCAATGTCAGGTCGGCGAATGAACTGGTCGATCTAGGCGTGCGACTGATGGAGGGTGCCACCGATCCAGCCGATCTCGATCATGCCCTGGCCTTCCGGGATGGTCTTATCATCGCGTTCCTGATCCTTCACCCCGTGCGTCGCCGTAATCTCGTGAACTTCGAGTTGGGCAAGAATCTTCTCCGCCAGGGGGCGGGGTACATGGTGAGCTTCGCTGGCTCAGAGACCAAGAACGGCGCGCCCCTCGAGCTCCCGTTTGCCGACATCCTGGTCGAGCCCATGAACCAATACCTGGACATCTGGCGGCCAGTCCTGATGGCCCGACAAGGTCGCTGGACTCGTCCCGTGGGTGCCAGCGTATGGGTCTCTAGTGATGGTTCGCCCCTGGGGCAGGAAGGCATGTCGGGGCGCATCGAGCGGCGCACGCGCGACGCCTTCGGTAAGGCGATCAATCCCCATGCTTTCCGGGATGCCTCGGCGACGACGCTCACGATTGCCGATCCAGCCCGTGTCCGTTCTGCAGCACCCCTCCTGGGGCATCGTTCCCTGGCCACAACCGAGAAACACTACATTCAGGCAACAGGGCTCGAGGCACAGCGTTCCTACCTCGAGGTGTTGAAGGAAGCGCGTCGCTGCGAGAATATCTCTAATGAGGCTCAAGACAACATGACAAGAAAGGCAAGCTTCCGTGGTTAAGAACTTCACGCTTCCAACTACGAAAAAACTGGCAGACATCGGTCGTGACCTGAAGTTGAACGATGCTCAAGCCCGTGAGCTTGAGCTTGTCATCCGACATGCACATGCGGATCTCGAGGGATACTTCCGGACCAGGGTCGGCCGCGCCTCCCGCAAGGTCAGGATGGACCGCCTGCGGGCGGTCGATCAGGCGATCGGGAAACTGATCATCTTGCTCGGTAGGAATCCGGAGCGCATCAATGACGACCTGCCCTTTGAGGCAAGGGATGCCATCGTCCAGTGCGCTTCTTCAGAACTCATCACCGTGGTCACCGAGGAAGTGGTGTCCAATAGGGGCGCCAGAGTCCTTCACAAGGAGCAGTCGGCAGGCTTTCGTCATGGGGCGTCGATCCTTCTGGAGCAACTGAGGCTGATCCGCCATCCCATTCGCAATGTACTGTCCGAAAAGAGTGCTGACCCCGGCGGGCCGGAAGCAAACCATGTTCAGGTCGTCCTGATCCGTGCCCTGGCGAATGCAGCGCCGGACATCATTGGAAGGCGTGCCACAGCAACTGTGAGGGGCAAGTTCGAAAAGCTGGTGGGGGCCTTATTTGATGCTCTCGATATCGAAACTCCTGACCTTCGCAAGACGATCGAACGTAACCTCCACAAGAAGCCACCAACGCGGAAGACTCGGACATGACGTCTCTCCCCATGACCCTACCTGATCTTTCTCTGGTTGTGGGGACGCTTCGCCCCTTCAGCCCGATCATCGTTCTGGCATGCTCAAGCAACGGCCAAACTCGATTCGGGAAGGGGAGGCGGACATCCCGTCGGTTCCGGCTGCAGATTACACGCCCGGGGGCTTGTCACCCGATGGATTTTTGGTCGAGACTGACCTATCCAGTGACCGTCAGGTCACCGATGCCGAACTCGAGGCAATTGTCCGCCTCCTGAGCGGTGACCTCGCGCGCTTGCTGGACCAATCCCAGTCCCACTAACATCCCGATTCAAAGTGTTTCTGCGTCAGGAGATTGCCGATGAACTTCCGTTCGCCTGATCCTGCTCTCGCCCCGAAGCGGGCAGCCTTGTACCTGCGCGTCAGCACCGGGCGCCAAGCCGAGGGCGACGTCTCGCTGCCCTCCCAACGCGACCTGACGCGGCGCTATTGCGAGGCGCAAGGCTGGACCGTGGTCGAGGAGTTCGTCGAGCCCGGCGCCTCAGCCACGGACCATCGCCGCCCGGTGTTCCAGCGCATGCTGGAGCAGGCCACGTCCGCGGACCGCACCTTCGACGTGATCTGCGTCCATGCCTTCTCGCGCTTCTATCGCAACGGAGCCGAGATGGAGATGACCATTCGCAGGTTGAAGAAGTCAGGCGTCGAAGTGGTCTCGGTCACGCAGCCGACAGGGGATGATCCCTCGCAGGCCCTGATGCGGCAGATCATCGGCATCTTTGACGAGTATACCTCCCGCGAGAATGGAAAGAACGTCACCCGCGCCATGCGTGAGTCCGCGAAGCAGGGCTTCTGGAACGGTGCGACCCCTCCGCTCGGGTACCGCATTGTCGAAGCTGAGCGCCGCGGTTCCAAGATCAAGAAGAGGCTCGACGTCGATCCGGTCGAGTCGGAACTCGTGCGCCTGATCTTCACCCTTTATGTCGAAGGCCATGAGGGTTCCGGTTCGCTTGGCGTGAAGGAGGTCACGAAGTGGCTCAATGCGAAGGGGTACCGCACTAGGCGCGGCTCGACCTTCGGGGTTGGACCCATCTACGGCATCCTTACCAACCCCTGCTATGCGACAGGCAAGTGGCCTTATGGCCGTCGCAACTCCCGTACCGGCGGCCTTAACAATCCTGCCGACATCATCGAGATCGACGTTCCTGTCATTGTTCCGCTCGCACTCTTCGAACAAGTGCAGGCGCGGCTTTCTGCGCACAATCCGAAGGTCACACCACCGCGCGTGGCGAATGGTCCATCTCTGTTGGTAGGGTTGGCGACCTGCGCCTCCTGTGGCGCTGGCATGACTCGAACAGGTACGGCCAAGCGCGGCAAGGCTTACAGCTACTATAGCTGTGGCGGCTGCCATGCGAAGGGCAAGACGGTCTGCAAGGGACGCCATGTGCCCACCGCGAAGCTCGACAAGGCGGTCACTCAAGCCGTTCGCGACAAGCTCCTGACACCTGAACGACTGACGACGATTCTCGAGGCCCTGGTCGACCGTCAGGCTGCCAAGGACGTTGGCGTTGCAAACCGCAGGGCGGCAGTCGAAGCGGAGATCAAAGACACTGGTGACAAACTGGCCCGGCTCTACCGGGCGATCGAGGAGGGGGTGGTGGAAATCGATGCCCAGCTGAAGGAGCGCATCGCAGCCCTCAAATCGTCGCGTGACCTCGCACAGGACTCATTGGAACGAATTGCCACACAGGCGGCGAGTTCACGCGCCCTGACACCGGAACGCATTGCTGCCTTCGTCGATCTGGTCAGGCAGAAGATCGAGACCGCCGACATCCAGGCCCGGAAGGCCTACCTCCAGGTTGTCGCTCCGGAAATCCGCGTCGACGACCACAAGATCCAGATCATCGGCGACAAGGCCAGCTTGGCAGCCGTCATCGCAGGCCAGCAGACCGCCGGCGGAAAAGTTAGTGGTTTTGTTCGCAAATGGCGCACCCGACAGGATTCGAACTGATCAGTTACCTGCATAATTGGGAGGCGTAGAAGCGCCAAGGCTATTCACTGAACTTGTGTAGCCATTCGCACAGCGGTTATTATGGCATAAACGCTGGCCATCTAGGCGGCGGCACCTGCGTCGCGACCTTTCAGATGGCTCTAAAACGATGTTAGATGTCGCGAAAATCCCGGTTCAGGCTGAACTCCGGCTCGCATAGCCCAGTGAAATTTGTGTCGATCGCAAACAGTGCCCCACCTGGACCGACCTCCTCTTCTGGTCGTTGAACTCCGGGGCTCCAGCCGGAGGTTACAAATAGTGTTCTCAGGTCGGGTCCTCCAAAGCTCATGCTGGTAACCACGGGGCAGGGCAGTTCGACAACATCAGTCACGTTTCCATCGGGCGCGTAGCGAGTGAGGTGCCCTGCACCATAATGCGCGCACCACACGCCACCCTCGGCATCGACCGTCAGACCGTCGGGTATGCCATCGTCGGAGCCCATGCTGGCAAAGACGCGCCGCTTGCGGAGAAGCGGGGTGCCGGGCGCGAGATCATAGGCGAGGAGACGCCGCCCTAGAGAATCACTGAAGTAGAGAACATCACCCCGGGGCGAAAAGGCCGGGCCATTGCAGACGGTGAAGCCGCTGTCGCCCACATGCGCGCTACCGTTCGTGTCGACACAGTAGAGAATGCCGCGTGGCTCCGCCTCCGCGAGATCGAGTGTGCCCACCCACAGCCGACCCGACCGGTCGACTTTGCTGTCATTGTAGATGACGCCCTCGCGGCCCTGGTTGGGATCGCTGAAGGGCGTGAAGGTGCCGGTGGCCGGGTTGAACAGCACGAGCCCGGTGTCGATGGCGAGCAGCAGCCGCCCGCCCCGCACGAAGACGAACGAGCCGATGAATGTGGTGCCGGGAACCTTCCAGCTTTCCACAGTGCCGCCCTGGCGCAGGCGGTGGATCGTGGGGCCATAGAGGTCGGTCCAGTAGATCGCCTGTTCGCCAGCGTGCCAGAGCGGGCTTTCGCCGAGCCTGTCCCGTGTCTGGACCACGAGTGTGGGAGTGGGTGCCATGCTGGAGGTCCTCTCAGGCGCTAGAGTTTCGGGCTGCGGTAGAGCGCCTTGCCATGGGCGCTGATCTCGACGTCCACCAGGTACTTGCGCATGCCGGCAGCGCTCATGGTGACGCCAAGGCCCGGTGCGGCAGGAATATTGACGAGGCCGTTGGCATCGGGCGTCAGGTGCGTCTCGCTCATGTCCCAGGCCACGGACTTGGGCGCGAAGGGATATTCGCAGATGCGGTGGCTCTCGAGCCCGGCATAGGGCTGGAGCGAGGCGCAGAGCGCGAGATGTGACGTGAAGGTGTGATTGACGTAGGTGACGCCGTGTGCTGCCGCATAATCTGCAGCGCGCTTCGCAGGGCCTATGCCGCCGATGCGGCCGCAGTCGATCTGGATGAAACCAACCTTGCCATAGTCGATCAGCTGCTGGGCCATGTGGAAGTTGTGCGAGGCTTCACCACCAGCAAGCTTCACCTTGCCGCTTCTCGCCGCGAGTGCGGCATAGGCGCCATAGGCGCCGCCGAGGAAGGGCTCCTCGAACCACACGGTGTTGACCTCCTCGAGAAAGCCGATGCGCCTGGCTGCGGCGTCCACATCCTCGCGGAAAATCTGGCCCGCGTCGATCAGCAGTGTTCCGTCGGCTCCGATGCCCTCGCGCGCGGCGTGAAGGTGGTCGCGGTCCTGTTCCAGTGTGCCGCGGCCAAAGGGACCCCATCCACACTTGACTGCGCGATAGCCGCCGTCGCGCGCCCTACGGCAGCCCGTGAGCGTTTCCTGCGGCGTGTCGCCGAAGAGCTGCGAGGCATATGGAAGCTTCGGATAGGCCGTGGAATAGCCCAGCAGCTCATAGACTGCCGCATTGCGCTTCTTTCCCAGCAGGTCCCACAGCGCCATCTCGATGCCGGAGAAGGTGTGGGCGGCCTGCAGCAGGTCCATGCACTCCATTTCGACGGCGGCGTGGATCGCCGCGATGTCGGCCGCACTCTCAATCGGCTTACCCAGCACTACGTCGCGCACCGGCTTGCAGGCGCCATGCGACATGGGTGTCACGAAGGCAGCGATCGAGACGAGCGGCGAGGCCTCACATTCGCCCCAGCCCTCCACCCCGTCGGCGGTGACGCGCACCACCAGCGCGTCCTGGCTGCCATCGCCGATGTCCTCCACTTTGGGCATGGAGAGATAGAAGAAGTCGACGGCTTCGATGCTCATGATGGCGTTGTTCCTTGGTGGGTGGGCAGGTCGCGCGGGCCGTTCAGGATCGGTCCCACGGGTTTGAAGACAGTGAGTGCGATGGATGCACCGATCGATGCGCCGGGCGCAAGGCGCAGAAGCGGTGCGCCGCGCGCATGGGCAGTGGCGAGACCGAGCGCGCAGGACGTGGTGTTGGGCTCGATGCCGATGAGGCTGGTGCGGCCATCCCATGGGGCGTCCGGCGTGCCGGCCAGTTCATACCAGAGCCAGGCGCAGGGAAAGCGCTGGCCGTCCCAGGTGAGGAGCACGGCGATGGCATCGTCCATCCGCCGGATCGCCGCCCAGGGCGATGCAAAGCCTGTGAGATAGGCGACGGACGCCCAGGGCTGCCGGGGATGGGCGAGGTCGGCCGCGCCTCCAGCCTTCGCGGCGAGCGAAGGCCACGCACCGATTGCGCCGGGCATGATGGGGTTCGTCACCGGATCGTATGCGGCCTCCGCCTCAACCTGACTTGCGCCCGACGTGACCTCGAAGGGTGCGGCGAGAAGGTCGCTGCCGAAGCTCGGGTGATGGCCCCACATGACGTCCACCGGCCCGGCGCCGGAGGAGGTGAGTTCCTCCTCGATCGTCAGGACGTCGCCATTCACGTCGATCCTGCGGCGCATGGTGGCGGAGAGTATGGTGAATTCCCGCGTCAGCAGGATCGCGCCATCATCCTCCTCAACCTCCCACGGTGCAATCGAGGCTTCGCCGTGGAAGCCGTGGAACATGCCGTCGACCGTGCAGGCATCGCCCGCATTGGGAAAGAGCAGGGGCCAGCCGCCGGTGTAGCGCGTGAGCCATTCAGGTTCATCACGGGCGGCGAGGCCGGGAAGCGGCGCGTCGGTGGCATCCCACGGAACAGTGCCGAGCACCGAGAGGCCGGTCGGCTTGTGGCGTACAGCCGTGATTGTGCCGCCAACCTGAGGGTTGACCGTGACCTGCAGCGCCTCGCTGTCGAGCGTCACCAGACTCACTTGATGGCGCCCGACATGAGGCCGCGGATGAATTGCTTCTGGAACAGCACATACAGCATGAACATCGGCGCGCTGGCGATCACCATGCCCGCCATGGTCAGGGGCACCTGGTTGTTGTAGCGGCCGGAGAACACGCTGATCCCGGCCATCAACGTGCGCTTTGCATCGTCCTGAAGGAAGATGATGGCAATGAGCAGGTCGTTCCATACATAGAGCGAGTTCACCACCACGAGCGTGACGAGTGCGGGCAGCGACAGCGGCAGAACGACTTTCATCAGGATGGTGAACTGGCCCGCCCCGTCGATGTGGGCGGCCTCGTAGAGCTCTCGCGGCACGGTGCGGAAGAAGGTTACGAGTAGGTATACTGAGAAGGGCGTGATGAGGCCGGCATAGATCAGGATGGCGCCGAAATAGGTGCTGACCATGCCGAGCCGGGTATAGAGTACGAACAGCGGAACAATCATCACGACGGGCGGCACGGCCATGAGCGATGTCGAGACCGCCAGCAGCGTGTCACGTCCCCTGAAGCGCATGGTGGCGATGGCGTAGGCGCCAAGCACTGATATGGTTGTGGAGAGGATGACAGAACCTGCGACGAGAATCGTGCTGTTCAGCATCCAGTGCAGGAAGGGGCTTTCGACCAGCACGGCGTAGAAATTGTCGAGCACTGGGGCGTCGGGGGGGCCCAACTTGTCGATGGCGTATTCTTCGTCCGACTTGAGTGCCGTCACCACCATGTAGATGGTGGGCACGAGTGCCAGGAAGGAGGCAAGCAGCAGGACGGTCTGCTTCACCACGTTGCCGAGTTGCAAGGCATTCCCACGCATCAGGCGGCCTCTGCGCGCTGGCGCACCTTGAACAGCAGAAATATGAGGAGCCCGGTGACCAAGAATAGCAGCACCGAGGCGGCCGATGCAATTCCCGGCAGGCTGGAGCGGATCAGCGCGTTGAAGATGTAGAGTTCCACCACCTCGGTCGAGGTGCCGGGGCCGCCGCGCCCGCCGCCCATGATGTAGATGTAGGAGAAGACGGCGGCCAGCATGGTGATGACGCTGACCACCACGTAGAACTCGATGACGCCTCGCATCTCCGGCAGGATGATGTGCCACAGCCGGTGCCACCAGCCGGCGCCGTCGATCTTGGCGGCCTCGATCACCGACTCATCGAGGCTGAGCAGGCGGGCGAGGAACAGAATGATGCCAAGGGCTGACTCGCGCCAGATGATGAGGATCATCACTGTCCACAGGGCCACGTCTGACGAGCCGATCCAGTCCAGCGCCATGAAGTCGAGGCTCATCCATCGCAGCAGCTCGTTCACCGGGCCCGAGAATTGGAACATGCGCTTCATCACCACCGCGACGATGGGAATAGCCAGCACGAAGGGCACGAAGACGATGATACGGTAGAGCTTCCAGCCAACCACGCGCTCCGACAGCAGCACGGAGACGATGAGGGAGATTGCCACCATCACCGGAATGGCGAGGAGGAGTTGGAGATTGTGCAGCACCGCTTCCCAAAACAGCGACTGTCCAAGGACGAGCTGGTAATTGCGCATTCCGATCCACGGGCCGTCGATGCCGCGCACCATCTTGAAGCTGAACTCAAAGATCTTCAGCAGCGGGTAACCGAAGACGAAGCCCAGCAGGGCCGCGAGCGGCAGGACATAGAGATAGGGCGTGAGCCGGGACGATGGCGTCATGAAGCTGCGCTAAAAAGGGGATGGGTAGCCGCTGGCGCGCCAGCGGCTCCGGTGCGGTCGGTCAGGTGGGAGAGGACAGGTCCTTCGCCCACTTGCGGTAGTTCTCGACCATGTCGGGGTTGAATTCCTTCCACTCCTTGGCCGTGTTTGCGGCAAGCTCTCCCGCCTGCTCGCCCGTCATCGAACCTGCAACGATCTGCTGGCCCGTGGGGATGGCTGCACGCTCGTAGAACTGACCGGGCACCAGATTGGTGACGTTGGAGATGTTAGGCTTGAGGCCCCAGTTCTGCCAGAGCCCACGCACCGAGGGATCCTGGATGACGCTTGGATCGAAGCTGGTGTTGGAGGGGAGCCAGCTGGTCGCCTCCCAGAAGGCCTTGAGCTGGTCGGGCGACTGCAGGAACTCGAGGAAGGCGGCAGCGACTGCCGGATCTTCGGCATCCTTGGAGATGCCGAGGCCCTGCACATCGACGACCGGGGTCGCCGCGAGCTTGCCCTTGCCGAAGACCGGCATGGTCATGTAGCCGATCTTGCCGCCGGTCGCCTTGCTGTCCGCAGGTAGCCTGGTCCCGATGGACTGGCCGATACCGAGCTTGCCGGCCACCACGAGGTCGATGCCGGGATAGAGTTCGAGCGACGACATGTCCTTGTTGAGGAAGCCCTTCTTCTTTAGCTCCTCAAGCTTCACCCAGTGCTCGTGGTACTTCGGCTCCCTGAAGTCGCGGTCCCCAATGAAGAGTTCCACGGCCTCGCTGAAGCTGTCGAGCTGCTGGGGCAGCGAGTGCGTGATGTACCATTCGCTCCAGTAGCCGTCCTGGATGCCGCCGCCCAGGGCTTCGACGCCGGAACTCTTGAGCTTGTCGCAGGCGACGAGCAGCTCGTCCCAGGTCTTGGGCGGCGCCTCGGGGTCGAGGCCAGCCTTTTCGAACAGCGTCTTGTTGTAACACCAGAACATCGGCAGCGGATACCAGCCAGTACGATAGACGTCGCCGCCGAAGTGGCTGAGCAGCGTCGGGTTCGAGGCGGCGAGCACGTCCGGCTTTATGAGGCTCTTGAGGCCGCGGATGTAGCCGAGCCACACACTTTCCATGTGGTAGATGCCGTTCCACAGATACTGAACGTCGGGCGCATTGCCCGCTGCGGCGGCGGTTTGGAACTGCGATATCACCACCGCGGTGTCTTGAAGCATGGGCTTCACGGTCGCGGCATTGTACTTCGCCACCGAGTCATTAACGTATTTTTGGAGCCCCGGAAGCTCCTGCTCGCCCCAGTACCACATGTCCATGTCCTTTGCCTGGGCGGTGGCTCCCTTAGAGATACCCCCCAGCGCGGCACCGCCCGCCAGCATGGCAGAGGTGAGCATCAAGTTGCGGCGGGTGAGCATCGGGTATGCTGACTTTGTCATGTAGTTTGCCTTCCTTCGTTTCCCTGTTTTGCTGTCTAGAACGTACTCATCAGGCCACCGTCGACGACGAGCAGCTGCCCCGTCATATAGCGGCAGTAGTCCGAGGCGAGGAACACCACCGTGCCGGCCACATCCTCCGGCTGCCCACTCCTGCCCAGCGGGATCTTGCGTTTGTCAATATACCAGTCGATGAATTCGGGTGTCGTAGTCTCATCTACACCGTTCACGACCGACATCGGCGTCACCATGAAACCCGGCGCCACCGCATTGACGAGGATGTTGTGTGGCGCAAGCTCAACCGCCATGGATTTGGTGTAGGCGATGAGGGCGCCCTTGGCGGCATTGTAGGAACCGCAGAGCCCGCTCGAGGCGAAACCTTGAATCGAGGAAATGTGGATGATGCGCCCGCCGTTCTGCGCCGCCATGATGGGCGCCACCAGCTTCGAGCCCATGTAGACTGCTTCGAGGTTGATGGCGATGGTGCGGCGCCACTCTTCCAGCGTGTCATCCAGGATGCTCTGGGTGGCGGGGTTGATGCCGGCGTTGTTGATGAGGGTGTCGATGCGGCCGTGGCGTGCGTGAAGATCGGCGACGGCCCGCGCATAGGCGTCATAGTCGGTGACGTCGAAGCTGTGCTGGGTACAGCTGCCACCATTGCGGGCTATTTCCTGCGCCACATGTGCGAGGGTCTCAGGATTGCGGTCGACGAGTGCCGGGATGGCGCCCTCGCGGCTCATTTCAAGGGCAATGGCTCGGCCCAGGCCCTGGCCCGCGCCGGTCACAATGCAGATTTGGCCGTTCAGAAGCCCCATCTAACGCCTGCCTTACTATGGGCGACTATATGGGCGTTGAAAATCGCGTCAAGCGCGAGCCCTGCGCTCATATGCGCCTCAGCACTGCGTCCGGCGCATCCGCCACAACGTGTGGCTCGGACAAATCGAATGTCATGGGCAACTTGAGCACATTGTCGAATGGCCTGTCGGTCGAGGTGCAGGGTGCGTGCAGCACTTTATCGCGCGCTTGCTAATCGCTCGACCACTAGAGCTTCCGAGACTGAAGTCCGCAGCAAGCCCAAACACGCAATGGTGGCGACCTAGCCGTAGGGACAGGGTAGCTAGCCGGAATATTCCTGGAGATCGGAAAGAAGATCGATGTGCAGGGGAAGACTTACTCGACTGCGAGCCTCAGTTTCTCGCCTTGTACTCCTGGATGATGTTACCGCCATCAACCACAATCATCTGCCCGGTTACATAGCTGGCTTCTTCACTTGCGAGGAATAGCGCCACATGACCGACTTCCTCTGGCGTGCCAGGGCGTCCCACAGGAGTGTGGTGGCCGGCCACGATTTCGGCCTTGGAACTGGAGCCAGTTTGAATCCAGCCGGGCCCTACGCAGTTGACAGTAATTCCGAAGGATCCGACTTCGATTGCAACTGCACGCGTCATCCCCAGCATACCGGCCTTGGCGGCTGCGTATGCCGAACTGCCGGCAATTCCAACCAAAGGCCCAGTTACGGATGACATTTGGACAATCCGTCCATATCTTCTTGCCATCATGCCAGGCAGAACCGCCTGGGTCATGAGGAATGCAGTCTTCAGACTGATCTCGATCCCATAGTCCCACCCTGCCTCCGATATCTCAGCCAGTCTGCCGCCTGGGACGTCTCCGCCAACCTGGGTCATGCCGGCATTGTTGACGAGAATGTCAATGTCACCCAGATGGGTCTTGGCTGCCGCGACGAAACCCGCGACCTCCTCTGACTTGGTCAAGTCGGCGGGTTGAGCGAAGGCTCGGTCGGGCCCAACCCCCAGTTCGGCGAGTCTTTCGTGGACCCGATCGGTGGTTGAAGTGAGTGCTACTCTTGCTCCAGCAGCCAACAGCAGTCGCGCAGTTGCAAATCCAATCCCGTCAGCACTACCGGCGCCGGTGACAATCGCGGTTCTCCCCGCAAATTTGGTCATCCTTGATCCTTCTCAGCCTGATCCTGATGAGCATATAAATTGGCATGGGCCTCTCCACGATCATATCCCTTATTTAGGGGAGAGCCGGCGCGGGTTACATGAAGCCGATCCAGTAGGCTGAGCGCGCATGTTGAGGTCCCCTCGGCGACCTATCGACCAAACCGCAACTGGAGGTCCACCACCCGAGAAGGGAAGTCAGCAGGAGACAAGTGCCGCCGCGAGCCTGGCAGCCCAGCTGGCTGCATCATCTCTGTGGGTGATGAGGTCCTGGCGTATTTCAACAAGTACAGCATCAAGACCGCGGGCTTCGCCGTGGACGGGCACCGTATAGTCGCTGTCGTCTTCGATCTGATAGGGCTCGTTTTCTGCGATGAACTTCGCTGGGCCACCAAGCGCCTGGGCTAAATTATGACCAAAACGGTTGGAATAACGATGGAGGATGCCAGCGTGCCAGGGTCGGGCCACGCCCTTGTAGACGGGCGTAAAGCTATGAACACCAACGACAGTGGTCGCTCTGACGGCATCCCGTCGTGCATCGAGAAGCTGGCGGACGGCCAATTGGTATGGCTCAAAATATAAAGCAACCCTGCGCGCGCGTTCTTTGGGCGTGAGCGAGATATTCCCGGGAATCACGGTGCTCTCGCTGATTTCCGGTATGGAGGTGGCGCTCCCAACGGGTCGGTTCAGGTCGATCAGCAGCCGTGAGTAGCCTGCCATGACCAATGGAGCGTCGAGCAATGCAGACAGCGCTTCAGCCACATTGGCTGCGCCGATATCCCAGGCAATGTGGCGTGTCAGGTCTTCTGCGGCGAGGCCCAAATCCTTATATTCTTCAGGAATGAAGCGCGAGGAGTGTTCGCAGAGCAGCACATAGGGTGAAACACCCGTCCCGTTGAGAATACGCACTGGCGCTGGAAGACATTCAGCCGGGTCCATCAATAGATCTCCGCATAGCGCCGGCACATGGCATCATCCACCGCGTCGCCAGCGAGCTTCATTTCCATGCGCTTCATGCCGACATATGTTTCGATGGCGACAGGCGCGAACCAGCTGCACACCGCCTTGTCGGCCAGCAACGTATTGAGCGCCTCGGCCAGCGACTGCGGCAGACGTTGCAGCCCGAGCGCATCGCGCTCACTCGGCTCGAGCAGGGCGGGGTCGCCCGAGAACAACGGCGGGGCTGCAAGTTTGCGCCGGATGCCCTCGAGCCCAGCACGCACCATTACGCCAAGCGCTAGGTGCGGGCAGGCGGTCGCGTCCGCCGGGCGATATTCGATGTTGAAGGTCTTGGCCGGGTCGGCTTTGCCTACTCGGTTCACTGGACAAATGCGCAGGCTTGCCTCCCGGTCCTGTTCTCCGAACCAGGTGTAGCTCGAACTCCAGTGGTGTGGCTGCAGGCGCAGGTAGGAGATGGGGCTCGGTGCGGTGAAGGCGGTGAGGGCGGGTAGATGGCTGAGGATACCAGCGACGAAGCTTCCCGCGACGGCGGAAACACCACCGGGCCGTGCCGCATCGTGGGTTGCGGGCGCATCCTTAGCATCCCGGAACGAGAAGTGGATGTGAACGCCGTTGCCCACGCCGTCGACCGCCGTCTTGGGTGCGAAGGAGCAGTGCCAACCACGGTTGCGGCAGAGTTCACGAACCGTTTCGCGCAGCAGCACGGCGCGGTCTGCTGACGCAAGGGCGTCAGCTGGGGCTAGCGTGATCTCGAACTGATCCTTGCCGTATTCTGGGATGAACACTTCCGGCACAACGCCTGCGTCCCGCAGAGCCCCCATCAGCGCTGGTCCGAATGGATCGGCCCGGCGCTGGGCCTGAAGCGCGAAGGCGGGCGCCGCTGGCCAGTTCATGTCCAGCAACTGAAATTCATGTTCGAAGGAGGCGAGCAGCGTCAGCCCCGTCTCTTCCGCGAGGTCGGCAAGAGCCTGCTTGAGGAAGCTCCGGGGGCAGCAGACCCAGGGCTTGCCATCGAGTTCGACGATATCGCTCATGATGATGTCGAGTGGCGTCGCCGAGCCTTCGATGGCGAAGCGGAAATGCGCATTGTCGTCGGGCAAGAGCCGCAGGTCACCCGACGAGCCCCAGGGATTGGGATCTGCGATGAGATCAAAGGGTGTCAGCGACATGTTGGCGGGTACCCAGCCCACTGTCTTCTGCTGGCCAGGCGCGTAGGACGAGGCCGCGATCGAGCGGCCGCGCGTGATGCCAGCATAGTCCGTGGTCACGAAGGTGACGAGCGGTTCGAGCGCCGGATTGACACTCATGCTGCGGCCTTCCCGATGGCCTTGATGCGCGTGATCACCGTGTCGGTGTCGGTCACCCAGCAGTAGCCGCCATATGCCTTGAGCGCATTGTCATGACGCTCCTGCGTGTAGGTCGCGCAGGCATCGCCCGGGACCGAGACGAGGTAGCCACGATCCGCCGCATCGCGCACCGCCATGTCGACGCACTGGTCGGTGACCACGCCCGCCACGATCAGGTAGCGGATGCCGAGGTTCCTGAGCACATAGTCGATGTTGGTGGAGTTGAAGACGCCCGAGGACGTCTTCGGCAGCACGATCTCGTTGCGGATGGGTGCGAGCTCGTCGATGGGCGGGGCCAGCAGGTGGCCCTTGGGCACGAGAAGGTTCGAGAGCTTGTGGTCGAGAGAGGCGTCGCGGCAATCCTCTGTCAGCGCCTCGATGATGGTGTGGAGCACCTGCACGCCATGGGTGCGCGCTGCCTCGAGGATGCGCACTTGGTTGGGGATGACGAGGTCACGCAGGCGGCGGAAGTAATAGTGTTCGGCATTCATCTCCGGATGTGCGGGGTCACGGCCCGGCGCGCAGAACATCTTCTGCATGTCGACGAAGAGCACGGCGGTCTCGCCTGCCGTGTAATGTGCCTCGCGCCTGTCCGGCTTGCTCATGTGACCTTCATCCCTTGCGTTGGCGTTTGCGTTTCGCCAGGCCGGACGGAGCATCCAGCGTGACGTTGTGATCGTTGCGCACCTCTTCCAGAAGGGCTGCGCGGCTGCGCCAGTCGGCCCCCAGTTGCTCGGCCATGCCCACGGCGACGGCCTCCATCTGCAGGAGGGGCGTCACCAGCGTGTCAAAGGGCGAGGAGGTGGCCGTGGGTGCGGTGATGACGACGTTGGCGAACTCGGAGATGGGTGATGCCCACTGGTCGGTGAAGAGAATGACGTGGGCATCGCGTGCCGAGGCTTCCGACGCAAATCGCACCACGTCGGTCTGGTAGCGGCGGTAGTCAAACACCACCAGCACGTGGCGCTTGCCGAGCGAGGCGATCTCGTCCACGAGGTCGGCCGCCGTGCCGTCGAGCAGCCTTGTACCCTCACGCAGGTGATGCAGGCAGCGCTGCAGGATCCCTGCGAGGAAGCGGCTCAAGCGGCCGCCTAGACAGAGGATCTCCATGCGTGGATCGATGAGCAGCGCCACGGCGCGCTCGTAGTCCGCGGTCGCCGTCTCCCGCACCACCGCCTCGCACTGGCTCAGTGTTTCGGCGAAGAAGGCCTGGTAGGTATTGGGCTTCTTGCGAGAGGGCAGTGAGGTGGGCAGCGTGAGTGGCGAGCGCATGTGTGCCTCTACCTCGGCCAGCAACGCCTCCTGCATCTCGGCGAAACCTTCAAAGCCCAGCCTTTGCGCCAGGCGCAGTACTGTGGGGTCGCTGACGCCCGCCTGCTTGGCAAGTTTTGATACTGTGGTGAGGCCTGCCGCGGGATAATTGGCTAGAAGCGCACGTACCGCCTTCATTTCCGAGTTGGAGAAATTGCGGTTGGGCTCGAGCAGCCTGTCGCGCACGCTGCGGCCCGGCTTCAATGCCGGGGGGTCGCGGTGGACTGTGGCCTCAGTGCTCGTCATGGGCTCGGGCTCGTGTGTGCTTGTGTGGAATTCATTACAACAACTCGTGAGGCTCGTGCAAACTGAAACAAATATTGACAGCGCGGCGCACGCCCATGTTAGGCTTGACGCCTGAAGACCAAGGATACCCGATGCTCCCCTGGACCGGCGTTCCGCCACGTGCATGGACCAGCGCCCTTCTGCTCATCGCAGGCGTGGGCGGGCTGGCGCTCGTGGTGTCGCTTGTCTTCGGCAACACCGGGGTCAATATCGCCACTCTGGCGCTGCTGCAGGTGGCGGCGGTCCTGGCACTTGCCACCTTCAGCGGCAATTCCGGCATCGTGTCCTTCGGCCATTCGGCCTTTATGGGGATTGGCGCCTATGTCTTCGGCGTGCTTGCCATGCCCAAGGGCATCCAGGCCTCCGCCCTGCCCAACCTACCCCTGTGGCTGCAGGGCCACCAGCTGTCGCTTGCCGCCGCGCTCCTGATCGTGCTGGCCGTTGGTCTCGTTGTTGGCATTCTCTCCGGATTTCCGCTGGCCAGGCTGTCGACGGGTTCGGCCGCCATCGGCACGCTGGCCTTCCTCATCATCATCCATGTCACCCTGATCGGAGCGCGCGATTTTACTCGCGGCAGCCAAACTTTCTATGGCGTGCCGCGCCTCACCACCGTCTACGTCGCCTTCCTCGCGGCGGCGACCTTCATCCTCGTGGCCCGAATCCTGAAGGAGACGCCGCTTGGTCTGAAGCTGCGCGCGGCGCGCGAGAACGAGGTGGCGGCGGCGGCCTCTGGCGTCAACGTGCGCCTGTCGCGCCACATGGGTTGGGCGCTGAGCATCACGCTCAGCGTGACGGTGGGTGCGCTCTATGGCAGCTTTCTTGGTGCCTTCTCGCCCAAGGACTTCTATTTCGATCTGATCTTCACGCTTATCGCCATGCTGATCGTCGGCGGCATGCTGACGGTTAGTGGTGCTGTCGCGGGCACGGTACTGCTCGCCGGCGTCGTGCAGATCCTGCGCCAGGCGGAGACCGGCATCGACCTCGGGTCGCTGCACATTCCCGGTATCTTTGGTCTGCCGCAACTGGGCATGGGGCTTGCGCTCCTGCTCACCATCTGGCGCCGCCCCCTGGGTCTAATGGGTCTTCGCGAAATCGGCCCAGACTGGCCCAGGCGCAAGCTGGAGCCCATGCCGCCCGAGGCCCTCCACACCAAACCCGCTGGCGCCCCGCTCAAGGTCGACCAGGTCACCATGCGCTTCGGCGGCCTCGTAGCGCTCGACAACATCAGTTTCGCCGTGCCGCCCCGCCAAGTGACCGGCCTCATCGGGCCCAACGGCGCCGGCAAGACCACGCTGATCAATATAATCTGCGGCCAAATGAAGCCCACCGCAGGCCGCATCGTCATAGGTGGAAGGGAAATGGCAGGCGAGGCACCGCACCGCGTGGCGGTGGCGGGGCTCGGTCGTACCTTCCAGAACATCCGGCTCTTTGATCGCATGTCGGCGTTGGAAAACGTCACCGTCGCCGCCCTCTCCAAGGGCCACGATGCCGCGAATGCGCGGCGTGTCGCACTTGCCGAACTTGCCCGTCTCGGGCTTGCGCATCGTGCCGAGGATCTGGCGGGCTCCTTCGCCTATGGTGATAGACGCCGCCTTGAGATCGCCCGCGCCCTGGCGCTAGAGCCCAGATTCCTGCTCCTCGACGAGCCTGCCGCCGGCATGAACCCGGCGGAGACCGACGCCCTGATCCGCGTGCTCGAGTCGATCCGCAATGATCATGAGATCGGTCTCCTCGTTGTGGAGCATGACATGCGGCTCATCATGCGACTGTCTGACCGCATGGTGGTGCTGAACAAGGGTCAGAAGATCGCCGAGGGCACGCCACAGGATATCCGCAGCGACCCCAAGGTGATCGAGGCCTATATCGGGACCAAGCGGGCAAGGCATTGAAGAAGACGCTGACAACAAGAGACAACAGGAGGAACCAACTATGAAGAACTTCCGTTTCGCCGTGCTTGCGGGCGCCATTGGCCTCGCGGGGCTCACCACCGGGGCGCACGCCGAGGACGTGACCATCGGCCTGGCAACCGCCCAGACCGGCGGCCTCGCCTACGCCGACCAACCCTCGCTCGCCGGCTTCAAGATGGCGGTGGACGAGATCAATGCCGAAGGCGGCCTCGGCGGCAAGTATAATATCGTCCTCGACATCAAGGACACCCGAACCGACACGGCCGCCACCGTGCAGGCTGCGCAGGAGCTCGTCGCTGACGGCGTCAAGGTGATGATTACGCCATGTGATGCTGACCCGTCGATCGCCGCTGGCCAGATCAGCCAGCCGGCACAAATTCCCACGCTTACCTTCTGCGGCACGACGCCCACCATCACTGAAGCCGTGGGTGACTATATGTTCGGCACGTATCCCGCCGACAACGGCCAGGCAGCGCTACTCGCAGACTACGCCGCCAAGAAGGGCTACAAGAACATTTACATCCTGAAGTCGCCCGACAGCGCCTACACGCTGCGCCTGCCGGAGTATTTCGAGGAGGTGTTCAAGAAGAAGGGCGGCACCATCCTCGGCGAAGGCACCTACACCATGGGCCAGCAGGACTTCGCCGCCGAGGTTACCAAGATCAAGGCGTTGAGCCCGCAGCCCGACGCCATCATGACGGCGGCCTATGAGCCGGACTTCCCGGCCTTCCTGCAGCAGTTGCGCGGCGCGGGCGTGACGGCTCCCATCATCGGCTCGGACGGTATCGACAGCCCGACCATCACCGGGCTGGGTGCCATCGCCAATGGCATCGTGCACACCACGGCGGGCTCGCCCGTCGCCGGCTCAAAGCTCGCCGCCTTCTACGACAAGTTCAAGGAGAAGACGGGTGCGGCGCCCGAGACCGTCTATGTCGCCACCGGTTACGAAATCCCCTACATCCTTGATGCCGCGGTGAAGGCCGCGGGCTCGGTCGACGGTCCGGCACTGCGTGATGCGCTGGCGAACCTCAAGGACGTCGAGGTACTCACCGGCAAGGTGACCTATGCCGGCACCAACCGCATGCCGATCCGAGACATCACCATCGTCGAGATCCAGGACGGCAAGCGGGCGCCAATACTGACCGCCATGCCGGACCCAGCCGACGTGCCGAAGCCCTGATGCCCGACAGCGCGCGAAGGATGCCCGATGCTTGAGGTCTCCGACCTGAAGGTGAAGTACGGGGAGGTGGCGGCCGTCAAGGGCGTCAGCCTCTCCGTGCCCGAGGGCTCCATCGTCGTGCTGCTGGGCGCCAATGGCGCGGGCAAGAGCTCGACCCTCAACGCAATTGCGGGCCTCGTGGTCTCCACGGGGTCCATCCGTTTCGAAGGTGCGCCGCTCTCTGGCCGGCCGGCGGAGGACATCGTGACGCGCGGCATCGCGCTCACGCCCGAGGGGCGGCGCGTATTCCCCTCGCTCTCGGTGGCGGACAATCTCCACCTCGGCGGCGCCGCGCATGCCTCCGGCGCGGAATTAAAGAGGCGGGTCGAAGCGGAGCTCGACCGCTTTCCCATCCTGCGCGAGCGCTATTATCAGAAGGCGGGTCTGCTCTCGGGCGGCGAGCAGCAGATGCTGGCCATCGCCCGCTCGCTCATGGCGGGCCCGCGCCTTCTTCTTCTCGATGAACCGTCGCTGGGTCTTGCCCCGCTCATCGTCGACAAGGTTTTCGACCTGATCCTAGACCTCAAGCGCCGTGGCCTCACCATCCTGCTCGTCGAGCAGAATGCCGAGCGCGCGCTGGAGATCGCCGACCACGGCTATGTGCTGCAGACCGGGCAGGTTGTTCTCGACGGCACGGGCGCGGAGCTCGCCCGCAGCGACCTCGTCAAACAGGCCTATCTGGCGGAGTAACCGAATGGACATCGTCCTACAGCAGATCGTCAACGCCATCAGCCTCGGCGGCATCTATGCGCTCTTGGCGCTGGGACTTGCGGTGGTCTTCTCTATCGTCTCGCTCATCAACTTCGCTCATGGCGAGCTGATGACCGTGGCAGGCTACGGCATGTTCTTCGCCGCCGCGGTGTCGCTGCCCTTCCCCTTCGCCGTCTGCGCCGCCATAGTTTTCGCGGTCATCGCCGCGCTGCTGACCGAGCGCTTCGCCTTCCGCCCTATGCGCAAGGCCGACGCAACCGGGTTGCTGCTCACAAGTTTCGCCGTCTCCGCCATCCTGCGCGTCATTTTCCAGAACGGCATATCGGCGCGGCCCAAGCCCGTGCCGCTGCCGTCGGGCTTTGCGGGCGTGATCGACCTGGGCTTCCTTCATGTAGGCATCGTGCCGCTCCTGTCGATCGTCATGACGGCGTTGTCGCTCACCGCCCTCACGCTGTTCCTCAGCCACACCACCCTCGGCAAGGCGATGCGAGCCGCAGCTGAGGACTTCCAGGTGCTGCGGTTGATGGGCATCAAAGCCAACCGGGTGATCGCCGTGGCCTTCGCCGTTTCTGGCGCACTTGCCGGAGTGGCGGCCGTATTGTGGATCGCGCAGCGAGGCTCGGTCGACCCGCTGATGGGTTTTGTTCCGGTGCTCAAGGCCTTCGTTGCCGCCGTCATCGGGGGCTTGGGCTCGCTCACCGGCGCCGTGGCGGGGGGATTTGCGCTCGGCATTCTGGAGGTGCTGTTCCAGGCCTTTCTGCCCGATGCCGCACTCCCTTTCCGCGATGCCTTCGTGCTGGGCTTCGTGATCCTCATCCTCATCTGGCGGCCGGACGGGCTGATCCCGGCGCCAGTCACAAGGCGGAGCTGACGGTGGCGGCCAATTCCATCTACGCCCGTGACAGCCAGCTTGTCGCCGGGCTTCAGAAGTTGCGCTTCTTCCCGCTGGCGCTTACCGGCGGACATGGCGCCTACGTTGTGGACGAGACGGGCCGCGACCTGCTCGATCTCTCCGCCGCCTGGGGTGCCGCGAGCCTCGGCTACGGCCATCCGGCCATCGCAGAAGCTGTCTGCGCGGCGGTGCGCAACCCGGCAGGCGCCAGCATCCTCTCGGCCACGCATCGGGGCGCCGTCGATCTGGCGCAGCAGATCCTTGCCACGCTTCCCGAACTGCCAAACCACAAGGTTTGGTTCGGTCATTCCGGCTCGGATGCAAATGAGACGGCCTTCCGAGGTGTCGCCGCGGCCACCGGCAGGCCGCGTGTAATCGCCTTCCGCGGCGCCTACCACGGCGGCACGGCTGGCTCGATGGCGATCTCCGGCCACGCCGTACAGTCGCATGCGTCGCGCGCCGAGGGCCTGACGCTCATTCCCTATCCCAATCCCTATCATGGGGAGGATGGCGAAGCGGTACTGCAATATCTTGCCGAACTGTTCTCGACCACACTGCCGGCGAGCGAAGTGGGTGCGTTGTTCATCGAGCCGATCCAGTCGGATGGCGGCTTCATCGTGCCGCCGACAGGCTTTCTCAAGCGCCTCGTCGACATGTGCCGCGCTCATGGCATCCTAATCGTCTCTGACGAGGTGAAGGTGGGGCTCGCCCGCACCGGCCTGATGCACTGCTTTCGCCATGAAGGCTTCACGCCCGACCTCATCTGTCTCGGGAAGGGGCTGGGCGGCGGGCTCGCGATCTCCGCCCTCGTGGGCCCTGCCACTGTGATGGATCATGCCACTGCCTTCGCCATGCAGACACTGCACGGCAACCCCGTCTCTGTCGCTGCGGCCTCCGCGGTGCTCACCACCATTGAGACTGAAAAATTGGCGAACAATGCTGCCGCCGTTGGCGCATTCTTCCTCGATGGCCTCGAAGCCCTTAAGATGCGCCACCCCCTTATCGGTGATGTACGTGGCCGCGGGCTTGCCATTGGCGTCGAGCTGGTGTCGGATCGGGCGGTGAAGACGCCGTCCAAGAAGCTCGCAGCCAAGACCGTCTACCGCGCATTCGAACTGGGCCTGGTGCTTTACTATGTCGGCCTCAACTCAAACGTGCTCGAACTCACCCCGCCACTCGTCCTGACCTCGGACCAAGCCTCGGATGCCATCTCCATACTCGACAGGGCGCTTTCAGATGTGGAACAAGGCCGCGTCAGTGATGATGCCGTGAAGGATTTTGCGGGATGGTAGCCCACGCGCCAAGGAACATGCCGTGAACCAGATCTCCGTCTTCGATTCCCCCAAGCCCGCCTTCACCGCAGAAGAGGCGCAGCACCTGCTGTCGCGCGACTATGGCGTAGAGGGAAAGCTGAAGGAACTGGTGAGCGAGCGCGACCAGAACTTTCTCGTCGGCTCCCCGTCCGGGAAATTCGTGCTCAAGATCGCCAATGCGCTCGAGGATCCCGCCTTCCTCGCCCTGCAGAACGCCGTGATGAAGCATGTGGCGGCCGCTGATCCTGACCTCGGCCTGCAGCGCGTGGTCGCGACCCGGACGGATGCGGACAGCACGGTCTGGGATCGCGGTGCTGAGCGTCATGCGGTGCGGCTGCTGAGTTACCTGCCGGGCGATCTCTACTCGGCCGCAACCAGTTCGCCCGCACTTCTCGAAAGCCTCGGTGGCTTCGTGGGCCGGCTGTCGCACGCCTTGCGCGGCTTTGGCCACCCGGCGGCCTTCCGCCCCGGCTTCCTGTGGAACCTTGACGAGGCCATGGCGGTCAAGCCCTGGCTTGGCGATGTGGTGCCGGAGCGCTGCGACCTCGTGGCCCGTATCTTTGCGCGCTACGAGGCGCGCGTGTTGCCACGGCTCCACCTGTTGCGCGGTGCCGTGCTGCACCAGGATGCGAACGACAACAACATCGTGATCGACAAGGCAACCTCCACTGTCACCGGCCTCATCGACTTCGGCGACATGACGTATGGCCGCCAGATCAATGAGCTCGCCGTGACGCTGGCCTATGCGCTGCTCGATGTCGAGGATATCTACAAGTCCGCCGCTCCTGTGATCTCGGCCTATGCGCGTCAGTTCCCGCTGGAGCCCGACGAGGCGGCGATCCTGTTCGACCTCGTGGCGGCGCGCCTCGCGATGAGCGTCTGCATCTCGTCCCATCGCGCCAAGGATTTCCCCGACAACGACTACCTGCTTGTCTCGCAGGCCCCCGCCTTCCGCCTGCTGGAGCGGCTGGACAAGACCAATCCAGATTTCCTCGCCGCCTTCACGCGCCATGCCGCCGGCCTCGCGCCGGTGCCGACCAGCGATGCCGTCGTCAGCTGGCTGTCGTCACCCGACTGCCGGCCGCGGCCGATGTTCGACATCGACCTCGACCGTACCGGCCGCATCCTCCTGCACCTCCAGGAAGGCGCACCCGGCATGGAGCACGCAGCTGATCCGCAGGCCTACTGGAGCTGGCTCGAGAGCCGCTTCGCCCAGGAAGACGCCGGCTTCGCCATCGGTCTCTATGGCGAGCTTCGCAACGTCTACAAGGGCGAGCAGTTCGCGACCGCCGCCTCGCCCGAATGGCGCTCCCAGCACCTCGGTCAGGACATCTTCATCGCCGCCGGAACGCCGCTCCATGCGCCGCTTCCCGGCAAGGTGCTGAGCGTTGTCGACAATGCACTCCCCTTTGATTATGGCCCGACCGTCATCCTCGAACATCGCGCTGGCGAGAACGGTCCCGCCTTCTGGACCCTCTATGGCCATCTCTCGCGCGAGACGCTGGCGATGGTAAGGCAAGGACAGGCCATCGCCGCCGGCCAGCAGATCGGCTTCATCGGCGACCACACGGTCAATGGCGGCTGGGCACCGCATCTGCATTTCCAGATCATCACCGACCGGCTGGGGCAGTCAGGCGAATTTCCCGGCGTCGGCCAGCCATCGCTGTGGCCAGTGTGGCGTGCCATTTCGCCCGACCCGAACCTTATCCTGCGCCTTACGCCCGAGAGCTTCGTGGAGGACAGGACACCGCCCGACGTGCTGCTGAAGCGGCGGGCCGAGGTGCTGGGGCCATCGTTATCGATCAGCTACAAGAAGAAGCTCAAGATCGTGCGCGGGCGGGGCGCCTATCTCTATGACCACACCGGCCGCGCCTTCCTCGACGGCGTCAACAACATCTGCCATGTAGGCCACAGCCATCCACATGTGGTCGAAGCACTTGCTCGTCAGGCATCGGTTCTCAACACCAACACGCGCTACCTGCACGACACGATCCTCGATTACGCGGAGCGGCTGGGGGGCTATTTCCCCAAGCCTCTCTCCGTCGTCTATCTCGTGTGCTCGGGGTCCGAGGCCAATGAATTGGCGCTGCGCATCGCGCGCACGGTGACTGGACGGCGCGCCACCATCACGCTCGACTGGGGTTATCACGGCAACACCAACGGCCTGATCGACGTCAGCCCCTATAAGTTCAATCGCAAGGGCGGCCGCGGCAAGCCGGATTACGTCGAGATCGCCGAGCTGGCCGACCCCTATCGCGGCCGCTTCAAGGGCTATGGCGAGAACAGCGGCATGGCCTACGCGGCTTCCGTCGCCGAGAAGGTGGACCTGATCCGCGAGAAGACAGGCCAGGGCCCGGCCGCCTTTATTGCCGAGGCAATATCGGGTTGCGGTGGGCAGGTCTTCTTCCCCGACGCCTATCTCAGGACGTCGGCCGAGCATGTGAGGAAGGCCGGTGGCCTCGTCATCGTCGACGAGGTTCAGACGGGCTTCGGCCGGGTGGGCAACCACATGTGGGCGCACGGTCCGCAGGGCATCGTCCCCGACATCGTGACGCTGGGCAAGCCCATCGGCAACGGCCACCCCATGGCTGCCGTCGTCACCACGCCGGAGATCGCGAAGGCCTTCACCAACGGCATGGAGTTCTTCTCCTCCTTCGGCGGCAACCCAGTCTCCGCCGCTGTCGGCATGGCGGTTCTTGACGTTCTCGAGCAGGAGGGATTGCAGGACAAGGCCCGGGCCACGGGCGAGCACCTGAAGCTCCGATTTCAGGCCATGGCAGAGAAGCACCCTCTCATCGGGCACATACGCGGCGAAGGCCTGTTCCTCGGCGTGGAACTGGTGAACGACAGGGACACGCTGGATCCAGCCACGGAAGAAGCCGGTCGAATAGCCAATCACATGCGTGAGCATGGCGTCCTAATCTCGACCGACGGTCCCTTGGACAACGTGCTGAAGATCAAGCCGCCAATGGCTTTCGGCCTGGTCGAGGCGGAAATCCTTGCGGACGCGCTGGAGGCGGCATTGGACCGTGTGTGATCATCCAGGCGATGTTATTGCGGGAAAATCTTCCACCACAGCCAACGCCGCTGTGTCGGTGCCGATGCCCATGGGAATGGCGCGCCCGACAGGATTCGAACCCATGACCCCCAGATTCGTAGTCTGTAGG
>NZ_JBAXGR010000052.1:0-25291 GCF_037139295.1 Aestuariivirga sp.
GCTTCGGGCATCTGTTGCGGGGAAAGCTGGGTCCCGGCTTTCGCCGGGATGACGGGTTTTTGGACTGCAGGATTGCAGGATTGAACCGTCCCTCCCATCCTCCCGTACAACAACGCATGACAATCATCATCATCGGCGCAACTGGCGGCATTGGTGCCGCTCTCTCCCGCAGGCTCGCGTCCGCGGGCCACACCATTCACGCCATCGGTCGCGATGCGGCGAAACTCGCCGCTGTTTCGGCCGAGCTCGGCGGCACCCACGCGGTGGCTGACGTCACTGACCGGACGCAGCTCGAAGCCGCGATCCAGTCCGCCGGATCCTCCGTCTCAGGCCTCGCCTATTGCGTGGGCTCCATCAACCTCAAGCCCGTCACCCGCATCACGGACGAGGATGTGGAGCGCGACTTCCGCCTGAATGCGCTCGGTGCCTTCCGCGCCGTGCAGGCGGCGCTTCCGGCGCTCAAGGCAAGCGGGAACGCCTCCGTCGTTCTGTTCTCGACAGTCGCCGTGGCCCAGGGCTTTGCCTCGCACGCATCGATCGGCATGGCCAAGGGGGCCGTCGAAGGCCTCATGTTGTCGCTCGCCGCGGAGCTGGCGCCGAAGATCCGCGTCAACTGCGTCGCCCCCTCTCTGACGAAGACCCCGCTCGCCGCGGCGCTGACCGGCAATGAGCAGATGGCGACCGCCATCGCCGCCCTTCATCCGTTGCAGCGGCTGGGCGAGGCGGATGACGTCGCCGCCGCCGCGGCCTTCCTGCTGTCGCCCGATGCCACATGGATCACCGGCCAGGTGATCGGCGTCGATGGCGGCCGCTCCTCGCTCCGCACCAAGGGCTGACATGCCGCGCGGCGTGAAGAAGTCCGATTTGCCCTCCAAGCCCTGCGCCGCCTGCGGTCGCCCCTTCACCTGGCGCAAGAAGTGGGAACGTGACTGGGAAAACGTCAAAACCTGCTCCGATCGCTGCCGCGCCGCGCTGAAGAAGCCGAAATGAGCACGCTCCGCATCGTCCTGGGCGATCAGCTGACGCGGGGCCTTTCGAGCCTGCGCGACTATGTGCCGGGCGACACGGTGCTGATGATGGAGGTGGTTGAGGAAGCCACCTATGTGAAGCACCACAAGCAGAAACTGGTGCTCGTCCTCTCCGCCATGCGGCATTTCGCGGAGGAACTCCGTCACCACGGCTTCAGCGTCGACTATGTCCGCCTCGATGACGCCGCCAACACCGGTTCCTTCACGTCGGAAGTTCAGCGCGCCATCGCCCGCCATAAGCCCTCGCGCGTCGTGGTCACCGAGCCCGGCGAATGGCGCGTGCTGGAGATGATGAAGGGCTGGGGTGCCGAAATCGTCTCGGATGACCGCTTCTTCGCCACACCCGCCTCCTTCGCCGCATGGGCGAAAGACCGCAAGCAGCTGCGCATGGAGTTCTTCTACCGCGACATGCGCCGTCTCTCGGGCCTCTTGATGGAGGGCGATGATCCGGTCGGCGGCTACTGGAATTTCGACCACGACAACAGGAAGTCGCTGCCAAAGGACGTGACACCCCCGAAGCGCCGCCGCTTCGAACCCGATCCCGTCACGCGCGAGGTGATGGACATGGTTGCAGCGCGCTTCCCCGATCATTTCGGCGATCTCGAGCCCTTCGGCTGGGCCGTCACCCGCGCGGATGCGCTCGAAGCCCTCGACCATTTCATTTCATCCTGCCTGCCAGACTTCGGCGACTATCAGGACGCGATGAAGCAGGGCGATGCGTTCCTCTACCACTCCGTCATTTCGCCCTACCTGAACATCGGCCTGCTCATTCCCCGCGAAATCTGCGACCGCGCTCAAGCTGCGTGGAGCAGGGGGGATTCGCCGCTCAATGCGGTCGAAGGCTTCATCCGCCAGATCCTCGGTTGGCGCGAATATGTGCGCGGCCTCTACTGGCTGAAGATGCCGGATTATGCCGAGACCAATTTCCTCGAGGCCCGCCGCCCGCTGCCCGCCTTCTACTGGACGGGCAAGAACGAGATGAACTGCATGGCCCAGGCCATCGGCGACACGAAAGCCCACGCCTATGCCCACCACATCCAGCGCCTCATGGTGACGGGCAACTTCGCGCTGCTTGCGGGGCTTGATCCCAAGCAGGTCGAGCAATGGTACTTGCTCGTCTATGCCGATGCCTTCGAGTGGGTGGAACTTCCCAACACCCACGGCATGGCGCTGTTTGCCGATGGCGGCGTCATGGCGTCGAAGCCCTATGCAGCGTCGGGTGCCTATATCGACCGCATGTCGGACTATTGCACTGGCTGCCGCTTCAAGCCCGACGTGAAGCTTGGGCCCAAGGCCTGCCCCTTCAACTACCTCTACTGGGACTTCCTCATCCGCAACGAAGCGAAGCTCAAGGCCAACCCGCGCATGGGCATGCCTTACCGCACGCTCGCCAAGATGGACGCGGAGCGGAAGGCCGATATCCAGCGGCATGCAGTGAAGTTCCTGGACAGCCTCGGGTAGCCGCCAACGCCGAAGCCCTCAAACCACCTCTTGAACTGTAATCAGTCTCGCTACATATAAGCCTCAGGAAAGCGAGGCCCCATGGAAATCGGCATCTACACCTTCGCGGACGTCGGCCCCGGCGGCTCGCACCCGCAGCGCCTGCGCCAGCTGGTGGAGGAAATGGAACTGGCTGACCAGGTGGGCCTCGATGTCTTCGGGCTCGGCGAGCATCACCGGCCTGACTATTCCGTCTCGGCCCCAGCGGTTGCGCTCGCCGCCGGTGCGGCGCACACGAAGAACATCCGCCTCACCAGCGCCGTCACCGTTCTGAGCTCGGAAGACCCCGTGCGCGTCTTCCAGCAATTCGCGACACTCGACGGCATTTCCAACGGCCGCGCCGAGATCATGGCCGGCCGCGGCTCCTTCATCGAAAGCTTCCCGCTCTTTGGCTACGACCTCAACGACTATGAAGCGCTGTTCGCCGAGAAGCTCGACCTGCTGTTGAAGCTCATCGACAACGAAACCGTCAGCTGGCAGGGCGAGCTGCGCCCGGCCCTCGACAAGGTCACGCTCTATCCGCGCCCCGAGCAGCACAGGATTCCGCTGTGGATCGCGGTCGGCGGCACGCCGCAATCGGTGGTGCGCGCGGCAACGCTCGGGCTGCCCATGGCGCTCGCCATCATCGGCGGCGACCCCAAACGCTTCGCACCCTATTTCGATCTCTACCGTGAGGCATGGTTGCGGGCCAACCGCAAGCCGGAGGACGTGAAGTTGAGCCTCAACATGCATGGTTTCGTGGCGGATACGACAGGGGCCGCCAAGGACATCTTCTACGCGCCGCACAACGCAGTCATGAACCGCATCGGCAAGGAGCGCGGCTGGCAGCCCTCGGGCCGGCCCGAGTTCGAGGCCGCCTGCGGCCCCAGCGGCCACCTGCTGATCGGCGATCCGGACCGCGTGGCTGACCGCATCATCGAGCTTCACAAGATCTTCGGAAACAAGCGCATACTTGTGCAAGTGGCCATCGGCGCCATGCCCCACAAGGAGTTGCTGCGCGCCATCGAGCTGCTTGGAACCAGAGTTGCACCCAAAGTGAAGGAGGCCTGCCAGTGAGCCTGCCGCATATCCCTGATCCCGCACCC
The DNA here is from genome assembly GCF_037139295.1 of Aestuariivirga sp. Taxonomy (GTDB): domain Bacteria; phylum Pseudomonadota; class Alphaproteobacteria; order Rhizobiales; family Aestuariivirgaceae; genus Aestuariivirga. Next base: position 3,614 of record NZ_JBAXGR010000052.1, read on the forward strand.
GGCGATGCCGCGGCAGCGGACTCAATCGAAATGGTCATCGTGCCGCGTGCCCGTGACCTGGGCGGCTTCGAGGTACGTCGCGCATTGCCGGCCGCCCGCAAGCAGATGGTCGGCCCCTTCATCTTCTTCGACCAGATGGGGCCAGCGCTCATGCAGCCGGGGCAGGGCATCGACGTGCGCCCGCATCCGCATATCGGGCTCTCCACCGTCACCTGGCTGTTCGACGGTTCGATCTACCATCGCGACAGCCTCGGTTCCTCGCAGCCCATTTCACCGGGTGAGCTCAACTGGATGACGGCCGGCCGCGGCATCGTCCATTCCGAGCGCACCGCCCCGCCGGAGCTGGCGCGCGAACGCAAGGTCTTCGGCATCCAGAGCTGGGTGGCGCTGCCGAAGCAGTTCGAGGAGACGGCTCCCGCCTTCGACCATGTGGAAGCCCACAAGCTGCCAGTGATCGATGAGCGTGGCATCTCGGCGCGTATCATTGCGGGTTCGCTCTATGGCGCGACATCGCCGGTGAAGACGCACTCAGATCTCTTCTATGCCGATGTTCAGATGACCGCAGGCACCGCTCTGCCGCTGCCTGTCGATCACGAGGAGCGCGGCGTCTATGTCGCCGAAGGCGAGATCGAGGTGGCGGGGCAAGTGTTCGAGCAGGGCCGGTTGCTGGTGTTCCGCCCCGGCGACGCCATCACGCTTCGTGCCAAGGGCAACGCCCGCGTCATGCTGCTCGGCGGCGAGCCCATGGATGGGCCGCGTTACATATGGTGGAACTTCGTGTCGTCTTCGAAGGAGCGGATCGAGGCCGCCAAGGATGACTGGAAGCAGGCACACTTCGCCATTGTGCCGGGTGACGAGACGGACTTCATCCCGCTTCCCGACAAGTAGGGCTCAGTTGCCCAGCATGATGTCGCGCACGTCGCCGGCCGCGATGTTGAAGGTGGCCGTCAGCAGTTCCGCCCCCACGAGGGCGCGCGCGGTGTAGGTGCCTGGCAGCAGCGTCACGTTGGCGTTGATACCGCCGCGCGTGGCGATGGCGCTTCCCGACTGGTCCTCGATCTCCCAGCGCACGCTGGCATTGGGGGCGCCCACGAAGGCCAGCCGCGCGAGGCCCGCCTTGTGCGCAATTTTCACGGTGGCCACGCGGCCCGCTGCCACGTGCACGTCGGCCACTGCCTTGACGTTACCGGTGGAGACCTGGCTTTCGACGCGATAGGTGCCCTGCGGCAGGCGGATGATTTCGCCGGGCGTCACCGACACGGCCATCAGCTTGCGACCATCCATCGAGAACACCCGCACGCGGGAGGCAACCGGCGGAACATCGATCTTTCCCAGCATCGGCTCCACCTTCAGGCCACCGGCATCGAGCACGAAGCTGATCTTGAGGCGCGTTGCGGTCGGAATGCTCACCAGTTTCTCGACCAAGGTCGCGCCATAGCTGGCGTCCACCACATAGTCACCGGGCACGAGCGACACGTCTGCCGTGCCGGCGTCACCTGAATAGACGGTGACACCGTCAGCGCTGCGGATCGTCCAGGATATATTCTGCTGCAGAGGCCCGCCACCGGGCGTGAGGCGGGCGGAAAGTTCGAGGCCCTCGCGGCCCGGCTGTACCAGCTGGATCGCCAGCCCGTGGGCTGCTTCGGCAAGGGCGGGAAGGGTGCTGGCGCAGACGAGAAGCGCCACCGCAATCACGGCGCTGTAGCCGCGTTTGCGATGGCGTGGATGCCGTGCACGGGGTCTGCGGTCGTGCAAAGGCGAAGTTCCTTCTCTCCAAGTTGTGTGACCTAATCATGCAGGGCGACTGCCCGGCAATTTGGATCTTAATGAATGGTTAATGCGCTTGAGCGGCATTGCGTTTTTAAGGCGCGCCCGCCAGAGTGGCGCGATCATGCAGCAGCTCAACGATACGTCCTCCATTCTCGCACTTCTCGCGACGCGGAAATCCGCCTCAGCCAAGTCCATGGGTGCCCCGGGACCGACCCCGGAGCAGCTGTCCGAAATCCTGCGCCTCGGCGTGCGCGTGCCGGATCATGGCAAGCTTGCGCCGTGGCGTTTCATCCTGTGGGAGGGTGAGGCCCGTGCGCGTTTCGGCGACGTTTTGCGGACACGTTGGCAGGCCCTGCACCCCGAGCATGGCGAGCAGTCCTTGAGCTTCGTGCACGACCTCTTCCTGCGCGCACCCACCGTTCTCGGCGTCGTCTCCACCGCGCAGGAGCACCCGAAGATCCCGGTGTGGGAGCAGCAGCTCTCGGCTGCCGCCGTCTGCATGAACATTCTCTATGCTGCCACAGCGATGGGGATCGGCTGCCAGTGGAACACCGACTGGGTGGTCTATGACGCAGAAATCGCCGCGGCCATGGGCCTCGCGCCCCATGAAAAGCTCGCTGGCCTCATCTATCTCGGAACGCCCACCGCGCCGCTGGAAGACCGTCCGCGTGCCGACGTGGCGGCACTCCTCACCCGCTGGCAACCATCATGAAGATCCTGGGCGTTCTCTTCGACAAGGATGGCACGCTGATCGACGTCAATGCCACCTGGGTGCCGATCTACCGTGAGGCGCTGAAGCAGCTTTTCAGCATTGATGATGATGGCGCCGAGACCATGATGGAGGTCGCCGGCTATGACCGCGCCACCGGCATGCTGAAGGCCGGTTCGCCGCTCGCCGGCGGCACCAACCGCGAGATTGCCGCCATCTGGTGGCCGGAGCTCAAGGGCGAGGCGCTCGACGCCCACCTCGAAAGACTCGAGCATCGCTTTGGCGAGATGGTGCGTGACAAGCTGGTGCCGCTGATGCCGCTCGAACCCATCCTCAGCGATCTCCGTGCCATGGGTTTGAAGCTTGGCGTCGCCACCAATGACAGCCACCTCTCGGCCCGCGCCCACATGACGGAGGTGGGTGTCATCGAGCACTTCGATGACATCATCGCCGCCGATACTGTTCCCGTCGCCAAGCCTGCCGGTAACATGATCCGCAAATTCGCGGCATTGACCGGCATTCCCGCAGCCGCCATCGCCATGGTCGGCGACAATCACCATGACATGGAAGAGGCGCGGAACGGCGGGGCAGGGCTTGCCATCGCGGTGCTCTCCGGCAATGCCGGGCGCGAGGACATCGCGCACCTGGCTGATTACACCATCGACAGTGTTGCCGATCTTCCGGCTCTGCTGCGGAGCCTCTGATGTTCTACGATGCAGTGAAGAACGACCACGGCTTTGCGATTGACCCGTTCAAGGCCATCGTGGTGCCGCGTCCCATCGGCTGGGTGTCGTCGCTGTCGCCGGATGGCAAGTCGAACCTCGCGCCCTACAGCTACTTCAACGCCTTCTCGCAGTCGCCGCACTACGTCGCCTTCGGCAGCGGCCCGCGCAAGGACACGATGCGCAACATCGAGGAGACGGGCGAGTTCACTTTCAGCCTCGCCACCTTTGACCTGCGTGAGCAGATGAACGCCACCTCGGCCCACGTCTCGGTGGACGAGTTCGAACTCGCCGGCCTCACCAAGGCCCCCAGCCAGATCGTCCGTCCGCCACGCGTTGCCGAGAGTCCGGCTTCTCTGGAATGCTGCCTCCACCGCATCGTTCCATTGCCCGACGATGACGGCAAGGCGGAGAACTTCCTGATCATTGGGCGGGTGCTGGGCATCCACATCGATGACCGTTTCATCCACGACGGGCGGGTGGATACGGCGGCCATGCGCCCCATTGCGCGGCTGGGCTACAGCGAATACGCCACCGTCACCGAGTCCTGGCGCATGCGCCGGCCCGACTAGGCAATTCCACTCATTTACCGGTTGCGACTCAGTGGCTCCGGACGGCCATTTCATATCTCGCCACCGGAATTGTGCCGCCGTGGATAGGCATGTTCACAAAGCTGTTTTTCCCTGTGGTTCAACTGTTTACATCCTGTGGAAAAGCTGTGGACAACCTTGTTAACCCCTCATTAACCAGCCCGGCGCAGGTTTTCCCCTTACGGACGGCGTGCGGTTGAGCCCCGTCCTGGGGGAGTCGGAGAGGTTTGTGGACATGACAATGTGTCTGCTCATTGATGAAGAGGGAAGGGGCCGGTATCTCGGAGAGATGCTGTCAGGCCTCGGACTCGACACGTCGCTCACCAGCGGCGCGGACGAGGCCATGCGCTTCTGCAATGACAATTCCCCCGACGTGGTGATGCTGTCCGCCCGCGCCAATGGCGCAGCTCCCAAGGAATTCGTCAAGCGCCTGCGACTGTCTTCGCGCGGCAAGCCGCCGGTGGTGTTCCTGTTCGCCGAGACGCCGGATACCGAGATGTTCGGCCAGTCCATACTTGAAGGCGCTGCCGACGTGCTGATGATGCCACTTGACCGCGACCTGCTTCACTTCAAGCTTCGCCAGGCCGGCATCGCCGTCTGATTTCCGTCGCATTGGGCTGAGAGAGGGAGACATGAACAACGCCTCCCTCTGGGTTCTCCTCGCAAGTGCCGCGCTGCTGTGCCTCGGCCATGGCCTGAACGGCTCGCTCGTCTCGCTGTCGGCGGACCAGGCGCAGTTCTCAACTTCCACCACCGGTCTTGTCATGGCGGGCTATTCGGCGGGCATGCTGCTCTCCACCTTCGCCGCGCCCCGCCTGGTGAAGAGCGTGGGCCATGTGCGAACCTTTGGCGGTCTTGCGTCGATCGTTTCCACCGTGGTTCTGCTCTTCCCGCTCTGGGCCAACCCGGTGTTCTGGTTCGTGCTGCGCATTGTCACCGGCCTCTGCGTCTCGGGCATGTACATCGTTTGCGAAAGTTGGCTCAACGCGGCTTCATCGAACCGCAACCGCGGCCAGATGCTGTCGCTCTACATGATCGTCACCTATGGTGCGCTGGGCCTCGGGCAACTGCTGCTCAACATCACCGACACATCGGGCTACATCCGCTTCATCGTGGTGTCTTGCCTGCTATCAATGTCGCTGGTGCCACTCATCCTCGTGCCCTCGGAACAACCCAACGTCGAAGGCGCCAAGAGCGTGAAGATCGCCGACATCTGGCATGCCTCGCCGCTCGCCGTTGTCGGCGTCATTGGCTGCGGTCTTGGGCAGAGTGCCTTCTTCGCGCTGGGTGTCATCTTCGGTCTGGCCATGGGCCTGCCGCTGTTCTGGGTGTCGATCATGATGGCGCTGCCGCCCTTCGGCGTCATCCTCTCGCAATATCCCATCGGCTGGGTGTCGGACCGCATCGACCGCCGCACCATCATCATGCTGCTCAGCCTTGCCGCGGCCATCGTCCCGGCAATCATTCTGGCAGGGGGCTATTATGTCAGCTGGTTCATGCTGATCGCCCTGATGACGTTGTTCGGCGTCGTCTCGCTGCCGGTCTATTCGCTCGTCATCGCCCATGCCAATGATCACCTTCGCAAGGAGCAGGTGCTGGGCGCCTCCGCCAAGCTCGTGCTGCTCTATGGCGTCGGGTCGATCATCGGCCCGGTCCTTGCGGGTTCGCTGATGAGCGAAATCGGAAAGGCCGGCTTCCTCATCTTCATGATCGTGGTCAATGGCGCGCTCGCGGCCTTTGCCTTCTGGCGCAACTGGCGCCACCCGGATCATGTGAAGGCCCATGGCCGCGACGTGATGTCGGTGAGCCCGGTTTCCACCTCGGCGAACGTGCCGCTGTTGCAGGACTGATTGGGTGCCGCGGCCTTTCCCACACGCTCCGGTCGGCATGGTGAACCAAAAATTAAACCTCCGCTGCCATCTTCAGTGGCGGAGACTCACATGATGCAGATCGACGAACGGCAAGAACCCACCTTCGGCCTCGATATCCAGGTTTTCATGGATGTTATCGCCTGTGGCGATTCCGCACGCCGCGTGAACCTTGGGCTTCAGGTCGCCCGCTTCCTTGCCGATCCGGCCACCCCGGCGGGTGAGCGCGAACAGATCCTGCCTGTGGCCCGCCGCCTTGCAGCCGACCCGGACAGCGAGGTCCGCCGCGCCTTCGCCGAGGCGCTCTCGGGCCATCAGGCGCTCGACGCCGATCTCCTATTCACCATTGTCGCCGATGAGGACGACATCGCGCTGCCCTTTCTGGCCGCAACCCCGGCGCTTGATTCACTGCGCATGCAGGCCGTGCTGCGGGCGGGCGGCGAGGCCCGCCAGGCCGTCATCGCCACGCGCCCTGATCTCAGCCCTGACGTCGTCGACGTCATCACCCGCGATGCGCCACTCGTCGTGAATGCCCTGCTGCTGGAGAATGAGGGCGCGAAGCTCGGCCCGGTCCAGTACCGCAGCATCTACCAGCGTTTCGGCGCCGAGAAGGAAATGCTGGAGCGGCTGCTGGCGCGTCCCGGCCTGCCGCCGATGATCCGCATCGTGCAAGCCCGCCGCGCCGCCGCCAACCTTCATGCCATGCTCATCGAGAGATCCTGGCTTTCAGCCTCGCAAGCCGCCGAGCTGGTGGTCGATGCGGAAGAGACCGCAACGCTCGAGGTGCTTGCCGGCGCTTCGGCCTTTGATTTGCCCGCTGCCATTGCCTTCCTCATCGACAACGACATGCTCACGCCCTCGCTCATCGTGCACGCAGCCTGCCAGGGCATCATGCACGTGGTGGCGGAATGCCTGGCCAGCCTTTCCGGCCTGCCGCTGCGGCGCGTCGAGGAGCAGATGTACGAGCGTGGCAAGTTCCGGTCTCTTCACGCGCGTTGCGGCCTGCCGCAGAGCTGCTTCTGGACCCTGCAGGCCGCCTGCGACGTTGAAAGTGACGCGCGCGAGGATGGCATCACGCTGAGTGCCGAGGAATTCGGCGCGCATCTCATCGAAAAGCTGCTCACCCGCTACGAGGCCATGCCGCTCACCGAGCACCCCCGCAACCTCGGTTACATCGGCCGCTTTGCCGCCGAAGGCACCCGGCACCTCGCGACCAGGCTCCGCGCGGACCTGCAGGCGGCAGCTTAACGGCTGGATAAATTTATTGTTCATCATGACCGGGCTTGACCCGGTCAACCTGTTTCTCGGCCCATCTCAAAGGATGGCCGGGTCAAGCCCGGCGATGATGTGGCTCAGAAGAGGCCGCTCACTGTATCAACGAGCGCCTCACTCAGAACCTGAACTGCTCCCGCAGCACGCGCTCAGCCAGGCTGTGGCCGGGGTCGAACAGGATGCGCGCCGCGCGCGTCGTGTCCTGGGCGATCTCCACCTGCCGCACATGGCGCACCTCAACATGGTCGGCCACCGCCGCCACCGGGCGCTTGTCGCCCTCGTTGATGGTGATCGTCACCTTTGCGGCGGACGGCAGGATGGCGCCGCGCCAGCCGCGCGGGCGGAAGGCGCTGATCGGCGTCAGTGCCAGAAGGTCCGAATTGATCGGCAGGATCGGTCCGTGGGCGGACAGGTTATAGGCCGTGCTGCCGGCGGGTGTCGCCACCAGAACGCCGTCGCAGGTCAGTTCTTCCAGCCGCGGCTTGTCGTCGATGGCAATCGTCAGCTTCGCCGCCTGGTGGCGCTGGCGGAGCAGGGACACCTCGTTGAAGGCGATGGCGCGGTGCGTCTTGCCGGTCTCGTCCACCGCCGTCATGGCGAGGGGATGAATGGTGGTCAGCTCCGCCGCCGCCAGCCGCTCCATCAGCCCGTCGGCCCCATAGTCGTTCATCAGGAAGCCCACCGTGCCACGGTTCATGCCGTAGATCGGAATGGAGGTGGAGACGAAGCGGTGCAGCGCCTGCAGCATCAAGCCGTCGCCGCCGAGAGCCACCACGCAGTCGGCCTTGTCCGGGTCTGCATTGCCATGCCGCGCGGTCAGGGTCTTGGCGGCTTCGCGAGCTTCGGGCGAGTCCGACGCGAGGAAGGCGATCGAGCGGAATGTCATGCCGTTTTCATCGCCCCATTTCACCGCGTTGACAGGTCAAGTGATTGCCTACATTGAAGGCCGGTCCCTTGGCAACCCTGAGAAAACCACTCCGCATGCGCGATATCGTAATATGCTCGACCTGCAAGTTCTCGGCAACCGAGAAGCTGGCCCCCGACGGCCGCACCGGCGGCGAGACGCTGATCGCCCACATCGCAGATGCCATCGCCGCCCGAGGGCTCGACCTTCCCGTGGTTCCCCAGGCCTGTCTCTGGAATTGCACCAAGCACTGCAGCGTGGTCCTGCGCGACCACGACCGTTTCACCTATTTCACCGGCAACCATGAGCCGAGCCGCGAGCAGGCCGAGGCCATCCTCGACTGGTTTGCCCTCCACGGTGAAAGCGAGACGGGCGAAGTGCCCTTCCGCCAGTGGCCGGACCGCATGCGCGGCCACTTCATCGCCCGCATCCCCCGGGCCCCGGCATGAGCAGCCTCACCCTCGTCCTCGGTGGTGCCCGTTCCGGCAAGAGCAGCTTTGCTGAAAACCTCGCCCGCCAGCACGGCGGTCCGAGGAGCTACATCGCCACAGCCGAACCCTTCGACCATGAGATGCGCCAGCGCATCGCCCGCCATCGTGAGCAACGGGCAGGGGATGGCTGGAAAACTATCGAGTCGATACTCGATCCAGCTTCTGTGTTGCCGCGTGAGGGCCTGGTGCTCATTGATTGCATCACCGTCTGGCTCGGCAATCTCATGCACCATGGCCGTGACCTGAAGGCCGAGGTGACCAGGTTTTGTGCAGCTCTCGAGGCCTGCCCTGCAGAGGTCATCGTCGTCTCGAGCGAGGTCGGCCTCTCCATCGTCCCGGAGAACGCCATGGCCCGCCGCTTCCGTGATGAGCAGGGGCTCGCCAACCAGGCCTTGGCCGCGATTGCTGACAATGTTTACTTCATCGCCGCCGGGTTGCCACTCAGGCTCAAGGGTTGATGCCTACGGCGGCAACAAAAAGCGCAACCAAGAGCAATCCGAAAAACAACAACCACATCGCGCGTGACAACACGCGCACACCACGCCGGATGTCATCGCGCGTGATGCTGTCCCGCCCTTCGCCCATGTAGGGCAGGTCGACCATCTCGCCGTTGTAGCTCCGGGGGCCCCCGAAGCGCAGGCCCAGCGCCGCCGCCATCGCCGCCTCCGGCCAGCCCGCATTGGGAGACTGATGCCGTGGTGCATCCCGCCGCATTACCGCGACGATCTCCTTGAACCGCGACGGTTCTGCCGCCGCGAAGAGATAGCCCGTGAGCCGCGAGGCGAGCAGGTTCACGACGTCGTCCAGCCGCGCCGCCGCCCAGCCAAACCACTGATATTTCGCGTTTTTGTGGCCGATCATGGAGTCCGCAGTGTTGATCGCCTTATACATGGCGATCCCGGGAAGGCCGAGCAGCGCATACCACAGCACCGGCGCCACGATGCCATCCGAGGCATTCTCAGCCAGGCTTTCCAGCGCTGCCTTGGCCACCCCGGATTCGTCCAACTCTGCGGGGTCACGCCCCACGATCATGCTCACCTTCTGCCGCCCTTCGGCAAGTGAGCGGCCGAGTCCGTCATAGACGGCAACGACATGATTTTTCAGCGATTTCTGCGCAATTAGCGTGGTGGCGAACAGCACTTCCGCCAGCCATCCGAACGGCCAGTGGGTGAGGATCCGTGATAGGTAGTAGGTCGGGATGAAAGCCGCCGCCAGGAGGAGGGCCACCGCAACTGCCCCGCGCAAGCGACCTTCCTGCGGCGAAACACCTAGTACATTTAATTGCTTGTCGAGCCAGTCGATGAGCTTGCCGATCCACACCACCGGGTGGCTGATGCGGTTGAACAGGGGTTGCGGGTAACCCGCGAACCGCTCGATGAGCAGGGCCCAGGCGGCGCGCCCAAACACCAAAACCGGCCAGTCCATCAGACTTCCTTCGCCAGCGACAGGATGAGGTCGAGGTCGAGATTTGCCTCAAGATGTGCCCCCAACCCGTCAAGCACCCGCTCGATGGTCTCTTCAAAGCGTAGCTCACTGGCCTGAACACCCAGCGATGTCAGGAACTTGGCGCGGAATTCATCGCTCCCGAAACAGCCATGGAGGTAGCTGCCCATCACCTGCCCGGATGCGCTCACTGCGCCATCGGGCCGCCCCTCCAGCAGCGCGAAGGGCCGCGCACAATCCGCGCCTGCGGTGTTGCCAAGGTGGATTTCATAGCCGTCGATTGCTGCCCCGCTGGGCACATGCGTGCCGGTCACGCGGGTCAGTGTCTTGTCCGGGAGCAGGGTGGTGTCGACGTTCAGAAGGCCCAGTCCGGCGGTGCTTCCAGGCGCCCCCTCAAGCCCTTGTGGGTCGCTGATCGTCTTCCCCAGCATCTGGTATCCACCACATAGGCCGAGCACCAGGCCGCCGCGCCGCACATGAGCCAGGAGGTCGATGTCCCAGCCCTCCTTGCGAAGCGCGGCCAGGTCCGAAACCGTTGATTTTGAACCCGGAATGATCACCAGTCTATTGTCACCGGGGATCGCTTCACCGGGCTGCACGAACGTCAGCGTCACGCCGGGTTCGAGTCTTAGTGGATCGAGGTCATCGAAATTGGCGATGCGGGGTAGGCGCAAAACTGAAATTCGCATGCCATTTTGATGGCTTGCGAGTGCATCCTCAAGCGCCACTGCATCTTCGGCAGGCAGGCTTCTCGCCGCCTCGAAGTGTGGCACAATGCCCACACATGGGGTCCCGGTGCGGGTTTCCAGGAAATGCCGACCTTCGGAAAACAGTTCCGGATCACCGTGGAACTTGTTGATCAAGAACGCTTTCAGTCGAACACGATCGGTCTGTGGAAGAATGTCGAATGTTCCCGCGATGGATGCGATCACGCCGCCGCGGTGAATGTCGCCGATCAATATGGCGGGAAGGTCGGCGGCCTCGGCGAACCCCATGTTTGCGAGGTCACCGTCGCGCAGATTGATCTCGCCAGGGCTTCCAGCACCTTCCACCAGCACAACGTCGGTCAGCGCCGCAATCTCATGAAAACTCTCAAGACATGCACCCATGTAATTCATGCGGCTACGAAAATACTCTCTTGCAGTCATTGAAGCATGGCGTTTTCCCTGCACGATCACCTGCGCGCCCGTGGTGGTTTCCGGTTTCAGCAGGATGGGGTTCATGTGTACCGAGGTTGGAACCCGCGCGGCCCGCGCCTGCAGCGCCTGGGCGCGACCGATCTCACCGCCGTCCGCGGTCACCGCCGCGTTGTTGGACATATTCTGCGGCTTGAAGGGTTGCACCCGTAAGCCTCTGTTTGCAAAAGCTCTTGCGAGGCCGGCAACGATGAGCGACTTGCCGACGTCCGATCCCGTGCCCATGAACATGATGGCCCGGGTCACGGCGCCACCGCAATCACGTGGGCGTAGGAGCCCATCACGCGACCTCGCCGCAAGCCCATGTTCTCCAATGCATTTCCGGTTGCGTCCCGCGCGCCAAACAGGCGATCGGCTTTGGCTTCGGCGATCACCGTGGAATAATGGAACTCATGGGCCGTCAGCTTGCCGGTCCAGGGTCCGCCGGTCAGTGGCTCAAGCTTCCGGTAGCCGAGGTGCAGCTTGCGCTTGGCGAAGCTTGTCGTGACCGGCAGCAACCCCGCCATGGCATGGCTCATGCCGTTGGAATCTATCAGGCTTTCGCCCAGTACCATGTATCCGCCACACTCGCCATAGACCAGCCCGGCGTGGTGGCGCAGCCCATCGAGGAAGCGCGTGTTCGAGGCAATCCGCCCGGCATGGAGTTCGGGATATCCCCCCGGAAGGAACACTGCTCCCACATTGGCATCGGGCGCCTGATCGGCCAGCGGCGAAAAGAAGGAAAGGCAAGCTCCCAGCTGGCGCCAGCCATCGAGCAAGTGTCCATAAGAAAAGGAAAAAGCATCATCCCGTGCAACGGCGATGGACTGTGCGAGAGGGGGCAGCGTCGATGCATCTGCAGCGCCGGCAAGCGGCAGGGCGAAGTCAAGAATCTGTGCCAATGCCGCACCGTGGTTCACCCGTTGCGCAGCCGCCTCGATGAACGCCTCGAGGTTTGGGTTCTCCTGTGCCTGCACCAGTCCAAGGTGGCGGGACGGCCATGTCAGGCTGTCATCATTCCGGAGCACCAGCAGCACCTGCTCGCCCAGCGCCTCGCGCAGAAGCAACTCATGGCGGTCGCTGCCGGTGCGGTTCAGGATCACGCCGGCGATGTCCAAATCCTTGTGGAAGCTCGAAAAACCGTGAACCAGGGCAGCCGCAGACTGCGCCTGGTGGCGGCAATCCACTACGAACAGCACTGGGAGACCAAGCATCACGGCGAGGTCGGCGGTCGATCCCTTTGCGCCGCGCGGACCGTCGAACAGGCCCATGACACCTTCGATGATCAGGAGGTCGGTGTCCCGAGCCAGTTCGGCAATCAAGCCCTTGATCTGGCTCGGAGACATGGCCCATGGATCAAGGTTGTAGCAGGCTTTGCCGGTGGCGGCCTCGTGGAAGCGCGGGTCGATGTAATCCGGTCCCACCTTGGCCGACGCGACCCGGACCCCTGCGTTGCGGAAGGCCCTCAGAAGTCCGAGCGTAATCAATGTCTTGCCGCTTCCGGAGGAGGGGGCGGCAACGACGATGGCCTTAGCCAACCGGGTTCTCCCGCAAGGGCCCCTTGTACCAGTCGAGCAGTGAACGCCAATCGGCTGCCTTGCCAACCACCACGATGGCCGGGGTCGGCGGTTCATTGGCGGCCACGAAGTCTCCGGCCCCGCCCAGCGTTGTGGAGGCTACTGCCTGATGTGGCATGGAGGCATTGGACACGATGGTCACCGGGTCATCCGTTGCCCGTCCGCCCGCCATCAATGCGGTGGCGATCTCGCCTAGGTTTTTCACCGCCATGTACATGACAATCACCGGGGAGGCCAAGGCGACGGCATCCCAGTTGACGTTGGCCGGCATGTTGCCGGTGGCGTCGTGGCCGGTCAGGAAAATGACGGAATGGTTTGTATCACGGTGGGTTGCAGGCATTCCGGCATAGGCCAGTCCACCAATCCCGGCGGTGATTCCGGGCACGATGCGGAAGGGGATCTGCGATGTCGCCAGGTGCTGGCACTCTTCTCCGCCGCGTCCGAACATGAACGGATCGCCGCCCTTCAGACGCAGCACGCGCTTGCCCGCCTGTGCGAGGTCGATGAGGCGCAGTGTGATGTCCTTCTGAGTGGGCGACGGCTTGCCGCCACGCTTGCCCGCATATTCGAGTTCGGCCCCGACCTTAACCCAGCGCAAGATGTCCGGGTTCACCAGCGCGTCGTAAACCACCACGTCGCAATTCTGCAGCGCATGGTAGCACATCAGCGACATCAGGCCCGGTGCGCCGGGGCCAGCACCCACCAGCCACACCCATCCCGGCTCGAAACTGGGGAAGGTCTCGGCATCCAGCCGGGCGAAGCCCGTCTGCTGTTCGCCGGAGTTCACCCAGTCGCCGATCCTTTTCGTTGGTCCAAGTCCCATGGCAGCCTTATACATTGGCCTCATGCGAAGAGAGAAGCCCGAAGGCGAATTAAGGCGCGGCTGGACCACGGGCGCATGCGCAACGGCGGCAGTGAAGGCGGCTTTTGCGGCATTGCGGACGGGAGAATTCCCGGATCCCGTGTCGATCACCCTGCCCAAGGGCGAAACGCCAGCCTTTCCATTGGCCTTGGAAGAGAAGGGCGCGGGCTGGGCGCGGGCCGGAATCATCAAGGATGCAGGCGACGATCCGGACGTTACCCATGGCTGCATGGTGGTCGTCACCGTCCGCGAAGGCGGGGAGGGCGTCCGCTTCAAGGCGGGGCCGGGCGTCGGAATGGTGACCAAGGCGGGACTGCCCATCCCGCCAGGTGAGCCCGCCATCAACCCGGTACCGCGCCAGATGATGCGGGATGTTATCGCCGAGCTTGGCGGAACGGGCGTTGAAATCGAGATTTCGATCCCCGGTGGCGAGGCATTGGCGGACAAGACCTGGAACCCCCGGTTGGGCATTGTCGGGGGGCTATCCATCCTCGGGACGACCGGCATCGTTAACCCGTTCTCATGTGCGGCCTGGATATCCTCCATTCACCGCGGCATCGACGTCGCCCGAGCCATGGGACTTGGCCACGTGGCGGGCTGCACGGGGTCCACGTCGGAAGACGCGGTGCGCGCTCACTATGGTCTGCCGCTCGAGGCGATGCTCGACATGGGAGATTTTGCCGGCGGCCTTCTCAAGTATTTACGCACCCACCCGGTTTCCCGGGTCACCATCGGCGGCGGTTTCGGCAAGATCACCAAGTTGGGGCAAGGTGCGCTCGATCTTCACTCCGGCCGATCGCAGGTGGATTTCAATTGGCTTGCGGAGTTGTGCCCCGAGCTGCCGCGCGAGAAGATTCTCACAGCCAACACTGCTCAGGAAGTGCTGGATATGGCTGGTGAGATCGATATCGCGCACCGCGTTGCTGCTGCGGCTCTCGCTACCTTGAGGGGCGTGCTGAAAGGCGCGACTGTCGTGGCGGATGTCATCATCGTGTCCCGCAAGGGCGACATCATTGCCCATGCCGCGTGACCGCATCCTCATCCTGGGCGGCACGCGCGATGCGCGGGAGATTGCTGATGCGCTGGTGGCTAGGGGCCGCAATGTCATTACATCTCTCGCAGGCGCCACCACGCAACCGGTCTTGCCGTCTGGCGACGTGCGGATAGGTGGCTTCGGCGGCGTAGACGGATTGAAGTCCTACCTGGAAGCCGAGCAGATTGGTCTCGCCATCGACGCCACCCATCCCTTCGCAGCGCGCATGTCGGCGCAGGCCTTCGAGGCCTGCCAGTCCAGTGGAGTGCAGCTGATCCGCTTTGAGCGCGCAACATGGTCTGCGGCGGAAGGCGATGATTGGACGCATGTATCTTCACCAGCGGAGGCCGCCAGAACGGTTCCCGCAGGGGCTCGCGTTTTGCTCACCACCGGCCGAAAGGACCTGCAGCCGTTCTTTGACCGCCATGACATTTCTGGCATCGCACGGATGATCGAGGCGCCCCCCGCTGACCCACCCGCGAACTGGGAGATTCTGCGCGAGCGGCCACCCTTCGGTGTTCAGGACGAGACCGCGTTGATGGCTGCGAATGCCATCACGCATCTCGTTACCAAGAATGCCGGTGGTGCGGCCACAGAAGCCAAGCTGAAGGCGGCGCGGGAACTGAAGATCCCGGTCATCATGGTCACCCGCCCAACCAAGCCGGACCTTCCCTGCTTCGAGACCGTAGGCAAACTTTTGGTGGTTGTGGAAGGGGTGCTTTCTCCTTGACCTCCTACCCGTTTTCCGATTGTTTTGATGTGTAACCGGGGGACTCATTCGCCCCTAGGGTGCTGTAACTCGTCGTCAGGACGGCGCAGCCTGTGCTGCACGGGTCAGAAAGAGGAATATCGATGAATAACAAGCTCATAACCCTCATGCTCGGCGCGGCTGCAAGCGTGGTGCTTGCCGGATCCGCAAGCGCGGGCACGCTGGATGATGTGCGCCAGCACGGGTTCGTGCAGTGCGGCGTGAGCCAGGGGCTGATGGGCTTCTCGGTGCCCGATGCTCAGAACAACTGGACCGGCATGGACGTCGACTTCTGCCGCGCCATTGCCGCCGCAGTGCTGGGCGATGCAACCAAGGTGAAGTTCACACCCTTGACTGCCAAGGAGCGCTTCACGGCACTGCAATCGGGTGAGATCGACGTGCTCTCGCGCAACACGACCTGGACGATGAGCCGGGATACCTCTCTCGGCCTGAAGTTCGCCGGCATCATGTATTATGACGGCCAGGGCTTCATCGTGAACGGCAAGAAGCACCCGGAGGTCAAGTCGGTGAAGGATCTTGCGGGGGCCACCATCTGCACCCAGTCGGGCACCACCACCGAGCTCAACATCGCCGATTACTTCAAGTCGCAGAAGCTGGACTACAAGCTCCTGACATTCGAGAAGAACGACGAGGCGATTGCCGCCTATCAGGATGGTCGCTGCGACAGCTACTCGACTGACCAGTCCGGCCTCTATGCACAGCGCCTGAAGATGCAGACGCCGGACGACAACGCCGTTCTGCCAGAGATCATTTCGAAGGAACCGCTTGGACCGGTGGTTCGTCAGGGTGACGATGCTTGGTTCAACGTCGTGAAATGGGTCTATTTCGCGCTCGTGAACGCCGAGGAACTTGGCCTCACCTCGAAGAATGTCGAGGAGATGAAGACGACTTCCACCAATCCCGAAGTGCAGCGCTTGCTAGGTGTTGCGTCGTCTGACGGCAAGGCCGCCGGTTTCGGCATCGGCATGGGTCTCGACGAGGGCTGGGCCGAGGCTGCCATCAAGCAGGTCGGCAACTACGGCGAAATTTTTGACCGCAACGTCGGCAAGGACTCGCCGCTCAAGATCGAGCGTGGCAAGAACGCGCTGTGGAAGGATGGCGGCCTGCAATACGCTCCGCCGGTTCGCTGAGCCATCACAAAGACTTGGAAACCCGGGGCAATGCTCCGGGTTTCGCATTTGTGACAACTGAGGTTCGCTTCCAATGAGCTTTGAGGCGACCGCACGGCGGCAGAGCCGGTCATCAATCTGGAACAGCGGGCGCTTGCGTGGCATTGCCCTGCAGGGCTTGCTGGTGCTGGGACTTGCGGCGCTTTTCTATGATCTTGCTTTAAACACCGCCGCCAATATGGCGAGCCGGCACATCGTGTCCGGGTTCGATTTCCTGTGGCGCAAGGCCGGCTTCGAGGTGTCGTTCTCCCTGATCCCCTATTCGGGTGAGGACAATTATGCCCGGGCGTTGATGGCGGGCTTTTTCAATACGTTACTGGTATCGGTCATCGGCATCGTGCTGGCCAGCCTGCTGGGGCTGGTGATCGGACTGATGCGGTTGTCGCGCAACTGGCTCGCTTCGCACATCGCTGCGGGCTACATTGAACTGGTTCGCAACATCCCTTTGTTGCTGCAGCTTTTCATCTGGTACCGGCTGGTGCTGACGCCGCTGCCGCAGGCGGCTGATGCGATCACCGTCGGATCTGCGTCGCTGTCGAACAAGGGACTGACACTACCTGCACCGATCTTTGGTCATGATGCGTGGATGGTTTGGGTTGGTTTTCTGGTTGCTGCCGTTGCTTCCTGGATGCTGTCGCGATGGCGCAGGCGACAACAGGAAGCAACCGGAAAAAGCATGCCGACGGGGATGCTTTCGGTGTTGCTGTTCGTTGCTTTCCCGTTGCTGTTTCTTGCCGCCGTTGGTTGGCCCGTGAGCTTCGACTATCCGGTGAAGGGCAACTTTGGATTCTCAGGCGGCATGACGCTGGTGCCTGAATTCATGGCACTGCTCCTGGCCCTGTCGATTTACACGGCAGCCTTCATCGCGGAGGCGGTCCGCGCCGGGATCATGGCGGTATCCAAAGGACAGAGCGAGGCAGCTGCCGCACTGGGCCTGAAGCCCGGCCTCGCCATGCGCCTGGTGGTGCTGCCGCAGGCGTTGCGGGTGATCATCCCGCCACTGACGAGCCAGTATCTGAACCTGACCAAGAACTCGTCCCTCGCGGTGGCGATCGGCTACCCTGACCTCGTTTCCACGGGCGGCACGATCCTCGGCCAGACGGGGCAGGCGATCGAGGTTGTGACGATCTGGATGGTCGTCTACCTGAGCCTCAGCCTGCTCACGTCGGGCTTCATGAACTGGTTCAACGCCCGCCACCGCCTGGTGGGGAGGTGAGGGCATGAGCATTGCCTATGTGCGCGAGCGCGACGCGCCGCTCAGGCCACCACCTGCGGGCACCGCGGGCGCGCTGGGGTGGCTGCGTGAGAACCTTTTCTCAAGCCTCGGCAACAGCCTGCTGACGGTGCTGCTGGCGCTGGTGATCGGCTATCTCGGCTGGTCGGTGCTCGACTGGGCGGTGCTGCGTGGGGTGTGGACGGGTGTCGACCGCGCGGCCTGCGCCATCGACAATGCGGGGGCCTGCTGGCCCTTCGTGTGGGAGAAGTTCCCGCAGTGGATCTTCGGCTTCTATCCTATCGCGGAACGCTGGCGGCCGGTGACGGCCTTCCTGATCGGGGCGGCGGCGCTGGTGCCGATGCTGATGCCGGGCGTGGGGGCGAAGAAGTGGAACGCGCTGTTCCTGCTCGTCGTCTACCCGGTCATAGCTTTCGAACTGCTGGCGGGCGGACTGTTCGGCCTGTCCGAGGTGGAGACCACGAGCTGGGGCGGGCTGACGGTGACACTGGTCGTGGCCATCACCGGCATCGTGTTCTCGCTTCCACTCGGCATATTGCTGGCGCTGGGGCGGCAGTCGGAATTGCCCATCATCCGTTCGGCATCGATTGCCTTCATCGAGCTCTGGCGCGGGGTGCCGCTCGTCACCGTGTTGTTCATGGCGAGCGTGATGCTGCCGCTGTTCCTGCCCAATGGCGTGAGCCTCGACAAGCTGATGCGGGCCATCGTTGGGCTTTCGCTCTTCGCGTCTGCCTACATGGCCGAGGCGGTGCGCGGCGGCTTGCAGGCGGTGGCCAAGGGCCAGACCGAGGCCGGCCTTGCGCTGGGCCTCAGCCGCTGGCAGACGACACGCAAGATCGTGCTGCCGCAGGCGCTGCGCATCTCGATCCCCAATATCGTGGGTATCTTCATCGGACTGTTCAAGGATACGACGCTGGTGCTGGTGGTTTCGATCTACGACTTCCTCGGCATCATCAATGCCGGGTTGCAGGATTCGAAGTGGGCTGCTCCGCAGACAGCCAACACCGGCTATTTCGTTGCGGCGCTGGTCTATTTCATCTTCTGCTTCGCCATGTCGCGCTATGCGTTGTTCACCGAGCGCCGCCTCGAGCAGATGGGGAGACGCTGATGCCGCAGACGGCTGTCCAGTTCATCGGCGTCAACAAGTGGTTCGGCAGCTTCCACGTGCTGCGCGACATCAACCTCGACGTGGCGCAAGGCGAGCGCATCGTGATCTGCGGGCCGTCGGGCTCCGGCAAGTCGACGCTCATCCGCTGCATCAATCGGCTGGAACAGCACCAGGAAGGCCGCATCATCGTCGACGGGATCGAGATCAACGATGACGTGAAGGCCATAGAGGAGGTGCGTCGCGACGTCGGCATGGTGTTCCAGCACTTCAACCTGTTCCCCCACCTCACCGTGCTGGAGAACTGCACGCTGGCCCCCATCTGGGTGCGCAAGATGCCGAAGCGTGAGGCAGACGCGCTGGCCATGAAGTTCCTGGAGCGGGTACGCATCCCCGAGCAGGCGCACAAGTATCCCGGTCAGCTTTCGGGTGGCCAGCAGCAGCGGGTTGCCATCGCGCGTGCGCTGTGCATGACGCCAAAGATCATGCTGTTCGATGAGCCAACGTCGGCGCTCGACCCCGAGATGGTGAAGGAGGTACTCGACACCATGGTGACGCTGGCCAGCGAGGGCATGACCATGCTGGTCGTCACCCATGAAATGGGCTTTGCCCGGCAGGTGGCCGACCGGGTGATTTTCATGGACCAGGGCCAGATCGTTGAAATGAATGCGCCGGAGGCGTTCTTCGGCAATCCCCGGAACGAGCGGACCCGGCTGTTCCTCAGCCAGATCCTGCGCTAGTTTCGCCCCATCACGGAGGAATCGGAATGAAAGCTCTTGTTGCCGCTGCGGCGCTGTTTCTGGGTATGGCGAGTGCCGCTGGCGCCGCGACGCTGGATGACGTGAAGGCGCGGGGCAGCCTCAATTGCGGGGTGAACCAGAACCTCCAGGGCTTCGGGGCCAAGGGAGCCGACGGCGCCTATGTCGGCTTCGACGTCGATTTCTGCCGCGCCGTGGCGAGCGTGGCCCTGGGCGACCCTGCCAAGGTGACCTATGTGCCGCTCAGTGCCCAGGAACGCTTCGACGCGTTGAAGTCGGGCAAGGTGGACGTGCTGGCCCGCAACACCACATGGACCATGGACCGCGAGACGGCGATGCCGCTGCGCTTCGCCGGGATTTCCTACCATGACGGGCAGGGCTTCATCGTGAAGAAGCTTCTGGGCGTCACCTCGGCCCTGCAGCTGTCGGGAGCCTCGATTTGCTTCCAGACGGGCACCACCACCGAAAGCAACGTCGAGGACTTCTTCCGCGAGAAGGAAATGACTTTCGTTCCGATGCGCTTCGACACGCTCGACGACCTAGTCAAGGCCTTCGACGAGGGCAAGTGCGATACCTTCACCACCGACATGTCGGCGCTTTATGCGGTGCGCCTCAGGCTCAAGAACCCGGATGACGCCATGGTGCTGCAGGACGTGATTTCGAAGGAACCGCTGGGACCGGCCGTGCGCCAGGGCGACGAGCAGTGGTTCAACATCGTACGTTGGACGCTCTATGCGCTGGTCAATGCCGAGGAGCTGGGCATCACGAGCGCCAACGTCGATGACATGAAGGCCAAATCCAAGAACGCCGCCGTGCAGCGCCTGCTGGGCGTCAACGGCGCGGGCGGCCCGAGCATGGGCCTCGATGCCGACTGGGCGGCCCGCACCATCAAGGCGACGGGCAACTACGGCGAGATCTTCGACCGCAACCTCGGGCCCAATACGCCACTGGCGATCAACCGTGGTCTCAATGCGCTCTGGAACGCGGGCGGGGTGCTTTACGCGCCGCCGATGTGAGCCTGAACTTTGCTGTGCCATGTGTGATGTCTGGATTGGCCGGGGATTGAACGATGAGTGCTGATCGTTTGCGCATGGTGATGGTTGGCTTGGCACTGGGCATGATTGGCGCAAGCGTCGGCCTTGGTGCTACGAGCGCCGCCACGCTGTCGGACAAGAAGCCGAACAGCGGTGTTGCCGCGGCCCATGACATGCCGGTCCAGGGCATCGATGTTTCCTATTTTCAGGGCAACATCGACTGGAAGAAGGTGAGCCGTGCAGGCATCCGCTTCGCCTACATCAAGGCGACCGAGGGCACGGATCGATTTGACCTGGAGTTTCGCGACAACTGGGCCGGGGCGAAGAAGGCCGGCGTCGTGCGGGGCGCCTATCACATGATGTACTGGTGCAGCTATGCGAGCGAGCAGGCATCCTGGTTCCTGCAGCACCTGCCGAAGGACGCCGACACGCTGCCGCCGGTGCTCGATGTTGAATGGAACGGCTACTCCAAGACCTGCCCGCACGAGATTTCCCGCACGTCGGCACTGGCAAAGATCAAGGTCATGCTTGACGCGATCGAAGCGCAGACGGGTAGGCGTCCGATCATCTACACCGATCCGAAGTTTCACCGCGATGTGCTCGCAGGTGAGTTCACGGATTATCAGTTCTGGGTCCGCTCGGTTGCTGCGAAACCGAGAGCGAAGTACCCCGGGCGTGACTGGTCGTTCTGGCAGTTCACCACCACGGGGCGCGTGCCCGGCGTGGCGGGCGCTGTCGACCGCAACACCTACAACGGCACCGTGGCCGACTGGAAGCGCGTGGAGAAGCGGCTGCAAGCCAACGGCGGCGCCACGGGCGCGGTACCTGCTTCCGCAGAGTGATGATGCTTCCGAGGTTGTATTGGTCGGTGGCTAAGATGCCCGCTGCTCCGTCACCGAGGCCCGTGAGGGAACAGGAATGAAGGGAGTCATCTGACGCACAGGTTGCGGGCCAAACTGTGCAGCGTCGGCTACCCGCATGCTGCCGCCCCCTGTAGGATGACCGACTTGCCGCGCTCATTGGAGAGGTGGAACTCATCGCGAGGACTGCCTTTCGCTCTGGTCTTTGAAATCGCTGGCGGATCGGTCCAGGGCGAGAGGCATTCGCCCGTAAAGGGGCGTGGCATTTTCACCGCTTTTACTTGTTGCCTTCCTTCTCCCGCTCCGGCCGGATGTGCAGGTCGAGCGGGGGTG
>NZ_JBAXGR010000053.1:0-25176 GCF_037139295.1 Aestuariivirga sp.
CTTTTAACCAGCGACGCCAGCCTTGGCAATTTCAACAGAGTTCGGGACATCCCCAACCAGTTTGAGATGCCCCCACAACTAGGTCGAAAATGACAGGTAGCGGAGACGGCAAATAGCCACCCCCGCCACCATGTTCAGTCCTGTGTAGTCCTCGCTAGGTCAGCAGCGATTGAAGCTGGACCCTACCTGTCCTGTGCGATCCCACAGGCATTCCAGCCCGAAGCCCTTGAGGTAGATGTGGCTGCTGGTGATCTCAATGATGAGGCCGAAGAAGGTGAGCGACATGGTGATCTCCTATGAGGTTGCAAGTTGGGGATAGCATGGAGTTAGTCCAGTGAGAGAGGTCCACTCTGCACTCGTCATGCCCCGGCGCATTCCTTCTGCAACTGTGACACTCGTTTCGAAGTCACCGATGCGAACGACATCAGTACGGAGGTCGGGCGAACCTAGCGTCCAGCTTGGGGCGAAGCCTGAGGGCGATGGACAGGTCTGGTGTCTTTAGCTGGACCCTGTGACGGGTGCCGCGATGACCCTCTGGCATGTACGGGCGAAGCTCTTGCGGGACGTAGCGGTCATAGCGCCAGAGGTTACCGTGTAGCCGTAGGTGTTCGGGTGTCTTTGCCATTGGGTTACCTCATCCAGCGCAACGCCAGAGAGCGTTACAGTACCCAATCTCAGTACCCAAGACTGTCCTAGAATGCAATAGACATAGGCATTGCTGGCATTATGGGTCCTGAGTTGTCTACTCCCACCGCCCGCACCATCTGATGGCCTGCGAAATGTGGCGGCACGGGCCCGATTCTCACCGCATCCGCACCATGCTCAGGCCCCTTTTCTGCTGTTCATGCACCTACCAGCGAACAAGGAGCAGCAGCAGATGAGACTTGTGGAAGTCGTGATGCTGATGGGCGCCCATTGCGTGAGCCCGGTCGAGCACAGCCAGATGATGACAGAGGCCGCCAAGGTGCAATGCGCCGTGGTGATCGAGAAAGATACAAACCAGGGAACGCTTACGGTGACGCCCAAGGATGCTGCCAGCAACCCGCAGGTCGTTGAAGCCATTGCGCGCTTCGATGCGACGCACGCCGATGCGCTCAGCGACGCCACAACGCGGATCGTGCCGGCATGGGCGCCGGCGGGTTCACCAACGAGCGAAATCAAACTGCCCGTGGCCCGGGCGCCCGTGGCACCGGAGACCACGATCCCTCTTGCGGGTGAAGCCCCTTTGAAAACGGAGGACACAACCACCGCAACGCAGGTCGCGCCACCTCAGCCGCCGGTTGAGGCGAAAGTGGCGACGCTGGCGCCTCCGCCCCAGAAGCGCGCGACGACAAAATCCACAGCAGCGGCCAAACCATCAAAGCCCGCCAAGGTGCAGAAGGCTACCGCAACAAAGCCCGGCCGCCTGTGCACCGGTGCCAGCACGCCAAAGTGGCACACGACTGCCGATGGCAAGAAGAAGTATTACTGCGTGAAGAAAACCGGCGGCGCCATGCCGACACAACTCTACTAGGCCAACTGCGCCACGCGCGGGGAGTTGGGAGAGCCATGCATTCCTGAAGGGGAACGATGGTGCGGCCAAGAGGACTCGAACCTCCACGGTGTTACCCGCTAGCACCTCAAGCTAGTGCGTCTACCAATTCCGCCATGGCCGCACGCCACATCGTTGGTGGCGCGGTGTCTAACAGGGCGATACCCATTAATCAACCCCTTTCGGGCGGCTGAAAACCCAGCCCGGTTGGTGAATGATTTGCTACTTCGCCTGGCTGCATTTGAGTGCCGGTCTGAACGTGATCTCAAAGGCTTGGCCCATAATCTGCACATCATGGACAAGCCCATGGGGACCATGATGAAGACCAAGATTGCCGCCACGCTCGCGGTGTTGCTGATCGGCTTCGCGGGGCCCGCCGGAGCCGCCAAGAATGACACCGAGGCCCTGCGTGATAGCCCTGCCCGTGCTGCCCCCACCTATGGCAGGACGCTTCCGCCGGTTGGCTTCGTAAAATTCTGCGGCCGCCACCCGGTTGCCTGCGCGGCGCGCGTTTCAGGTGTCGTGCGCCCGCATCTGACCGCCCGGCAGTGGGAGCTGGTCACCAGGGTCAACGCCTATGTCAATGCCGAGGTGAAGCCCGCCAGCGACGAGGAAATCTATGGCGAGCCCGAGCACTGGGACTATCCAGGCCAGCGCGGCGACTGCGAGGATTACGCCCTGCTGAAGCAGCGCTGGCTCGAGGCGCTCGGCCTGCCGCGTGCCGCGCTGCTGCTGACCGTGGCACTGGATGACAAACAGGAAGGCCATGCCATGCTGACGCTGGTCACCAGCGAGGGCGACTTCATCCTCGACAACCGCCGCGACGGCGTCCGCCGCTGGTCTGACAGCGACTACACCTTCCTCAAGCGCCAGTCGCAGCGCGACCCGCGAGACTGGATGGCGCTCATCCGCGATCCCAAGGGCCAGGAGGGCAACGTGGCGGTGCGCTCCGCCCGGTAGAACGTGATTCCTTTACGCACCCGGTCGTCGTCCCCACGATATCCCCACCAGACCGGGACTGCGGGAGCCGGCACAGCCCCACCCTGTGCCGGCTCCACCCATGATTGACCAGGCAGTCAGCGCCACATTGGACCCAAGCGACCACCCCCAATTGCGGCCAGGCCCCCGGGATAACAAACTAACCAATTGATATAATGAATTTTTCATAGCACCTCCCGCACTGAAAATATATGCAAAATGGCGCATTTCTACTGATCGCCGTGCGGGCTTTCCGCATGCCCTCCCAACAAATTGCACCTTACCATTGTGTCTTTACGGCAAACAGGAGTCACAGCTTTGGACACCATAACCCAACAAGTCAGCACCAGCGCCTCCGTCTTCGAAGCCTCCACCAAGGACCCGCAGATCGGTGTCGCGAATGCTGTCGCCGAGGTCGCCAAGCTGATGGCCAAATACGCCCAGGCTGAAGACGTGATGGTGCGCATGCAGCTTCTGACGGAAGTCGAGGCGCTCCGCCGCTTCGTGCTGGTGCGCGGCACCCTGCTCAAGGCCATGCAGCAGACCGGCAGCAAGGGCATGAGCCTCGGCCGCGAACTCTGCAGCAGCCTGCGCGGCATGATCGATGACGCTCCTGAGATGGTGAAGACCTGCTCGCTTCAGGGTGCGCGCAACATGGAGCGTGACACGCGCCGCACCGTCGCCTCGCTCGCCTTCATCGGCAGTCTCGACGCTTCTTTTATCAATTTAGCAATCGATTGCTGATTTAGCCATGCGGCGGCCCAAGACCCGCCAGAACCGCAAGGCGAACCAGCGAGGCTGTGTTTGAAATCCCCAGCTTCTGCAGCACGTTTGCGCGGTGCGCTTCCACCGTGCGCTGGCTGACGCAGAGGGCTTCGGCAATCTGCTTCGACGAGCTTCCCGCCACGATCGCATCGACGATCTCGCTCTCGCGCTCGGTCAGCATGCGCAACATGCGGCGCGCCTCGCGGATGCCATCGGTCACCTGAGAACTGTCGCGCGCCTTGTTGATGGCGCCCTCGATCGAGGCCAGCAATTCTGCAGGTTCATAGGGCTTCTCGACGAAGTCGGCAGCGCCGAGCTTCATGGCCTGCGTGGCCGTGCGGACGTCGCCATAGCCGGTCAGCATGATCATCGGGAAGACATGCCCCTCCTCCTTCAGGCGGGTGATCAGCGTCGTGCCGAGCGTGGCGCCAAGATTATAGTCGATCAGCGCACAGTCCACCTGATGGCTGCGAGACTGCGACAGGGCACTGGCCGGGTCATAGCTGACACAGGTTCGATAACCCGATGCGCCGAGCATGTTGGCAAGCGATTGCGCAAACCCGCGGTCGTCGTCCACGATCATGATGGTCTTGCCGGTCATTGCTTTGTATCTTCCTCATCGAGTGGAACGGTAAAGGTGAAGATGGCGCCGCCAGATTCACTGTTTTTCCATGACAACGATCCGCCCAATGTAGACGCGATACGTTGGCAAATGGCAAGCCCCAGCCCCATGCCGCCACGGGCGGATTTTGAGAACGGGGTAAATATGGTTTTGGCCGCATCCTCCGAGACACCGCTGCCGAAGTCGGCCACCTCGATCCGGGCAAAGCCGTCCTCAGCCAAGACAGTGACCGCGGCGCCGGGACGACCGGCAGCAGCCGAGGCGCTGAGGGCGTTCTTGAGAAGGTTGACGATCACCTGGCCGATCAGCGGCAGCGACCCCTTCACCCACACCTCGTCCTGACGCTGGTCGATGGTAATGGTGGGCGGCGGATTGCGGCCCAGCGTGACGAGGCGGATGGAATGGTCGATGGCCTCTCGGATATCACACAAGCCGGGGTCATGCGGGTCCTGCGGCCCCATCCGGCGCACATTGCGCACGACCTCGATCGCACGGTCCACCTCGACGCCGAGATGATCGGCCACGCTGCGCTGTTCCTCGGTGTCGGGACGGAGGTTCAGCGACACCTTCAGCGCATAGACGTAGTTGCGGATGGCGGCGAGCGGCTGGCTGATCTCGTGCACGATGCCGCCCGAGATCGCGGCATAGGCGAGAAGCCTGCTCATCTCTCCGATACGCGCATCATATTCGTCGCGCTTCTGGTTGGCATCCTCGACTGCCGTCACGTCGGCAATCGTCACGATCACGGTGGTTTCAGAGCAATGTCGGCTCTTCCTCGAGAGTTCACGGTATTTCCGCATTAGGAAGTGATGCTGTCCATCAACCATGTTCACGCTCGACTTGCGGCTGGCGAAGGAGAGCGACTTGTCGGGCAGCGGCTGGGACTCGACGAAGGCCCTTACCTCCGCGGCAAGCGGTGTTGCGCCCTCGCCTGAAGCCGCGAGTTCGCCTCCCGCCCGGGCGCTGGGTCCGAGCAATTCCACCGCACGCGGGTTGGAATAGAGCACCTCGCCGCAGGGGCACAAACCAATGATCACGTCATCCACCGAGCGGAGGATGGCATCCTGCGTCTCGAGCTTCTCGGCCACCGACTGGTTGGCGTCCTTGAGTTTCGCGGTGGTGCGGAGCACGAGGATGCCGAGACCGAGCAGCGCCAGCATCAACGCCTCAAGGGCGGCCAGATAGAACAGCAACGACTGTGTCCGGCGGGTGCGCCCCTCGTTCTGGAGCTTGCGGTTGAGGTTGGACATGTCCATCATCAACTCGCGCACCGGCTTGGCATCTGCGCGCAGTTCGTCGACCAGCTTCTGCCTGCCCTCCGGCGTGGTGGCCTTGTCGATCAGCTGGTCGGTATGCTGGGCTGATGCGAAGAGATTGAGCAGGGCCTGATCATTCATCGCTTCGCGCAACGGCTCGAGCATCGGCGCGTCGCGCAGCAAGATGACACGGCTCAAATAGAGATCGCCACGCAGCCGGAGCTGCGCCTCGCTTTCACCCTCTTCGGTCGCCAGTTGCAGCCGCTGATGTTCGAAACCCATCTGGAAGATGGTCCAGCCAGCATCTTCCTGCGGCTTTTCAAGGTCGAGGAGGTCGCTGTAGCCGAAGACGCCAAGCATCGCCGCCACCGCGACCAGCACCGCCATTGTCAGGACGAGGGCGATCGTCCAGCGATTGAAGCGGCTGCTGCGGGGCGGGAGGGCTGGTTGCGGGTCGGCCAAGACTGGCTACTTCACGGAGATCCGGTTGACCTGCCAGACGGACTGCGCATAGCGCGCCTCGGTCGCAAGCTCCGGAACGTCCGTGAACGGGAACACCACGAAGAACGGTCCCTTTTCACGCACGGAAAGGTCGGCGCCGTCTCGCTTGAAGGCGAGGATCACGTCGTACTTCTCCACGTCGGCCAGCGGCAGGTCCGAGCGGTAATCATTGAGCGCGGTGAACGTAGCTGTCTTGCCGTCTGCCTTCACATATTTCATGAGGTCGCGCAGCAACACGCCTTCATAGGTCGTGAGACCATGGTCCCAGGGGTTCTCTGTCTTGATTTGCTTGAGCGGAAGGGCATCGATCATGGCCCGGTCCAGATGCACCTCGAGGCCTTCGTTGCAATCGTTGATCATGCCGTCGATGGACAGGATCACGTCACCCTTGGGCTGCGGCAGTGTGCATGCACCGGCCGTTCCGACTACCAGCAGTTGAATTACGACCGCCGCAGCGGCAACTACGAGCCTCATGTCTATCTCCTTGCAGGCCATACCATGTATTTCGTAAAATTTTACAGTGTTTCAGACACTTATACGTAAGCAAAGATGCCAATCGATTACTGAAATGCATTACAGATCACAATAAGCATAATTACGTATCCGATGCAGCCTTTCAGAAACAGGCCCCATCCAGTCCTGTCCGTCGTGGCCAATGCGCGGCGGCAGCATTGCCAAAACACCCGCCCAACGATAGATTTGTAGGACAAAAGTCGGAAGGAACGGGTCTGAATGGTTCAGGCGGGTCAACGCCGGATAAAGCCGGTTCGGGGGCCGAGGCGGAAGCCGGGCAGCCGTGTTCATTCCGAACTCGCCGCCGGCATCGGGCGGCGCATCCTCGACGGCACCTATCCACCTGGCTCACTGCTGCCCAACGAGGCCGAATGGGGCCTGATGTTTGGCGCCTCGCGCACCGCGGTACGCGAGGCGATCAAGACGCTGAACGGCAAGGGCCTGCTCGTCTCCCGCCCCAAGATCGGCTCGCGCGTCGAACCGCGTGATCGCTGGAACCTGCTCGACCGCGATGTGATGGCCTGGCACCGTGCCGCACTGGATGAGCGCACCTTCCTCCTCTCGCTGCAGGAAATTCGCCGCATCCTCGAACCAGGCGCCGCCGTGCTGGCCGCCGCCCGCCGCTCACCCGAACAACTCGCAGAGCTTGAGGCAGCCCTCGCTGGCATGGAGGCCGCCGAAGCGGATTCAGAGGCCATGGTCGAGGCCGATGTTCGATTTCACCTCGCCCTGCTTGCCGCAGCCAACAACGAGTTGCTGGTGCCGTTCGGCATCGTCATTGAACAGGCGTTGGCCAGCATGTTCGCCTACACGACGAGCCATGCCGCCCATCCTGAACAGATGCTGCCGCTCCACGCCGAAGTGGTGAAGGCCATCGCTGCGAAATCGCCCGAGGCGGCACGAAAGGCCGTCACGGCACTTCTCGATGATACGGATGAGACGTTGCGGGCGACGGCGGAATGACCTGACGCCGGTGCCGCGTCAGATGGCCTTCAGGCCCTTTGCGAAGCGCTGCCAGTTGCGCACATAGGTCTCGGCCGACTTCGCCAGCCTCGCGATGGCCTCGGCGTTCAGTTCGCCGACGATCTTGCCCGGCTGGCCCATGACCAGCGAATTATCGGGGATCTCCTTGCCTTCGGTGATCAGCGCATTGGCGCCGATGAGGCAGTTCCGCCCGATCTTCGCGCGGTTGAGGATGACCGCCCCCATGCCGATGAGCGTGTTGTCGCCAATGGTGCAGCCGTGCAGGATTGCCTTATGGCCGATCGTGCAGCCCTTGCCCACGGTGAGCGGCAGGCCGGGGTCGGTGTGCATCACCGCGCCATCCTGTACGTTGGAATTCTCGCCGATGGTGATGAGCTCATTGTCGCCGCGGATCACCGCGTCGAACCACACCGAGGCGAAGCGTTCGAGCTTCACCTTGCCTATGACGGACGCCGAGGGTGCAATCCAGTACTGGCCCTCCTCCGGCAGTTCCGGCACCACGTTGTCCAGCGCATAGGCCGTCACGGGATCAGTCCTCGAGGTCGAAGTCGAGGATGGCCATGGAGAAGTTGTAGGAAAGCTCGCCGTCCTCCTCGTCGCGGAAGATCACGCCGATGAATTCCTCGCCGATATAGACCTCGGCAGAGTCGTCCTTCTGCGGCCGCTTCTTCACGCTCATCGACGGCATCTCGAACTTGGCGCGGAAGAACTTCGTCAGCTTGGCGATTTCATCGGGTTTCAAGGCGGCCTCTCCGGATCAAGGGGAATGCCGCCCGAATAGCCCTAATCCTCGCGAGCCGCAACCTGCTCCACATTGTGGTCCATGGCGCGGGAGGGTTCGGTGCAACCGGCATAGCCCACCACCTTGGCAGGCACCCCCGCCACCGTGGTATTGGCCGGCACGTCGTGCAGCACCACCGAGCAGGCCGCCACGCGGGAGCAGTGCCCGATCTCGATGTTGCCAAGGATCTTGGCGCCAGCGCCCACCAGCACGCCGTGGCGGATCTTCGGGTGGCGGTCACCCGCCTCCTTGCCGGTGCCGCCCAGCGTCACGCCCTGCATGATCGAGACATTGTCCTCGATGACGCAGGTCTCGCCGATGACGATGTCATGGCCGTGGTCGACCATGATGCCCTTGCCGATGCGTGCCGCCGGGTGGATGTCTATCGACGTCAGCACAGACAGGCGGCTCTGCAGGTAGTAGGCGAAGTCCTTGCGGCCGAGGTTCCACAGCGCATGCGCCATGCGCTGCGTCTGGATGGCCTGGTAGCCCTTGAAGTAGAGCAAGGGGTCGATATACCGGTCGCAGGCCGGGTCGCGGTCGAAGGTGGCGATGATGTCGGCGCGGGCCGCGTGGCCGATCTCGGGCTCAGCCTCGATGGCGTCGCGGAAGGCATGGACGATCAGGTCGGCGCCGATGTCGGCATTGCCCAGCCGCTGGGCAAGGCGATGGGCCAGCGCCTCCTCGAAGGAATCATGGTTGAGGATGAGCGAGAAGATGAAGCCGCCGAGGGCTGGCTCCTTGCGGGCGATGTCCTCGGCCTCCTCCCGGATGCGGCTCCAGACGGGGTCGAGTTTCTCGACGGACTGGGTCTTGGCGGCCTGACGCATCTTCTGAACTCCTGAACTGGGACAACAATATATCGCATTGGCGCATGGATGGGTATCCCTTCAGCGCATTGTGAAGGGCCCGCGTTGGGCCTAGCCTTAATGCATGACACCGCTGATCTCCCCCACCCCCCTGATCGACGCTTTCATAATCCGTTCAACGGGTTGGATCGTCCTGAACCGGACGGAACGGCGCAATGCCCTCAATGCCGAAATGTGGGCGGCGATCCCGCCATTGATGAAATACCTTGATGAGCACGCTGATGTGCGAGCGATCGTCATCCGCGGCGCGGGTGCGGAAGCTTTCGCCGCCGGGGCGGATATCTCGGAGTTCGATGACGCCCGCAACGACGCCTTCGCCGCCGCCCGCTATGACCGGTTGAACGGCATGGCCTTCGCCGCCATCCGCAATGCCTCGACGCCGGTCATCGCCCGCATCCAGGGCTACTGCATCGGCGGCGGCCTTGCCATTGCGCTGGCCTGCGACATGCGGATTGCTGACTCAACGGCCAGCTTCGCACTGCCGCCGGCCCGCCTCGGCCTCGCCTATCCGCTCGACGGGTTGCGTGACCTCACCGCCGCCATCGGCCCCTCCACCGCCAAGGAGCTGATCTTCACCGGCCGCCGCATCAAGGCGGATGAGGCCATGCGCATCGGCCTCATCGACCGCGTGGCCGCCGACATCGACGGCGAAACCGACGCGATCTGCAACGACATCGCCCAGGGCGCGCCACTGAGCATCACCCACGCCAAGCACGCCATCAATTACATCACCGCGAGGCCCGGCCACCTCGACGACGCCGAAATCGGCTGGCTCGCGGCCCGCTGCTTCGACAGCGAAGACTATATTGAAGGCCGTAAAGCCTTCGCGGAAAAGCGCAAACCGAAATTCAAGGGGGCGTGACGCCCCTCCGCGCAAGGCGGCTAGCTGATTTGGAAGGAAACGCGAAGCGCGTGGATTTCAGTTGAGCGATAACCAGCCCATCATCCTGCAGGCGCAACAGCCCATCGCGGCGCTGCTTGCCGAGCTGGGCACATCCGCTGATGGCCTGACCGGGGCTGAAGCCGCAGCAAGACTCGTGGCCCTGGGGCCCAACCTCATCGCCCAGCAGGCGCAGTCAAGCGTGTTGCGAGAACTCTATGACAGGCTGAAGAACCCGCTCAACGGGCTGCTGCTGTTCCTCGCAGGTGTCTCCTATGCAACAGGCGACCTGCGCGCCGCCGTCGTCATCTTCGCCATGGTGGTGCTGAGCGTCGGGCTTGCCTTCCTGCAGGAACACCGCTCCGGCAAGGCAGCCGAAAAGCTGCGGGCCATGGTCAAGACCCGCACCGCAGTGCTTCGCCGCGACGCGAGCGGCAGCAGCGACTGGACCGAGATCGACATCGCCGATCTGGTTCCGGGCGACATCGTGAAACTCTCCGCCGGCAACCTGATCCCGGCAGACCTGCGCATTCTCGCCGCCAAGACGCTGCATGTGAACCAATCCTCGCTCACTGGCGAATCCCTGCCAGTCGACAAGTCGGATGCCCCGCCCGCCGCGTCTGACGTCGATCCGCTGGCCTTGCCCAACATCTGCTACATGGGCAGCAGCGTCGTCAGCGGGGCTGCGACCGGCGTCGTCCTGCGCACCGGACGGCGGACCTTCTTTGGTGGGTTGGCAGACAAGATCACGCGCAACCAGCCGCAGCAGACGAACTTTGACCGCGGCATCGCATCCTTCACGCGCCTGATGATCACCTTCATCGCGGTCATGGTGCCTGCGGTGCTGCTGATCAACGGCCTCACCAAGGGGAACTGGCTCGAAGCCCTGCTCTTCGCCCTTGCCGTGGCCGTCGGGCTCACGCCGGAAATGCTGCCGATGATCGTGACGGTGAACCTCGCCAAGGGCGCCATCGCCATGTCGGCCAAGCGCGTGATCGTAAAGCGTCTGAGCTCCATCCAGAACTTCGGCGCGATGGATGTGCTGTGTACCGACAAGACCGGGACGCTCACCCAGAACAAGGTGATCCTGCAATACCATCTCGACTTCGAGGGCGAGGAGAGCGACCGCGTGCTCGAATACGCCTATCTCAACAGTTTCCACCAGTCGGGCCTGCAGAACCTGATGGACGAAGCTATCCTCTTGCATGTGCGCAAGCCCGAGCACGTGGGCCACATCGCGGCCTTCAGCAAGGTTGACGAGATCCCCTTCGACTTCGAGCGGCGGCGCATGTCGGTTGTGCTGCGCACGCCTGAGGGCGGGTTGCTGCTGATCACCAAGGGTGCGGTCGAGGAGGTCCTGGCAGTCTGCACCAACTACCGCATCGATGATGAAACAGGCCAGCTGGACCTGCAGCACCTCGAGGATGCCCAGCGCGAGATGGCCAAGCTCAACAGTGAGGGCTTCCGCGTGCTTGCCATCGCCTGCAAGGAGCTGGCAGCGCCCCTGCCCGTCTATGACGAGACGGCCGAAACAGGCCTCACCCTGCTGGGCTATGCCGCCTTCCTCGACCCGCCCAAGGACACCGCGCGCGATGCCATCGCGCAGCTCCGCGCCGCGGGCGTCGCGGTGAAGATCCTCACTGGCGACAATGACCTCGTCACCCGCGCTGTCTGCAAGCAGGTCGGCGTCGATGCCGAGAACATCCTGCTCGGGAGCGACATTGCGGCAATGCTGCCAGCCGCGCTCGATGTGGCGGTGGAGAAGCATGCGGTTTTTGCGAAGCTTGCACCCGACCAGAAATCCGCCGTCATCGATGCGCTGCGCCGCTGCGGGCACGTCGTCGGTTTCCTTGGCGATGGCATCAATGACGGTCCTGCGCTGAAGGCGGCGGATGTGGGCATCTCGGTCGATACCGCCGTCGACATCGCCAAGGAGTCCGCCGACATCATCCTGCTGGAGAAGAGCCTCACGGTGCTGCGCGACGGCGCCATCGAGGGCCGCAAGGTGTTCGGCAACATCATCAAGTACATCAAGATGGGCGCCAGCTCGAACTTCGGCAACATGTTCAGCGTGCTGGGCGCAAGCCTGTTCCTGCCCTTCCTACCCATGCTGCCGATCCAGGTGCTGACCAACAACCTGCTCTATGACCTGTCGCAGACCGCCATCCCGACCGACAATGTCGATGCCGAATACCTGACGGCACCGCGGCGCTGGGACCTGAGCAACCTCACCCGCTTCGTGCTGATGATCGGGCCGATCAGCTCGATCTTCGACTACGTCACCTTTTTCGTGATGCTCTACGTGTTCAACGCCTGGACCCAGCCCGGGCTGTTCCAGGCCGGCTGGTTCGTCGAATCCATCGTCACCCAGACGCTGATCATCCACATCATCCGCACGGCGCGCATTCCGTTCTTCGAAAGTCGCGCCAGCAACCAGCTGATCCTCGCAACGCTTGCTATCGTCTGCATCGGGATGATCATCCCAGCCACTCCCCTCGGCAAGACGCTGGGCTTCCAGCCGCTGCCTGCCCTCTACTGGCCCATCCTGCTGGCCATGGGCCTTGGCTATGCGGTGCTCACCCAGATCGTGAAGTCATGGTTCATCCGGCGCTACGGAGTCTGACCGGCCGTCAGGCGAGAAACGCCAGCACCGCGTCCTTGTAGCCCCGGTCACCCACCGCATTCATGTGGTTGCGGTTCGCGAGCATGACGCCCGTGGCACCGGGAATGGCCTTCACCAGCGTATCGACGTCGCCCGCCACGTCATCCTTGTCGCCCGCCACCACCAGCACCGGAACGCGGATCCTCGCCAGTTCCTCCACCGTGATCTTCTCGCGCGAGGAGCGGATGCAGGCGGCCAGCGCCTTCAGGTCGCTCTTCGTCTGCTCGGCAAACATGCGAAAGGCGCGCGCGCCCATGTCAGTCACGTCACTGCGTGAGGGCGCCTCCAGCGCCAGGGCAATCGCCTCCGCCCCGCCAACCCCCGTGATCATGCGCGATGCCAGCCCCGCAAAGACCGCGCGACGCACCCGGTCGGGGTGGGCGATGGTGAGGAAGGCCGAGACGCGGGCCCCCATCGAATAGCCCATCACGTCCGCCTGCCCGATCCCCATGTGGTCGAGAAGCCGGCGCGCGTCCTCCGCCATCTCGGCAGCCGGATAGAGGGACGAAACGTAGAGCTTCTCGCTCGCGCCATGCCCCCGGTGATCGAAGGTGATGACGCGGCGTCCGGCGTCGGTCAGGGTCTTCACCCAGCCGGTGTCCCACCAGTTGACCCGGGCATTTGAGGCAAAGCCGTGGATGAGCAGGATCGGGGGGCCATCGCCAGCCGTCTGGTAGGCGATCTCGACGCCGTCCGAATTGAATGTGTGCATGGGCCAAAGAATATGCTAATCCGCCCTCGAAACAAGCATTTCGAGGACGACATGGCAGCGGGCGCAACTCCTCATTTCCAGAACCAGATGGGCCTTCCGGCAATCGAGGTGGGTGCCAGGGAATTCATGTGCATCGGGGCGCTGCCGCCCTTCGATCATCCGCACATCTTCATCGACATGGGCGCTGATACCGAGGCGGTCTGCCCCTATTGCTCGACCCTCTACAAGCACAACCCGAAACTGGGTTCGACCGAATCCGTGCCCCCCAACGCCCACTGGCACGACCAGGCTGCGTGATCGCCTGACCATCCGCGACTTCCGCGACGGGGACGAAGATGGCGTCCTCGCCGTGTTGCGCGACCTGCAATCTCACGAATACCAGATCAACGACAGGTCCCGCCCGCCGGAGGCCATGGGGCTCTGGTACGTCGAGCGCCTGAAGCAAGAGACAGGCGAAGGCCGCGGTCGCATCCTCGTCGCCGACGGAGCGGACGGACTCGTCGGCTACGCATCACTCATCACCCGCGTCTCCACCGAGGATGAGAAAGACGAGATCCCCTACACCTATGCCCATGTGGATGACCTCGGAGTCTTGGCCTCCAGCCGCAGCAAGGGTGTGGGCAGCGCCCTCCTCGACGCCTGCGAGGCAGTGGCACGCGCGGCGGGCCAAAGCTGGCTGCGACTTGGCGTGCTGGCAGCCAATGAGCGGGCCCGGGCCTTCTATGCCCGACAGGGTTATGGTGAAATCCATCTGACGCTCGAAAAGAAACTGTGATGGCAGGCTCACTCTCCATCGCCCAGGCCCGCCGCGTGGCGCTCGCCGCGCAGGGGTTTTCCTTCACCGACCGCACGAAAAAGGTCACCTGGGCCCACATGGCCTCAATGGTGCGCCGCCTGAACCTGCTGCAGATCGACAGCGTCAACGTGGTCGCCCGCTCGCATTACCTGCCGCTCTATTCCCGCCTCGGCGCCTACAGCCAGCAAACGCTGGATGAGCGTGCCTTCGGCCAGAAGAAGCGTACCATGTTCGAGTGCTGGGCGCATGAGGCGAGCCTTTTGCCCATGGAGCTTCACCCGCTCATGCGCTGGCGCATGGCGCGTGCGCGCGCCGGCAACGGCACCTACAAGTCGATGGACCAGTTCGGGAAGGACGAGCGCAGCTATGTGAAACAGGTGCTCGATTTCGTCACCCGCAACGGTCCCACGGTCGCAGGCGAGGTACCGGGCGGCGGCAAGGCCGAGGGCGGCTGGTGGGGCTGGTCCAAGGGCAAGCTGGCACTCGAGACGCTGTTCGATCAGGGCCTCGTCACCACCGCGTCACGGAACGGCTTCGAGCGGCTCTATGACATCCCGGAGCGCGTCATCCCGGCAGATGTGCTGGCCCTGCCGGCGCCGTCCGAGAAGGACGCCATCCGCCAGCTGCTGGATCTGTCAGCCCGCGCCCATGGCGTGGGCACCGAGATCGACCTCCGCGACTATTTCCGCCTGCCCATTCAGGAGACCAGGGCGGCACTGGCCGAACTCGTCGCGGACGGCGTGCTGATCCCCGTCACGATCGAGGGCTGGAAGCAGCAGGCCTATCTCCACCACGATGCCAAAATCCCCCGAAAGGCGGGTGGCACCGCGTTGCTCTCACCCTTCGACCCGATGGTGTGGGCGCGTTCACGCGCTGAACGGCTCTTCGCATTTCACTATAGAATAGAGATCTATACCCCTGCTCCAAAACGGCAATTTGGCTATTATGTGCTCCCCCTCCTTCACCACGACAGGATCGTGGGCAGGGTCTGCCTGAAGGCCGACCGGCAGTCCGGCGTGCTGCGCGCCAACGCCAGCCACCATGAGGCCCATGCCGACCCGGCCGAGACGGCGGCAGCGCTCGCGGGGGAACTGCAGTTGATGGCAGGCTGGCTTGGACTCGGCGATGTCGCGGCAGGCCCCTCAGGCAATCTTGCCCGCTCACTGCGGAACGCGCTTCGGTAGGACGCTGGTCAGGCGTAAGACCTCTCCTCACCTGATGGATGATTTGATGACTTCTGCACCCGGCATAATCGACGATCTGACACGACCCTTTCCGGAGACGACCGCCGGCACGCAGTGGCAGATGTTGTCTGACGCGGTCATGGGCGGCGTATCGGCGGGGCGCATGACGCGCACCGTGCTCGCGGGGCGTCCTGCCATCCGGATGGAAGGCGACGTCAGCCTCGAGAACAATGGCGGCTTCATCCAGATCGCGGTCGATCTGGCGCCAAACGGCGCAACCCTCGACGCAGCAAGGTTCTCAGGCATTGCCATCGACGTTCTGGGCAACGATGAGGACTACGGCCTGCACCTCAGGACCTCGGAGCTGTCGCGCCCCTGGCAGTCCTACCGCGCGAGCTTCATGGCCAGGCCCGTTTGGCAGGAGATCATGTTCCCCTTCTCCAGCTTCGCGCCTCACCGCACCGAGATAGCGCTGAACCTGCACCTGCTGCGCAGGCTCGGCATCGTGGCGATTGGCCGGGTGTTCTCGGCCGATGTCGCGATTGGCGGCATCCGCCTCTACTGAACGAAAGAAGCCGGGGCCTCGCGGCCACCGGCTATCTCTCCCCAATCACGGGCGGCCCTTTCGGCCCGCTCGGACTATTCTCAGATCACGCCTTCGGCCTTCAACTCGGCCGTGGCCTTGAGGATGGCGCGCTTCAGCGTATCGACCACGAAATCCACCTGCTCCTTCGTGATGGTGAGCGGCGGCGAGAGCACGTCGAGATGGCCGATGGGCCGCACCAGCAGGCCGTCGGCCTCGCAGGCGTTGGAGATGCGCTTCGAGATGTTGCAGCTGTCGGGCAGCCGCTCGCGCGTCTTCTTGTCCTTCACGTATTCCACGCACATCATCAGCCTGCGGCCGCGCACGTCGCCCACGATGTCGAAGTCGCGCAATTCGCCCAGCCGCTTCTCGAGATAGTCGCCCACCCGGGCGGCATTGCCGCACAGGTCTTCGCGCTCGATGATCTCAATGTTCTTGAGCGCCACGGCGCAGGCCACCGGATGGCCCGAGTATGTATAGCCATGGGTGAACCACACGTCCGGGTCAGTCGCCGAAATGCCTTCGTGAACCTCATCCGAGAAGATCACGGCGGACAGCGGGATATAGCCCGAGGTCAGTCCCTTGGCACAGAGGATCATGTCCGGGATGAAGCCGAACTCGGCTTCCGAGGCGAAGAAGTGCCCCAGCCGCCCGAAGGCAGTCACGATCTCGTCGGCGATGAACAGGATGCCGTGCTTGGTGCACAGCTCGCGCATGCGCGGCAGGTAGTTGGGCGGCGGAATGCAGACGCCGCCTGAAGCCTGCGCGGGCTCGGCGATGAAGCAGGCGATGTTTTCCGCACCCAGTTCTTCAATCTTGGCGGCGAATTCGTCGACCAGGAAATCGCTGAAGGCCTCGAGGCTCATGTCCTCCGGCCGGCGATAGGGATAGGGCGCTGAGAGGTGATGGACGAGGTCGGGGATGTATTTGAAATGCTCCGACTGGTCGCCATCACGCATGCCCACCGTCATGCCGAGGTAGGTCGAGCCGTGGTAGGAGTTCTTGCGCGAGATCACGTAGCGGCGCGTCGGCTGCCCACGGCGCGACTGGTAGAAGTGCGCCATGCGGATGGCGGTGTCGACCGCACAGGAGCCGGAGGTGGCATAGGCCACATGGTTGAGTGTGCCGGGCGCCAGTTCCGCGAGCTTCGCGGCAAGTCGCGCGGCCGGAGCATTGGTCACGTCGACGAAGAAATTCGTGTAGCACAGCTGCAGCGCCTGCTCTGCCATGGTCTCGGCAATTTCCTTGCGGCCATAGCCGGCATTGACGCACCACATGCCGCCGATGCCATCGAGATAGCGGCGCCCGTTGGCGTCCGTCACGTAGCAGCCATCACCCTCCACGAGGACGAGCGAGCCTTCCTTCTTGAAGCTGTCGAAATGCTGATAAGGGTGCAGGACATGGTCATGGTCCTGTTGCCAGAGTTCCTGAGCGTTGAAACGGTTGCCAGCCTGGTGCAGCAAGATGAGTTCTCCCCTTCAAGTTGAATAACCGTTCAATATCACAATTCGGCGCATTTGGCCAGCGATGGAAAATCACCCCGCTTGTGACTTTTCGTTGTGGGTGGGGCGTGCGCGGGCCCCAGCCCCCACACCGTCATGCGCGGGCCCGACCCGCGTATCCTTTTCCGCTGCCACCGAAGAAGATGGCCGGGTCAAGCCCGGCCATGATGAGTAAAAGGCGGGGCAGATCAGACCAGCAGTTCGCGCCGCCGCGTGATGTAACCCTCGACGGCCTTCACGAGCCGGTCGCAGTCGGCGTCCGTCACCACCAGCGAGAGTGCCATGAAGCCGCGCTCGGCGATGTAGATGCCCTGTTCCATGAGGTCGAGAAACAGGAGCTGCCGCAGTCGCTTGTCGGTGTCTTCAATGTCGTGTGGCGAATTGATCTCGCCCGCAGTGGGGTGGATGACCACCATCGAGCCCTGCCCCATGGCCTTCATCTTCACCTGGTAGCGCATGAACAGGTCGTTGAGCGTGTCGCGCAGGCGATCGCCGCGAGCGTTCAACGCGGCGCAGGCTTCTGGCGTGTAGACCTCGGTCATCGCCACGTGGCCCACGTTCATGGTCAGCGTGTTGTTGTTGAAGGTGCCCGCATGCGGCAGTGCCGTGGGGCTGTTCGGGTCGAACAGCCCCATGATGTCTGCCCGGCCGCCGAAGGCGCCGAAGCTCATGCCGCCGCCCACATACTTGCCCAGCGTCTTCAGATCAGGCTCGATGCCAACCTTGGCCGAGAGGCCGCCGGGGTGCAGACGCGAGGTCATCACCTCGTCGAAGATCAGCACGATGCCAAGCTTTGCCGTCTCTTCGCGCAGCATGGCGAGAAACTCATGGCTCGCCGAAATGCCGCCGCCACCACCGAGCATGGGTTCGAGGATCACCGCAGCAAGCTCATCGGCATTGGCGGCAATCAGCTTCCGCGTCGCCTCGACATCGTTGAACTGCCCCATCACGCAGTCGAAGGGCGCATTCACCGGCGAGGCGCCGTGGCTGTAATACAGCGTGCCGCCATGATAGCCGCCGTCCATGGGCATGATCTTTGATCGGCCCGTGAAGCAGCGCGCGGCAGCCAGCGCCATCATGTTGGCCTCGGTGCCCGAATTGGTGAAGCGCACGAGGTCCATGTTGAAGCGCTTCGTCACCACCTCGGCGAGCTTCACCTCACCCTCGTGGTGGGCGCCATAGTTCAGGCCATTGTCGAGTGCCGCCTTCGCCGCCGCGATGATGCGAGGGTGCGAGTGGCCATAGATGCCGGCGGAGTATTCCCCGAGAAGATCAAGATAGCTAAGGCCATCGATGTCGGTGATGGTCGCCCCCTCGGCCCTTTCCACCCGCAGCGGGAAAGGTGCCGTGAACAGCACCGTGCGGGTGTTGCCGCCCGGCATCACGTTGGCTGCGCGCACATGCATGGCGCGGGTCCTAGGCCGCTTGGCTGCGAAGCTGTTGCTGGCCTCGGCAAGTGCCGTCTCGACGTCGGGCGCGGGCATCAGGCTGTCGCCTTGTCGCCGATAGGCGGCGCGAAGGTGAGGTGCATGTCCCACGGCAGGTAGATCCATGTGTCTTGGCTGACCTCGGTGATGAAGGTGTCGACCAGCGGACGTCCGGCGGGCTTCGCATAGACGGTGGCGAAATGCGCTTTTGGAAGCATCTCGCGCACCACGCGCGCGGTGGCGCCGGTGTCAACGAGGTCGTCGACGATCAGCACGCCCTTGCCGCCGTCCTTCTTCGCAATGGAGTCGGTGATGGGTTTCAGCACCTGGATCTCGCCCTGCTTGTCATACTCGTAGGAGGCGACGCAGACCGACTCCACCACCCGGATACCGAGCTCGCGGGCCACCACCGCCGCAGGAACGAGTCCGCCGCGCGTTACTGCCACCACCGCATGGAAGGGCCCCGCCGCCGACAGCCGCCAGGCGAGTGCGCGCGCATCACGATGGAACTGGTCCCACGATACGGGGAAACTCTTCTGCCACTTCTCGTCCATGGTCCCTGCCCTCTGTTCTGCTCAAATTTATGCCCGCCCGGAGAGGCGGGCGCAACGGTCACGACCAGCCGCGCGCCTTGCCTTCCGAGGTCAATGCCTGGGCCATGCGGCACACGGCCTGATAGGCCTCTTCCAGCGCTGCGGCGTCACGCGAGCGCATCACGAGGTTGGTGGCGAAGCCGTCCGGCGCCTGGAAAGGGTAGGAGCCGATCACCACGCTGGGGAAAAGCCTCTGGATCTGCCCCAACGGCTGTGCCGCATCGCCTTCGCCGCCCCGGAACTCGACCTGGCGCGACACCATGGGAACACCGCGCGTAAGCCGCCTGGCGACGTCCTCCATCATCGAATTCATGATCTTCGGCACACCGGCCATCACAAACACATTGCCCATCTGGAACCCCGGCGCCCGGGACACGGGATTGTCGATCAGCGAGGCGCCCTTGGGAACCCTCGCCATGCGCATGCGCGCCTCGTTTGGCTCGCGGCCTGCCTCCTTGAAATAGGCAAGCAGGATCTCGACGGCGCGCGGATCATGCTCGCAGGGCACGCCGAAGGCCCGGGCAACCGCATCCGCGGTGATGTCATCATGCGTGGGGCCGATGCCACCGGTGGTGAACACATAGGTGTATCGGTTGCGCAGCGCGTTCAGCGCCGCGACGATCTCCTCCTCGACGTCCGGCACCAGCCGGGCCTCACGCAGGTCGATGCCCAGTGCGGTCATGTAGTCGGCGATGAAGCCGAGATTCTTGTCCTTGGTGCGGCCGGAGAGGATTTCATCGCCGATCAGCAGGACGGCGGCTGTGGGTTGTGCGCTGGTCATTCTGGGCCCCTGTTCAACCTTGGCTGTGCCAGCCTTGGGCCTTGCCTGTCAATGCGGCAGCCTTCGCCCTTGCGCAGGGGTCGCAGGCCCATTATCTGCACCCGAGGTGGCGAAAAGCAGCAGTTGAGGCTGCCCCCTGTTCCTGTAAACTCGGCTGATTGACCTCTTTTGCCCGGACGGGCCGGATTTATCGCGAATGACTTACGCCGAAGACGAAGCACCCTCCCGCTCGACCCGCATCAAGCTGCACACCCCCGCTGAATTCGAGGCCATGCGCAAAGCCGGACGGCTGACCGCCGAGGCCCTCGACCTGCTGGTGCCGATGGTGAAGCCGGGTGTGACCACCGACGAGCTGGACCAGGTTATCGTCGACTTCGCCAAGGCCCACAATGCCATTCCCGCCCCCTACAACTACCGGGGCTACCCCAAGTCGATCTGCACCTCGATCAACCACGTGGTCTGCCACGGCATCCCCAACGACAAGCCGCTGCGCGACGGCGACATCGTCAACATCGACGTGACGCTGATCGTCGATGGCTGGCATGGCGACAGCTCGCGCATGTACATGGTGGGCGAGGTGAACCGGAAGGCCGAACGCCTCGTCGAGGTCACCTATGAGTGCCTGATGCGCGGCATCGCCATGGTGAAGCCCGGCGCCCACCTGGGCGACATCGGCTACGCCATCCAGACCTATGCCGAGGCCGAGCGCTGCTCGGTGGTGCGCGATTTCTGCGGCCATGGCCTGGGCCGCACCTTCCACGATCAGCCGAACGTGCTGCACTACGGCCGCATGGGCGAAGGCGTGGAGCTGAAGCCCGGCATGTTCTTCACCATCGAGCCGATGATCAACTTAGGCCGGCCCCACGTGAAAATCCTCGGCGACGGCTGGACCGCCGTCACGCGTGACCGCTCGCTGTCGGCCCAGTTCGAGCACACGGTGGCCGTCACCGAGACGGGCGGGGAGATCTTCACGCTCTCGCCCAAGGGCCTCGACCACCCGCCTTACAAGGTCTGAGCCGCGTGCCCGGTTTCGAGGACGCGGGCAACAAGCCGCTGCCTCATTTCCTGGGGCATCGAGAACGGCTGAAGGAACGCTTCCGCGAGTCAGGCCCTGATGCCCTGCCGGATTACGAACTCCTCGAGATGGTGCTCTTCCGCGCCATCAAGCGTGGCGACACCAAGCCCATCGCCAAGCAGCTGCTGGCCCGATTCGGTACCTTCGCCGAGGTGCTGAGCGCCGAGCCCGAAAGGCTGATGGAAGTACGCGGCGTGGGTGAGGCCGTGGCCACCGAGATCAAGATCGTCCATGCCGCTGCCATGCGCCTCATGCGCGGCGAGGTTCTGAACCGCCCGGTGCTCAGCACCTGGAACGCCATCCTCGATTACGTCCGCGCCGCCATGGCCTTCAGCGACAATGAGCAGTTCCGCATCCTCTTCCTCGACAAGAAGAACCAGCTGGTGGCGGATGAGGTGCAGCAAGAAGGCACAGTCGACCACACGCCCGTCTACACCCGCGAGGTCATCAAGCGTGCGCTGGAACTGGGCGCCTCTGCCATCGTGCTGGTCCATAACCACCCTTCGGGCGATCCCACGCCGTCATTGGCCGATATCGAGATGACCAAGAAGATCGTAGATGCCGGGCAAAGACTGGGGCTGGCAATCCACGACCACGTCATCGTGGGCCGCAAGGGCCATTACAGTTTTCGGACAAATGGTCTGATTTGAGAATCCGTTAGCCTACCCCTTCATCATCGCCGGGCTTGTCTCGACGATCCTCTTTGTCGCCACCAAAAAGATGCTCGAGACAAGCCCGGGCATGATGACTGTGTGAGGGGCTGTCGCGTGACAGCCTATCCACGCCTCAGCTTCTCCAGCGCCTCCGGCGTATCGGCGTCCAGCAGCACCGCCTCGTCCGCCATCTCGACATCGACGATCTCGTCGCTTAGCTGTTCGAACAGCACGCGAGCACCCCTGTCACCGCTCATGCCCTTCAGCGTCTCGAAATGCTGCCGTCCCCACAGCACCGGGTTGCCCCGCTCGCCCTTGAAAACCGGAACGCAGACCGAGCGATGCTCCGCCGGGCCATAGGCCGCGATCAGCCGCCGCACCGCCTCAGGCCCGACCAGAGGCATGTCGCCCAAAGCGATCACCGCCACGTCCGTATCCGCCGGCA
The DNA here is from genome assembly GCF_037139295.1 of Aestuariivirga sp. Classification (GTDB taxonomy): domain Bacteria; phylum Pseudomonadota; class Alphaproteobacteria; order Rhizobiales; family Aestuariivirgaceae; genus Aestuariivirga. Next base: position 22,094 of record NZ_JBAXGR010000053.1, read on the forward strand.
GCGCTTCGATCCCGGCACGCAGCGACGTTGAGAGGCCCTCGGCGAAGTGTACGTTGTGAACGAGTGATACCGGGAGGCCGAGAAGCGCCGCTGCGATCTCCTCCGCATCGCGTCCCGTGACCACCACGGTGAGGTCCGCCGCCTGAAGCATCGCCGCCACTGTGCGGCGGATCATCCGCTGGCCCTGCACGTCAGCCAGAAGCTTGTTCGATCCCATGCGCGAGGATTGCCCCGCGGCCAGCACGATGGCCGCCACGCGCGGCGCCCGCTGCGGCTTGGGCTTTCCGTCACGCGGCGCCGGCCGCGTCGGGATCTCGGCGAGAAGCCCACCCGCCCCCATGTCCATGATGTCTTCCCGCGCCACCTTCACCTCCGCCATGACGCGGGCCAGCACCCAGTCGAAGCCGTTGAGCTTGGGGCTGCGCGCGCAGGAGGGAACGCCGATCACCGGCACCTCGCCAAGTGCGCCGAACATCATCAGGTTGCCGGGGTCCACCGGCATGCCGAGGTGCAATACCCTGCCCCCCGCCTTGGTCACCGCCATGGGGATGACGTCACCCCGATCGGTGATCGCCGATGCACCGAAGACCAGGATCGGGTCGCAGGCGAGAACGTTCATTTCCGTGATAGCCGCGGTGACCTGCGTGATGTCATGGTCCACGACCCGCACGCTGGCCAGCGTGCCGCCCAGTGCTGAAATCCGCTCCCGCATCGCCTCTTCCGACTTGGCGATGATCGATGGCTTTGTCTGCGGCAGGCGGGTGATGACGAGCCCAACCCGCTTGTCTCGAAACGCAGCCACGCGCACCAGAGGTTCGCTTCCTATGATAGCAAGTGCCTTCTCCAGCACGTCGCGCGGCACGGCAAAGGGGATCACCTTCACGGTCGCCACCATCTCGCGCTCCTCGACGATGGCGAAGGGCTGCACGGTGGCGAGCGTCAGGCTCTCATGCAGCCGGTTCAACATGCGCACCCGCTCGACATCGACAATGGCGAGCCCGTGGCATGCAGCATGAAGATTGGCGCGGCCGGTGAAGGGCGCTTGCGCCTTCGTTCCCTCGGCCCCAACCCGCTTCGCCACGGCCGCGGCGGCCTCGTCCTCGGGAACGTCATCGGCACCGAGCTTCGCGGCAAAGACGCTGGCGACGCCGGACGCATTCAGCAGCCCGATATCATCCGCCGTCAGCGTCCGGCCCTTCTTGAACATGCCGCCGTCATGCTTCACAGAATGCGCAAGGATCGCGCCCTCAGCATCGCCAAGCGGCAATTCTCCGAAGATCATCTTAAGCGCCCAGCCTCAGGCAGCGCGTCACCTCGCCCATGATCGACACGGCGATCTCGGGCGCACCCTTGGCGCCAATGTTGAGCCCGATAGGCCCATGGATGCGCGCCACCTGTTCCTCCGTGAAGCCCGCATCCTTCAGGCGCTGGGCGCGCGAGGCCTGGGTCTTCTTGGAGCCAAGCGCGCCGATATAGAACACGTCAGACTTCAGGGCCGCATCAAGTGCCGGATCGTCGATCTTCGGGTCGTGTGTCAACGCGATCAGCGCGGTACGCGGGTCGAGCCCGATCCTGGGGATGATCTCGTCTGGCCATTCCGCATGAAGCGAAATACCGGGGAAGCGTGCGCCGGTGGCGAAGGCCCCGCGCGGGTCGATCACCGCCACGTCATAGCCCAGCGCCTGAGCAATCGGGATCACGCTCTGCGCGATGTGCACTGCACCGATGATGACGAGCCGCAGCGGCGGATTGTGGATGTTGATGAACTGGCCGTCATGGCTTCCCGACTGGTCGAAGCGGAAGGCCTCATCCAGCTTCTCCGCCAGCGAGTCCTGTGCGGCAGCGCTGCGCGGCACGATGCGTTGTTCGCCCGTCTCGAGATTGGTAATGAGCGCCACCGCCTGCCGGTTGGCACGAGCGGCGAGCAGCTGTTCGAGGATTGCCCGTTTCAATTGATCGGCTCCACGTAGACGCCGATCTTGCCGCCGCAGGCGAGGCCCACCTTCCACGCAGTCTCGTCAGCAACGCCAAACTGCAGCAGCTTCGGCTTTCCGCTTGCGATGATATCGACCGCTTCCGTCACCACGGCACCTTCCACGCAGCCACCGGAGACGGACCCGATGAAGTTGCCCTCATCGTCGATCACCAGCTGGCTGCCGATGGGTTGCGGGGCCGAGCCCCAGGTCTCCACCACAGTGGCGATCGCCACCTTGCGGCCGGCCTTCAGCCAGTCGGATGCCTGCTGGAGTATTGTGTGATCGGATGCGGCCATGGTGACCTCCTAGTTCTGGGCCTGTCTCAGCCATTTCTTCGGATCATGCTCCGGCCCCGGTGCCCCGGCAAGGGCGCCGGCCAGATCGCGCAGGCTGTCGAGCGAATGCACCGGGCGGAATTCGTCAACGAAAGGCATGATCGCCCTCACGCCACCCGCCAACGCCTGAAAGCCGTCGAAGCGCAGCAGCGGGTTCAGCCAGACGATGTGCTTGGTCTGCCGCCTGAGCCGCTGCATCTCATGGGCCAGCGTGCCGGTGTCCTCGCGGTCGAGGCCGTCCGTCATGATCATCACCTGCGCGCCTTGCGTCAGCACGCGGCGCGCCCAGTGGTAGTTGAAGTCCTTCAGCGTCGTGCCGATGCGCGTGCCGCCCGACCAGTCCTTCACGGCACTCGACACCTTCGCCATCGCCTCATCGATGTCGCGCCGCTTCAACTCGCGCGTGACATTGGTGAGCCTGGTGCCGAACAGGAACACGTGAACCCGGTCACGGTCATTGGTCAGCGCATGCAGGAAGTGCAGGAACATGCGCGAATAGTTGGAGCACGATCCTGAAATGTCGCACAGCACCACCAGCGGCGGCTCCTGCCACTTCTTCTCACGGCGCTCGAGGTCGATGAAGTGCCCGCCCGCCCGCATCGAGCCCTTCAGCGTGCGGCGCATGTCGATGGCGGGGCCTTGGCCTGCGCGCTGCCAGCGCCTGGTCATGATCTCGGTGCGGTGCATGCGGAGCCTGGCAATGGCCTGGCGCGCCTGGGCCTGCTCGGCCACCGTCATCTGCTCGAAGTCCTTCTTCCGCAGAACCTCGTCG
>NZ_JBAXGR010000054.1:0-25058 GCF_037139295.1 Aestuariivirga sp.
ACGTCTTCCAGCGTCGGGTTCACGGCCAGAGCCTCTTCATAGGCGTCACGGGCGGCAGAATATTTCTTCTGGCGTTCGAGGATCATGCCCTTGCCGGCCAGCGCCCCGAAGTGGCGGGGCTCGAGATCCAGCACCTTGGCGATGTCGGCCAGTGCGGCATCGTCCTTCTTCATCATGAAATAGAGCGTGGCGCGCTTGTTCCAGCCTTCGGCGAAATCAGGGTTGGCGCCCACAAGGCGGTTGAGGATGGACAGTGCCTCGGCTGGTGCTCCGTCCTCGATGGCAAGCGTCGCCTGGTTGAGCAGCACTTCCGCCGTGGGCGAGTCGGACGCACTCCACAGTGCCCAGATCTTCTCCTCCACCGGATCGCTCTGAACCCCGGGCTTGCGGAGTTCGGCGAACAGCAGGTCGAGCTGGTCGGCGCGCATCTCGGCGGGCTTGAGCTTTGGCGCAGCTACGGCTGCGGGCGCCTCACCCGCAGGCGGCACGTCATCGGCCAGGGCACCGGTCATGAAAGCGCCGGAGGTCAGGGCAAGGAGGGTGAGAAGGGCGAGGGATCCACGCATGCACATCACTCTACACCGCATTTCGTGGCAACAAAAAGAGCGCCGTGAACGGTATCCCGTCCACGGCGTTCAAAACCCTGTCAAAAGCTGACGCCGAAGCTTAGCCCTGGCGCGCCTTGAAGCGCGGATTGGTCTTGTTGATGATGTAGATACGGCCCTTGCGGCGCACCATGCGGTTGTCGCGGTGGCGCTTCATAAGGGCCTTGAGGGAGTTACGGACTTTCATGGACTTCACCTGATAATTCAGGCAGAAGGAGCCCGGCTCCGGTCCGCCTGTTGAACACTGGCGGGGTCTTTAGCGGGGCCACCCAGACCTGTCAACCAATCCCCTGTGCCCGTCCACTCTTCCATGCTTGATCTCTTCGCCAACTCTGAATTCGTCATCACCCTTGCGGTTTTTGTCGTCTGCGCCGTTATCGTCGGCATTGTCGCCTGGCTTGAGCGTCGCCCCCGGACAAGACTGACGCCGCGGTTGATCCCCACCACGCCTGTCATCCTGATCTTTGGATTCATTGGACTTTTGGCTCTGGTGCATTTGGCCAACATGTATGGCATCCATACGGGACGTGCTCCCAGGTATTGAGGCCCCAATGCTTCCGCCCAGCCAGACTCTGTATTTCGAGGACTTGGCCCTCGGCATGACCGAGACCTACGTGAAGGAGGTGAAATCCTCCGATGTCGTGGGGTTCGCCGAGATTTCAGGCGACAGGAACCCCATCCACCTCTCCGAGCACTTCGCCGCCCGCACCCCCTTTGGTGGTCGAATCGCGCATGGCCTCTATACCGCAAGCCTGATTTCAGCGGTGATCGGCACCAGGCTTCCCGGCCCGGGCGCGGTCTACATGTCCCAGACGCTGAACTTCAAGGCGCCGGTCAGGATCGGCGACATGGTGGAGGCCTCCGTCGAGGTCGTTGAACTCGCCGAGAAGGGCCGCCGCGTGAAACTCGCCTGCCGCTGCAAGGTGGGCGACACGCTGGTGCTCGAGGGCGAGGCGCTGGTGAAGGTGCCTGGCAAGCCCGAGGGCTACTGAGGCTCCTTGACTCCTGATGCCGCCCCACTAGCCTTCCTGAAAAATTCCGGGAGGACTCCGTCATGCTTCGCAACTTCGACAACCGCCTCAATGCGGACGTCATCCGCTGTCTCCGCGCCATGGGCCATGGCGACGATCTCATCATCTGCGACACCAACTTCCCCGCCGACTCGGTCGCCCGCCACACGGTCACGGGCGAACTGCTGCGCATGGATAACCTCACCGCGGCGGAAGCCATCGACGCCATCCTCTCCGTCATGCCGCTGGACTCCTTCGTCGACACGCCGGCCGAGCGCATGGAAATGGTGGGCAAGCCCGACGAGATCCCGCCCGTGCAGGCCGAAGTGCAGAAGGTCATCGATGCCCGCGAAGGCAAGTCCTGGCCCATGGGCTCGATCGAGCGCTTCGCCTTCTATGAGAAGGCGCGCAACGCCTATGCCGTGATCGTCACCGGCGAGACCCGCTTCTACGGCTGCTTCGTCCTCAAGAAGGGCGTGATCCCGCCGAAGGCCTGATCCGATGAAACAGGGCATCGCCATTCTCGGCATCTTCGTCGCCGACTTAGCCTTCCGTGCGGGCCGCCAGCCCATCATGGGCGAAACCCTCATGGGCTCCGGCTTCGCGATGGGCCCCGGCGGCAAGGGCTCGAACCAGGCCGTTGCCGCAGCGCGTGCCGGAGGTTCGGTCAGCTTCATCTCAAGGCTGGGCAAGGATGCCTTTGGCGACATCGCGGTGGCCACATGGAAGGCCGAGGGCATCGCCCCCAACGTTGCCATCGCAGCCGATGAGCCCACCGGTGCTGCCTATATCTTCGTCAGCGACGAGACCGGAGAGAACGCCATCATCGTGGTGCCCGGCGCCGCAGGCGGTCTTTCAGCGAAAGATGTCGAAGCCGCGCGCGGCGCCATCGAAAGTGCGAAGGTCTTCGTCACCCAGCTGGAGCAGCCCATCGACGCGGCGCGAAAGGGCCTGGAGATCGCATGCGCCTCAGGCGCCATCACCGTCTTCAACCCCGCCCCCGCCGCACCCGTGCCTGCCGACATCTACGCGCTCTGCGACTACGTCATCCCCAACGAAACGGAAGCCGCAGCCCTCACAGGGCTTCCCGTCGACACCGAGGAACAGGCCCGCAAGGCTGGTGACGCGCTTCTCGCCATGGGTGCGAAGAACGCCCTCATCACGCTCGGTGCGCGCGGCGCATTGCTGCACAATGCGATGGGCTCCACGCTCATCCCGTCCTTCAACGCCGGCAAGGTGGTGGAAACGGCAGGCGCGGGCGACGCCTTCGTCGGCGCCTTCGCAGCTGGCCTCGCCGAAGGCATGGAGCCGGCCGCCGCCGCCCGCTTCGGCTGTGCCGCCGCAGGCATTTCCGTCACCCGCCCCGGCACCGCACCCGCCATGCCCACGCGCGCTGAAATCGAGGCGCTGCTCAGCGCCTGACGAGTGCTGCGCGAACCAAGGTGCGTTCTGCAGGGTCAAGGCGCAGCACGTCGGTCGGGTGGTGCGTCTGCAGGCGGTCAGCCACATGGTCGCAAAGCGTGAGATAGGCCTCCACGTCACCACCCGTCGCCAGCAACCTCCTCGTGCCGCACAGCGACTCGAGATGGCCCACCAGATAACCCGCATCGGCAAGCGGATCGGCCGCCGCGAGCGCGGCACGCGATGAGGGAACCTTGCGCGGCGCCAGTTGCAGTGCCAGCACCACGTCCGGCGCCTGCGCCGTGAGTGCCGCCAGCAGCGCCACGCCACCGTCAGCTTCGGCATCCACGCCGTGCTTCAGCGCCTGGTGCCGTGCAAAGCCCGCGAGATAGCCTACGGTGAAGGCCGCATCTGCCGCACCCTGCTCACGCACCGAGGCCAACGCCGCCATCACGGCCTTGCGCAGCACCGCGGGAGCACGCTCCTCGCCCTCGCCCATGGGAACCACGGCCACGTCGATGCGCGGCTTGCGGCGGTTCATGTTGATGTCTCTCCAGCCCATGGCTGTCTTCTCGCAAAAGAAAGGGGCCGCGGCAATGCCTGCGGCCCCTCCCGTCACGTCAGTAGGATCAGTTGCCGCTGGGCAGCGTCATCTTGCCCACGAGCTGCGGATAGTTCTTGGTGATCTCCTCAAGCTTGCCGGACTTGGCCATGGCGGTGATCGCGGCGTTGAGCTTGTCCTTGAGGGCGGTATCTTCCTTGCGCACGCCGGCACCCACGCCTTCGCCATAGATGCCCGGGTCGTCCTTCGGCTTCTCGAGCATGCTCTTCATCTCGCAGCAGCCCTTGCCCTGATCGGTGGCGAGGAAGTCCACGAGCGCGGAGCTGTTGGCCAGCACATAGTCGAGGCGACCGGCCGCGAGGTCGTTGTTGGCCTCGTCCTGCGTCGGGTAGACCTTCAGCTCGACGCCGGCGGGCACGAGGTATTTGTTGGAGAACTCCTCGTGCGAGGTCGACACCTGCACGCCAATTGTCTTGCCCTTCATGTGAGCAGGCGAGATGTCCATGTCGCCGTTCTTGGCGCCGATGACGGCCGGTGGCGTGTCATAGTAAAACTGGGTGAAGTCGATCACTTCCTTGCGCTTCGGCTTGATCAGCATCGACGCGATGATGACGTCGATCTGCTTCGAGGTCAGGGCCGGGATGATGCCGTCCCAGGCGGTCGGGACGATCTCGCACTTCTCCTTCACCTCAGCACACAGTGCGTCGGCAAATTCGATTTCCCAGCCCACCCACTTGCCCGCCGCATCCTTCGAGGCGAAGGGCGGATAGGGCTCGGCCGCAACGCCGATCTTGATGTCGGCATAGGCCGATCCGGAGGTAGAAAGGAGTGCCGCGAAGGCTGCTCCGATGGCAAGGCGTGTGGTCCACTTCATGGGGTCGTTCTCCCGGTCTGTCGCGTTGAAGTTCCCTTACGTCAGAAGAAAGCACCTGAGAGGAATCTTTCTTTCATCCGCAAAACTGCATGAAACAAAGCCTCACGGCAAGATGCTAAGTTTCATCATCACGTCATCAGGGGCAAAAAACACCCGCGCTGGCGGCCCTCCATGCTTGACCCCGTGGCCAGCGCGGCAATAGGTTGGGCCGGTGGCACGAGCGTCGATGGTCTTCGCGCGGCCTCGCAGGCAGTCAACCGGACGTGACGGATTTCGCCCTTCTGTTGCTTCTCGCCGGCTTCCAGGTGAAGCACGTACTGGGCGACTTTGTCTTCCAGAATGCCTATATCCTTAAGCATCGCCGCATCTGGGGCCACCCGGGCGGGCTCCTCCACGTCGCCATCCACGCCGCCCTGACGCTTCCCTTGCTGCTCGCGGCGGGCGTGCATGGGTTCCTGTTTTTCGCCATCCTGCTGGGCGAAGCGGTGTTTCACTATCACGTCGACTGGGTGAAGGACGGCTGGCTCTACCGCGAAGGCTGGACCGTGCAGAACAAGCAATACTGGTGGCTCATGGGTGTCGACCAGATGCTGCACCAGCTCTCCTACCTCGTCATCGTCGGGCTCATCGCCTCCTAGGCAAAGCGGCGGCAGGGGCGGATCACGCCGCGATCGAGCGCATGTAGAAGTCGAGCATCGCCATCAGCGACTGCGGGTCGCGGCGCAGCCGGCTGCGCAGTGCGGCACCTTCCCAGCAATCGACCAGCAGGTGCCCCATGTGCTCGGCATCGACGGATGCCGGAATGTCGCCCCGCGCCTTCGCCTCGGTCAGGCAGGCCACCATGCGCTCGCCGATCGAGGAGAAGCACCATTCGATCTTGCGCCGGAACGTCTCGCTGGTGCCGGAAAGCTCCTGGCCCAGCCCGCCCATCAGGCAGCCCATGTAGCCGTCCTCGCGGTATTTCTGCGACACGATTTCGAAGAAACGGCGGATGCGGAGAAGCGGCGGAAGGCTCTCGTCACCGAGGCACATGTCCAGCGCCTTGTGCACTTCGCCGATATAGGTGTCGATCACCGTGAGGGCGAAGTCCTCCTTGTCCTTGAAGTGGTGGTAGAAGGAGCCCTTCGGTATGCCGGTCTGGTCGAGCAGCGCCTGCACGCCGAGGCTGCCGTAGCCGTGCTCGAGAAGCATCGAGAGGCCGGCCTCGATCAGGCGCTGCTTGGTTGGCTGTGTCATCACTCTCTCATAGGGCCGCCGCGCCCCGCGGCGCAACGGCCCCGCGTGATCAGGCCCCCGTCTTGGCCTTCATGTGGTCGATCACGTGGCTGTGCTCGTGCTGCGGGCTGAACATCACGATCTCCGCATCGCGGTCCACATGCACATTATGCCCCGGCGGCCAGTAGAACAGGTCGCCGTCGGCTACGCTCTCCGTCAGTCCCTTGGCATCGGTCGTGGTGATGGCGCCGGACAGCACATAGCCCCAGTGCGGGCACTGGCAAAGGTTGCCCTCCAGCCCCTCGAACAGCGGCGTGGTGTCGACGCCGGCGGACAGCGTGAAGAACTCCCCGCTGATCTTCCCATAGCCCGTCGCATCCCCGAAATCCCGCCGCTGGCGGATCACCGCACCGGGCACCTGCATCCGCACGTCCACCTGTTCCTTGGCAATTCTCATGGTCGTTTCCTCCTCGCGTGATGTTGCCTAGACCGATCGGTCTAGTCAGAAGCTAGACTGATCACGGACGAAGTCAAGGGGGGCACGCGCGGCCAAATGCCGGAGCCCCGGTCGTCGAGACCTCAATCTCGCAAGCCTCCCCAAATTCATCATCGCCGGGCATGACCCGGCGATCCTTTTCGCAGCTGCAAAAGAGGATGCCCGGATCGAGTCCGAGCAAGGTGAACAGGGCGCTGCACGCAACCAAAGCAACCCACCACTCACCCACCTCCCCCGGGCTAGACCCGGGGGTCCTTTTCGACGGCCACCAAAGGAGATGTCCGGGACAAGTCCGGGCATGATGACTGTAAATCAATCGGGGCACCAAGCCCCTCACCCGATTGTCATCAAGCTCGCATTGCCGCCCGCTGCCGCGGTGTTGATCGAGGTACTCACCTCCTCCACCAGCCAGTTCAGGCAATAGGCGCCAGCATCGGCGGCCACCTCGGCGGCACTCGCCGCCTGCACCAGCACAAGGGGGCCGTCGAGCTTGGCGATGCGTGCAATCACCGCACGCACCAGCCCCTCGTCACCCTCGACGAGTGCCCCCGCGAAGGGACCATCGTGCTCCCAGTCACCGCTCCACGCCACGCGCGCCGCAACGCTCGCCGGCAACCCGGCAAGCGACTCCGAAAGGCCGCTCGCCGCGTCGACCACCACCTCGTTGCCCGCGGCCAGTGCCGCCGCGATCTGGCGGAATAGCCCCTTCGCCGTCTGCGGCACCAGCAGCACCCGCCCGCGCGGATGCAGCGAATAGACGTTGCGCTCGCCCACAGGGCCTGGAAGTTCCTTCACCAGTCCCAGCGCCGAAAGTGCGCCAAGTTCACGTGCCGCGTCGGCATCGTCATTGTGGCCGCGCTGGCCGAGCCACGTCGCGAAATCGCGCAGCGCCGGGTCAGTCCGCACCGAGCTGTGCATCGGAGGCACCGGCGCCTTCTGCACCAGCCTCCCGACGTAAAGCGGCCCGCCCGCCTTGGGGCCAGTACCGGAAAGACCCCGCCCGCCGAAGGGCTGCACGCCCACCACCGCGCCGATGATGTTGCGGTTCACATAGAGGTTCCCCGCCTTCACCCGCTCGGTGACGTTCAGGATCGTCTCGTCGAGCCGCGTATGCAAGCCGAAGGTCAGGCCATAGCCCGTGGCATTGATCTGATCGATCAGCGCATCCATGTCCTCGCGCTTCCAGCGCAGCACATGCAGCACCGGGCCGAACACCTCGCGATGCAATTGCCCGATGTCGTCGATCTCGATGATGGTGGGCGCAACAAAAGTGCCCTCCGCGGCCTCTTGCGGCAGTGTCAGCTGCTCCACCTTGTGGCCAGCATCGCGCATCTTCGCGATGTGCTTCTCGATGTTGGCCTTGGCCTCCGCCGTGATCACCGGGCCGATGTCGGTGGAAAGCCGATCAGTGCGCCCCAGCGAGAGCTCGGCGAGTGCGCCCTTCAGCATGGTGAGCGTGCGCTCCGCCACGTCCTCCTGCAGGCACAGCACGCGCAGTGCCGAGCAGCGCTGTCCGGCACTGTCGAAGGCCGATGCGATCACATCCGCCACCACCTGTTCGGCCAGCGCGGATGAATCGACGATCATCGCATTCTGCCCGCCGGTCTCCGCGATCAGCGGGATGGGCCGCCCCTGAGCGGACACGCGCTCCGCCAGCTGCGCCTGGATCAGGCGGGCCACGTCCGTTGAGCCGGTGAACATCACGCCCGCCGTGTCCGGTGCCGCCACCAGTGCCGCACCCAGCCGCCCGTCGCCCGGCGTGAACTGCAGAGCGCCGCGCGGCACGCCCGCCTCATGCAGCATCTTCACGCTCTCGAAGGCGATCAGCGGTGTTTCCTCCGCAGGCTTGGCGATCACCGCATTGCCGGCAACCAGTGCTGCAGCAACCTGTCCGGTGCAGATCGCCAGCGGAAAATTCCACGGGCTGATGCACACGACGGCACCCAGCGGCTTGTGCGAGGGCCCCAGTGTCTTCCGCGCCTGCTCGGCGTAATAGCGCAGGAAGTCGACAGCCTCGCGAACCTCGCCCACTGCATTGGCAGCGGTCTTTCCCGCCTCGCGCATGGCGATGCCCATCAGCACGTCCATGCGCGCTTCCATCAGCTCCGCCGCGCGATCGAGGCAGTCCGCACGCTCGGTGGCCGGCACAGCGGCCCATTGCGCGCTGGCCTCATGCGCCATCGCCGCCACGCGGGCCGCATCGCTGGCGCCGAGTTCCGTCACCTGCCCCACGCGGTCCGCATGGTCAGCCGGGTTCAGCACATCGCGCGTTGCTCCTTGCTCCGAACCGTCGCCCAGCAGCGGCTTCGCGTGCCACTGGTGTGACTCGGTCTCCTTCAGCGTCGCCCCAAGCACCGCCAGTGTGGCCTCGCTCGCAAGGTCAAGCCCGCGCGAGTTCACGCGGTCCTTGCCGAACAAATCCGCCGGCAGGTCGATCTGGTCATGCGGCGTGCCGATCACCGGCATGGCGCTCACCACGTCCACCGGATCGGCGATAAGCTCATCGACCGAGATATTGGGGTCCGAGATGCGGTTGACGAAGGACGAGTTCGCCCCGTTCTCCAACAATCGCCGCACGAGATAGGCCAGCAGCGTCTCATGCGTTCCCACCGGCGCATAGATGCGGCAGGGGCGGCCCAGCTTGTCGGCGCCCACCACCTCGTCATAGAGCGGTTCGCCCATGCCATGCAGGCACTGGAACTCATAGTCGCCCACCGCAAAGCGCGAACCAGCGAGTGTGTAGATGGCGGCGAGTGTCTGCGCATTGTGCGTGGCGAATTGCGGGAACACATGTTCGCGCGCATCGAGAAGCTTCCGCGCACAGGCGATGTAGCTCACATCCGTGTGCACCTTGCGCGTGAACACGGGGAAGCCGTCGAGCCCATCCACCTGCGCGCGCTTGATCTCGGCATCCCAATAGGCGCCCTTCACCAGCCGCACCATGATGCGGCGCTGCGAACGCTTCGCCAAGTCCACCACGAAGTCGATCACGAAGGGGCAGCGCTTGCCATAGGCCTGGATGACGAAGCCCAGCCCGTTCCACTCAGCCAGTTCCGGATCGAAGCTCAGCGACTCAAGCAGGTCGAGCGAGATTTCGAGGCGGTCTGCCTCCTCCGCGTCGATGTTGAGTCCGATGTCATAGTGCTTCGCAAGCAGCGCCAGTTTCTTCACCTTGGGCAGCAGCTCCTGCATTACCCGCTCCGCCTTGACGCGCGCATAGCGCGGGTGAAGGGCCGAGAGCTTGATCGAGATGCCGGGGCCTTCATAGACGCCCCTGCCCGCCGCCGCCTCGCCGATGGCGTGGATGGCGTTCTCGTAATCACGGTAATAGCGCGCCGCATCGGCGGACGTCGTCGCCGCCTCGCCCAGCATGTCATAGGAATAGCGGAAGCCGCGCGCTTCCAGCGGCTTCGAGCGCTTCAGCGCCTCGGCGATGGTCTCGCCCGTCACGAACTGCTCGCCCATCATGCGCATCGCCATGTCCACACCACGGCGGATCACCGGTTCACCCGCCCGCGCGATGAGGCGCGAAAGGGCCGCGCCCAGGCTGCCGTCGCTCACCGTCGATGTCAGTTTGCCGGTGACGACGAGGCCCCACGTCGCGGCGTTGACGAACAGCGACTTCGTGCCGCCGAGGTGGCTCTTCCAGTCACCTTCCGCAATCTTGTCCTTGATCAGCGCATCGCGTGTCTCGGCATCCGGAATGCGCAGCAGCGCTTCCGCCAGGCACATCAGCGCAATGCCCTCCTGGCTCGACAGCGAATACTCATGCACCAACCCCTGCACGCCCGTGCCCTTGTGCTTGGCCCGCAGCGCCTCGATCAGCTTGCGGGCCGTGGCCGCCGCCTCGCGCTTCTGCGCGGGCTCCATCCGCGCCACCGCCACCAGCGGCGGCAGGCATTGCGGTTCGGGTGTGCGGCAGTGCTCGGTGATCGCCCGGCGCAGTTCGGTCTGCGGGCGGATCGGCGGGGCGAAGGCTTCGAACAGCGGGCGCGCGTGCGGCATGGACGACTCTTTCCTAGGAGAAGCACCCAACATAACACCGGCTTGCAAACCAGATTCACCTATTTCAAACTATAAGCTTGGTGATTTTCACGATTTTTGGTCATTGCGGAGGTAAAATGCCCACAGAGATAGGCCTTGGAAGCGATATTGACCAGTTCGACCGCCGCATCCTCGACAGCCTCGCAGAGGATGGCCGCATGTCCATCACCGACCTCGCCAGGCGGGTGGGCCTCTCCAACACCCCCTGCCAGCTCCGCCTCAAACGCCTGCTCGCCGAGGGCTATATCGAGGGCTTCAAGGCCGTGCTCAGCCCGGCCAAGATGGGGCTGGACCACGTGGCCTTCGCCGAGGTCAAGCTCACCAACACCCATGAGGATGCCCTCCGGGCCTTCAACGAGGCGGTGAAGAAGATTCCGGAGGTCGAGGAGTGCCACATGATCGCCGGCCGCTTCGACTACCTCCTCAAGATCAGGACGAGGGACATCCGCCGCTACCGCCATGTCCTCGGCGAGCGCATCTCGGAGCTGCCCTTCGTGGCGAGCACCTCCACAAACGTTACCATGGAGACGGTGGTCGACAACTGGAGTGCACGCTCCCGCAACACGTGACGGATGCATCCGAAGATGCATCGGACAGCTACCGGAAGTGCAACGGCGGCAACACGAAAAGCAACATTAAGGGCCTCTTCGGGCACACTCTCACGACGGACGAAAACGGCAGTCTTGTTTCAGACGTTTTCGCTACTCGGTGCAGCCGCAGGCTTGATCTCGTCAGGATCGTGCTCGATCTCGTCGAGCCCCATGTTGCGGCGATAGGCCACGTAACGCTCTGCCAGCACCGAACAGTCGACGCCGCGGAATGTGGCCGGCTCGATCTTCGTCAGGTCGGCGGGGCGCTTTGCGCCCTGTTCCACATCGATTTCCATATCCATGTTCATGCTCTCCTGCAGCGCCAGTGGCCAGACGAGGTCGCGGGCCGGGCGCGACGAAGATGCTGCGCCAGGGGTGGTTAATGAATCGCTGAAGCGCATGATGCGAAAGGCTTAATCACAAGTGTCGGGGTCTCGGTTGAAGCCCCGGGGGCGATTGGCTAAGGTCCCGCCCGCAAAAGAGGATCACCCGTCATGAACACCGCACAAGCGCAGAAAATGTCATCCGGCAAGGGCTTCATCGCCGCTCTCGACCAGTCCGGCGGTTCGACGCCCAAGGCGCTCGAGGGCTATGGAATCGGCAAAGATGCCTGGACGTCCGACGAGGAAATGTTCGCGCTGATGCACGCCATGCGCGCCCGCATCATCAAGTCGCCCGCCTTCAACGGCGACCGCGTCATCGGCGCCATCCTGTTCGAGCGCACCATGGATGGCGACATCGACGGCAAGCCGGTTCCCGCCTTCCTGTGGGAAAACAAGGGCGTGGTGCCGTTCCTGAAGATCGACAAGGGACTCGCCGACGCCCACGACGGCGTGCGCCTGATGAAGCCGATGCCGGATCTCGACAAGTTGCTCGACCGTGCGGCCGCCAAGGGCATCTTCGGCACCAAGATGCGCTCGGTCATCGACGCCGCCTCACCTTCGGGCATTGCCGCCAACGTCGCCCAGCAGTTCGACTTTGGCCGCCAGATCCTCGCCAAGGGCCTGATGCCCATCATCGAACCCGAGGTGACCATTTCGATCACCGACAAGAAGGAAGCGGAAAAGATCCTCCGCGACGAGATCATCAGGAACCTCGACAAGCTGCCCGCCGGCCAGAAGGTGATGCTGAAGCTGACCATCCCCAGCGAAGTCAATTTCTTCAAGCCGCTGATTGACCACCCGAAGGTGATGCGTGTGGTGGCGCTGTCGGGCGGCTACAGCCGCGAGGATGCCAATGCCATGCTGGCGAAGAACACCGGCCTCATCGCCAGCTTCTCGCGCGCTTTGAGCGAAGGTCTGTCTGCCCAGCAGTCGGACGCCCAGTTCAATGCCGAACTCGAGAAGACCATCGGCTCGATCTACGACGCCTCTGTCGCAGGCTGAAATCACAGCGACCGGGGCTTTCGAGCCCCGGTCGCATCCTTGATCACGTCTCGCGATAGGTTCCGGCCTTCTTGGCGGCTTCAGTCGCAAGATAGTCCATGAGAGCCGGGCTCAGGCAATCATAGTGCTCAAGACCCAGGTCTTTCAGCCGCTTGCGGATCGCCGGAAGACGCGCCGGCGGCACCCCGCCCTCGATCACCGAGGAGACGAAAGCCGCGAAGCCTGGCGGTGACCAGCCACTCTCCTTGGACAATTCGGTGTGCACGAAGGTCAGCCCCTTGAAGGGATGGCCATTGCGCTCCACCGGCCCATAGAGATGCACGCCGCAACCTGTGCAGGCATGGCGGAGGATGACGGCGTTGGCGTCCACCACCTTCAGCTTGTGGCCGTTCTTGAGCACGCTCACCTTGTCGCTCGGCGCAACTGCGACGATCGAGAAGATGGCACCTTCCGGCTTCCAGCACTTGGTGCAGCCGCAGGCATGGTTGTGCGCGGTTTGTGACTTGACCTCAACGACGACGGGATCGCTGGCGCAGTTGCAGACCAGCCGACCACCCGCAAATCCCCGCTTTGCCGCCTTGGGAAATCCATTGTCGATTGCCGGATGCAGCTTGACGGCCGCACCGCGTGACTTGGCGGGCGCAGACCTCTTCGCCTTGCGCGCCGTTGTCTTGGCTGCGGCCTTCTTGGCGGGCTTCGTCTTGTTGGCATTCTTCTTGGATTGCTTCCGCACTGCCTTCTTGGCCATGTGCCTGTCCTCCCGTGTTGATCGCTTGTTCTGCTCAGAATCTCACGCATGCACGTCAAAACGGCGAGAGCATCTCATGCTGTTTCGCGATTGTCACGGGGGTGGACCCGCGCTTTCCGCCGGATATTCAGATCTTCAGAAGGTGAGGAGGCACTCCTCCGGCACCGTCTCGCCGCGGGCATTGGCGAGAAGCGCCAACTTCAGCGCGTCCCGGTCACGGGCATAGTCGCGGCTGATGGCGGGTCCGCGCTGCCGCGTGGCCCAATGCGGATCGGCCAGCAATGCAGCGCCCTCGGCCTCGGGCAGGTGGCGTCCACGGATCAGGTCCGACATGCGCTCAGCCAGCACCAGGGTCGGCGCATTGAGATCACCCGCCGTCGCCTGTGGCATCAAGGATGAATCGACCACACGCAAACCTTCAACGCCGCGAACCCGGCCGTCGGGCGTTGTGACGGCACGCTCGTCGGTGCCCATCCGGCACGTTCCGCACGGGTGATAGGCGCTCTCTACCTTGCGTTTCAGGAAGGCATCCAGTGCGACATCGTCCTGCGTTTCCGCACCCGGAGCCAGTTCCTTGCCGCGATAGGATGCGAAGGCGTCCTGCGCGAAGATCTCGCGCGTCAGACGCATGCAGGCGCGGAACTCCAACCAGTCATCAGGGTGGGACATGTAGTTGAAGCGCACGCGCGGCAGGCTGTCCGGTCTGGCATCCCGCAGGCGCACCCAGCCACGGCTCTTCGAGCGCTTGGTGCCGACATGCACCTGGAAACCATGGCCCGCGGCAAGGCTCCGGCCATCATAGGAAATGGCAAGCGGCAGGAAGTGATACTGGATGTCCGGATAGACGATACCTGCCCGGCTGCGAATGTGCCCACCGCTCTCGAAATGATTGGTGGCGCCCAGCCCCTTTCGGGTTGCAAGCCACTCCATGCCGATCTTTGCCTTGCCCCACAGGCTCTGCGTGGGAAACAGCGTCACCGGTTGAGTGCACTCCATCTGGATGTAGAGTTCCAGATGGTCCATCAGGTTCTCGCCCACGCCGGGCAAGTCATGCACCACCTCGATGCCCTGCGATCTCAACTCGGCAGCGGGTCCGATGCCCGACCGCTTGAGGATCATCGGAGACATGATCGAGCCGGCGGAGACGATCACCTCGCGCTTAGCCTTTGCCTGGCGCATCGCGCCGTTGACGAGATAGGAGATGCCAGTGGCGCGGCGACCGTCGAACAGCACGCGGTCCACCATCGCGCCAGTGACGACATGCACATTGCCGCGCGCCATGGCGGGGCGCAGATAGGCGCGCGCCGCGCTCATGCGACGGCCATCACCGATATTCATTTCCATGGGGCCGAAGCCCTCATGCTGCCGCTCGTTCATGTTGGCGCTGCGGGCATAGCCCGCCTGCACGCCAGCCTCGACGAAGACTTCGTAGAGCGGGTTCTTCTGCAGTCCCTTGTTGACATGCACGGGGCCCGTGGTGCCGCGCAGCGGGCCACCGCCGTCGACATTCTCCTGCCGCTGGAAATAGGGCAGCACATTGGACCAGCGCCAGCCGTCTGCGCCGAGCGCTTCCCACAACTCATAGTCCAGCGGGTTGCCGCGTACCCAGCACATGCCATTGATGGAGGATGAACCACCGAGCCCCTTGCCGCGCGGCAAGTTGACTTCCCGCCCATCAAGCCCAGGCTCCGGCTCGGTCTTCATGCCCCAATTGAAGCGCTTGGTGTTCATCGGGATCGACAGCGCCGCCGGCATGTCGACGACGACGGCCTTCTCGGAACCACCCGCCTCGAGCACGAGAATTCGCAGGCTCCTGTCCTCGCCAAGCCTGTTCGCCAGCACGCATCCTGCAGAACCAGCCCCTGCGATGATGTAGTCGTAACTCTCCAAAGCCGTCATGATCAGCCGACGATGACGTAGTACTTCAGCATTGGCCCCGGCTGGTGCCAGGTTCCCTTGAAGCCCTTCGGCAACAAGAAGGAATCGCCCTTTCGGAAGGTGTGGCCTTCGCCGTCATCGCTGGTCAGCGTCACCTCGCCCTCGAGCACCACCATGAACTCGTCGACGGGATAATCTTCGTAGCGCTCGGTATATGCCCCGCAGCGCCAGATTCCGGAACGCAGGCCGGGCTTGGCAAGATAGGCGTGATCGAGGCCGACGGGCGAGCCCTTCAGCAACTCCGCGTGTTCGAGCGGCTGGTCGGGAGTGGCCAGCCAGCCATCAGGACCGGTGGGAGCAAAGCGAATGGGATCGGGCACTTCAGTTCCTCGTAATTGATAAATGTCGGTGGCTCAGGACTTGGCTGAGATCAGCACATATCCACGGGATTTGTCGTCATTGTCGGAATCCTTCGTGTTCATGGCGGCAAACAGTTCCTCAGCCTTGACCCAGACCGGCGGATATTTGTAGCGCGCTACGTCGAGGATAAGGAAGCGGTCGCTTTCCTTGTCATAGGCGGCGAGGGGCGAGAAGTGGCCGCCCTTCTGCTGGCCAAGCGCGTTTCGGAAATAATTCGCCAGCACGAAATGCCCGGGCTGCGCCAGGTAGGAAGCAACTTCGCTGCGGAATGCGTCGAGATTGGTGTCGGAGGCATGGCGCACCGTCACGTCCACGGGCTGCACCTGCAGCAGCTGGCCGATTTGGTCCAGGGTGATTCCCTGCTTCAGGATCGTCGACTGGGGGAGGATCGCCTCCGTCTGGTCGTTGAAGATATTGTCCTGCGTGAAGGTGCGGTAGGGCGTGTATTCGGGCACCTCGGGAGCTGGCAGCTGCAGGGCGTTGAACACCATAACCATGCTGGCAACGCCGCAGAAGCTCTGGGTCTTCTGCGTCAGATAATTGCTGGCGAGCGTGAAATACGCTTCACGCGCGTCGGCATCGATCAGCAGGGCCTCCCCCTCGGGCGAGGTGGAGGCGATAAGGTTGTCCGGCAGAGGCAGGCTGTCGGCACGCGCGACAGGCGCCAGAAAGGCCAGCAATGCAAGAATTCGAAGTACTCTGGCCAACATCGGCGTCTTCTCCGCGGATCAGGTTTCAGGCCGCAGAATGCGGCAACTGATGAATGTTGCGCCACGCCAGCCATTACGGCAACGACAGATTTCTACGGATGCGACTCGATGTGCGCGATCGGCCCAATCCGCATTGCAGCGTGTTGCGTAGCTATCGCGACGTCATGGGTCAACCGCTGAAAACTGGGAGCAGCGCCATTGATGTTCAGCCGGGAATGATGTCAGTATGCTTCGCTTAAGCTGAAACGATAAAAAAAGAAGACAAGAGGGAACAGGAATGGCGTTAAGGCAGACCGAGGGGCGTGCGAAATTCGGCGCCCATGAAACTTGGTATCGGGTGACAGGCGACCTCGCGAACGGAAAGCCCCCTGTTTTCATTCTGCACGGCGGCCCGGGTGCCGCTCACAACTACGTCGATTCCTACAAACTGCTCAGTGAGACTGGCCGCGCTGTCGTCCATTACGACCAGCTTGGCTGCGGCCTCTCGACCCACCTTCCCAACCAGGACAAGGGCTACTGGACGCCGCAACTCTTCGTCGATGAGCTCGACAATCTCGTGGACCACCTTGGTCAGCGCAAGGCCTTCCACGTTCTGGGACAGTCATGGGGCGGCATGCTGGCGGCGGAATATGGTACGCGCCGACCGTACGGACTGAAGACCCTCACTATCGCCAACTCTCCAGCCTCCATGGAGCTCTGGGTGTCGGAAGCGATGCGCCAGCGCTCCGAGATGCCGCAGGATATCCAGGACGCGCTCAACAAGCATGAAAAGGCTGGCACCTACAGCGACCCCGAATACCAAAAGGCCACGACTTGGGTTTATGAGCGGCATGTCTGCCGCGTCGTGCCCTTCCCGGCGGAAGTGACAGCCAGCTTCGACCAGATCGGCAAGGATCCGACCGTCTATCACACCATGAATGGCCCAAATGAGTTCTTCGTCACCGGCACGCTGAAGAACTGGAACATCATTCCCAAACTCCACAAGATCAACGTTCCGACCCTCATCATTTCCGGCCGCCACGACGAGGCGACGCCCGCCTGCGTCCAACCCTTCGCCGACAACATCAAGGGCTCGCGCTGGGTGATCTTCGAGAACTCCAGCCACATGCCGCATGTGGAGGAGAAGGAACTCTGCATGAAGGCGGTGGGCGACTTCGTCGCCGCCAATGATTCAACGTCATAACAAAACAGGGAGAACGTCATGAGGAAATGGATGCTGGCCGGGGCTGCAGCCCTGGCACTTGCCTTCACGGCGGTTGTGCCGGCGCAGGCAGAATATCAGGCGGAACATCGCGGCGGCACGATGCGCCTCGTTGCCCGCTCGGCGGCAGGCACGCTTGACCCGCAGATCAACTACACGCTCCAGTACTGGCAGATCTATCAGTCAGTCTACAGCGGCCTGACGGGCTTCAAGAAGGGTGCAGGCGAAGAAGGCTTCGAAGTCGTCCCCAATCTCGCCGAGGAACTTCCCGCCGTTACCAATGACGGCAAGACCTATACCTTCAAGGTCCGCAAGGGCATCAAGTTCTCGGATGGCCGTGATGTGACCATCAAGGACGTGGTGGCTTCCTTCCAGCGCATCTTCAAGGTGTCGAGCCCCACGTCGGGCGGCTTCTATTCGGTGATCGTCGGCGCTGACAAGTGCATTGCCACCCCCGCCACCTGCACACTCGAAGGCGGCGTGACGGGCGACGAGGCGGCCAGCACGGTGACGATCAACCTCACCCGCGCCGACCCCGAGTTCCTGTTCAAGCTCGCCGTTCCGCACGCCTCGATCCTGCCGGCAGATGCGCCGGCAACCGATGCAGGCTCCGTGCCTATTCCCGGCACCGGCCCCTATTTCTTCTCCGCCTATGACCCCAACAAGGGTCTCACCATGTCGCGCAACCCGAACTTCAAGGTCTGGAGCGAGGCCGCCATGCCGGATGGCTATCCGGACGTGGTGCAGTATGACTTCGGCCTCACCGATGAAGCCGAGGTCACTGCCGTGATGAACGGTGAGGCCGACTGGATGTTCGACCAGCCGCCGACCGATCGTCTTTCCGAGATCGGCACCAAGTTCAAGGACCAAGTCTACATCAACACGCTGACCGCGTGGTGGTATGCGCCGATGAACACCAGGCTCGCTCCCTTCGACAATCTGAAGGCCCGGCAGGCTGTGAACTTCGCAATCGACCGCAAGGCGCTGGTTAATCTGTTCGGCGGCCCAGTGCTCGCGGCACCCGTCTGCCAGGTGCTGCCGCCCGGCTTCCCCGCACACGCGCCCTACTGCCCCTACACCAAGGACCCGGGCGAGAAGTGGTCGGCGCCTGACATAGAGCGCGCCAAGCAGCTCGTCGAAGAGTCGGGCACCAAGGGCCAGAAGGTGACAGTGATCGTCGAAGACACCGCCGTGTCGAAGTCGATCGGCGTCTACCTGCAGTCGGTCCTCAAGGAAATCGGATATGACGCAGAGTTGAAGCCGATCTCGCCCAACATCCAGTTCACCTATATCCAGAACACCAACAACAAGGTGCAGATCTCGGTCTCGCAGTGGTACCAGGACTATCCGGCCGCGTCGAACTTCCTGAACGTTCTGTTCGGCTGCTCGAGCTTCACCGAAGGCTCGGACTCCTCGATCAACATTGCCGGCTTCTGCGATGAGAAGGTGGAAGCCAAGATGAAGGAAGCCTTCACGCTGGCCGCCACCGATCAGGCGGCTGCCAACAAGATCTGGACCGAAGTGGATAAAATGGTGACGGACGCCGCTCCGGCAGCGCCGCTCTTCACGCCCAAGCACATCGACTTCGTGTCGAAGCGCCTCGGTAATTTCCAGTTCAACGCGCAGTTCTACTGGATGGTCACCCAGTCCTGGGTGCAGTGAGCCGAATTGTCCGTCATTTCGGATACGCTTGACGTAACACCAAAGAGCCGTGGCCCCTGGGCCACGGCTCTCCGTCGCCTGCTGCGCGACCAAGCCGCCGTGGCAGCACTGGTCGTCTTCATCGTGATCGTCGTCTTCTGCCTGCTCGCTCCCGCCTATGCTTATTGGGCCGGTACCGACCCGTTCAAGTCCACGCTGGACGCCGTCATCAAGCTCAACGGCCAGGATGTGCCGGTGATGGAACAGTCGACCGAGGGACTGGGCCTCGGCTACACACCGATCGGCCCAACATGGCAGCTCGGCAACTACTTCCTCGGCGCCGACAACCAGGGCCGCGACGTGATGGCCCGGCTGCTCTATGGCGGCCTCAATTCACTGTTCATCGCTGGCATGGCTACCGTGGTAACGCTATTCTTCGCGACGCTCATCGGCCTTGCCGCCGGCTTTTTCGGCGGCATCATCGACACGCTGCTGTCGCGCTTCCTTGACATTCTCTGGGCGTTCCCGGTCTATCTGCTCGCCATCTCGCTCTCGATCGTGCTGATCGCGCAGGGGCTGAACCTCGGCATCATCACCATCGAGTCGGGCTCGCTCTGGCTTCCCATCTTCATCATCGGCGTCGTCTACGTGCCCTATGTGGCACGGCCCGTGCGCGGCCAGGTTCTGGCGCTCCGCGAAAGCGAGTTCGTGCTCGCCGCCATCGGCCTCGGCGTGCCGAGCCACCGCATCCTGCTGCGTGACATCCTGCCAAACGTCTCCACCACACTGATCGTCTTCGTGCCCATCATGATGGCGCTGAACATGATCACCGAAAGCGCCCTCTCCTTCCTTTCGATCGGCGTGCAGCCCCCGGACGCAAGCTGGGGCACCATCATCCAGGATGGGCAGACGCTGCTCTATACCAGACCCATGGTGGCGCTGGCGCCCGGCATCGCCATCGTCATCACGGTGCTGGCCCTCAATGTCCTGGGCGATGGCCTGCGCGATGCGCTGGACCCTCGCTCCAAGATCAGGATCGGGCGCAGCTGATGGTCTATGCCCTGCTCCAACGCCTCGGCCAGATGCTGTTCGTGATGTTCGGCATCAGCGTGCTGGTGTTCCTGATCTTCTTCGCCACGCCCGGTGCCGACCCGGCAGCCCGCATCGCCGGCCGCAACGCGAGCCCGGAAGTACTGGAAGCGGTACGCAAGAGCTTCGGCTTCGACCAGCCCTTCTATGTTCAGTACCTCACCATGATGAAGAAGATATTCATCACGGGCGACCTCACCTCCTTCGTCAACCGCGGCTGGAAGGTGGTTCCCGCCGTTCTGGACACTGTGCCCGTTACGCTGTCACTTGTCATCGGCGCCGCCGTTCTGTGGGTGGTCTTCGCGCTCATCATCGGCATCGTCGCCGCCGCCACGCGCGGCTCATGGATCGACAAGACGCTGATGGTGCTGGGCCTGATCGGCATCTCAATGCCGGTCTACTGGCTGGGCGAAATGCTGAACCTGATCACCCAGAGCCGCTACCACGACACCTGGATGTTCTCCTGGGTGCCGCCACTCGGCTACAAGAACTTCTCGGATGACCCCAAGGGCTGGTTCCTGACGCTGGTCATCCCGTGGATCACACTGTCGATCCTCTACATCGGCCTCTATGGCCGCGTGCTGCGCGCCGCGATCGTCGAGTCGCTGCAGGAGGATTACATTCGGACGGCGCGCGCCAAGGGCCTCTCGGAAACGCGCATCCTGCTGCGCCATGCGCTGCGCACCTCGCTCGTCGCCTTCGTCACGCTGTTCGGCCTCGACTTTGGCGCCCTCGTCGGCGGCTCGGCGTTGCTCACCGAAGTGGTGTTCGGCCTGCAGGGCGTGGGCAAGCTCACCTATGACGCGCTCCTGAATCTGGATCTGCCGATCATCATGACCACTGTGCTCTATGCGTCCTTTTTCGTGGTGATGGCCAATGCCGTGGTCGACGTCCTCTACATGCTCATCGACCCCCGCGTAAGGACTGCCTGATGCTGAAGGTGCGCGATCTCACCGTCAGCTTCCGCACCGAGCAAGGCATCGTGCGTGCGGTGGATGGCGTGTCATTCGACGTGGGCGAGGGTGAACTCCTCGGCGTAGTCGGCGAGTCGGGTTCCGGCAAGACGGTGTCGCTGCTTGCGGTGATGGGCCTCATCACCGATCCCAACGCGATCATCGCCGGCTCCATCCAGTATCGCGGACGTGAGCTCGTGGGGCTGAAGTCCCGCGCCATGCGTGAACTGCGCGGCAAGGAGATCGCCATGATCTTCCAGGACCCGATGACCGCGCTCACCCCCGTATATACGATCGGCTGGCAAATCGCCGAGCAGGTTCTGGCGCACAACAACGTGTCGAAGTCGGCTGCATGGCAGCGCGCCATTGACCTTCTTGCCGAGGTGAACATCCCCAAGCCCGAGGAAACGGCGCACCGCTACCCGCACCAACTGTCGGGCGGCATGCGCCAACGCGTCGTCATCGCCATGGCTCTGTCCTGCAACCCCGCCTTGCTCGTTGCCGACGAGCCCACGACCGCGCTCGACGTGACCGTGCAGGCGCAGATCCTCGACCTGCTGCACAAGCTGCGCCGTAACCATGGCAGCGCCATCGTATTCATCACCCATGATATGGGCGTGATGGCGGAGATCGCCGACCGCATGCTGGTCATGTATGCCGGTCGCGTGGTGGAGCGTGGCACCAAGCAAGAACTCTTCAGCTCACCCATGCATCCCTACACGCGCGCCCTGCTCGATTCCATTCCGCCTCTCACCGGCGAGAGGCCACGGCGGCTGAGGGCCATTCCGGGCACGCCGCCCAATCTTCTCAACCGCCCGCCCGGCTGCGCCTTCGCGCCGCGCTGCACCCTGCGCTTCGACAAATGCGACACCGAGCCTGCGTTGGGCAGTGGCCAGCGCGCCGCCGCCTGTTTCCGGGTGCCAGCATGAGTGCGCCGCTTCTCGAGGTGGTGGACGTTGCCAAGCGCTTCAACGTCGGCACGCGCTTCTCGCGCCAGGGCGTGCGCACGGTGCATGCGCTGGACGGCGTGTCATTCACGGTGATGCCGGGTGAGACGATTGGTCTGGTAGGTGAATCGGGCTGCGGCAAGTCGACCCTCGGACGCTGCATCACCCGGCTCTACGATCTGACCTCCGGCACGCTGCGCTTTGCCGGCACCGACATCTCGTCCCTGTCGCAGCGCCAGATGCGACCGATGCGGCGGCGCATCCAGATGGTGTTTCAGGATCCCTATGCCTCGCTCAATCCGCGCCGCCGGGTGCGCGACCTGATCGCCGAACCGCTGCGCGTGCACACCACCATGAGCGAAGTGGAGATCGGCAAGCGCGTTGCCGAACTGCTCGACATCGTCGGCCTGAAGCCCGATCACGCCATGCGCTTTCCGCATGAGTTTTCCGGCGGCCAGCGCCAGCGCATCGGCATCGCGCGGGCCATCGCGCTGAACCCGGAACTGATCGTGCTGGATGAGCCGGTCTCGGCACTTGATGTCTCGGTGCAGGCGCAGATCGTCAACCTGCTCGCCGACCTGCAAGAGCGGTTGAACCTCACCTACATCTTCATCGCCCATGACCTCAGCGTGGTGCGCCAGGTCTCAACCCGCATCGCCGTCATGTATCTGGGCTCGATCGTCGAGATGGGTTCGGCGGATGACATCTTCGCGCGCCCCGCGCACCCCTACACGCAGGCGCTGATTTCTGCCGTTCCGTTGCCGGACCTTGCAGCCCTGGGCTCTGCCAAGCGCATTGTGCTGACGGGTGACGTGCCAAGCCCGGTGAACCCGCCTTCGGGCTGCCGCTTCCACACGCGCTGCCCCATCGCGCAGGATCGTTGCCGGTCAGAACGTCCTGTCCTCACCGAGCAGGTGCCCGGCCGGACGGTGGCCTGCCACTTTCCGACCGACGTGACCAGCACGGGCTGAGAAAGCCCCTACTTCGGCCCCTTGGTCTTGCTCTTGTACTTGGGCTTGCCCGTGGCACCGAAGCTCTTCTTCGGCTTGAAGTCACCTGGCTTCGGCTTCCCCTTGGGGACCTTCTTGGCAAAATCGGGCTTGGCCCACGACCGCTTTTCCGGTTTCGCCGGTCCGTCGGCAGCGGGTTCGCTCCCCGGCGCTTCGTCGACGGCTGGTCGCGGGGTCTGCCAAGCCTTGCGCGGCGCCGGAACCTCGTCCCTTGCCTCGCGAATCTTTGGTTGGGCAGGCGTAATCGTGATGCCCTTCTCTCCGCTTCCGGCGCTGGCAACGCGTTCCGCAAAGGCGGCGGCCTTTTCAGCGGTGATCTCGAAGCGCGTTTCATCGTCGAATATCTTGATGGAACCCACGTCGTCGCGCGTGATGCCGCCCGCCTTGCAGATCAACGGCAGGATCCAGCGCGGCTCGGCGCGCTTGTTGCGCCCCACCGACAGGGAGAACCAAGCCGAGCCAGTCATGTCACGGCGCTCGGGTCTTGGCTTGCCCGAAGCCTCGTGCGCCTTGGGCATCTTTCCCTCCGACGGCATCGGCACGGGCGAGATATCCTCTGGCGCCGGCCGGGTGGACAGCTGCTGGCGGAGATAGGCCGCCGCCAGTTGCTCCGGCGTGACGCGCGTCAGTAGTTCGGCCACGAAGGCGGCCTCGGCCTCCTCCGGCACGGCTGCCGTGGTCGCGGCCTCGAGAATCTGCTCGCGGTAGCGCGCCTCGATGTCGGCGACAGTGGGTGCGCTCCGCACCGTGCCCTGCGCATTGGCAAAGCCCAGCACGCGCGTCGCCGCAGAATAGCGCCGAACAGGTACGATCAGCACGCAAACGCCCTTTCGGCCGGCACGTCCGGTGCGGCCGGAGCGATGCAGCAGCGTATCGGGGTTAGATGGCAAGTCGGCATGGATCACCAAGTCGAGGTTCGGCAGGTCGATGCCCCGTGCCGCCACGTCGGTCGCCACGCAGACGCGCGAGCGCCCGTCGCGCATAGACTGCAGCGCATTGGTGCGCTCCGATTGAGAAAGCTCGCCCGATAGCGACACGACATGGAAGCCGCGGTCACCCAGTTGTGCAGCGAGATGCTTCACAGCCTCGCGCGTGTGGCAGAACACGATGGCGCTGCCGCTGTCGTAGTAGAGCAGCGTATTGATTATTGCGTTTTCACGTTCATGAGACTGCACCAGGACCAGCTGGTAGTCGATGTCGGCATGCCGCTCGCGCGAGCCACTGGCGACGATGCGGACCGCATCGCGCTGGTAGGTCTGCGCGAGCTGCGCAATCTGCTTTGGCACGGTGGCCGAGAACATCAGCGTACGGCGTGAGTCCGGTGCGGCGGCGAGGATAAATTCAAGGTCCTCGCGAAAGCCCATGTCGAGCATCTCGTCCGCCTCGTCGAGTACCACGGCGCGCAGCTCGGTGAGATCGAGAGAGCCCTTGGTGATGTGGTCACGCAAACGGCCCGGCGTGCCGACCACGATATGTGCGCCGCGGTCGAGCTGGCGGATTTCCTTGCGCATGTCCATGCCGCCCACGCAGCTCGCCGTCACGGCACCTGCATCGGCATAGAGCCAGCGCAGTTCGCGCTCCACCTGAAGCGCCAGCTCGCGAGTCGGGGCAATGATGAGCGCCAACGGGCGCTCCGCAGGTCCTGCGATGCTGGCGTCGCCCAGAAGCGTGGGGGCAATGGCAAGGCCGAAGGCCACTGTCTTGCCCGAGCCGGTCTGGGCGGAGACGAGCAGGTCGTTTCCGTCCGCCTTGTCCTCCAGCACCGCTGACTGCACGGGCGTCAGCGTGCTGTAGCCCTGCCGCGCCAGGGCCGGCGCAAGAGCGGGGTGCACATTGACCGGAAGAGCGGCGGCCGGAGTTTCGTCGGAAGAAGTCATGGGTCACTTTCGGGGAACAGGGATTTGCCGCTGGCGCACCGCGCCACGGAGATTCCGCCCGTCTTTCTCACAAAAGACCCCGCCGGGATACCCTCAAGTCTTTCCAAGGGGCCAACGAAGCCGCCCTTAGAGCGTCCGGGTGTAGAAATAGGATACGCCCACCAGCCCAATCGCACTGGCCACAACAAACATCAGCACAACTTCAAGCAATGACCTGCCCCCCCGAATGTCACCATCCTACGTGGACCGTCAGCATTTGGACTTGAGCGGGGAGCGCCTGGAGCAAACCTTTTCGAATGCCGGCCACACCATGCGCCAAGGCGTGGCGCACGGACGCGCAGGACACTGGCGCCGTTACGAGACAGAGTGTTGTTATCGCTGAGAAAATGGTGGGTGGTACAG
>NZ_JBAXGR010000055.1:0-25005 GCF_037139295.1 Aestuariivirga sp.
AGCCAGAGCGACCGAGCAATGACACAGGATAGGCCATCCGCTAGGCCAAGAATACTATAAGCATTCAATAAGTCTGTTATTACTGATATTTAGAAACAACCAATGGCGGAGAGGGAGGGATTCGAACCCCCGGTACGGTCACCCGTACTCCGCATTTCGAGTGCGGCGCGATCGACCACTCTGCCACCTCTCCGCATTACAGGGTTGCCAGTGGATCGCGGTGGGCTAGATAGCCGAGTGGGGGCCTGCTGCCAACCCCCTTTTCGGCCCATTTTCCCACAGGTTGACTTGGGCGGCAGCGGTGGTTAGAACCCCGCACGATCACGAACAGGCAGGACATGGCCCTTTTTGCCGCCATCACTGGATTTGGGTGCGCCGCGACCGCGGGACGCGCTGGCCTGTCCGTGTCCGTGAAACGCGCGAAAACCACCAAAACGGCGTGAGCCTTCTCCCCCGGCCTTCCCCCGCGGGGGTGGAAGGCTGAACCCCCTTTTGCCCGAAAGCGGAGCCAAGGTGCTCGCGGGGGACGGGTTGGACGGCTTATTCAGGAGACAAGAACATGGGTTACAAGGTTGCGGTCGTTGGTGCCACGGGCAATGTGGGCCGCGAAATGCTGTCGATCCTCGAGGAGCGGCAGTTTCCGGTTGACGAGGTGCACGCCATCGCCTCGCGCAAGTCGATGGGCGTCGAAGTGTCCTTCGGCGAACGTACGCTGAAGTGCCAGGACCTCGAACAGTTCGATTTCTCCAAGGTCGATTTCTGCCTGATGTCAGCAGGCTCCGCCGTGTCGAAGGAATGGTCGCCGAAGATCGGCACCACCGGCTGCATCGTGATCGACAACTCATCCTGCTGGCGTTACGACCCCGAGGTGCCGCTGATCGTTCCGGAAGTGAACGCCAACGCGCTCACCGAATATATGGCGCGCCCTAACCGCCGCAACATCATCGCCAACCCCAATTGCTCGACGGCACAGCTCGTCGTGGTGCTGAAGCCGTTGCATGATGTGGCAAAGATCAAGCGCGTGGTGGTGGCCACCTATCAGTCGGTGTCGGGTGCCGGCAAGGAAGGCCTCGACGAGCTTTGGAACCAGACCAAGGGCATTTTCGTCACGGATTCGCCTACGCCCAAGAAGTTCACCAAGCAGATCGCCTTCAACGTCATCCCCCACATCGACGTGTTCATGGATTCAGGTGACACGAAGGAAGAGTGGAAGATGATGGCCGAGACCAAGAAGATCCTCGACCCCAAGATCAAGCTCACTGCGACCTGCGTGCGCGTGCCGGTGTTCGTGGGCCATTCGGAGGCCGTGAACATCGAGTTCGAGACGCCGATCTCGGCCGAGGAGGCGCGCGAGATCCTGCGCGAGGCACCAGGCTGCATGGTGGTCGACAAGCGCGAGGACGGCGGCTACGTGACGCCGGTCGAGTGTGTGGGGGACTTCGCCACCTTCATCTCGCGCATCCGCGAGGACGCGACGATCGACAACGGCCTCAACCTGTGGGTTGTCTCCGACAATCTGCGCAAGGGAGCGGCATTGAATGCCGTGCAGATCGCCGAAAGCCTCATCAATCGCGGATTGATCAAGAAGGCCGCCTGAGCCCTCCTGATATTCAGCGAACGGAACAAGGATGTGATCCCGGTCACATCCTTTTTTCTTGGGTGCTGGCAGCCTGCAGGTGAGTAACACCGGCAGAGGAGCCCGCATCTTGCCCTACCCCAGGCTTACCAAGTGCATGCCGGACGAGACACGGCACAACCCCTTCCGCCTGCTTCACAAGGCGCTGCGCTTCGGCCATTGCCGCATGCTGCTGGAGCTGGGAGCGCAGGATTTCAATGATGACCCGGCCGCGGCCCGGCTGCTGTTGCGGCTGGTGCAGCAGCTCGACCTCTATCGAGCCGTGGCGGAAGCCCGGCAGGAGGCGTTGCTCGCGACGCTCGCCGCGCATGGGCTGGAGGTGGCCGCAACCACCTGCGAAGACCATCTGAGCCATCTCACCGCCCTCCGCGAGCTTGAATCGCTGGTGCGCGCCGTCAACGTTGCGGCACCGCAACGGCGGCGGCCGGCCGGGCGCAGCATCTACCGCTGCTTCGCGCTCTATGTCGCAGCCGACATGGAGCGCATGGACGAGGACGAGACCATGCTCCTCACCGCGCTGCATCAGACCCTTGGCGACGATGACCTGCGGATGATCGAGGGCCGCAGCTTCGGCGACCTGCCGCAAGGTCATCTCCAGCTCCTTACCCGGCGGCTGCTGCCCGGATTGTCGTCGGCGGAGATCGAAGCCCTGCTCAGTGTGTTGCAGCACCACATGGAGCCAACCCGCTATGCAGGCTCACTGGATGCTATCTTCCGCCCGCTGCTGGGCCCGGGAAACTTCGTTGCCGCCTGAAGCTTTCGTTACAACGAGCAGAAACTGTGATGCAAATCACATTATTTCCAGTCGAAGGCCTCTAGGCTTTTCCGATCGAGACGCGCGGCGAACTGATGCGATGCGCGGCATGAGAACACGAGGCTTCCTCTCCCCGTACGCGAGAGGGAAGGGTGAGGGGGTGGTGACGCGAGAACGATGTCGCAATCCCCGAGCGGCATTGCCCCCTCACCCTGCCCTCTCCTCCGAAAGGTGGAGGTGGAAACAAGAGAGCGATCAGCTCGTCACGCGCCCCCAGGCGGCAGCGCCAAGAATTGGCCCCAGCTTGTCCCTCTGCAATAGCGCCACGCAGCCGGTGGCATCGGGCGTCAGCAGGCTTTCCCTAGGCAACGACAGCTTCATGGCCGCGCCCGTCCACATGGCGGCGGGCATCAGCTTGCGCACCACGTTGGTGTAGGTCACCTCGCGGCCAGCCATCTCGCCCCGCTCGATCTTCACGCTCACGTGGTCGAGGATGGGCATCACCCAGAGCGTCGCCTCGCCGGCACCGGCACCCATCTCGATCACCAATTCCTTCCCTGTGTCGCCAATGCTCACCGGAACCGGCCATGTCTTGATGCGTGACTGCTCCAGCACGGCGACGACCTCGGAGCGCTGGCTGCCCACCATGTGCTTTTCGCCGTTGACGATCATCTGCGGGGTGTAGACGTCCGTGTCGCCGCGCGCCTTGGCATAGTCATATTGGCGCTGCGAGAAGTCGGCGGCGCCCAGTGTATCCTTCCAGCCGAGATAGTCCCAGTAGTCGACGTGGAAAGTCAGCGCCAGCACACCATGCATGTCGCGCAGCTCGCCCAGCAACTTGTCAGCCGGCGGGCAGGAGTTGCAGCCTTGACTCGAAAATAGCTCCGCCACCGCGTCGATAGGGTCAGCGGCACACGCTGAGCTCGCCAGCAGCGACATGCCAGCCCCCGCCCCAAGGGCAAGGCACTGGCGCCGACTCATGGCAATCAACTTGGGCATTCTAACTTTATGAACCGAAAGGCCCGTAAGTTCCACACACGAGCCTTGCCGGGTCAATCACGAATGCGTTTGGGCTGGATTCAGCCCGCCTTGGCGAGGTTGCGCAGAACATATGGCATGATGCCACCGTTCTTGTAGTAGTCCAGCTCGTCCAGCGTATCGATGCGGCAGAGCACCTGTGCGGTGGCCTTGGAGCCATCTGCGCGGGTGATCTCCACTTCCATTGCGGCGCGCGGCTTGAGGCCGTCGGCCAGACCCTTGATGGTGATGGTCTCGTCGCCCTTCAGGCCCAGTGTCTGCCAGCTCTCGCCATCACGGAATTGCAGCGGAACCACACCCATGCCGATCAGATTGGAGCGGTGGATGCGCTCGAAGCTCTGGGCCACCACGGCGCGCACGCCGAGAAGCCTCGTGCCCTTTGCCGCCCAGTCGCGCGACGAACCGGTGCCATATTCCTTGCCGGCGAAGATGACGAGCGGGGTGCCTTCCTTGGCATAGTCCATCGCCGCGTCATAGATCGGCATGGTCTCGCCGCCCGGGTAGTGCTTGGTGACACCACCTTCCACACCCGGCACCATCTGGTTCTTGATGCGAATGTTGGCAAAGGTGCCGCGCATCATCACCTCGTGGTGACCTCGGCGCGCGCCGTAGCTGTTGAAGTCGAGCTTCTCCACGCCGCGCGAGTTGAGATAGGCACCGGCGGGCGAGGCCGCCTTGATGTCACCTGCGGGCGAGATGTGGTCGGTGGTGATCGAGTCGAGGAAGAGACCGAGGATGCGGGCATTCTCGACGTCCTTCACCGGAGCCGGCGTCATCGACAAGCCCTCGAAATAGGGCGGGTTCGCCACATAGGTGCTCTTCTGGTCCCATGCATAGTTCATGCCCTTGGTGACCTTGATCGAGCGCCAGTGCTTGTCGCCCTTGAACACGTCCTTGTAGCGAGATGCATAGGCCTTGCGCGTGACGTTCTTGCGCACGGCGGCGGCGATGTCCTTGGAGGTGGGCCAGATGTCCTTGAGGTAGACGGGCTTGCCCTTCTTGTCGTGGCCGATGGGGTCCTTCGTCAGGTCGACGTTCAGGGAGCCGGCCAGCGCGTAGGCCACAACCAGCGGCGGCGAAGCGAGGTAATTGGCGCGCACGTCGGGGTTCACGCGGCCTTCGAAGTTGCGGTTGCCGGACAGCACCGCGGCGGCCACGAGGTCGTTCTTCTTGATCGAGTCCGAGACGTTCTCGGGCAGCGGTCCGGAGTTGCCGATGCAGGTTGTGCAGCCATAGCCCACCAGGTTGAAGCCGATCTTGTCGAGGTCCTTCTGCAGGCCCGACGAGTCGAGATACTCGGTGACAACCTGAGAGCCTGGTGCGAGCGACGTCTTCACCCACGGCTTCACCGTGATGCCTGCCTTCACCGCGTTGCGGGCGAGCAGGCCCGCGCCGATCATCACGGAAGGGTTCGAGGTGTTGGTGCACGACGTGATCGCCGCGATCACCACGTCGCCGTGGCCGAGATCGAAGTTGGCGTTCTCCACCTTGAAACGCTTGGAAAGTTCACCGGCCTTCTTGAATTCATCCGCCATCACCCTGGCGAAGTCCGGCGCGGCATTGGTGAGTTCCACACGGTCCTGCGGGCGCTTGGGGCCCGCCATGGACGGCACCACGGAGGCGAGGTTCAGTGCCAGCGTATCGGAGAACACGGGCTCCTCGGCCTTCGGCGTCCAGAACATGTCCTGCGCCTTGGCATATTTCTCGACGAGGGCCACCTGGGCGGAGGCACGCGCCGTGCCCTTCAGGTAGCCGATGGTCTCGGCATTGATCGGGAAGAAGCCACAGGTCGCGCCATATTCCGGCGCCATGTTGGCAATCGTCGCCATGTCCTCGAGCGACAGGTGCGCCAGGCCCGGGCCATAGAACTCCACGAACTTGCCGACGACACCCTTCTTGCGCAGCATCTGCGTCACGGTGAGCACGAGGTCGGTGGCAGTGGTGCCTTCCGGCAGCTTGCCGTCGAGGCGGAAGCCGATGACTTCCGGGATCAGCATGGAAATGGGCTGGCCCAGCATCGCGGCCTCGGCCTCGATGCCGCCCACGCCCCAGCCGAGAACGGCAAGGCCGTTCACCATGGTGGTGTGCGAATCGGTGCCGACGAGCGTGTCAGGGTAGGCATAGGTGACGGTCTTGCCCTTCACCTTCTCGGTCTTGGTCCACACCGTCTTGGCGAGGTATTCGAGGTTCACCTGGTGGCAGATGCCGGTGCCGGGCGGCACGACGCGGAAATTGTCGAAGGCACCCTGCCCCCACTTGAGGAAGGTGTAACGCTCGCCGTTGCGGTCATACTCGAGGTTCACGTTGTTCTTGAACGCCTTCGAGTTGGCGAAGAAGTCCACCATGACCGAATGGTCGATGACGAGGTCGACGGGGGCCAGCGGATTGATCTTCTTCGGGTCCTTGCCCAGGCCCTTCATCGCGTCGCGCATGGCGGCGAGGTCGACCACCGCCGGAACGCCGGTGAAGTCCTGCATCAGCACGCGGGCCGGGCGGAAGGCGATTTCCTTCTCGTCCTTGCCCCGGTTCTTCACCCACTTGGCGATGGCCTCGATGTCGCCCTTGGTCACCGACCGGCCATCCTCGAAGCGCAGCAGGTTCTCGAGCAGCACCTTGAGCGAATAGGGAAGCTTGGAAATGCCCTTCAGGCCGTTCTTCTCCGCGGCCTTCAGGCTGAAATAGGTATAGGTCTTGGCGCCGACCTTGAGGGTCTTGCGGCACTTGAAGCTGTCGAGCGACATCGGGGGCCTCTTGCTGAAAAAGGGTGGATGGCGCCGTTCTAATCGCTTTGTCGTTGCGGCACCAGTTGAACCAAGGGCGGAAGCCATAAGTGGCGTTGATGGCTGGTCGATGACGGTGCCCTGTTTCCGTCACCCCAGCGAAAGCTGGGGCCCAGCTTTGGCCGCAGGAGCTTGTGGAAAACTGGGTCCCAGCTTTCGCTGGGATGACGGGCGTTAGGTCGTGGTGCCACCTCAAAGCAAGATGGCAGGGACGAGTCCCGCCATAATGAAATTCGAGCGGAAAACAGGCCTTAAACCCGCCGCTCCACCATCATCTTCTTGATGTTGGCGATGGCCTTGGCCGGGTTCAGCCCCTTGGGGCAGGTCTTGGCGCAGTTCATGATGGTGTGGCAGCGGTAGAGGCGGAACGGGTCTTCCAGATTGTCCAGCCGCTCGCCCGTGCCCTCATCGCGCGAATCGATGAGCCAGCGATAGGCCTGCAGCAGGGCTGCGGGGCCAAGATAGCGGTCGCCGTTCCACCAGTAGCTGGGGCAAGAAGTCGAGCAGCAGGCGCACAGGATGCACTCGTAGAGGCCGTCCAGCTTCCGGCGGTCATCCGGGTACTGCCGCCACTCGGCCTGCGGCTCCGGCGTCACCGTCTTCAGCCAGGGCTCGATGGCGCGGTGCTGGGCATAGAAGCGGGTGAGGTCCGGAACAAGGTCCTTCACCACCGGCATATGCGGCAGCGGGTAGATCTTCACGTCACCCTTCACCTCGTCGCAGGACTTGAGGCAGGCGAGCGTGTTGGTGCCGTCGATGTTCATGGCACACGAGCCGCAGATGCCCTCGCGGCACGAACGCCTAAAGGTCAGCGTCGGGTCTTGCTCGTTCTTGATCTTTATCAGCGCGTCCAGCACCATCGGCCCGCACTTGTCCATGTCGAGCGTATAGGTGTCGATGTGCGGGTTCTGCCCGTCATCGGGGTTCCAGCGATAGATCTTGAAGTCCTTCAGCCGCTTGCCTTGCGGCTTCGGCCAGGTCTTGCCCTGCTGGACTTTGGAGTTCTTGGGAAGTGTGAATTCGGCCATGTCTGGGTCCGCCTAGTAAACGCGCGCCTTGGGCTTGATGTAGTCGATGTCGCTCGACATGGTGTAGTCGTGCACCGGGCGGTAGCCCAGCCTCACCGACTTCTTGTCCCTGTCGGTCCACACCAGCGAATGCTTCATCCAGTTGGCATCGTCGCGGCTGGGGAAGTCCTCGCGCGCATGTGCGCCGCGGCTCTCCTGGCGCGCTTCGGCACTCACCACCGTTGCCGCCGCCTGCAGGATGAGGTTCTCGAACTCCAGCGTCTCGATCAGGTCGCTGTTCCAGACCAGCGAATGGTCGGTGACCTTGATGTCGTCGATGTCTTTCCACACGTCGTTGAGGCGCTTCACGCCCTGCTCAAGCGTCTCGCCGGTGCGGAACACAGCAGCGTCCTCCTGCATGGTCTTCTGCATGCGGGCGCGCAGTTCCGCCGTCGACATCTTGCCATTGGCGAAGCGATAGTGATCGAGGCGAGAGACGGACATTTCGCCCGCATCCGCCGGAAGATCCGCATGCGGAGAGTTGGGCTTGACGAGTTCCACACAGCGGAGCGCCGCCGCCCGGCCGAACACCACGAGGTCAATCAGCGAGTTGGAGCCCAGACGATTGGCGCCATGGACGGACACGCAGGCCGCCTCTCCCACTGCCATCAGGCCGGGCACCGTCTTCTCGGGGCTCGCGGAGTCACCCGCCAGAACCTCGCCGTGATAGTTCGTCGGGATGCCACCCATGTTGTAGTGAACCGTCGGCAGAATCGGGATCGGCTCGCGCGTCACGTCGACACCGGCAAATATCTTCGCCGACTCGGAAATGCCGGGAAGCCGCTCATGCAGCACCTTGGGGTCAAGGTGCTCGAGGTGCAGGTGAATGTGATCCTTGTTCTCGCCCACGCCACGGCCCTCGCGGATCTCGATGGTCATCGAGCGCGAGACCACGTCGCGCGAAGCGAGGTCCTTGGCGGAAGGTGCATAGCGCTCCATGAAGCGCTCGCCCTGGCTGTTGGTGAGGTAGCCCCCCTCGCCACGCGCACCCTCGGTGATCAGGCAGCCCGCGCCATAGATGCCGGTGGGGTGGAACTGCACGAATTCCATGTCCTGGCAGGGAAGGCCAGCGCGCAGCACCATGGCATTGCCGTCACCCGTGCAGGTGTGGGCAGACGTGGCGGAGAAATAGGCGCGGCCATAGCCGCCGGTCGCCAGGATCGTCTCATGCGCGCGGAAGCGGTGGATAGAGCCGTCTTCCATGCACATGGCGACGACACCACGGCACGCGCCGTTCTCCATGATCAGATCGAGCGCGAAATACTCGATGAAGAACTCGGTCGAATAGCGCAGCGACTGGCCATAGAGCGTGTGCAGCATGGCGTGGCCGGTGCGGTCGGCGGCGGCACAGGTGCGCTGCACCGGCGGGCCGTCGCCGAAGTTCATCATGTGGCCGCCGAAGGGGCGCTGATAGATCTTGCCCTCTTCGGTGCGCGAGAAGGGCATGCCGAAGTGCTCGAGCTCATAAACGGCGGTGGGAGCATTGCGGCAGAGGTATTCGATGGCGTCCTGGTCGCCCAGCCAGTCGGCCCCCTTCACGGTGTCATACATGTGCCAGCGCCAGTCATCAGCACCCATGTTGGCGAGAGACGCCGCGATGCCGCCCTGTGCCGCCACCGTGTGCGAGCGCGTGGGGAACACCTTGGAGATGCAGGCGGTGCGCAGGCCCGCCTGCGAGGCGCCAAGTGCTGCGCGAAGGCCAGCGCCGCCGGCACCCACCACGACGACATCAAAGGTGTGATCCGTCACCGGATAGGTGCGGTCCCCGATCGAGAAGCTCTTCGGGGCCTTCTTCTTGGTTTCGACAGCAGCCATCAGAGTCCGATGCTCATCTTGAGGATTGCATAAAGCCCGGCCACCGCCATCACCACCGCGAAGAAGGTGTTGAGCAGGAGCAGGGCATATTTGGTGTGGTCGGTGTGCACATAGTCCTCGATCACCACCTGCAGGCCCAACCGCATGTGCCACACGAGGTTGGCGATGGTGAGCCCCATGAGGATCGCCACGAAGGGATTGTGCATGCTCGCCACGATATCGGCGCGTGAGGCGCCACGGTGGACGAGCAGGTAGCCGACGAGGAAGATGACGAGCGGAATGCCGGCGATCGCCGTCACGCGCTGGTGCCACCAGTGTTCGGTGCCGGCCTTGGCGGAGCCGAGGCCCAGCACCTGCCCGAGAGGGGTCTTCTTCAGCATCACGACACTCCCAGGGCGATGGCCCACACGATTACGGTGAGGATGATGGAACCGGCCAGCGTCAGCTTGGCACCCATTTCCACGTCCTTGAGGTCGAAGCCGTGGCCCGTGTCCCACACCAGGTGGCGGATGCCGCCCAGCGTGTGGTGGATCAATGCCCAGGTGAAGCCGAACAGCACCGGCTTTCCAATCCAGCTACCGAAGACGCTCTGCACGAAATCGAAGTATTGGTCAGAGGTGGCAGCGGCGGTCAGCCACCAGACGAGCAGCAAAGTGCCCGCCGACAGCGCCACGCCGGTGATGCGGTGGACGATGGACAATGTCATCGTCAGCGACTTTTTGTAGACCTGCAGGTGCGGCGAGAGAGGGCGCCCTGCGTTCCTGGTATCTGCCATGTTGCCTTTTTCCCGTTCCCGGAAGAGATTTGTACATTGTGCGCTGAAGTATCGCAATTACGCCGAAAGGCATAGGCCGGGTTGCCCTTGAGACGGCTTGACGCAGATCATGGTAGGCATGAGCCGCAACCCCCACATGGCTATAACAGCTGATTGAGGATTTCATGACCGACATCGTCTGCCCCGCCTGTGCCGCCGTGAACCGCGTGCCGCCTGATAAACCAGCACATGAAGCCCGCTGCGGCAAATGCCACCAGCCTTTGTTTTCAGGCCAGCCGGCGGAACTGACGGCCGCCAGCTTCGACAAGGCGATCACCCGAAATGGCATACCTGTGGTGGTGGATTTCTGGGCCGACTGGTGCGGCCCCTGCAAGACGATGGCGCCGGAGTTCAAAAAGGCCGCCCAGGCCATGGAACCAGCCGTCCGATTCGCCAAGCTGGACACCGAGGCCGCCCCCGCCCAGGCCGCCGCCCACGGCATCCGCTCGATTCCCACCATGATCCTGTTCAAGGACGGCAAGGAGGTCGCCCGCCAGTCCGGCGCCATGCCAGCCGGCCAGATCGTGCAATGGGTCAGGGACGCGGGGCGGGGGTAAGGCTCCCGCGCGGCCTACTGAACGATCACCTTCGTTCCAACCGGCGTCACCTCGAACAGCTCCACCACTTCCGGGTTCAGCATGCGGATGCAGCCTGAGGAGGCGGCCGTGCCGATGGAGGACGGCGCGTTGGTGCCGTGGATGCGAAAGCCCGTGTCACCCTTCTGGTTGAACAGGTACATGGCCCGCGGGCCCAGCGGGTTCTCGGGGATGCCGCCCGGCATGCCGTTGCGCCACTTGGCGTATTTCGGCGTTCGGGCGATCATTTCAGGCGGCGGCGTCCACTTGGGGTTCTCGCGCTTCATGCCGACACGCGCCGTG
This sequence comes from Aestuariivirga sp., assembly GCF_037139295.1. Taxonomy (GTDB): domain Bacteria; phylum Pseudomonadota; class Alphaproteobacteria; order Rhizobiales; family Aestuariivirgaceae; genus Aestuariivirga. Next base: position 10,783 of record NZ_JBAXGR010000055.1, read on the forward strand.
CCAGACCATGAGAAGCCCTCCTTGCCCACCGCAACCAGATAGCGCATCGCACTGCCATCCGGCATCACCTGATAGAGGGCGCGCTCCCTGGTGCTGATGATGATGGTGCCCGGCTTCTCGGGCGAGGCGAAATCCACCACCTCGCGGCCCTTGTACTTGATGCGGTTCTTGGCCGTTGCCTGCTTGTTCTTGGTCTTGGTGGCGGGCTTCCTGGCAACCTGCTTCTTCTTCACCGGCGGCTTCGGTTGGGCCAGGATGTCCTCGCTGGCGGTGGCCAGCGCCTGTTGGCTCAGAACGGGCAGTCCCAGCATGGCCAACCCCAGCATCGACAGCAATTCACGTCTCTTCAAGTCACGTCCCCTGCACCGAATTTCAGCGGCCTTCTAGACGCAGCCTGCCCGCCCCTGCAACACAAACATCGGTGAGCAGTGGGCACGGCTAGACGTGTCGGATGCATATGCCTCCGAGAAGTGCAGCATGAGCAATATGGAACAGCGCCCGGTCTTGCCATCCGGTATCAGCTCCGCCGTTCAGAAGCATAATCATCCGCCAAAAGAGGCGCCCATGGACTGGAATCGTGTTGAAGGTAGCTGGAAGCAGGTCAAGGGCGCCGTCAAGGCGAACCGTGGCAAGCTGACTGACGATGATCTTGACGTCATCAATGGCCGCCGCGAGCAGCTCGAGGGCAAGCTGCAGGAACGTTACGGCTACGCCGCCGACCAGATCCGCAAGGACGTCGACACTTGGTACAGCGCGCAGAAGTGGTAACCCCCTTCAGCATCAGGATGGATCAAAAATGAATTTCTCCAATCTTCTGCACTGGGCCATCATGTTCCTTCTGGTCGCGCTGGTTGCCGCCCTGCTCGGCTTTGGTGGCGTTGCCGGCAGCCAGCTTCGCCGGACATGATCTGAGAAGCGCAACCAGAAGCGTGCCACGGGTCTGCAAGCCCGGGGCACTTCGATTTCTGTCGGATACCCCACACGGCGAGCGATCCAGATCCGGAATGCTGCGTAGTGATTGAGCCGTATGGACCGGACGCCAAGCAGCTGATCGATGTCCGCACGCGGCATTGCATGCTTCCGGCGTTCCGGCCTGAGGGGCTTATCCCTGCGGCAATGGGGCAATGAACATGGCCAGCATCGAGCTCATCTCCGAGCTGCAGCGTCTGCAGCTCATGATAAACGCCGTCCGCAAGGCGATGCGCGAGGAAGACACCGAGGCCGCCAAATTGCTGATGGGCGTCACCGAGCGTCTGCTGATGCTCTCGGCGGTGGCCGAGGCATCGTCGCTTGCCGACGAGGAGGTGTTGGAAGCCCGCGCGCGTCCCGTGGCGGATCTGACCCACCCAGACTGAACGACCGCGGTCTGCCAGTCGTCAGTCCTGCAGGAAGGCGAAGGCGGCAGCACGGGTTCCCGGCTTCAGCGCCAGGAATGCAAGCCGCGCCTTCTTGATGTCGGCGTCGGCCTGGGTTTCGGCGGCCTTGCGCAGGGCAAGCGTGGTCGGGTCGGTCTCGCCTGCAATGAAGGCCATCGCCTTGGCCAGCCGGCCGATGGCCGCGAGGTCGATCGTTGCAGCATCCATGGCCATGCTTCAGAAATCCTTGGTGGTGAGGGTGTAGGAGCCTTCGTTGCGCTTGCCATAGGCCTTGCCCGCCGCGGTGCAGATTCTGTCGCGATGGCGGTCGAAGGCAAACAGCAGCGCGTCCGTGTCGGGTAGGTTGCCGCCGTCAACGCGGCGCACGGCGTCCGCCTCGATGAAGAAGGCCACCTCGCGCGTATGGTCATAGCCTGCAAAGCGCACGCAGCCACGCGTCGTATCGAAACTGCGGCTGATGTTCGGAAATTGCAGCGTCATTGGGCCTTCTTCCGCGCCGCGCGCTTGGGCGGTGCTTCCACCACGCCCGAGGCGGCGAGCTCGGCATCGCGCTTCAGGCGCTGCTCGCGCAGCGAGGCGGTGAGCCTGACGCGCGCGGCGATTTCCGCGTCATGCTCGATCTGCGCCGTCGAGCGCGGCTTCTTGGGGGACGTGTCTTTTCTCAACTGATGTTCCTTTGCTTGAACTTAGATGGTGGCAGCGAACGGGCTGCACAACACATGATTGGATTCGGCCGCATAGGCGGGCATCGATTTGCCCCACAATCGGAGCGAGGCATGCTAGGATTCGCCACCGTGACGAAAGAACCCTCCATGCCAGCAGCGCCTGCCCCTCCGTCCTTCACGGAGAAGATGAACATTCCAGCCACGGACTTCCGCACCGCGGTCGCCATCAAGAACGATACACGGACGACCGAGGTCGCTGTCACCTTCCTGCTCAAGGCGCAGGACGGTGTGGTGGCCAGTTATGGGGCCACTTGCCCGCGCTGCAATGTGGGCGAGATCACCGTCGATGTGGTGCTGGCGCCTGATGGCAGCTTTGCCGAAGCGCCGGCCTGCCCCACGCTCTGCGTCGCCTGCGAGGATCGGCTCGATCTGATCCTGGAGCCGGAAGTGAAGAAAGGCCTCGGCGACCAGCCGGGTGATCGGGAGACGCTCGGCAAATATCTGAAGGCCATGAACCTGCGCGCCTGGGACTGAGGCTGCGCCGTTCGAAGGGCGTTGGGCTATTTCTTGCCGCCGAACGACTTCGGCGTGGTGAAGGACGAGACGGCGGCAGGTTTCACCTTTTCCTGCTTCGGCTTCTTCTTCTCGCGGTTGCTCTTCTGTTGACCCTTGGCCATCTCGGAAGTCCTCTCTGTCGATCGTGAGTTCATCTCGCAGGGCCAAGTTCGCGGCAGCCGCACCCGCCACCATGCGCCTTAGCGGGCCCAAAAGCTATGTCGAACTCTTGCAGGGCCTTTCGGCCGCAGGCATTCGCACTGCATCCCGGATTCAGGTTATTTCAAGTCCGCAACCTGCGGGGCATGACAAAGGCCAGTAAAAGCCATCTGTGTACGGATGCGCTTCGAACGCAAAGGGCGGAAGGATTGCTCCTCCCGCCCGTTCGCATTGCATGGAAATTGATCAGCCGCGCTTGTTCTGGCGCTTCTCGATCAGGTCGTCGACGACCGACGGATCGGCCAGTGTGGAGGTGTCGCCAAGGGCGCCAAAATCATCCTCGGCGATCTTGCGCAGGATGCGACGCATGATCTTGCCGGAGCGCGTCTTGGGCAGGCCCGGCGCGAACTGGATCTTGTCGGGCGTCGCCAGCGGGCCGATCTCCTTGCGGACCTGAGCCACGAGATCCTTGCGGAGTTCGTCGTCGCCCGCCTCGCCGGCCATCAGGGTGACGTAGCAATAGATGCCCTGGCCCTTGATATCATGGGGGTAACCCACCACGGCGGCCTCCGAAACCTTGGGATGCGCGACCAGTGCCGATTCGACTTCCGCCGTCCCCAGGCGGTGGCCGGACACGTTGATCACGTCGTCGACGCGGCCGGTGATCCAGTAGTAGCCGTCCTTGTCCCGCTTGCAGCCGTCGCCGGTGAAATACATGCCCTTATAGGTCGAGAAATAGGTCTGCACGAATCGGTCGTGGTCGCCGAACACGGTGCGCATCTGGCCCGGCCAGGAGTCGAGGATCACGAGGTTGCCAGACGTGGCGCCCTCGAGGATAACGCCCTTGTCGTCAACCAGACCAGGCTGGATGCCAAAGAAGGGACGGGTGGCCGAACCGGGCTTCAGCTTGGTGGCGCCAGGGAGCGGCGTGATCAGGATGCCGCCGGTTTCGGTCTGCCACCAGGTGTCGACGATCGGGCAGCGTTCGTCGCCCACCACGCGGTGGTACCATTCCCAGGCCTCGGGATTGATCGGCTCGCCCACGGAACCCAGCAATCTCAGGGACTTGCGCGAGGTCTTGGCGACGGGCCCCTCGCCCGCACCCATCAGCGCGCGGATGGCGGTGGGGGCGGTGTAGAAGATGTTGACCTTGTGCTTGTCGATCACCTCCCAGAAGCGGGAGTTCGACGGATAGTTGGGCACGCCCTCGAACATCAGCGTCGTCGCGCCATTGGCCAGCGGACCATAGACGATGTAGCTGTGGCCGGTCACCCAGCCCACATCCGCCGTGCACCAGTAGATGTCGCCGTCATGGTAGTCGAAGACATACTGGTGGGTCATCGCCGCATAGACGAGATAGCCGCCGGTGGTGTGCAGAACGCCCTTCGGCTTGCCGGTGGAGCCCGAGGTGTAGAGGATGAACAGCGGGTCTTCCGCCTTCATCTTCTCAGGCTTGCACTCGGCCGGAACGGTGGCGGCCTCTTCGTGGTACCAGATGTCGCGGCCGGAGGCCATCGCCACCTGGCCGCCGGTACGGCGCACCACGACCACTTTTTCATTGCCCGCGCAGCGCTTCAGCGCGTCATCGCAATTGGCCTTCAGCGGCACCTTGCGGCCACCGCGCATGACTTCATCAGCGGTGATGATCATCTTGGAATTGGCGTCGTTGATGCGGCTCGCCAGCGAATCCGGCGAGAAGCCGCCGAACACGATCGAGTGCACGGCGCCAATGCGCGTGCAGGCCAGCATGGCATAGGCCGCCTCGGGGATCATGGGCAGGTAGATGGTGACGCAGTCGCCCTTCTTAACGCCGTGCTTTTTCAACACGTTGGCGAAGCGGCAGACGTTCTCATAGAGCTCGTTGTAGGTGATCTTCTTGTCGTAGTAGGGGTCGTCGCCTTCCCAGATGATCGCCACCTGGTCGCCGCGCTTCTTCAGGTGGCGGTCGATGCAGTTATAGGAAACGTTGAGGACGCCGTCCTCGTACCACTTGATCGAGACCTTGGGGTAGGCATAGGTCGTGTTCTTGATCTTCTTGGGGGCCTTGAACCAGTCCAGCCGCTTGGCATGCTTGGCCCAGAACTTGGCCGGGTCCTTGATCGATTCGGCATACATTTTCTTGTAGCCGGCATCGTCCACATAGGCGGTCTTCTTCCACGAAGCGGGGACGGGATAGACTTTCTCCGACATAGGCGCATTCCTCCCAGACATGCAGATTTAAGGCTGTTTTGACCCCTGGTTCTATAGCCTGCAATGAGACTCCTGTCTAAGGAGCAGGCAATGACGACCCCCCGGCACCTCAGCCTGTTCATCACCCTCGGCCTGTTCTGGGGGGTTTCCCCCAGCCTTTACAGGTATTGGGGCGTGCTGGGCATGCCGGTGTCGCACGTCATCGTCCTGACCGGCATCGGCGTCGCTGCCGCGCTGGCGCTGATCTGCCAGCTGCGCGGCATCGACTGGATCGGCGGAAAAAAGCTGCATATCTTCGGGCTGGGCTGCGCGGTGCTGATGAACGTACCCTTCGCGATGGGCCTGTTCTTCGCCCGCCACGTGCCCCCCACCGAGATGGCGCTGATCATTTCCACAGCGCCCATCGTCAACTACCTGGTGGCGCTGGCCACGAGACGCGAGAACGCGGCCCCTCGGCGGCTGGCGGCGATCCTGCTGGGTTTCGTCTCTACCGCCATCCTCGTCATCACCCGCCAGGGCATGCTCTCGGGCGATTTTTCGTGGTGGCTTATCGCTACGTTTTCATTGCCCATTCTCTATTCGGCCTACAACTTCTTCGCGGCGGCCTGGTGGCCGCACGGCTGCCACCCGATGGCGGCGGGTGTCGCAGAATCAACATGGTCGGGCCTGCTTGCCATCCCGTTCCTGCTGCTCCTCGCCCCGCCCTGGTCACCCGACCAGCTGCCGCTCAGCGCCTACTGGACGTTGCTGCTGGCCTGCGGAATGTGGACGCTGGAGCGCATCGCCTTCTTCACCCTCATCCAGGAAAAGGGTGCCGTCTTCACCGTGCAGGCGGTCTATCTCTCCACCCCCGCCGCAGTGGTCATTGCGCTGGCCTTCTATGGCGGGGCCGATATCTGGCTCTTCGTGTCGCTCGCCATGCTGATGGGCGCGCTCTATCTCAACAATACCGGCTCAGCCGCCAGACCGACGTCAGCTTGACCTCGACGTCCTCCAGGTCGCGCGTCACCTGCACCTTGTATTCGCCCAGCTTGGTCAGCTTGTCGCGCGGCAGGTAGCTGCGGCCCGGGTCGCCGATGAGGGTGGTGATGCCCCTGCCCTCGGCGTCCTCGAGCCAGGCGAAGACCTTTGTGGCCAATCCCTTCTCGTAGAAGAGATCGCCGACGAGTATCACATCGCAGCCATCTGCCGGTTGCTCCAGCAGATCGCGGTTGGTGACTGTGAGCGAAACGCCATTGATTTCCGCATTGATGGCAATGGCTTCGACGGAAAAGCCATCGATGTCTGCGGCGAGAACACGGGCCGCACCGGCCTTCATGGCGGCGATGCCGACGAGGCCGGAGCCCGAGGCGAGGTCGATCACGCGCTTGCCCGCGACCAGATGCGGATGGTCCAGAACATGTCGGGCCAGCGCCTGCCCACCCGCCCAGGCGAAGGCCCAGAAGGGCGGCGGCAGACCCAGTTGCTCAAGCTCTTCCTCGGTCTTCTGCCACAGCGGAACCGCTTCATGTGCCAGATATAATTGCACTTCTGGCACCAGCGGCGGGGCCATCAGGCTCGTGTTGGCGCGGATGAATTGCGCGCGGTCGATGATCGTCAAATCCTGGCGCCGCCGAGCTTGCAGATGTGCTTGAATTCGGCTTCCGAAACGGGCTGCACCGAGAGCCTGGAATTGGTCACCAGCACCATGCCCTTGAGCTTCGGATCGGCCTTGATTTCATCGAGCGTCACATGGCGCGGCACGTCGGCCACGGCGCGGATGTCCACGCACTCCCAAGTATCGACATCTGCAGTGGAATCCTTGTGCGCCAGCGTGCAGACCTCGACGATGCCGACGACCTCGCGGCCCTCGTTGGAGTGGTAGAAGAAACCCTTCTCACCGAGCTTCATGGTCCGCATGAAGTTGCGGGCCTGGTAGTTGCGCACCCCGGTCCACTCTTCGCCCGCCTTGCCCTTGGCCTTCTGCTGATCCCAGGACCAGGTGTCGGGCTCCGACTTGAACAGCCAGTAATTCGCCATCACCTGGTCTCCGGGTTCTTGATGAGCCACTTCCACGGCTTGATCTCGACTGAGGCAAAAAGCCCTGCCTTTGCATAGGGATCGTTCTCCGCCATCGTCTTCGCGGCGGCACGATCAGTCGCCTCGATGATGACGAGACTGCCGGTGGGCGAGCCCTCATCGGTGGTGAAGGGCCCCGCGGCCTTCAGCGAAGTGCCAAGGCTTTCCAGATACTTGAGGTGATCGGGGCGCACCGACATGCGCAGGTCCACGCTGTCGGGCTTGTCGGTGCAGAGCAGTGCGAAGAGCATGATCTATCCTTGTCTGATTTCCGGCCCCAATGGCCGCGAGAGAAGCCTGGCGATTTCTTGGTCGGGTGCACGGCCCTCGTCAACGATGGCGTGGACGGCATCCACAATCGGCATGTCCACGCCGTGCCGGCGGGCCAGCGCCTGCGCGATCCTCACGGTGGCAGCACCCTCGACCACGCCGCGCGATTGGGCGAGCGCCTGTTCAACCGTTTTCCCTTCGCCCAGCGCGTGACCGAAGGAATAGTTTCGCGACTGGCGCGAGGAGCAGGTGAGCAGCAGATCGCCGAGGCCTGACAGGCCCATCAGCGTTTCGGGCTTCGCACCAAATTTCGCAGCGAATCTCGTGAGTTCGGCAAAGCCGCGCGTGGTCAGCGCGGCGCGGGCACTGTCGCCCAGGCCCCGGCCGTCGGAAATGCCGCAGGCAATGGCGAGAACGTTCTTGAGCGCGCCACCAATCTCGACACCCTTCACATCATCGGAGGCATAAATCCTGAAATGCGGCAGGGACAGCGTCTCGGCCCAATGGCGCGCGTCTGCAATGTCTTGCGCGGCCATGACGACGGCGGTGGGCAGGCCCTTCATCACGTCCGCCGCGAAGGACGGGCCGGAGAGCACCATGGGCTCGGCGGCGGGGAGCACCTCAGCCACCACCTCGTTCATGAACAGGCCGGTGCCCTGCTCGATGCCCTTGGCGCTGATGATCAGGGGCAATAGGCTTTTATTCACGTTCGTAACGATTGATTTCAGGCCCGACAAGACCGCACGTACCCCCTGTGCTGGAACAGCCAGGATCAGCCCCTGGGCCTCCTGAAGCGGCTCCAGAGCCATTCCGCGGGACCAGACCTGAACCTCGTGCCCCGCCGCCCGCGCCACATGGGCGAGCGCCGAACCCCATGCGCCGGCCCCGAGGACGCCGATCCTCATGCCTTGCCCCCGAGCTTGCCGGAGCCATAGACCGGGGCCTGCGCGGCATCGAGCGGCCAGCGTGCGCGGGCGGGGGCGCCCAGACCATCGGTGAGCCCCAGCGCCAACCGCTCGGCCCCGGCCCAGGCGATCATCGCCGCATTGTCGGTGCAGAGTTTGGCTGGCGGAACAATGAGTTGCAGTCCGTGAAGCGCTGCTGCCTGCTCGAACACCGCCTTGAGCTTCTGGTTGGCGGCGACGCCACCCGCCACGATCAGCGCGGGGTTCCGGACGTCCGGGTGCGCGGCGCGGAACAGGTGAACGGCCATCTTCAGCCGGTCGGCCATGGTCTCCGCCACCGCCGCCTCGAAACTGGCGCAGACGTCGGCCACGTCCTGATCGCTCAAGGTGCCGAGGTCGTTGACCACCTCGCGCACCGCCGTTTTCAGCCCTGAAAACGAGAAGTTACAGTCTTTCCGCCCCTTCAGCGGCCGGGGAAAATCGAAGCGCTGCGGGTTGCCGCGCCGCGCCAGTGACTCGACCTGGGGGCCGCCGGGATAGCCGAGGCCCAAGAGCTTCGCCACCTTGTCGAAGGCCTCGCCCAGCGCGTCATCGATTGTTGTGCCGAGGCGGTGATATTTGCCAACGCCTTCAACGACTTGAAACTGGGTATGGCCGCCGGAAATCAGCAGCAGGAGGTAGGGGAATTCGACGTCCTGCAGCAGCCGCGCCGTGAGCGCATGGCCTTCCAGATGATTGACGGCGATCAGGGGCTTATCAGCCGCCAGCGCAATGGCCTTGGCCATGGTGAGGCCGACGATGACACCGCCCAGAAGCCCCGGCCCGGCGGTGGCGGCAACGCCGTCCAAGTCATTGTAATTCAAGCCTGCTTCGGCCATCGCCTGGGCGATCAGACGGTCCAGATGGGTGACATGCGCCCGGGCCGCGATCTCAGGCACCACGCCGCCATAGGGCGCGTGGTCCTTGAGCTGGGACAGCACCACGTTGGACAGGATTTCGCCCCGCCCTTCCCCGTCCCGCGCGACGACGGCGGCGGCCGTCTCGTCGCAGGAGGTCTCTATGCCGAGGATGAGGGTGCGGCTGGTCATGCGGTGTACTTGCAGGCAATGGGGCGGGAAATCAACTCAGGCGCCGGAGTGTTGCAAAACGCGTCCCTGCATGTTGCGGATGGATGCCGTTTCGGTTGCAAAGGCGATGCCGCCGTAGACACGGGTTTGGCCGGGCGCGTGCAACTGCGTTTCGTTGCGACATTTTATTGCGCAACGCTTCTAAACGTCGTCTTTGAGCATTGCGCTATTTTGTTGCGCAATGGGAATATGTTCAACTGTTGGCAAGTGAAGCTTTCCCGGGGTGGCAACCGTTGCTGATCGCCTCCCCCGGGCTTGATCCGGGGGTGCTCTTTGCGCTGCGAGTAAGAAGATGCGCGGATCAAGTCCGCGCAAGATGAGGGGTGGGTGCGACGAGGTGAGGGGTTGCTGACGAGCGGGCGGAGATATCCAGTCCGGCGCGGGGGTGACGCCACCGAAGTTTACAGCTAAGACTGTCAGATCATTCGCTTAAGCCGGAACAGACCTGCCCATGCCGAAGCTGAAGATCGGGACCCGTGGCTCCCCCCTCGCCCTCTACCAGGCCAATGAGACGAAGAGCCGGCTGAAGGCCGCGCATGGATACTCGGACGAGGACATCGAGATCGTGGTGATCACCACCACCGGCGACCGCATCCGTGACCGGCCCTTGTCGGAGATCGGCGGCAAGGGGCTGTTCACCAAGGAGATCGAGGAGGCGCTGTTTGCGCGGGAGATCCACCTGGCCGTCCACTCCATGAAGGACATGCCGGCGCGGCTGCCGGACGGGCTGATCATGGCCGCGCTCCTGCCGCGCGAGGACGTGCGCGACGCTTTCCTGAGCCCGGTGGCGAAGACCATCGATGACCTTCCCAAGGGGGCCGTTGTCGGCTCCTCCTCGGTGCGAAGGGGCGCGCAGCTGAAGCGGCTCAGGCCCGACATCGACGTCATCCAGTTCCGCGGCAATGTGGAAACGCGGTTGAAGAAGCTGGACGAGGGCGTGGCGATGGCGACCTTCCTTGCCGCTGCCGGCCTGAAGCGGCTGGGCCTTGCCGACAAGATCGCCTCGCTGGTTCCGACCGAAGTCATGCTGCCTGCCGTGGCGCAAGGCTGCATCGGCATCGAGACGCGCGAGGACGACGCCAAGACGCGCGAGCTGCTGGCCGCCATCAACCATGAGCCTTCGGCAACCGCGGTGAATTGCGAGCGGGCCTTCCTTGCGGCACTCGACGGCTCCTGCCGGACGCCGCTGGCGGGCCATGCGGTGATCGACAATGGCGTGGTGAAATTCCGCGGCCATGCGCTGACGCTGGACGGCGTGCACTGCTTCGAGACGACGCGCGCCGGAGCGCCTGCCGATGCCGCGCGGATGGGCCGCGAGGCAGGCGAGCAGGTGAAGGCCGAGGGCGGCAGCCTCATCGCCTTCTGATGCGCGTTGCCGTGACCAGGCCCGAGGAGGATGCGGGGCCGCTCACCGCCAAGCTCGAGGCGATGGGCCATGAGGTTGTGATGGTGCCGCTGCTGAGCATCCGCCCACGTGACGGCGTTGCCATTCCCGACCTTCGCTGGCAGGCTATTGCAGCGACCAGCGCCAACGGCATCCGCGCGCTGCCAAAAGCCCACGGCCTCACGTCCTTCCGTACACTGACGGTCGGGCCGCAGTCGCTGAAGGCCGCGCAAGCTGCGGGCTTCATGGCGGAGGCGCATGGCGGCGACGTGAACGGGCTTGCCGCCTTCATCCGCGCCGAGCTCGACCCGAAGGCGGGGCCGATCCTTTACCTCTCTGGCGCCGAGACGGCGGGCGACCTCGAGGGACAGTTGAAGGCCGCCGGTTTCGACTGCCGTCGCGTGGCGCTTTATGATGCGGCACCCGCCGAGACGCTGGGCGCGATTGCCCGAGAGCTCGATACCGGGGGCCTCGACGCCGTGCTGCTCTATTCGCCCCGCAGTGCCAAGATCTGGCGCGGGCTGGTGGAGGGTGCCGGACTGGCGGCGAAAGCCGCACCGGTGCGCCACCTCTGCCTGTCGCGCAATGTCGCAGCCGCCCTGCCGGACGGCTGGAATACGGCGGTTTCGGCCAGCCCCGATGAAGCCGCAATTCTTGAGCTTCTTGAACAAACGGCGTGAACCCTTTAGGTCCTTTAGGCATGAGCAATCAGCACGACGATACCGGCGCGAAACCTCAGGTGATCGACCTCGAAGCAGAGGAGATCCGCAGCGAAACCGACTCCACGGCCTCGGCCGCGGCAGAAGAGATGCGCGAGGATACGGCGCAAGCCTTCACGCCACCGCCGCGCAAAAAATCGCGCGGGGCATCGACCTGGATCATCGCGGCGCTGATCCTTGGCGCGCTGGGCGGCGGCTGGCTCTATCGCGGCGTGCTGTCGAGCTACCTGCCGTCGAACGAGATGACGGCGCTGAAGAACCAGGTGGCGGCGCTGGAGCAGAACAACACCGACCTCGCCGGCCAGATCGCCGCCGTGAAGCAGGGCGCCGACGCCGCGGCGCAGGCTGCGGCCTCAGCCACGGATGCAGCGGCACAGGCAGCCGATGCCGTGAAGGCCGCTGCGGCACAGACCAGCGACATTGGCGCAAAGCTTGATCAGGCAGACCAGCAGACAGCGAGCCTCGCAGACCAGCTCAAGGCCGCACGCGCCGACCTCGATGCGCTGCGCAAGTCGATGTCTTCCGCTCCGGCCACGGCCACCTCAGGTGGTGCCGCGAGCCCCGCCGATGCGGCGGTGCTGGCCGCACTCGGCCAGCGCATCGATGCGCTGGAGAAGGACGTCGCGAGCCTCAAGGCGGGCTCAGGCGCCACGGCGCAGGCCGGCACGACTGCGGCACTCTCTCAAGCCTTGTCCGACCTGAAGGCCAAGGTGGCGGCGGGAACATCTTTCCAATCCGAATATGAGCGCATCGCGCGCATGGTGCCTGCGGCCTCGGGCCTCGATGTGGTGGCTGCCGATGCCGCCGAGGGCGTGCCGGATGCACAGGGGCTTGCTGCCGAACTGCGCGCTGCCATCCCTGCCCTGCCGCAGGCGGAAGCCCCGGCCGCCGAGGACAACAGCTATTTCGGCACGGTGATGAAGTCGCTCTCGGGCTTCATCTCCATCCGCCCCATCGGCGACACCGACTGGCCACAGGTGGCCGAGAAGGCTGCGGCCTTCGCCGAGGCGGGCGACCTGACGCAGGCCATCGGCGTGATCGACGCGGGCGAAGGCGACAAGCCCATGGCGCTGACGCAGTGGGCCGTGCGGGCCGCAGCGCGCCTCAAGCTCGAGACGGCCGTCGCGCAGGTTTCCGAGGCGGTGCTGCGGCAGATTGCGGCCAGCGGCGGAGCGGCACAATGATCAAGCTGCTGTGGCGTTTCCTGCTTCTCGTTGCACTGGCCGCGGGTTTTGCCTGGCTGGCTGACCGGCCCGGCACGCTGACCATTCGCTGGCTCGGCCGCGAAATCCAGATGAGCTTCATCGCCGGCGTGGTGCTGGCGCTGCTGGCTGTCGTCGCCATCTGGTTCCTGTGGAGCCTGTTCCGCCGGCTGTGGGGCAGCCCGCAGGCGGTGGGGCGGTGGTACTCCTTCCGCAAGAACCGCAAGGGCTATGAATCACTCTCGCGCGGCATCATCGCAGCGGGTGCGGGCGACGCGGCCGCCGCGGCCAAGCATGCGGCCATCGCATCGAACGCCCTTGCCGACGAACCGCTGGTGAATGTGCTGGCCGCGCAGGCCGCACAGCTCAAGGGCGACCGCGCCCAGGTGAAGCGCATCTTCGAGGAGATGACCAAGTCGCCCGACACAGAAGCACTGGGGCTGCGCGGCTTGTTCTCCGAGGCGCGCCAGTCGGGCGATGTTGGCGCCGCACGCCGCCATGCCGAGCGCGCGCTGGCGCTGAACCCGCGGCTCAACTGGGCGTCCACCGCCGTGCTGCAGCTGCAGTCAGGTGCCAAGGACTGGAATGCGGCGACGGCCACGCTGGTGCAGCAGACCAAGTCCGGCCTCATCCCCCAGGCCGAGGGCCTGCGCAAGCAGGCGGCGATGCTGGCGGCGGAAGCCCTGCAGCTCGAAGACAGCGACAAGTCGCGCGCGCTGGAATTCGCGCAGCGCGCCCACAAGCTGGACCCGGCACTTGTGCCCGCCGCGGCGGTGATGGCGCGCGTGCTGGTGAGCCAGGCCTCGACCCGCAAGGCCTCCAAGATCCTGAAGGAAACCTGGGTCCTGTCGCCCCACCCGGAACTGGCGGAGGTGCAGGCCTATCTCATCCCCGGAGACGGGCCCGACGCGCGGCTCGACCGCGTGCGCGAGCTGCTCAAGGAAGGCCGCGTTCGAGACGATGGGGGTGGCCTCGAAGGGGCTGTGGCACTCGCCCGCGCCGCCGTTCGTGCCCAGCGCTGGGACATGGCGCGCGATGCACTGAAGCCCTATGTGGACGACCGTCCGCAGGCCCGCGTCTGCGCGCTGATGGCCGACATCGAGGACGCCCAGGGCGACAAGGGCCGGGCACGTGAATGGCTGGCCCGCGCGCTGACCGCACCGCGGGACCCGATCTGGGTGTCCGACGGTGTGGCGAGCCCGCGCTGGACGCCGGTGTCGCCCGTTTCGGGCGAGATCGTGCCGTGTGAATGGAAGGCGCCCTTCGAGATGCCCGAGCAGCTGGAGGCCGACAGGCCCATGGCCGTTGAGGCCGTCGAGGCGATCGCGGCCCCGAAGGCAGAGGCCGAGCCACGCACGCTGGAGGCCCCGAAAATGGTCCAGCCCCAGCGCCCGCCCGACGACCCCGGTCTGCCGGAGGATTTCGACATGCCGACAGGCCGCTCGCGCCCCGCCGAGGGCTGAAATTTCCACCCGCGAACCGGTTGCGGGGCCGCCTGAAATACCCTATACCCCGCGCCGTCTGGCAGGCCGCTTTAGCTCAGTTGGTAGAGCACCGCATTCGTAATGCGGGGGTCAGGTGTTCGAGTCACCTAAGCGGCACCAGTTCTCCTA
>NZ_JBAXGR010000056.1:0-24682 GCF_037139295.1 Aestuariivirga sp.
CGCACATATTGCGATGCACGACAAGTTCGTGATGGCATTGGTGTTTTGCCGCTGCCCTTCGTTGACATTGCGCGACGGTGTTGCATAGTCGGCGGAGCGTTCAACAACGACCCTGCCAGCCTGCGGAAAAGCGAGGCGTCAGGCACAGATACCGCAACAACACGCAACGGACGCTCTACGGGAGGACCCAGGAACATGAAGCTCGAACTCTACAACATGATGATGAGCCGCCGCAGCGTGCTGAAGGGCGCTGCCGGTGTGGCCGCCATGGCTGCCGTCGGCGGCCCGGCGATGAACGTTTCCACCGCTTTCGCGCAGGATGACATCCGCGCCGCGATCCTGCAGATTCCGGGTGTTGGCAAGGGCCAGCCGACGGATGCCGACTGGCAGAAGGTTGGCGAGATGTGCCTCGGACCGACGAAGGCCGGCGTGCAGGAAGGCGAATTCAAGGGCGTTGAGCTGTCGTTCATGGGCCTCAACAACCAGAACGTCCACAACGTGCTGTTCCGCGGCCTGTCCAAGGCCTGGGCTGACTACACGGGTGCGACCATCAACTGGATCGACCTCGCGCAGGCCGACTACAACGCCCGCCTGCAGCAGTCGATCGCCACCGGCACGGTGGACTTCGACGTGATCGAAATGGGCGCTCCCTTCGAGGGCGACGTCTGCGGCAAGGGCCTTGCCTCCGAGATGCCGGACTGGGTCAAGAAGCAGATCGACATGGATGACTATGTCGGTTACCTCAAGGCGCCGGTCGGTACCTGGGACGGCAAGACCTATCGCGTCTCGTGCGACGGCGACTGCCACAACTTCAACTTCCGCACCGACGTGTTCTCGGATGCAGCCCTTGCCGAGGAATGGAAGAAGTCCGGCGGCGAAGGCGAATGGGGCGTGCCGAAGACCTGGCAGCAGGTCAACGCCGCGACCAAGTTCCTCAAGGGCAAGAAGATCAACGGCCAGGACGCCTATGGCTACCTCGACCCGTGCAAGGGCTGGGGCGGCTTTGGCTTCTACTTCCTGGGATCGCGCGCCACGGCTTACGTGAAGCACCCCGACAGCCGCGCCTTCCTGTTCGAGCCGGACACGATGAAGCCGATGGTCAACAATCCGGGCTGGGTGCGCGCCATCCAGGACGTTCTGGATTGCCTGCCGTCGGAACCCGCCGACCAGCTCAACGCCGACCCGGGCACCACGGGCTTCCAGCAGTTCCTCGCCGGCACGGGCTCCATGCTCTCGTGGTGGGGTGACATCGGCTCGAACGTCAAGACCAACGACACCTCCGTCATCGGCGATGTCACGGGCTTCGACATTCTTCCCGGCTCGCCGGACGTCTACAACCACGCGGCCGGCAAGTGGGACACTCTCGCCTCCGGCCAGAACAACGCGCCGAACATGGCCTACATCGGCTGGGGCATCTACGTGATGGCCCGCGTCGACGCCGACCCGAAGAAGCAGAAGGCGGCCTGGTCGCTTGCTGCCCACCTCGGCGGCAAGGACATCTCGCTGTGGATGGCCGCCTATCCGTCAGGCTTCCAGCCCTATCGCCAGAGCCACTTCAACATCCAGGAGTGGGTTGGTGCGGGCTATGACGAGAAGTTCATCAAGAGCTTCCTCGACAGCCAGGCCAATTCCTACAACCACCCGAATGCCGCGATCGAGCCGCGCATCCCCGGCATCTTCCAGTACTACTCGGTCGCCGAGGACGAACTGTCGAAGATCTATGCCGGCCAGATGACGGCACAGGCCGGCGCCGACAACATCGCCGCCGCCTGGGAGAAGATCACCGACCAGCTCGGCCGCGACAACCAGATCAAGCTCTACAAGGCTTCTCTGGGCGCGTAAGCCAGCACGCCGGGCCGGCAGCGACACGCTGCCGGCCCTTTTTTGTTTCTCGAAGGGTGCGGTTTCCGCAGCATGACGTCAGCCTCCCCAGCAGTCTCCGGTCACGTGGCCGTCACCCCCGGCGTCTCGCCCGAGCGGCATCGCCTCGGCAGCCTGCTGATCCGCGCCTCGACCATTCTGCTCGGCCTCGTCATCGTGGTGCAGTCTCTCTATGCGTTGGGCTACATTTCCTTCGGCTTCTCCAACTGGCAGCCGGTGCTGGTCGCCTATGTGCTGTGGAGCGTGGCCCTGTGCTGGGGCCTGGTGCTGCGTGACGGCGAGGCGGGCTGGCGCGCCATCTTCGTTTTGCCGGCGGTGCTGTTCACCGTGGCGCTGGTGATTTTCCCAACCGTCTTCGGCCTGTTCATCGCCTTCAGCGACTGGAACCTGCAGTCGGCCAACGGCCGCCAGTTCAATGGTCTCGCCAATCTCCGCCAGCTGTGGGCGGACCCCTATTTCTGGAACGCGCTCGGCAACATGGTGTTCTATGTGGCCACCGTTGTGGTGCAGTATGCCATCGCCTTCGGCCTGGCCCTGCTGCTGAACGCCGACATCAAGGCGCAGAAGTTCTTCCGCGTATCCTTCCTGCTGCCCTTCATGCTGTCGCCGGTGGCGGTGAGCTGGATGATCGGCAAGTCGATGCTGGAATACCGCTTCGGCCCCGTCACCAACCTGCTGCGCTGGTTCGGCTGGGAGAACCCTTCGCTGCTCACCACGCCGTGGCTGGCCAAGACGACGATCGCGCTGATGGATGCCTGGGTGTGGATCCCCTTCATGATGATCATGATCCTCGCCGGGCTGCAGGCCCTCTCCAAGGAGGTGCAGGAGGCCGCCAAGGTTGACGGCGCCACCGGCTGGCAGGGCTTCTGGCAGATCACCTTCCCGCTGATGCTGCCCGTCTCGATGACCACCATCGTGCTGCGCGTCATCTTCCAGCTGAAGCTCGCCGACATCGTGATCAACACCACGTCGGGCGGCCCCGGTGGTGCCACCGACACGATCTCGAGCTTCATCTTCCGCGAATACAAGGACCGCTCCAACGTGGGCTATGGCACGATGATCGCCGAGATCTACCTGATCCTCATCATCATCTTCATCGCGCTGCTGCTCTGGGCCACCAACCGCTTCATGCAGAGGCACGCCTGATGCCGCGCGCGCTGAACCGCATCCTGATCTATGCCGCGCTGATCATCTGGACGATCATCGCGCTGTTCCCGATCTTCTGGACCTTCTCGACCAGCTTCAAGGTGGCGAAGGACGTGCAGCTGGGCCACATCATCCCCTGGGTGGATTTCACGCCGAGCTGGCTGGGCCTGCGCGCCATCGGCCTGTCGCCCGACACGATCTTCACCGAGTCGACACCGCGCGCCGAATTCATCAAGCGCTTCTGGAACTCGATCCAGGCCTCGATCGGCGCCTCCATCCTGGCACTCATCCTCGGCTCGATGGCGGCCTATGGCCTCAGCCGCTTCTCCTATCACTGGAAGATCTGGAAGAACCGCGACATCTCGTTCTTCTTCCTGTCGCAGCTGATCCTGCCGCCGGTGGTTCTCGCGATGCCGTTCCTTGTGCTCTACAAGGAACTCGCCCTGCTCGACTCGATGATCGGCCTCATCCTCATCTACACCCTGTCGGTGCTGCCTATCGTCATCTGGATCATGAAGGACCAGTTCGACACCATTCCGCAGGAGCTGGAACAGGCGGCACTCGTCGACGGCTGCTCGGTGTGGGGTGCCTTCTTCCGCATCATCCTGCCCATCGCGCTGCCGGGCATGGTGGCGGCCTTCATCCTTTCCGTCATCCTGTGCTGGAACGAGTATTTCTTCGCGGCACTCCTCACCTCCAGCTACGCCAAGACGCTGCCCGTGATGGTGGCAAGCCAGACCGGCTCGCAAGGAATCTCATGGTGGTCAATGGCGGCGCTATCGTCAGCCGCCATCCTGCCGCTGATCATCATCGGCATCTTCCTCGAGCGCTACATCGTGAAGGGCCTGACGACGGGCTCGGTGAAGTAGGGGCGCCCTCGTCTTCTCCCGCTCCTTCGGCGGGAGAGGACGAAAGTCACAGAAACCCCTTCGTCGCCGGATAGAGCCCGCGGAACACCGCATGCTGGCGATCATACATCGCCTTCATTTCAGGCTTCGGCATGATCGACGAGGCAACCGGGTTCCAGAGGTCGATGTCGGCAGGCGTCACGTCGCCCAGCGCCAGTGCGGCGAGGAAGGCATCGCCATAGGAGGCGCCGATGGTCTTCTGCCGCAGCACCTGCGTCATGCCGCTGATGTCGGATGTCGCCTCCGACCACACCCGGTTCCTGGTGCCGCCGCCCACGGCATAAACCGCGCGGGGCGCCTGGCCGGCTTGCGAATAGGTCTCGAACACATGGCGCGTGCCATGCGCGATGCCTTCGAGCACGGCACGGAACATGTCAGCCCGCGTGTGGGTGAGGTCGAGGCCGAAGAGGATGCCCTTGGCCTTCGTGTCATGGATCGGCGTGCGCTCGCCCGAGAAATAGGGCAGCAGCACGAGGCCCTTGGCGCCGGGTGGCGAGGCTTCTGCTTCCTTCGTCAGCGCGATGACCGCCGTCTCGGGTGGCAGTTCCTTCGCGAAGTTTTCACGGAACCAGTGGGTGAGCGTGCCGCTGGTGGAGAGCCCCGCCATCGACCCGTGCTGGCCGGGGAACAGCCACGGCGCATACCACAGGCGGGCGTCGCGTACGCGCTCGGGCGTGATGAGGATGATGAAGATGGTGGAGCCATACATCAGCATCAGGTCACCCGACTTCAGCACGCCGACGCTGACGGCCTCAGCCGCCGCGTCGATAGTGCCGGCGATGACGGGCGTGCCCTCGGCAAGCCCCGTCTCGGCAGCGGCCTTGGCGGTGACTTGGCCTGCGATGTCGGTCGTCCACATCAGTTCCGGCAGCATGTCCATCGGGATGATGCCGGGGGCGAGTTCATCGCTCCAGGCTTGGGCGTCCGCCAAATAGAAGGGGCTGAAGTTGCCGGCCGAATAATGGTCGATGGTGTAACGCCCGCTGAGGCGGTGGACGAGGAAGGAGCTCGAGTTGAGGATCTTGTGGGTGCGGGCGAAGATCTCCGGGCGGTTGCGCTTGAGCCACAGGATCTTCGGGCCCACCGCCTGCGAGGTGAGCGCATTGCCGCAGCGTTCGAGGATCACATCCGCGCCGATGTCACGCGTGAGGTCGTCGATCTCCCGTGCTGCGCGCGTGTCGACGCCATAGAGCACGGCATTCATCAGCGGGTTGCCCGCTTCGTCCACCGGCAGCATGCAGGGGCCGATGCCGCTGGCGCCGATGCCGGCGATGGAGGATGGCGCGATGCCGCTGTCGGCCAGCATCTTGCGCGTGACGTGAACAAAGTCGCCCCACCAAACCTGCTCGGCGTCATGCTCGGCCCAGCCGGGCTGCGCCACCTGCATCTTGTGGGTGCGTGCGGCCTGCGCCACGATCTCGCCCGTGGCGGAGACGATCACGCCCTTGGTCTCGAAGGTGCCGATATCGACGCCCAGATAGTGCTTCATTCGAAGAACTGGTCCCTGTCGAGCGTGAACGCCCGGTCGATGCGCTTCAGCGCGCCGACCAGCAGCCTCGTCAGGCCTTCGAGGTCGGCGAGATCGCAGACTTCCAGCGCCGAATGGGTGTAGCGGGCGGGGAAGCCCATATCGATGCAGGCCACGCCCTTGCCGACCAACTGCACATAGGAGGTTTCTGTGAGGGCGCCGATGTGGGCGGAGCGCTGGAGGTTGATCGCCTCGGCGTCCGCCGTGCCCTGGAACAGCTGCACGAGGGCGGGATGCGGAATGCAGCCATTGAGCGTGCCGCGGCCATGGAAGCTGAACATGCTCATCACCGGCCCCGCGCCGAGGCGCACATCGCCGCGCTGGCCCATGTCCGGCGTGTCGGTGGCCAGCGCCAGGTCCAGCTGGATGCAGATGTCGGGCTGCAGCACCTGTGCGGCCGTCACCGCGCCACGCAGGTTGAATTCCTCCAGCACCGAGAACACGAGGTGGATGGTGGGCAGCACGTCCTTTGACGCGCGTGCCAGTTCCAGCATCACCGCGCAGGCCGCGCGGTCATCGACCGAGGTGCCGCCGATGCGGCCGCCGGCGAGTTCCACCACATTGGGCGCATAGACGATGGGCGTTCCGACATTGATGCCGGCCTGCAGGGCTTCAGCGGCATTGGAGAAGCCACAGTCGATGTAGAGCTCCTGGTAGGGCACGACGCGGTATTTTTCATCCGGCGTGGTTGCATGATGGCTCTTGTTGGCGATGATGCCGGGAACACTGAGGCCCCCGCCCACCGACAGCAGCACCTCCTGCGCGGCCAGCGCCCGCTCCGGCACGCCGCCCACCCGCTCGGCCCGGATGAGGCCCGTGGCCTCGATCTTGCGCACGATGAGGCCCAGCTGATCCATGTGGGCGATGAGCATGACGGAGGGCAGGTTGGTGTCACCCTCGATGGTGACGATGAGGTTGCCCAGCATGTCGGTGCGGGACTTGAGGCCGAGTTCCGAGAGCTCTGCCCGGAGATAGCGCCGCACGTTGCCCTCGAAGCCGGAAAGCCCCGGGATCATCATCAGCTCTTGCGTCCAGCGCTTGATCCGGTCCTGCATGGTTGCGGCGTTCCCTTTCAATTCTCTCCCCGAATTGGTAACGGAAGCTCAGACCCGCCGCAAGCCAAGAGGCCATGACGTGACCACAGCCGACACCCGCTTTGCCTATGCAACAAGGCTGAATGGCTTCAAGGCCGACGCCGCCAAGGTGTGGCCCGGCCGCAACCGCATCACCTCGCTGGACCTGATCGAGCGCGCCGCCACGGTGCCGGGCCTTTCCGCCGTGGACTTCAACTTCCCCGACCATCTGGAAGGAACGACCGCAAAGGACATCCGCGCCAAGCTGGACAGCTTAGGCATCAGCCTCAATGGCTTTGCCATGCGCTACTATTCCGACCCCGGATTCAAGAAGGGTGCGCTCACCCACCCGGACAAGGCCATGCGCGCCAAGGCGCTCGAGCTCACGCTGCGGGGGCTCGACGCGCTGGCCGAAGCCGGCGGCGACCTGATGACGCTGTGGCTGGGCCAGGATGGCTTCGACTATTCCTTCCAGGCCGATTACCTGCGCCTGTGGGACGAGACGGCGGAGGGACTTGCAGTGATTGCCGCGCATAATCCGGCGATCGACATTTCCATCGAATACAAGCCCAACGAGCCGCGCGCCTTTTCGCTGTTGCCAGATGTGGCGACGACACTGCTGATGGTGTCCGACGTCAATGCAAACAACATGGGTGTGACACTCGACTTCGCGCATGTGCTCTATGCCGACGAGATGCCAGCCTATGCGGCGGCCCTCATCCACCGCCGCAGCCGCCTGCTTGGCGTTCACCTGAACGATGGCTATGCCAAGCGCGACGATGGCCTGGTGGCGGGCAGCGTGCACGTGATCCAGACGCTGGAGCTGCTCTATACGCTGGAGAAGCTCGGCTATCACAATGCCATCTACTTCGACACCTTCCCGGATGCGGTGGGGCTCGACCCCGTGGCCGAATGCTCGGCCAACATCTCCGCCGTCGAAGGCATGTGCCGCGTGCTTGACCGCTTGCGAGGCAATGCGGCACTCGATGCGGCAATTGCCGCGCAGGATGCAGTGGCAAGCCAGCGCATCCTGCAGACGGCGCTTTATGGTGCGGCATGATCGACGTCGCTGTCGTCGGCAGCCTGCATCTCGACATCATGGTGGCCGCACCGCGGCTGCCCGGGCGTGACGAGACGCTGATTGGCTCCGCCTGGCACTACAAATGCGGTGGCAAGGGTGGAAACCAGGCAGTGGCCGCCGCCCGCTTCGGCGCGCGCACCGCCTTTGGCGGGCAGACGGGGCAGGATGATTTCGGCGAGCGGCTGCGCGCCAATCTGGTGGCGGCGGGCGTCGACATCACGCATGTGGGCATCGATGCCGGCCAAGGCAGCGGCATGAGCGTCGCGATCAGCGAGGACGCCGGCGAATATGGCGCTGTTGTCGTATCGGGCGCCAATCTCAGCATCGATGCGGGGGCCATTGTCCTTGCGTGGGCTCCGCTGTGGGACGCCAGGGTTCTGTTGCTGCAGAATGAAATTCCCGAGGCCGTCAGCCTTGCGGCCGCAAAGGCAGCGCAGGCGAAGGGTGCGCGCATCGTGCTCAATGCTGCGCCGGCGCGGAAGATGTCACCTGACTTCCTCGGGCTTGTCGACGTGCTCGTCGTCAATCGCGTCGAGGCGGAAATGCTGGCAGGCACCAGCGACATGGCGGCCGCACTCGCCGCGTTGCATGCACCCTACCGCGACGTGGTGCTGACGCGCGGCGGCGACGGGCTGATGCTGATGACGCGTGATGGGTCTCGCTCGGACATACCCGCGTTGCCGGTGAAGCTCATCTCCAGCCATGGCGCGGGCGACTGCTTCTGCGGCGCGCTCGCCGCGCGGCTTGCGGCGGGAGATGCAATCGGGGCAGCCTGCCACTTCGCGACGGAAGCGGCGGGCAAGTTCGTGTCCACTCCGCAATCCCCCTAGGCCCGTTTCGTCTTCTCACGCCTCTTCAGCGGGAGAGGACGCTGGAGAGCGTTACCTTCCGTCGAAGATCACGCCCATGGTGAAGAGGAAGCAGCCGTAGGGCCGGAACTCGGACGTCCGCACCACGCAGAAGCCCTTCTTTGCCGCCTCATAGAAGGCGAAACGCTCCAGCGCCTCCATACCAACGTCGCGGCCTTCCGCGTCCTTCGCGATCTGGTGGACTTCCGCCTGCATCGGCAAGAGCCTCTCCGGATCGCCCACCACCTGCATGCGCGAGACGGGCGCGGGGATGAAATCATCGAGCGGCATTACCGAGAGGATGGCGCGGGTGGCCTGCGGAATGTCGAGGCCGGGGAGTTCGATGAGCTTGCCGGTGGAGGTATGGCGTGCCACGTCATGGGCGGGGAAGTTCCGGTCCACCAGCACGAGGCGCTCGGCATGGCCCATGGAGGAGAGGCACCAGAGGAGATCCGGGCTGAGCGTGGCGGGAATGTTCTTGAGCATCTTGCGGCGTCCGGCGTGGTTGCTTTCACCCCTTGTCGCAAGCCGCGGTGCCTATGGCAACTGCAGCTTCAGAACATCAGGTGCTTCCTCACTTCCGGCCTGTCCAAGTCCTCCGCCTCGCCGCCATGCATGATCTCGCCACGGTCCATGCTGTAGACGCGGTCAGCCAGTTCGCGGCAGAAGTCGAGATACTGCTCGACCAGCAGGATGGCCATGCCGCTCGTCTCCTTCAGGTAACGGATGGCGTGGCCGATGTCCTTGATGATGGAGGGCTGAATGCCCTCGGTCGGCTCGTCCAGCACCAGAAGCTTCGGCCGCGTGGCCAGCGCCCGGCCGCTACGTCTTCACCTGAAGAAATTGAATTCCCTCAGCTGTGCAAGCCCGGCGCTTCATGGCCGGTGTTGGCCACATATTCCGTGTAGCCGCCGCCATACTGGTGGATGCCATCGGGCGTAAGTTCCAGCACACGGTTGGAAAGCGCGGCGAGGAAGTGCCTGTCATGCGAGACGAACAGCATGGTGCCCTCATAATCCGCCAGCGCCTTGATCAGCATTTCCTTGGTGAGCAGGTCGAGGTGATTGGTGGGCTCGTCCAGCACCAGAAAGTTCGGCGGGTCATAGAGCATGCGCGCCATGACAAGCCGCGCCTTCTCGCCACCTGAGAGCACGCGGCACTTCTTCTCCACGTCGTCGCCGGAAAAGCCGAAGCAGCCTGCCAGCGCCCGCAGCGAGCCCTGCCCTGCCTGCGGGAAGGCATGTTCGAGCGCTTCGAACACGGTGTGTTCGCCATCGATCAATTCCATGGCGTGCTGCGCGAAATAACCCATCTTCACGCTGGCACCGAGGCTGATGCGCCCATCATCCGGCTCGGCGGAGCCGGTGACCAGCTTCAGCAGCGTCGACTTGCCCGCGCCATTGACGCCCATCACGCACCAGCGCTCGCGGCGACGCACCTGGAAGTCGAGGCCCTCGTAGATGCTGCGGCTGCCATAGCGCTTGTGAACGCCCTTGAGCGACACCACGTCCTCGCCGGAGCGAGGTGCCGGTGGGAAGTCGAACAGCACTGTCTGGCGGCGCTTCGGCGGCTCCACGCGGTCGATCTTCTCCAGCTTCTTCACCCGGCTCTGCACCTGTGCTGCATGCGAGGCGCGCGCCTTGAAGCGCTCGATGAACTTGATCTCCTTGGCCAGCATCGACTGCTGGCGCTCGAAGGCGGCCTGCTGCTGGCGCTCGTTCAGCGCGCGCTGCTGCTCATAAAACTCGTAATCGCCCGAATAGGTGTTGAGCTCGCCGCCGTCGATCTCGACGATCTTGGAGACGATGCGGTTCATGAACTCGCGGTCATGCGACGTCATCATCAGCATGCCGTCATAGCCCTTGAGGAACTGTTCGAGCCAGATGAGGCTCTCGAGATCAAGATGGTTCGAAGGCTCGTCCAGCAACATGGCATCGGGCTTCATCAGCAGGATGCGGGCCAGCGCAACGCGCATCTTCCAGCCGCCCGACAGCTTGCCCACGTCGCCGTCCATCATCTCCTGCGCGAAGCTCAGGCCCGCCAGCACTTCCCGCGCGCGGCTTTCCAGCGCATAGCCGCCCAGCTCCTCGAAGCGGGCCTGCACCTCGCCATAGCGCTCGATCAACTGGTCCATCTCGTCGCCACGGTCAGGATCGCCCATGGCGGCCTCGAGGTCCTTCAGCTCCTCGGCGACGGAACTCACGGGGCCTGCCCCGTCCATCACCTCGGCCACGGCGCTGCGGCCGCTCATCTCGCCAACGTCCTGGCTGAAATAGCCGATGGTGATGCCGCGATCGACGGACACCTGCCCCTCGTCCGGCTCTTCCTGCCCGGTGATCATGCGGAACAGCGTTGTCTTGCCGGCGCCATTGGGGCCGACGAGCCCCACCTTCTCGCCCCGGTGAAGCGCGGCTGAAGCCTCGATGAACAGAAGCTGGTGGCCGTTCTGCTTGCTGACGTTGTCGATCCGAATCATGGGCCCTGGAAACCTGCAGTCGTGAGTTCGGCGCTGCCATTAGGCCATGTGGCGCGCCAGCGGAAGGGCATGGTGTTCAGGTTCCCGCAACGGAAGCCCCGGGCGCAATGCCCCGGGGTCTTCCCCCGCCTTCCGGCGAGGATCAGGTCAATGGACGGAGGTTCGGCGCGTCAGCCGTGCTTGCCGAGCTTCGGGCGGCTTTCCAGTTCACGGACGACAAGGACGCCGTCCACTTCCGAGCCTGTTCGCACACCGATCTTGGTGTCGCTGGCATGGGCGGCAAGCACCAGATGCGCCATGGCGTTCATGGCGAAGGCATCGCCTGAGTCAAAACGGAAGTTCCTGCGCTTGCCATGGCGGCTGCGCAGCCCGAAAGCGAAGCCTTCTACACCCGCGCCGCTCTTGACGTGCAGGCTTTCCACCTTGCCGATGAAGTCGAAGTCATGGGCAGGCTTGGCGGGCTTCGCCACCTTCGGGCGCGGTTCCTTTGCCTTGGCTTTCACCTTGGTCTTGGCTTTGGCCTTGTTCTTTTCCTTCGCCTTGGCCTTCTTCGAAGGTTCTGCGGCAACGGCCTCCACGCCGTCGATCGTCTCGTCTTCGGTCATGTCTCACCTCTGCGGACGAGGCCTGACTGCCTCCGCAGCCAATTTAGAGAGAAAGCCATTGTCACAATCAACCGGAATTCGCTGGCAGTTAGCGGGAAAGCGCCGTCACAAAAGCTTTGCACAAATCAGGCCTAAGGAGCCCACGAGGCCACAGGTCAGAGCGATGCTGAAAAACCCGTCCCCCCGGCACTACCGCGCAATCTTCATCTCGGACCTTCACCTTGGCACGAAACGGGCGCAGACAGCAGCCCTCCTCGACTTCCTGCGCGAGACCGAGTCAGACCAGCTCTATATTGTCGGTGATTTCATCGACAACTGGGCGCTGCGCAAGGCATGGTATTGGGACCAGTCGCACAATGACGTGATGCAGAAGCTGCTGCGCAAGGCGCGCAAGGGCACCAAGCTCATCTACATTCCCGGCAATCACGACGAGAACTTCCGCAATTTCCTGAACCTTCGTTTTGGTCGCGTTGCGGTACTGGAAGACGCGGTTCACGTTACAGCTACCGGCAAGCGCTACCTGGTGCTGCATGGCGACAAGTTCGACGGCGTGGTGCGCTTCGCGCCCTGGCTCGCCAAGCTCGGCGACACCGCCTACGAAGTCTCGATGGACCTCAACAAGGTGGTGAACAGCGTCAGGCGCTTGTTCCGCCTGCCCTACTGGTCGCTCTCCGCCTATCTCAAGAACCGCGTCAAGAAAGCTGTCGAGTTCATCTCGCACTTCGAGGAGGCAGTGGTACGCGATGCGCGCGCGCGCGGTTGCCAGGGCGCCATCTGCGGTCACATTCACACGCCCGATGACCGGATGATCGACGGCATCCACTACCTCAACGATGGCGACTGGGTCGAGAGCTGCACGGCACTTGTGGAGCACAAGGACGGCCGCTTCGAGATCCTCAACTGGAACAACCCCCGCATCGCTCAGAGCACGGAAGAGACACATGCGCATACTGATCGTGACCGACGCCTGGTCCCCGCAGGTTAATGGCGTCGTCCGAACCCTCAACGCACTGATCGCCGAGCTTCGGGCCAAGGGGCACGACGTCCGTACCATCAACCCCGAAGGCCGCCCCTCGCGGCCCCTGCCGCTCTACCGCGAGATCACCCTTACGCACACGACCGTCGCGTCGTTGCGCGCGGAGATCGCGGCCATCGCGCCCGACGTCATCCATATCGCCACCGAGGGCCCATTGGGCTGGGCGGCGCGACGCGTCTGCCTGCGCGAGGGGTTGAAGTTCACCACGGGTTTCCACACCCGCTTTGCCGAATACGCCGCGGCACGCATCCCGCTGCCTGGTGTGCTGAGCCTCGGGTGGGAAGTGCTGCGCCGCTTCCATGCGCCGAGCCAGGCCGTGATGGTGCCGACGAAATCGATCGGCAACGAACTCGATCGCCGCAAGTTCAAGAACGTGAAGATCTGGACGCGCGGCGTCGATCATACGCTGTTCAAGCCCTACCCGCGCGACCACCTGAACCTGCCGCGCCCCATCATCCTCTATGCCGGGCGGCTGGCCGTCGAGAAGGGCATCGATGACTTCATCGCGCTCAAGGTGAAGGGAACCAAGGTGCTGGTGGGCGACGGTCCGGAACGCGAGAGGCTGCAGAAGCTCGCCCCCGACGCGCACTTCCTCGGCTTTCGCCATGGCGAGGACTATGCCCGCACCCATGCCGCCGCCGACGTCATGGTGTTCCCAAGTCGCACCGATACCTTCGGCCTCGTGATGCTCGAAGCCATGGCCTGCGGCACGCCGGTTGCGGCCTACAATGCACCAAGCCCGCTCGACGTGGTCGACAATGGCGTGACCGGCATCATTGCCGACAGGCTGGAAGAGTCGGTGGAACGCGCCCTGAAGCTGGATCGCAACATCGTGGCCGAAGGCTCCCAGAAATTCAGCTGGAAGACCTGCGCCGACATGTTCGAGTCGTGGCTCGTGCCCTGCGGCACCATCGTGCCGCGCGGCGGCAACCAACGCCTCGCCTCCGCACTGCCGCGATGACGGGAATGCGACGTCGTCACAAGACCGTCAATTATCCCTCTTAGCAGGGCTTTCATGCTTGCTCTCGGATTCGCCTGCCTCATCTTCGCCATCGCGGCACTGACAGTCCAGATCGCTTCGAATGGCCTCGCCAACTACCGCTGCCGACCGAACCGGCGCAGGATCAAGCCCGATCAATGCCCGCCCATCACGCTGGTGCGCCCGCTCTGCGGCCTCGAGCATTTCACGCGAGAGACGCTGCGCTCGACCTTCACAATTGACTACCCGCGCTATGAGATCCTGTTCTGCGTCGCCGGTGATGCAGATCCCATCCTGCCGCTGGTACGCGCCGTCATGGCGGAGCACCCCGGGCGCGATGCTCGGTTGTTGATCGGCGAAGATGCGCTCGGCGCCAACCCCAAGCTCAACAACATGGCCAAGGGTTACCGGCATTCGAGCTTCGAACATATCGTCTTCGTCGACAGCAACGTCTTCACCCCGCCAGACTATCTCAATCAGCTCGCAGGCGCCTTGCAGGCGGGGGCCGGCATGGCGACGGCGCCGCCAGTGGGACTGGCACCCCACGGCTTCTGGGCCGAATTGGAATGCGCTTTCCTGAACTCCTACCAGGCGCGCATGCAGTATTCGGTCGACACGCTGGGCCGGGGCTTCGCACAGGGCAAGACGCTGTTCTTCCGCCGCGCCGACCTCGACCATGGTGGCCTGGCGCAACTGGCCTCCGAACCCGCAGAGGATGCTGCCGCAACAAAGATGATGCAGGCCAAGCGGCGGCGCATCCGGCTAGTCGGTCCGTTTCCGCAGCTGATCGGGCCGCGCAGCGCCAGCCAGGTTTGGAAGCGGCAGGTGCGTTGGGCTAGGTTGCGGCGCGCCAGCTTTCCCCAGTTCTTCGCGCCCGAATTGCTGGCTGGCGCGCTGCCGCCCTTCGTCGCCTTGCTCGCTGGCCTTCACATGCTTGGGTTGGCATCGCCGCTGGCTGCAGCAGCCTTTCTGGCTCTGTGGTATGCGCCTGAACTGCTGTTGCTGCGTGTTGCCGGCTGGCCTCGCTCGCTCAGCGCGCTGCTGCTGCGCGACATGCTGTTGCCCGTCGTCTTCGTATATGGTTGCGCGGGCTCCAGCTTCGAGTGGCATGGCAACCGCATGACCACCGTTCGGCCGGCGACCACCCGGCCACGCCTGGCGCGCATTCACCCCAAACTGCTCTGGGCACGGCTCGCCAGTCGCAACCCCTTCGCCTGAGGCATCCGTCAGAATCGGACGACTTCACGGGTCCAGAAGTTCTGTTGACATATTTATTAGAAACTTCTAATATTGTAGATCTGGCTCAGTTGCGCGATGCCGCATGAGCCGAACATGTGAGGTTTGCAATGAATGTCGACAAAGCCGTCCTCGCCTTCGCCGGATGCGTGGTTTTGCTGTCCGTGGCGCTGGCCCATTTCGTGTCACCCTGGTGGCTGCTGCTCACCGCCTTCGCGGGCGCCAACATGCTTCAGTCCTCGGTAACGGGCTTCTGCCCCGCGGCCATCGTCTTCAAGAAGCTCGGCTGCCGTGCCGGCGAGGCCTTCCGCTGAGGATTTCGCCAAAGGGCTGAACTGGCCGCCCTTGACTTCCGAGTCCTCTAATATAAGATATATCTAATATTAAGAGTTCCGGAGGAGTGCCGATGCTGAGGTCCCATGTTTTCCCGGCCCTGTTGGGGTTCGTGTCCCTCACAGCGCTGGCCACGGCGGCGGAAGTGCCGGTCACCGTCGCCCAGCGGCCCGACCTCAAGGCGGTGTTCGGCCAGGTGGAAAGCCGCGACGTGGTGCCCGCCCGGGCCCGCATCGGCGGCACCGTCACATCACTCTCAGTCGAGGAAGGCAGTGGCGTGAAGGCGGGCGACGTCATCGCCCGCGTGGTCGATGACAAGCTGGCGCTGCAGCTGAACGCCGTCGACGCCCGGATCAAGGCCATTCAGGCCCAGCTCGACAACGCCAAGGTCGAGCTCGACCGTGCGGCAAAGCTGCTCGCCGGTGGTGTGGTGGCCAAAACCCGCGTCGACCTTCTGCAGACGCAGTTCGACGTGCTCACCAACCAGCTCATCGCATCGGAAGCAGACCGCGCCGTGCTCGTGCAGCAGCAGAGCGAGGGCGAGGTGCTCGCCCCCTCACCCGGTCGCGTGCTCACGGTTCCCGTCACCAAGGGCTCCGTCATCATGCCCGGCGAGACCATCGCGCGCATCGCCGGCGGTGGCTATTTCCTGCGCCTGTCGCTGCCCGAGCGCCATGCCGGCCACATCAAGCTGGGCGATGACGTGATCGTCGGCAGCCGGGGCATGACCGATCTCTCGAAGGATGCGCCACTCGGCCACGGCAAGGTGGTGAAGGTCTATCCCGAAATCGCCAATGGCAACGTGCTGGCCGATGTCGAGGTTGCGGATCTGGGTGACTTCTTCGTGGGTGAGCGCACGCGCATCTGGATTCCCGTCGCGATGAAGACCGTCGTCTCTGTACCTGCTGCCGCCATCTCGACGCGTGCGGGGGTCGACTACGTGACGCTCGCGAACGGCAAGGTGGAGGTTCCGGTGATCCTCGGCCAACGCTTCGACGACAAGGGCACGGCATCGGTCGAGGTTCTCTCGGGCCTCGGCGAAGGCGACACGGTGATGACGCCATGAACCTCGGCATTGCGGGACGCCTCACCCGCACCTTCATACAGTCGCCCCTGACACCGCTGTTCCTGCTTGCCGCCCTTGCGGTGGGGCTCGTGGCCCTGCTGACGCTGCCACGTGAGGAAGAGCCGCAGATTTCCGTGCCGATGGTCGATATCTTCGTGCAGGCCAACGGCCTGAAGGCTGAAGACGCGGTGAAGCTCGTCACCGAGCCGCTCGAGACCATCGTCAAGAGCATCGATGGCGTCGAGCACGTCTATTCCCAGACGCGTGACGACAACGTGATGGTCACCGCCCGCTTCCTCGTCGGCACACCATCAGACTCCGCCATCCTGCGCGTGCATGAAAAGCTGCGCGCCAACATGGACCGTATCCCCAAGGGCATCCCCGAGCCGCTGATCGTCGGGCGCGGCATCGACGATGTGGCCATCGTCGTGCTCACCCTCTCGCCCAAGCCCGAGGCCGCATCGCGCTGGACCGCGAATGACGTCAGCCGCGTCACCCGCGAGCTGCAGGTGGAACTCGCCAAGCTTGATGACATCGGCCTCACCTACATCACTGGCAACCAGCCGGAGGAAATCCGGATCGAGCCGGACCCCGAGAAGCTCTCGCTCTACGGCATCACGCTGCAGCAGCTGGCGGGCAAGATCACTGCCGCCAACCGCTCCTTCGAGGCGGGTACACTGCGCGACAATGGCAAGCAGATCACCATCATGGGCGGCCAGACGCTGCAATCACCCTCGGACATCGCCAATATCCTGATCTCGGCGCGCGACGGCCACCCGGTCTATGTGCGCGACGTTGCCTTGGTGCTGCTCTCCACCGACTCGCGCGAAGTACGCGCCGCCAATGTGGTGAAGACGGCAACCGGAACGGCAACGCTGCCCGCCGTTTCGCTGGCGCTCGCCAAGCGCCCCGGCACCAACGCTGTCGTCATCGCCGAGCGCATCACGGGCCGACTGGAGCAACTCAAGGGCACGCTGATCCCGGAAGACCTCACCGTCACCATCACGCGGAACTATGGCGAGACGGCAAACGAGAAGGCCAACGAGCTTCTGTTCCACCTGGGCCTTGCCACCATCTCCATCGTCATCCTGGTGGCCGTGGCCATCGGCTGGCGCGAGGCGCTGGTGGTGGCCGTGGTCATTCCAACCACCATCCTCCTCACCCTCTTTGCCGCCCGCGTCATGGGCTACACGCTGAACCGCGTGAGCCTCTTCGCGCTGATCTTCTCGATCGGCATTCTCGTCGACGACGCCATCGTGGTGATCGAGAACATCGCCCGCCACTGGGCCATGAAGGACGGCCGCTCACGCGTCGATGCGGCGGTGGATGCGGTCGCCGAAGTTGGCAACCCGACCATCGTGGCAACCCTCACCGTGGTGGCAGCACTACTCCCCATGCTTTTCGTCTCCGGCATGATGGGCCCCTACATGAGCCCCATCCCGGCCACGGCTTCCGCGGCGATGATCTTCTCCTTCTTCGTGGCCGTCATGGTCACGCCATGGCTGATGCTGAAGTTCGGCGGCAAGGAAGGCGGCCACGCGGCCCACGGCGCTGCTGATGGCGGCATCCTCGGCCGCGCCTATGTGGCGGTGGCCCGGCCCATCATCAAGACCAGGGCGCGGGCGTGGATCTTCCTCCTCCTCGTCGGCGTGGCGACGCTCGCCTCGCTGTCGCTGTTCTACACCCGCGACGTGACGGTGAAGCTGCTGCCCTTCGACAACAAGTCGGAACTGCAGGTGGTGGCGGACCTGCCCGAAGGGTCCTCCGTCGAAGATACGGCACGCATCCTCGCCCAGGCCGCCGACGTGGCCTTGACGCTCCCCGAGGTCACATCGGTCCAGACCTATGCCGGTGAACCAGCACCCTTCAACTTCAACGGCCTCGTGCGCCACTATTATATCCGCAACGCGCCCGAGCTGGGCGACGTGCAGGTAACGCTTTCTCCCAAGGCCGACCGCAACCGCAGCAGCCATGACATTGCGCTGGAGCTGCGTGAGAAGCTCAAGACCCTCACCCTGCCCAAGGGCACCGTCATCAAGGTGGTCGAACCGCCGCCGGGTCCGCCGGTGCTGGCCACCCTGCTCGCTGAAATCTATGGCCCAGATCCCGAAACCCGCCGGGCCACCGCCGCAAAGGTGCGGGAGGCCTTCAATGCCGTGCCCTTCGTCGTCGACGTCGATGACAGCTATGGCCAGCAGACCCCGCGCATCCGCGTCGCCATCGACCAGGACAATCTCGAATACCAGAAGGTCGAGGAAGGCGATGTCTACGACACGCTGCAGAGCCTCTATGCCGACAACACGGTCGGCTACTCGCACCGTGGCGGCGGCCGCCAGCCGATCCCCATCACCATGGGCCTGCCGAAGTCGGAAAAGGTCATCAACGAGCGCGCCCTTTCCACTCCCGTCCCCGCCAACGCACTTCCAGGCGCACGTGGCGTGGTGGAATTGGGCGACGTGGTGAGCGTCAAGAGGGAACTCTCCTCCTTCCCGATCTTCCGCCACAACGGCAAGCCCACCGAGATGGTGACGGGCGAGCTGGCCGGCGCCTTCGAGGCCCCCGTTTATGGCATGATCGAAGTGGGCCGCGCGCTGGACAAGCTCGACTGGACAGGCCTTGAGAAGCCCGAGATCGCGCTCCACGGCCAGCCCATCGACGACTCCAAGCCCGTGCTGCTGTGGGACGGCGAATGGGAGGTCACCTGGGTTACCTTCCGTGACATGGGCGGCGCCTTCCTCGTGGCGCTGCTCGGCATCTACATCCTCGTGGTTGCCCAGTTCGGCTCGTTCAAGCTGCCACTGGTGATCCTCACCCCCATCCCGCTGACGTTGATCGGCATCATGCTCGGCCACTGGCTGTTCCACGCGGCCTTCACCGCCACCTCGATGATCGGCTTCATCGCGCTGGCCGGCATCATCGTGAGGAACTCCATCCTGCTCGTTGACTTCGTGCGCCATGAGCGCAAGCCCGGTGCGGACCTGCGCGAGGTGATGCTGAAGGCCGGTGCCATCCGCTTCAAGCCGATCCTGCTCACCGCACTCGCCGCCATGATCGGCGCGGCGGTCATCCTCACCGACCCGATCTTCCAGGGCCTCGCCATCTCGCTGCTCTTCGGGCTTGCGTCCTCGACGCTGCTCACCGTGCTGGTGATCCCCGCCATCTACATCGCGCTGCGCTACCGCCCGGCGGAAGAGGACAGACACGTGCCTGCCTAGCAATCCAACTCAGTGGGAGTGAATGAAATGGCTCATATCGTTGTTCTCGGCGCCGGATTGGGCGGCACCCTCATGGCTTATGAAATGAAGGAGCAGCTTCGCCCCGGCGACACGCTGACGGTCGTCACCAAGGACCCGAAGTATCATTTCGTGCCGTCCAACCCGTGGATCGCAGTTGGCTGGCGGAAGCCCGACGACATCGAGGTGGATCTTGCCCCGGTGTTCGCCAAGAAGGGCATTGCCTTCAAGCCCGTCGCGGCAACCAAGCTCCATCCGGAGTCCAACACGCTGGACCTCGCCGACGGTACCTCCATCACCTACGACTACCTTGTCAACGCAACAGGCCCGGAGCTTGCCTTCGATGAAATCGAAGGCCTGGGACCGGAGGGCAATACCCAGTCCGTCTGCCATGTCTCGCACGCCGCGAAAGCGCATGAGGCCTTCGAGGCCTTCTGCAAGAACCCCGGCCCGATCATTGTGGGTGCGGTGCAGGGCGCGTCCTGCTTCGGCCCGGCCTATGAGTTTCTGTTCATCCTCGAAACCGAATTGCGCCGCCGCAAGATCCGCGACCGTGTGCCGATGACCTTCGTCACCGCCGAGCCCTATGTGGGGCACCTCGGGCTGGATGGCGTGGGCGATACCAAGGGCCTGCTCGAAAGTGAAATGCGCTCGAAGCACGTGAAGTGGATGACGAGTGCGCGCGTCAAGAAGGTCGATCCCGGCATGATGACGGTCGAGGAGGTGGGCGATGACGGCGCGGTGAAAGCCACCAGGGAACTGCCTTTCGGCTTCTGCATGATGCTGCCCGCCTTCAGGGGCATTCCGGCGATGCGCGGCATCGAAGGCTTGTCAAACCCGCGCGGCTTCACGCTGATCGACAAGTTCCAGCGCAATCCGAAATACCCGAACATCTTCGCGGTCGGTGTCTGCGTGGCGATCCCGCCGACGGGTGCCACGCCTGTCGCCTGCGGCGTGCCGAAAACCGGATTCATGATCGAATCCATGGTGACGGCCACTGCCCATAACATCGGCAAGTTGCTGCGCGGTGAAGCGCCGAGGGAACAGGCCACGTGGAACGCCGTTTGCCTCGCCGACTTCGGCGACTCCGGCGTTGCCTTCGTCGCCCAGCCGCAGATTCCACCGCGCAACGTGAACTGGTCGTCGTCCGGCAAATGGGTGCACGGCGCCAAGATCGGCTTCGAGAAATACTTCCTGCGCAAGATCAGGAAGGGCACAAGCGAAACCTTCTATGAAAAGCTGGCGCTCGACGTGCTGGGCATCGCCAAGCTGAAACAGACGGTGGAAGTTACGCCCTGATTTCGTATCGCCGCGGAATCCGCAGGACAGGGTATCCGAGCAGCGCGGCGCCACGCCGCGCTGTCTTCTGCAACAAGGCTTGCGGGGCGGGGCCAAAGGCAACTATGAACGGCGAATGCAATCCGCCCTGCCTGACACTGCCCCGCCTGAACTGCTCATCATCGGTCATGTGACCCGCGACTACATCCGCGGCGACACCCGGCTTGGCGGCAGTGCCTCCTTCGCCGCCCGCGTTGCGGCCACCCTCGGCCTCAGGACGGCGCTGGTCACGGCGGCGCCCGCAGACTTTGATCTGATGGAACCGCTGCGCAGCCTGCCCAATCTCAGCATCCACGCCGTCACTACACCGGACGTGACGACCTTCGAACTCGACTACAGCGGCCCGCGCCGCCGCGTCATCCTGCTTAGCAGGGCGCGCTCCATGCTGGCCTCCGACGTGCCAGAAGCATGGCGGGACACTCCCATGGCCTATGTGGCCAATGTGGCGGGCGAGTGTGACCGCGCGCTCATCGAGGGCCTGCGGTCGAAGCTCATTTGCGCAGAACTACAGGGCTGGCTGCGCAAGCCGGGCAGCAACGGCGTAACAGGGCCGATGGTGGCGCCCGAGATTACCACGCCGCCTCAGGGGCTCCGCGCGGCAGTGTTCTCGGAAGAGGATCACCCCGATGCCGAAGCTCTGGCCGAACATCTCGCCCACAGCGGCCTGACGGTGGCGCTCACACGCAGCAGCCGTGGCGTCACGATCAGGCATGGTGCAGAGCGCTGGGATGTTCCTGCAACGCCTGCGCGGGAAGTCGATCCCACCGGGGCGGGAGACGTGTTCGGAATTGCGCTGACGGTTGCATTGGCGCGAGGCGCATCAGCCCCGGAGGCGGCCAGGGCAGCGGCTGCCATCGCCGCGCGCGTGGTTGAAGGCCCGGGGCTCGGCAATCTTACTGCGGATGATGCCCGCCACCTGCCGGCCGCTCGCGCCTCCTAGCTACAAGAGCGCGTTGATGAACAGCGCGTCCATTCCAGCAATAGAAAGCAGATCACTGACTGGCGCAGGGGAATGACTCGGATAACGCCGCCGCGATCAGGCCGCCTGCCTGGTGGTGCAACTGCCGGGGATGTGCATTGAGCCACGTGATGACGGCGTTCACCAGCTCTTCCTGCGACAGGGAGATCCGGCTGTTCCACCTGTAACCCAGCACCTCTTTGGTGCAGTCGAATGTGTCGGCAACCCCGATGACGTAACCGCGACATTCAGCGACCTTCAGCCGATACACGGCATCGATCACTCTTGGCTTGCAGGACTCCAGCAGATCGAAGCCCGACATGTAGCCCGCACGAGCAGTCGTGATCGGAGACATAGAAACCACCGCACAAACAGCCAGCAGGCAGGCCAATAGCTTGGACATCATTTGCGTTCTCCATGATATTCTGGGCCGCGCGCAACTTGCCCGCAGCAATGAGGTTTCGGGCTAGGACCTGCTCCGCGTTGGATGTTACCTGGAGCGGCGAGAACGCGAAGACGAGGGACGTCATGTCAGCGGGTCTTGTGAACGTCCTGCTTGGCGGCGTGCCCGCCAGCGAAAGCGCATATCACCTTCACTTCTGCATCGAACGCCGGACGGTCAGATATGCCCCTTCGATCAGACTATCTGTGCAAGTATCTCCATAAAAAGAAAATAGATATATCGGTCACAAACGACGCTCTTGCTGAATTACGTACTTACGACCCGTTATGAACCTACTGCGTCGCGATCTTCATTGCCCATCTCCTGAGCCGCACCATCCGCGTCGAGGCCGATCTTGTGGATCAGCTTTTCAACTCGAGTGAAAAGAGGCTGACACGACTTCTTCTGCTGCTGGCGAATTTCGGCAAGGAAGGAAAGCCAGAACCGATCCTCGCAAAAATCAGCCAGGAGACGCTGGCCGAGATGATCGGCACCACACGTTCACGTGTGAGCTTCTTCATGAACAAGTTTCGCAAGCTTGGCCTGATTGACTACAATGGCCACATCGAGGTGCACAGATCGCTGCTCAACGTGGTGCTCCATGAGCATCCGGCCATTTTGGAACGAGACAGCAGCTAGACGTCGGCGCAACTGTCAATCGATCGCAGCTGATGTGGTTTTCTCGTTTCAGATTTGTGCCAGCGACCGCATCAGCCGCCACCGGAAAGCAACAGCACCCCCGTTCGCCGGTGCCCCGGCATATGACCAGGGCAAAGCGAACGCTCCCCTCGAATGTTTCTCGCCGATAGGTTCCTACTCTTCGTGGGAAGCTGGCAGGCACCACATGGCTGGAGGGATCAAGGGTGGACGAGACGCTGTTTGAAAGAGGCTTGCAGAAGCGGCGCGAGACGCTTGGCCGGGACTATGTCGACAAGAACCTGAGTTCCGCCGACAGCCTGACACGCCCGTTCCAGGAGGCGATGACGGCCTGGTGCTGGGGCTTCGGTTGGGGCGACGAGACAAACGACGCCAAGACACGCTCGATGATGAACCTTGCCATGCTGGGCGCACTTGGAAAGATGCATGAGTGGGAGACCCACTGCAACGGGGCCACCAACAATGGTGTTTCGGCGGCTGAGGTGAGGGCTATCGTTCATGCGGTCGGCATCTATTGCGGCGTGCCGCAGGCGCTTGAGTGCTTCCGCGTGGCGCACAAGGTGCTGGCGGAGCGCGGACTGCTGCCCGTCGATGAGCCAGCCAGGCCCTGATCTCCACGTTTATCCGCAACGACCAGGCTGACGGCTGGGGGCTCTCTGCGATATTGTCGCATTTCCGACAAGCTCGCTTTCCACAGCGGCGGACACTCGGTACAAGGTTCATAGAAGCACCGTACGCCCGGAGAAACTGCCATGAAGTTCCAGCTCGCTATCAACCTCGAACGCCTGGATGACAGCCTCGACATGCGCGACGTCGCCCGGCACACGCTGGAGATGGTGCAGATGGCCGAGGACGGCGGCTTCCACATCGCCTGGTCAGCCGAGCACCACGCCCTCGAAATGACCATCGCGCCGGACCCCTTCCAGATCCTCACCTGGTGGGGAGCGCATACCTCCAAGATCAGGCTGGGCACCGC
The DNA here is from genome assembly GCF_037139295.1 of Aestuariivirga sp. Lineage (GTDB taxonomy): Bacteria > Pseudomonadota > Alphaproteobacteria > Rhizobiales > Aestuariivirgaceae > Aestuariivirga. Next base: position 23,801 of record NZ_JBAXGR010000056.1, read on the forward strand.
GGTTGCAGTGGCACCCTACTGGCACCCGATCAAGCTCGCCGGCGAAGCGGCCTTCACCGATCTCATCACCGGCGGCCGGCTTGAATTCGGCATCGGATCGGGCGCTTACCAGCGCGAATTCGACCGCATGTACCCCGGCCTCAAGCAGACGGATGGGTGGAAATACATGCAGGAGATGCTGCCCGCCGTGCTGGCCCTGTGGCAGGGAGATTATGAGCACAAGGGTGAGTTCTGGCAGTTCCCCACCTCCACCTCGGTGCCGAAGCCGCTGCAGCAGCCGCACCCGCCGCTGTGGGTGGCGGCGCGCGCGCCCATCACCTATGATTTCGCCGTCAAGCACGGCCTCAACATCATGTCCTGGCCACTGACCCGCCCGATGAGCGAGGCCGAACTCTACAAGTCGCGTCTCGATGAGGCGATGGCCAACAACCCGGGCAAGATGCGTCCGATCTTCGCCATGATGCGCCACACCGCACTTTATGACCGCAAGGAAGACTGGATGGTGCCGGTTCGCGCCGCGCAGCGCCAGCTCGGCCAGTTCGAGAACCTGTTCAAGAACATGGGCGACGTGAAGAACGGCTTCCCCAAGGAAGTGGACCTGCACGACATCGCCAACCGCACCGAATATGATCCCCAGATGCTGTCGGGCAACCTGATGTTCGGAACGCCCGACGAGGTGATCGCGAAGCTCAAGCCCTATGAGACGCTGGGGGTGGACCAGTTCACCTACTACGCCAGCCTCGGGCTCGGCATGAAGGAGCAGAAGCGCTCGCTCGAGCTGTTCTGCAAGGAAGTCATCCCCGCCTTCGCGTGAGTGATGCTGCCCCCTAGCGCATCACGAAGGGGTTGGCGAGCGGCTCGTCCGAGGTGTTGATCCACACC
>NZ_JBAXGR010000057.1:0-24601 GCF_037139295.1 Aestuariivirga sp.
GGTCCAAGGTGTGTCCGTTCGTTACGCCGCCGGTGCCGCCGTCACCACCGATGCGCAGGGTCAGGCGACGCTGTCGTTGCCGACGACAGTGCCCGACGACGGGTACGGCGTGGTCGTCGCCACCGTCGGCGACAAGACCGCGATCATGCAGGTGAACGCTGTCCGCCAGACGCTGCGCGACCAGGCGCGTTGGTACGTGTTCGACGACCGGCAGGTCTACCAACCGGGCGAGACGATGCGGGTCAAGGGGTGGGTGCGGCGGCTGACGGTGAGCGGTGCCGCCGATCTGGTGTCGCTGCGCGCCGGGGACACCATCGACTACATCGTCACCGACGCATACGGCAACCAGATCCTGAAGGGCACCACCAAGGTGCGCGTGCAATTCATTGGTCCTGCGCCGTTGAATGACAATGGCGGCAAGCATCTCATGGCCATGAACACCGAACTCGAACGCGGAACGCCCAATCGCAGCCTCATCGCCGCTGCCGACCGGCGGCGGGGGAAGTCGTCGGTTGCAAACGTGACGGTTGCGGAGGCGCCGCCGCCGAAGAAGGCATCTCGGGCTGTGGCGGAGACCGTCGCCTACCAGCCGCCGCCTACGCCCGAGGCGCCCGCTGCTGCATCACTCACTGGCGATATCAGTTATTTCATCCAGCTTGGATCATTCTCGGATGGTGGCAACGCTGCGCGGGTGCGTGACCAGTTCGCATCGGCATGGCCGGTCCAGTTCATCGAACTCTCGGGCGCGGCCGGCCCCATCTACCGGGTTCGGATCGGGCCCATCACTGATCCGGACGATGCCCAGACGGCTCTCGCGGATGCGCAGACGGCGGGCTTTTCAGACGCACACTTGATCAAGATGGAAGCCGTCCAGGCCTCGCTGCAATAGGCTGCCGCAGCCACTTGCGCTCTGGTGCGTGGCGTTCTTGTCAGGCGGGAACACCCTCGCGGTCTTCTCTGGCCTGTCCGGGGTCTCCATAGGGCCAGCGCCCCATGATGAGGATTGCCGCCAGGGAGACGAAGGCACCCGCAATGATCACCAAGGCGGGTGCCATCTCGATGCCCCGACGGGCGAAAATGAATTCGGTGACCAGTGGCGCAAGTCCGCCGAAGACGCCGACAGGAATGCTGTAACCTAGCGAGACGACCGTGGTACGCACCTGAGGTGCGACCAGTGCCACCATGCAGGCGCACATCGGCCCTACGAAGAAACCCTGGCCGATAGCCAGGATGGTGATGCCGATGACCTGCGATGTCGTGTCAGGGCTCCCCATGTACTGAAAGGCCGGCCAGGCTCCCGCCAGCAGCACGATGAGGCCAAGTATCGAAACCCGGAGCCTTCCGAGATGATCGCCCAGGGCGCCACCCGCTAGCGAGAGCAGCGCCACAGCCACGAGGCCATAGAGGTTGATGCCGAGGGCATGCAGGCGTGTGACGCCAGCCACCTGCACCATCCAGGGAACGGCAAAGGCAAAGCCCACGAAGGTCACGACACCAGTCGAGGTATTGGCAAGGGCAATGGCCAGCATCTCCCACCAATGGTCCCGGAAGGCCCTGATGAGGATGCTCTCGGAGTTGGCCTGGGCGAGGATGGCCTTGTCGGCGCCGAGGCCCATGCGCACCCCGAAGCCAACTGCGGTGAGCAGGACACTGGCGATGAACGGAATGCGCCAACCCCAGGCGGCCATTTCCTCAGTGCCCAGCAGGCTGCCGACAACAATGCATACGGCGGTGCCGAGGAACAGGCCGCCGAATGCGCCCATGGGGCTGAAGCTTCCCCACAGTCCGCGCCGCTTCGGTGGTGCATGCTCGACGATGTAGACGATCGACGAGGAGTATTCGCCACCGACCGACAGGCCCTGGATCATGCGAAGCACGATCAGCAGGATGGGAGCAAGAACGCCAATCGTCTCATAGGTCGGGAGAAGGCCGATGATCAACGTTGGCACAGCGATCAGCACGACGGACAGCTGCAGCGCGAAACGCCGGCTCATTTGGTCGCCAACGAGGCCCAGCACCAGCCCACCCACCGGCCGCATGATCATGCCAACGGCCAAGGTGGCATAGCTCGCGAGCAGACCCGCAATGGGATCGGTTGAAGGGAAGAAATGGGCTGCGAAATAGCTGGCGAGAAAGGCATAGACGGTAAAGTCGTAGAACTCGATCGCATTGCCGATCGCGCCTGCCACCACCACCCGCGCCGAAGACGGCTGTTCCGCTTGCTTTTCCAATTGCTGGCCCCCAGTTTTCCCCGAAACGAGCATAATGGATCAAATGAGCCGGTACCATTGGTAGACTTCCGGGGAGGAGCCCTTGGGGGAGGCCAGTTAATGGCACTTTATCTGGTCTTTGCTGCCCCGCGCCACCGCGTTGATTTCGGTCTCGAACGCCTCTAGCGTACCGTCATGACGCCTGTCCCGCGCTTTCCTCGAATCGTCAGTATCCTCCTGGCCGCAATCCTGTTGCTGGTGCTGCCGGGCCTCGAGGGCGCGCTCGCTCAGGGCAAGGCGGACGAACCCTATGTGTCGAAGGCGGAAGAGGCGATCCTGCTGGATGCCCGCACCGGCCGCGTGCTGTTCGAAAAGAACGCCGATGCACCGGTTCCCCCCGCCTCGATGAGTAAGCTGATGACCATGATCATGGTCTTCGAGGCCTTGAAGGCGGGGACCCTCACGCTCGACCAGACATTCAAGGTGAGCCAGGATGCCTGGAAGCGGGGTGGTGCCTCCTCGGGCGGTTCTACGATGTATGCCGAGCTCAATTCGGAAGTGGCGCTCGAAGATCTCATCAAGGGCGTTGTCGTGCAGTCTGCCAATGACGCCTGCATCGTGATCGCCGAGAACATGGCGGGAAGCGAACAGGCCTTTGCCGAGCAGATGACCAAGCGCGCCCATGAACTGGGCGCCACCAATGCCACCTTCAAGAATGCCACCGGCCTTCCCGACCCGGAACATACGATGAGCGTGCGCGACCTTGCCGTGCTGGCCCGCTACATCATCAACACCTTCCCGGAATACTATAAGTACTACTCGATCCCGGAATTCACCTGGAACAACATCAAACAGCAGAACCGCAACCCGCTGCTCAAGGACTATCCGGGCGCGGATGGCATGAAGACCGGCTACACCAAGGAGGCGGGCTATGGTCTCATTGGTTCGGCCCAGCGTGATGGTCGACGCCTCGTCATGGTGATTGCCGGGCTGCGCAGCATCAATGACCGCAAGCAGGACGCCCAGGGCCTGCTCGACTGGGGCTTCAAGCAGTTCCGTGCGGTTGACGTGTATACCAAGGGTGACCGCGTTGGTCAGGCGCGCGTCTGGGGCGGCACGCAACGCCACGTTCCGCTGCTCGCGGCGGGCGACGTGCGCGTTGCACTCACGCCCCAGGAGCAGGAAATGGCCGAAATGAAGCTCACCTACACCGGGCCGCTGCTCGCCCCCGTGGAGAGTGGCACCCAGGTGGGGTCGGTTCGCTTCATCGTTGACGGGGTTACGGTGGCAGACGTGCCGGTAGTGACCGGCGGTGCTGTGCCCGTTGATGCCTCAATGTGGTCGCGCGCCGTTGATTCCGTTTTCATCATGGTCTTCGGCAGCTAGATGCCGTCTCTCTTCATCACCTTCGAGGGGGGCGAAGGCTCCGGCAAGTCGACGCAGATCCGTAAACTGGCGACGCGGTTGGAGGCAGCGGGCAGGGACGTGCTGATCACCCGCGAGCCGGGCGGCACGCCGGAAGCGGAGGCGGTGCGCGCACTCCTCGTTTCGGGCGACGTGGCACGCTGGACCCCGAAGTCGGAAGCCCTTCTGAACTATGCCGCACGCGAGCAGCACCTCGAGCAGGTTATCCGCCCCGCGCTTGCCGAGGGCCGCATCGTGTTGTGCGACCGCTTCATGGATTCGACACGCGCCTATCAGGGTTACGCCGGCGGTTGCGAGTTGGGCTTCATCGATGCGCTTGAAAGGGCCGTCGTTGGTACAACGCGACCGAACCTCACACTTGTGTTCGATCTGGACCCCGCCATCGGCCTTGCCCGCGCCAAGTCGCGCGGCGATGCCGTTGCCGAGGACCGTTACGAACGCAAGGGCCTTGCCTTCCACCAGAAGCTGCGTGAGGGCTTCCTCGATATCCTTCGCAAGGATCCGAAGCGCTGCCGTCTGGTGGATGCCGCGCAGGATATCGATGCGGTTGCCGACGATGTCTGGTCGGTGGTTGAAGGCGCGCTCTGATGGCGGAGGACTTCAAGGATCCGCGTGACGTTCCCTGGCACCCGCGCCGTGCCGCGGAATTGTTCGGCCATCGGGCGGCGGAGACCCGGCTGTTGCAGGCCCATCAGTCTGGAAAGCTGCATCACGCCTGGTTGTTGTCCGGTCCCCGGGGGGTCGGCAAGGCAACGCTCGCCTACCGCTTTGCCAAGTTCCTCCTGCAGGTGCCCACTGCCCATGGCGCCAAGGCTCACACCACACTGCACATTGCGCCAGAGGGCCATGCCTTTCGGCAGGTGGCGGCTGCGTCACATCCGGACCTCCTCGTCATAGAGCGCGCCGTTGATCAGCGTGCCAAGCGGCTGAAAACCGAGATTGCGGTCGACGACGCTCGCGAGGCTCAGAATTTCTTTGCCCGTACTTCCGGTGCGGGCGGCTGGCGGGTCGCCATCGTTGATGCGGCGGATGACCTCAATTCCGAATCCGCCAACGCCCTCCTCAAGGTGATCGAGGAACCGCCGAAGCAGTCCATCTTCCTCATCGTCTGCAACCAGCCGGGGCGCCTGCTGCGCACCATCCGCTCGCGTTGCCTGCACCTGCCGATGGACCCGCTCTCGACCGATGAGACGCTGAAGGTGCTTCGTCACCTGCCTCCTGGCGCTGTCGAGGTGGAGCAGGGAGGTTTGCGCGACGTCTCCGAACTCTCCCGCGGCAGCCCAGGCAAGGCCATGGACCTTATCGGCTCCCGGGGCGCTGCGGCATTCGGGGAGTTTCTCAAGCGGTCGAAGCTGTCGCCCGCCACGGCGGTGGAGATTGCAGCAGCCTTTTCCGGACGTGAGACGGCCGAGGATTATTTCATCTTCTGCGACCTCCTGGTCGGCTGGATCGCTGAGCAGGCCCGCGCCGCCGGAATGCGTGGTCACGGTGAGCCACTGGCCCGGGCGCATGATGACATCAACGCTTCCCTCAGGCAGGCGGATGCCCTAAACCTCGACCGCCGCCAGACGGTCACCGATGCGCTGATGCGCCTCGAGGAGGCGCTGAAGGCCTCCTGAATTCAATAAGATCGAAGAACATGTCGAAACCGAAATTCTACATCACCACGGCCATTCCCTACGCCAACGGCGCGCCGCACATTGGCCATGCCTATGAGCGTATCGCGACCGATGCCATTGCCCGCTTCAAGCGACTCGACGGCTATGACGTACTGTTCGTCACCGGCATGGACGAGCATGGCCAGAAGATGCAGCAGACGGCCGCCCGCGAGGGCATCACGCCGCAACAACTGGCGGATCGCACTGCGGCCCAGTTCGAGGAGATGGGCGAGCAGCTGAACGCGCGCGCCGACGACATCCTGCGCACCACGGAAGACCGCCACAAGCTTTCCGTGCAGGAAATCTGGCGCCGCATGGCCGCCAACGGCGACATCTACCTCTCGAAGTATTCCGGCTGGTATTCGGTTCGAGATGAGGCCTATTACGGCGAGGACGAGATCGAGGAGCGCGACGGCCGCCGTTTCTCCCTCAAGACCGGCACGCCCGTGGAGTGGGTTGAGGAAGAGAGCTATTTCTTCAAGCTTTCGGCCTATGCCCCGAAGCTGCTGGAGCTTTACGAGAAGCGCCCGGATTTCATCGTGCCGGAGCATTACCGTAACGAGATCGTCGCTTTCGTGAAGCGCGGGCTGAACGACCTCTCCATCTCGCGCACCACCTTCGACTGGGGCGTGCAGGTGCCGGATGACCCGAAACATGTGATGTATGTCTGGGTCGACGCGCTGACGAACTACCTCTCGGCAACCGGCTTCCCCGACACCCACGCGCCGCGCGCCGGGTTCTGGCCGGCCTCGGCCCATGTGATCGGCAAGGACATCACGCGGTTCCACGCAATCTACTGGCCGGCCTTCCTGCTGTCCGCCGGTCTGCCCGTACCGGACCAGGTGGTCGTCCACGGCTTCCTGTTCAGCCGCGGGGAGAAGATGTCCAAGTCGGTCGGCAACGTCGTGGCACCGTCTGATCTCGTGCGAACCTATGGTATCGACCAGACACGCTATTTCTTCCTTCGCGAGGTGCCGTTCGGTCAGGACGGCAACTACAGCCACGAGGCGATCGTCAACCGCATCAACGCCGACCTCGCCAACGACCTTGGCAACCTCGCCCAGCGCTCGCTGTCGATGATCGCCAAGAACTGCGGCGGCGTGGTTCCGAAGCATGGCGATTTCACCGCAGCGGACAAGGAAATCCTCGCCGCCGCCGATGGCATCCATGCCGAGGCGAGGGCGGCGCATGAAACCCATGCCATCAACAAGGCGCTCGATGCCATATGGCGGGTTGTAGCGGAGGCGAACCGCTACTTTGCCGGGCAGGAACCCTGGGCGCTTAAGAAGACCGACCCCGCCCGAATGGAGACTGTGCTCTATGTGACCGCTGAGGTTTTGCGCATCATCGGCATCACGGCACAGCCCTACATCCCGGCATCGGCGGCATCGCTTTTGCATCTGTTGGGCATCGATACAAACACCAACTTCGCCGATCTCGACAAGCGACTGGTGTCGGGAATGCCGCTTCCCGCACCGGCGCCGATCTTCCCCCGCTATGTCGAGGAAGAGGCAGAGAAAGCCTGATGCGTGTCGTCGACAGTCATTGCCACCTCGATTTCGAGGGCATGGAAGAGAACCTGGCCGCCGTCCTGAAGCGCGCCGAGGAGGCGGGGGTGGACCGTATGGTTTCGATCTCCTCGCGTGTTCGGAAGTTCGATAATCTGCTTCGCATTGCGAATAAAAATTTCAATGTTTTCTGTACGGTAGGAACACACCCTCACAATGCGCACGAGGAATTGGACGTTACCTCCGACGATCTCGTGCGGCTTGCCGAGGCCGAAAAATGCGTTGGTATTGGCGAGGTCGGGCTCGACTATCATTATGACCTGAGCCCGCGCGACGCGCAGGCCCAGGGCTTCCGCGTCCACATCGATGCCGCCCGCCGCACAGGCCTGCCGCTGGTCATCCACAGCCGCGAGGCCGAAGACGACACGATCTCGATCCTGCGCGAGGAGATGGCAAAGGGCAAATTCACCCCGCTGCTCCACTGCTTCACGTCGCACCGGCGCCTTGCCGATGCGGCGGTCGACATGGGAGGCTATGTCTCCTTCTCTGGCATCCTGACCTACAAGACCGCCGAAGACCTTCGGGAGACGGCGGCGGCATTGCCCATCGAACGGATCATCGTCGAAACCGACTCTCCCTACCTCGCGCCCATTCCATACCGGGGCAAATCCAATGAGCCGGCCTTTGTCGTGAAGACCCTGGAAACGCTGGCGAAAACCCGAAACCTGCCGGTTGAGGAAATGGCCTGCATCACCACCGAGAACTTTTTCCGGCTGTTCTCCAAGGCCTCATGACGCGCAAGATCACCATCCTCGGAAGCGGCTCCTCCGGCGGTGTTCCGCGCGTGGGGAATGAGTGGGGCAAGTGTGATCCCACCAACCCGAAGAACCGTCGCCGCCGCTGCTCGGCGCTCGTCACACAAACTGGCCCGGCAGGCGAAACACGCGTACTTATAGATACTTCGCCTGATCTTCGTGAGCAAATGCTGAGCTCTGAGATCCGCGACATTGATGCCGTGCTCTTCACCCATGAGCATGCCGACCACACGCATGGCATTGACGATCTGCGCGCTTTCTTCCTGATGAAACGCAAGCGCGTCGAGGTTTGGGCTGATGATGCGACAGGGCGCATGCTGACCACCCGTTTTGCCTATTGCTTCTACGCCGCACCAGGCAGCGACTACCCGCCTATCCTCAATCTCAATGCGCTCGTGGGCGGTAATCCCGTCATCATCGATGGAGCAGGGGGCGCGATCACGGCGGTGCCCTTCCAGGTTCACCACGGCACCATCGACGCTCTCGGCTTCCGCATCGGCGACATGGCCTATACGCCCGATATTGACGGCGTTCCGGACGCCAGCCTGAAGCACCTCGAGAACCTTGACCTGTGGATTGTTGACGCGCTTCGGCGCACGCCGCACCCCAGCCACTGGAGCCTGCCGCAGACCCTTGGATGGATCGCTCGCATCAAGCCGAAGCGTGCCATCATCACCAACCTGCACATCGACATGGATTTTGCCACACTTGTGAAGGAACTTCCGGCAGGTATCGAACCGGCCTATGATGGCCTCGACCTGGTCTTCTGACCACGCCACGGAGCTTCGAAGACAATGTTGAAATTAATTGCCGCGAGCCTCACGGCTTTGGCGCTGCTTGCTGGCCCGGCGCTTGCCCAGACATCCTGCGACCCGGCCCAGCTTGCCGCCGCCGTCGACCGCTACGCGCAGGAGCCTTTCAGCGCCCGCACCTGGCGCGTGCTGCAGGGGCTTGGAGACCCGATGCTGGAACCGGGTTCGGCCGATGCCGATACCTGGGCGCAGCAGGACGCGTGGCGCAAGATCACCACTCAAATCCTGCCATCCGAGCAGGACCTGCAGAACGTCGGCTGGAGCTGCCGCATCGGCTATCCGCTGTCGGTGCTCAACAAGCGGATCGACCAGCTGGGCGCAGCTGATCCTTATGTAAAACAATGGCTTCTGGCCCAGCAGCAGGTCATCCGCGCCTGCTCAAACGACGAGGGCGAAGTCTCGCTCCCCGAACCGCTTGCCGATGAGCCGGCCGTAGCCAACCGCCAGAAGGCTGACCGCGCCTATCAGGAGGCCGCGATCGCCTTCTACCGCGACAAGCAGAAGGCAATCCCGCTGTTCAAGGCGATCGCGGCCTCGAATTCCATTCACCGCGCCGCCGCCGCCTACAACGTCGCCAACCTGCTGGCCAATGCCAAGCAACCGGTTGAGGCGCGCGTTGCTGCAGAAGCGATCCTTGCCGATCCTGCGCTGTCCTCCGTTCACCAGATCACCCGGCAACTGCTGGGCTACATCGCGAACCAGGAAGATACCGCCCCGGGCTGGACCGGCCTCATCGATGGCGACATCGCTGTGCTGGAGACCCCGGCGGCGCAGATCCTCGCGGATGATGACCTGAAGCGGCAGTATAGCATTGCGCTGTATGATATTGATTTCGTAGGAATTCGCCAGAAGGATGGTGACTGGTGGCTTGACGGGACATTGCCCGAGAATGCCACCATCTCGAAGTCGATTGTCGACGCTGCGCGCCAGCATCCGATGGCGCTCTGGATGATGGCGGGCCAGTCGGCCAACCTGAAATACCAGGTGGCACCGTGGAGCCTCGTTGGGACCAAGTGGCAGGCGCGCATGTCGGACTATGTGGGCAAGGCACTTGGCGTGCAGCCCACGGGCGGCAAGCTTAGCGGATCGGCGCTGGCCATGCTGAAAGCGTTTGCTACCAAGCCCGATGATGCCTCGCGGAGCGAAGTGTGGGGGCAGGCGAAACAGGCCATGGATGCCGCCGCCAACAGCTGCGGCGCAGCCCCCGAAACGGCCGCCGCCGGATTCCTGCTGAACCACGCCGTCAGGCTTTCGGCACTTGCCGGAAAATATGATGAAGCGGAGCAGGGGCTTGCGGCCGTTCCCTTCAAGCCTGCGCAGGCTTACTCGGGCACTGCGCTTTACAATCTGGCGCAATATCTGGTCTCGCAAGGGAACACGCGGGAACTCCGCAAGCTGCGCGATGGTCTGATCACGCCGGAGTTGAAATCCAGCCTGTCGGCAGATGACCGGATGCTCGATCGGAACAAGTATTCGTCGTTGCTGGCGCTCGCCGCCGAGGACGAAGCGCACTGGAAGGACGCGGTGCTGAGGAACGGCGATCCGGGCTCTGACATCACCTTCAATTTCCTGCCGACCAAAGCGCTGTGGGAGCTGTCCAGCGACCAGAGCTTCACGCCGCGCGACCGGGCGCTGTTTGCACGTGCTGCATGGACGCGGGACTATGGCCTGGTGCGCAAGGTCGATGGCGAGCACCTGGATGCGCTTCACACCTTGAACCCTGAAATCAAAGCGATTTTCGACAAGGTGAAGGCGGATTATCCGGACATCAGCCCGCGAAACCAGCGGCTGTTAACCATATTGAGGAGCCCGCCGCACAACATTCTCGTGTCGATGCCGGGCGGCTGGCAGAACGAGAGCATCAAACCTGACAGCTTCACCGAGATCGATGGCTGGAACCCCAACGACAAGAATTGGTGGTGCCCGTATGAGCCGGACCGGCAGCTTGGAGCACTGCGCCAGCAGGCAGACGACGTGAATGGCTTCCCGGTCTATTTCGACTATCAGATGAAGCGCCTGGGCGACGTCTATGACCCGGCGCTGCGCGCGCCGCTGGCAGCCAACCGCGATACGGTTCTGAAGGCGCATCCCATGGTCAAGTCCGTGGACTGGAAGGAACTTCAAGCGCTGTCGCGCATGGCCCAGGGGCCTGAGCGGTTGACCAAGGCTGCCATCGACTGGGGCAAGGCCTCCAAGGGCAAGGACGGCGCGCCGGAAGCTTTGGCGCTGGCCGTACGGACGACGCGCTATGGCTGCAACTGGCATGGTGGGCACGGGACTTACTCGAAGCCGGCGCAGCAGCTGCTGAAGACGAAGTTCGCCGGCACGCCGTGGCAGCAGCAGACGCCATACTGGTTCGACTGCCGCAGGACGATGTGGACGAAGGACTTCAGCGAGAAGGTCACGACCTGCGAGCCGATGACCTGGCCGAAGCAGGCACCATTGAAGTGAGGGTTGTGGAAATCAGTTCAAGCCATTGCTGGGGGCTGATTTCGTAGACTTGCGGTATACACCAAATTGTTCCATAATATATATTATGCGAATGAAAGTTGTAGGCTGTCCTTGGGTGTGTGAGGGTCGATTACGCAGCCCTGCTTCAGCCCGCTTACCAATCTCCCGGGCCTGTTCGACGGTCGCGGTCAGACGTTTGCTTCGGACAGGCTTCCCACCGGGATGATCTCAGGCGCGTCTGGCGTGAACGGCGCTCCGTGCCAGTCGCCGAGCCATCGATTGATCTTGAGGCCCGCCTCGGCAATGCGCGCGGCAATCTCGTCTCGGCTTGCAAAACGGATGCGGGACGATGCTGTTTGGATGCTGCCTGCGTTACCGCGGTAGATGGTTTCGTCGGTGACGATCTGCGTCTCGGCATCCATGCTGACGTCGTTCCATGTCGTGATGCCACCAAGTTCCGGATGGTCGAACACCCTCATCGTGAGGTCCGGTACCCACTCCCTCCACTCCTCGCGCGCCGGATTACGGGAGTCGAAGATGAAAGAACCACCCGGCGCCAGGTGAGCGGCCATCGTTTCGCAAAGTGCAAGTTGGTCGGCGTCAGTGAGAAAACACTGGAAAGCGTGACCAGTCAAAACCACGAGATCGAAACGCCGACCGAGCCGAACGCTGCGCCCGTCTGCCTGAACCCACGTGACTGTGTCGCCGCCCTGGCGTTTGCGGGCAATGTCCAGCATGGCCCCTGCCGGATCGACGCCCCAGACGTTCCGGCCGGGACCCAAGGCAGCCGCGAGAAGCCCGGTGCCGCAACCAAGATCGAGGACGCTATCCGCCCGTTCAGCCATGGCGAGGCAGTGGCGGGTATCTTCGCCCCAACCATTCTCGGCATCGTAGAAATGCACGATGCCGGGATCGTGGAACAGCTTATCCTGCATGTTCTCCGGGTAGCCGAATTTCGCGGGATCGGCTAGTAGGCTGGTCATGACCCATACCCCTGAAAATCCCGCCGACATGGATCCCCGCAAGATCGAGACGCTGCGCGCCATCATGAAGGCGCTCCGGACGCCGGTAACGGGCTGTCCGTGGGACCTTGAGCAGGACTTCGAGACGATTGCGCCCTACACGATCGAGGAAGCCTATGAGGTGGCGGATGCCATCCAGAATGGCTCGCGCGCGGAGTTGTGCGAGGAGCTGGGCGACCTGTTGCTGCAGTCGGTCTACCACGCGCAAATGGCTGATGAGGAAGGTAGTTTTACGTTCGACGATGTGATCGAGGCGGTGAACAAGAAGATGATCCGCCGGCACCCGCATGTGTTTGGCGACGACGAGGCGCGCTCGGCGACGCTGGCCAAGGGCTTCTGGGAGGAGCGCAAGGCGGAGGAGCGCAAGGACAAGCCCAGCCAAGGCACGCTGGCGGGGATTCCCGTCGCCCTGCCCGGCCTCACCCGCGCGGTAAAGCTGCAGGCCAAGGCCGCGAAGGTGGGCTTCGACTGGCCGTCAGTGGACAATGTCTATGACAAGATCGCCGAGGAGGTGGCGGAGTTCCGTGACGCGCCGGAAGACAAGAAGCCCGAGGAATTCGGCGACCTACTCTTCGCAATGGCCAATGTTGCCAGGCACTTGGGGATAGATCCTGAGGCGGCGCTTCGGGGTACGAACGCCAAGTTCGAGCGCCGTTTCGCGCATATCGAGGCAAGGCTCCAGGAGATGGGCAAGGAGCCGAAGCAGTCCAGCCTCGAGGAGATGGACGGGCTTTGGGATGAGGCGAAACGGTTGGGGAAGTGAGGCCCATTGTCCCCTGTTCGCCTCATGTGTTGTGGTGTGCGTCGGTTGTTATTTCGCGTTGCTGGCCGTTGCGAAAGGCGATGGTGTTTGTTGCAAGACGGTTGTTGTCGGATGCACCTATGGAGCGATCGGAATGCACCGTAATCCGGTTGCGCAAGATTGTTGCGTATTGGCGTTTGGGATGCTGCCTGAAGCTGGGTCCCCGGCTTTCGCCGGGATGACGGCATTATGGAACGCTACTCCGCCGCGACCTTCTTCTTCTGGCCGAGCAGCTTCATGGCGGTGCCGAAGCGGGCCTGGGCCTGACCGGCCTTGTCAGTGGTGAGCCGAACCTTCATCAGCACCCGGCCGTCCGGGTAGTTGCGTCGACTCAACACTTCGCCGCGGTCGTGGAGCCACGCCTGCCCCTGGCCGTCCTCGGCGTCGAGCATCACCTCGTAGATCGTGTCGTCGGCACCAAGGCGGCCCTCGATGAGTTCAAGCAGCGGGCGCACGCCCTCGCCCGTGACGGAAGAGACCAGCACGCAGCCGGGCCTGCGGAGCGCCTGAGCCTCGCGACCGGCGCGCTCCTCTGGCGGCAGCAGGTCGAGCTTGTTCCAGACCTCGATGATGGAGCCCCGGCGGAGCTCGTCGATGCCCAGTTCCTCCAGCACGCGGTTGACGTCCTCGGCCTGGGCCTCGGAGTCCTCATGTGCGATGTCGCGGACGTGCAGGATGACATCCGCCGAGAGGACCTCTTCCAGCGTGGCGCGGAAGGCGGCGATGAGCGAGGTGGGAAGATCGGAAATGAAGCCGACCGTGTCGGACAGGATGATCTTGCGGCCATGCGGCAGCTGGATGACCCGCATGGTGGGATCGAGCGTGGCGAACAACAGGTCCTTGGCGAGGACCTCAGCGCCGCTGAGACGGTTGAAGAGCGTCGACTTTCCGGCGTTGGTATAGCCCACCAGCGCCACCACAGGGTACGGCACGCGGGCCCTGCCCTTGCGATGCAGCGCGCGGGTTTTCTTGACGCTTTCGAGCTGGCCCTCGATGCGGGCGATGCGCTCCTGAATCAGGCGACGGTCAGCCTCGAGCTGGCTTTCACCCGGGCCGCCGAGGAAGCCGAAGCCGCCCCGCTGACGTTCCAAGTGAGTCCAGGAGCGGACCAGCCGGCTCTTCTGGTACTGCAGATGGGCCAGTTCGACCTGCAGCGTGCCTTCACGCGTGGAGGCGCGCCTGCCGAAGATCTCGAGGATCAGGCCGGTGCGGTCCAGCACCTTGGCACCCCATTCCTTTTCTAGGTTGCGCTGCTGGATGGGCGAGAGCTGGGCGTTGACGACCACGAGCTCGGCCTCCGTTTCCTTCACCACCGCGGCGATCTCGGCGACCTTGCCGGAACCGAGCAGTGTGGCGGGCTTGGGCGCCGCGACAGGAGCGACGATTGCCGCCTCTACCTCGAGGTCTATGGCGAGCGCCAGCCCCACGGCCTCCTCCAGCCGCGCCTCGACGGCGCGGTCGGAGGTGGGCGGTGCGCCGCGGTCACGGCGGTCGACGTGGAGGACGATGGCGCGGGTTGCGGCCTTGCCTTCAATCTGGAAGTCGACGCCAGCGCCGCTCCCGCTCTTGCTTCGTGTGGTCAACCGGCGGCCTGCTCTTCGTCAAACAGGCTGATCGGGCCGCCCGGCATGATGGTCGAAATGGCGTGCTTGTAGACCAGCTGGGACATGCCGTCCCGGCGGAGAAGAACGCAGAAGTTGTCGAACCAGGTGATAACGCCCTGCAGTTTTACGCCGTTGACGAGGAACACCGTGACCGGAATCTTCTGCTTGCGGACATGGTTGAGGAAGGTGTCCTGCAGGTTTTGCTGTTTTTCTTGGGCCATCTTTTTTTGTCCTGTTCTCTATTGGGCCTTGGTGGCGACGGTGAGCCTATCACGAAACGGCAACTTGGAAAATTTCACAGTTCCGTGTCTTCCTCGCTGCGGCCGGTGAGGCCCAGGAGCTTGATCTTGCGGTGGAGCGCTGAGCGTTCCATGCCGATGAACTGGGCGGTGCGCGAGATGTTACCGCCGAACCGGCCGAGCTGGGCGGTGATGTAGTCACGCTCGAACACCTCGCGCGCATCGCGCAGTGGATAGACCAGGAGATGCTCGATGCCGAAAGTGGCAGCCGCCGCCCCTGCTCCGCCTGTATCCGACGGCAGCATGGCGGCGGTGATTTCCGAGGTGCCCTCGCCGCTCGCCAGGATGAGGATGCGCTCGACGTTGTTGCGCAGCTCGCGCACGTTGCCCGCCCATTCGCGCGTCTGCAGCACGGCGATGGCATCATCGGCGAATTTGCGCATCGGTTGGCCGGAGGCGGCGGAGTAGCTCTTGGTGAAGTGGTGGATGAGGTCCGGAATGTCTTCCCGCCGCTCGCCAAGGCCCGGAACATCGATGGGCACCACACCGAGGCGATGATAGAGGTCCTCGCGGAAGCGGCCGATCGAGATGAGCGACGGCAGGTCACGGCTGGTCGAGGACACGACGCGGATGTCGACCTTCACCTTCTTGGCGCCACCGACGCGCAGGAAAGTCTGGTCCACCAGAACGCGCAGCACCTTGCCCTGCGTCTCGATCGGCATGTCAGCGAGTTCGTCGATGTAGAGGGTGCCGCCGTGCGCCTCTTCCAGCGCGCCAACACGGCGCGTGGCGCCAGTGCCGTCCTCGACGCCGAAGAGTTCTTCCTCCATGCGCTCGGGCGCCATGGCGGCGGCACTCAGCGTGACGAAGGGACCGGCAGCCCGCAGCGACATGACGTGCAGCGTGCGCGCGGCAAGCTCCTTGCCGGCACCCATGGGACCGGTGATCAGCACGCGGCTGTTGGAGGGCGCGATCTTCTTCAAGAGTTGCCGCAGCTGGCGCATGGCTGCGGAATTGCCGAGCAACTCGGTTTCAGCGCCTGAGCGACCCTTCAGTTCTTCGTTCTCGCGCTTCAGCCGCGACGTCTCGAGCGCGCGGCCAACGACCAGCAGCAGGCGGTCCGCCTTGAAGGGCTTCTCGATGTATTCATAGGCCCCACGCTTGATGGCGGCCACCGCAGTCTCGATGTTGCCGTGGCCGGAGATGATGATGACCGGCACCTCCGGGTGCTTCTCCTTGATGATGTTCAGGAGATCGAGGCCGTCGAGCTTCGAACCCATCAGCCAGATGTCGAGGATGATGAGCGAAGGACGGCGCTGCGCCACTTCGGCCAGTGCCGCATCGGAATTATGCGCCAGCCGGGTCTCGTAGCCTTCGTCTTCCAGGATGCCCGCAATGAGCTCCCGGATGTCGGCTTCGTCATCGATGATGAGAATGTCTGCTGCCATCAGCCTATCCGTACTTTCATTCGGCCGCGCTCGTCTGCGCGGCAATCTTGTCAAAAAGGAGCGTGACGCGGGCACCCTGGATTCCGTCAGTGGCAGGCGCATCCTCGAGGATGAGGCGGCCGCCGTGTTCTTCCATGATGCGCTTGACGATGGCGAGACCGAGGCCGGTGCCCTTCTCGCGCGTCGTCATGTAGGGTTCTGCCAGGCGATGGCGGTTCTCGCGCGGCAGGCCGATGCCATTGTCGGTCACGCGGATGTAAGGGTGCTCGTCCGCAATGCCGGCGACGACCTCGATGTGGCCGCGCGGCTCCGGTTGGTTCTGCAGGCGGGACTCGATCGACTCGCGGGCATTCTTGACGAGGTTGGTGATGGCCTGGGTGATGAGGCGGCGATCGAAGGGGAAGACGAATTCGCCGTTGCTGACGTCGAGCTCGATGTCGATATCGGACGACGACACGCGCTGCAGGACGGTGGCCTCGCGCACGATGGAGGCAAGCTCCTGCGGCTCGGGGATCGCCTTGGGCATGCGGGCGAAGGAGGAAAACTCATCAACCATGCGGCCGATGTCGCCAACCTGCCGGATGATGGTGTCGGTGCACTGGTCGAAGACGTGCTTGTCGGTGTGGATCTGGCCGCCATACTTGCGCTTCAACCGCTCGGCGGAGAGCTGGATGGGTGTGAGCGGATTCTTGATCTCATGCGCGATGCGGCGCGCGATATCCGCCCAGGCGGAGTTGCGTTGCGCCGAGACGAGGTCGGTGATGTCATCGAAGGTGAGCACATGGCCATGCGCGGCGTCTTCCGAGCTTTCGGTCGTGACGCGGGCGAACAGGCTGCGGCTTTCGCCCTTGCGCTCAATGTCGACCTGACCTTCGGCGAAGCCCGAGGGCCTGGTCAGAGCCTGCTCGAAGATCGGCAGGAAGGGTTCGAGCGCCACCTCGGCAGGCTCGCCGATGAGTTCGCTTTCGCCGCGGCCCAGCAAGTTGAGGCCGGAACGGTTGACGAGCGAGATGCGTCCTGACGGATCGATGCCGATGACCCCGGCACTGACACCCGCCAGCATGGCCTCGGTGAAGCGGCGGCGCTGGTCGATCGCATCGCTGGCGTCGACGAGATCGTCGCGCTGCTGCTTCAGGTGATCGGTCATCAGGTTGAAGGTGTTGGAGAGAGTCTGGAGATCTTCCGGGCCCTCGACGACGGTGACCTTGGCATCGAGCTCGCCGCCGGACACGCGGCGTGCGGCATCGAGCAGGCGCACCACCGGAGCGACCACCTTGTCGGAGAACCAGAGACCCACCCAGATGGCAGCCAGCAGAAGGATGAAGCCGACGAGCGCGAACATCATGCCGAAGGTGAGCTGCACGCCGAGGCGTTGCGACATCAGCCGGTCGTATTCGCTCTTTGCTTCCTGCGCGTCGCGCAGCTGCTTCTGGATGGACGGGTTGATGATGCGGTAGACCATCAGGTAGGTGTTGTCGAAATTGGGCAGTTTGATCAGGCCACGGACGACATTGCCGCCCTCGCCCGGCTGGATGACGACCAGTTCGCCCTTGTCGGCTTGGGCAAGATAGGCCTTGCTCGGCGGGAAGAAGGCAAAATTCTCGCGCGCCACGACCCGCGCCACGAATTCCTGCTTGCCGTCTTTCTGTTTCGAGGGATCGAAGACGAAGATCGCCGGGAGCCCGTGCAGCAGGGCATGGTTGGCGACGCGGCGGATGAAGTTGGTGGGGTCCTTGTCGTAGAGCTCTCTGTGCTGCGACAGGTCTGCCGAGATCTGCGCCACGTCGTTGCGCACCGCTTCGCCGTGGTCATGGACATAGGTCTCGGCGACGTAGACGGCGGAGTCCACGATGGCGCGGGTACGTTGCGAGAACCAGGCATCGAGGCCGCGATTGAGCGTGACGGTGGCAAACACCGCGACGACGATGGCCGGCACGACGGCAATGAGGCTGAACAGCGTCACGAGGCGCAACTGCAGCGAAGCGCCCGGCGTACCGTTGCGCCGCTCGATCAACAGGAAGATGATCTGCCCGAGGATCAGCAGTGCCAGCACCAGCAGCACAGCGCCGTTGACCAGCATCAGCATGAAGGTGTTGTCGCTGTTGGGCGTGATCGGCGTCATGCCGGTGAGGATGGCGAAAGTCGCCAGGCCGCAGGCCACACCCGCAAGGACGAGCACGAACCCGACGACGCCCGTAAAGCGCCGGACGCGGTCGAGCAGCCTGTTTTGCGCGCGTTCGATCATGCAACCTGTTCAGCAGAACCTGTTGCAGGAAATCAACAGTAAATGTGTCCTATTTGCGACAGTAACGTTAGGAAAAGTTGTTTGACTCGCGTGCTTCCTTCGCTGGGTCATCACCCCCGGGCTTCACCCGGGGGGCCTTTCCGCGCCCAAAAAGGATGCGCGGGTCAAGCCCGCGCATGATGATGAAGTTCGGACTCATCCCAGGCCCCGGACCACCTTCACCTGACGGTCGCGCAGTTTCACGCGCAGGGTGTTGCGGTTGATGCCGAGGAGGTCTGCCGCGCGGAGCTGGTTACCTGCGGTGGCCGCGAGCACGGCGCGCAGCAGGGCTGGCTCCACCTCAGCCAGGATGCGCTCATAGAGGCCGGCAGGCGGCAGGCCTGTGCCGAACTTGGCGAAATAGCGCGAGAGATAGTTCTCCATGAATTCCGGCAGGCTGGAGCCGGAGAAATCCATGGACTCGGCCGCCTGCTGGATGGGTACTGCGGCGAGTTCACGCTCGATGGCCGGAGACGAGATGGTGTCCTCGATTTCGATGGCGACGAGGCGGCGCAGCAGGTTCTCGAGCTCTCGCACGTTGCCCGGCCAGCGGTGGGCCTGCATGCGCTCGATCGCCTCACGCGAGAGCTCCTTCCGCGGCAGGCCTTCCTTGACGGCCTGGGCCAGGAAATGGCGGACAAGGTCTGGAATGTCTTCCGTGCGTTCACGCAAGGGCGGCAGCCGCAGCGGCACGACGTTGAGGCGATAGAACAGGTCTTCGCGGAAGCTTCCCTGGTTGATGAGCTGACGCAGGTCACGATGGGTGGCCGTGATAATACGGATATTGGTCTTGATCGGCGCGTTGCCGCCCACCGTGGTGTATTCACCCTGCTGCAGTACGCGCAGAAGCCGTGTCTGGGCTTCGAGTGGCATGTCGCCAATCTCGTCCAGGAACAGCGTGCCGCCTTCGGCCTGCTCGAAACGGCCGGCCATGCGCGAGGTGGCGCCAGTGAAGGCGCCCTTCTCATGGCCGAAGAGTTCGGACTCGATCAGCTCGCGTGGGATTGCCGCCATGTTGACGGCCACGAAGGGGCCCTTCCGGCGACGGCCATAATCATGCAGCGCGCGGGCGACGAGTTCCTTGCCGGTGCCGGATTCGCCGACGATCATCACCGTGAGGTCGGTCTGGGTGAGCCTTGCGATGATGCGATAGATTTCCTGCATGGCCGGCGAGCGGCCGACGATGGGGAGCGACTCCGACTGGCTGACGCCATTGGACGGTGCCGGCTTCTGCGATTGCTCCAGCGCGCGGCCCACGGTCTGCACGAGCGCATTGAGGTCGAAGGGCTTGGGGAGATAGTCATATGCGCCGCGCTCGGCCGCTGTGATGGCCGTCATGATGGTGTTCTTGGCGCTCATCACGATGACGGGCAGCGTGGGCCTGAGCTTCTTGATGCGGGGGATGACATCGAAGGCATTCTCGTCGGGCAGCACCACGTCGGTGACCACGGCATCGCCCTGGCCCTCCGACACCCAGCGCCACAGGGCACCCGCCGTGGCGGTGGAGCGCACGGCATAGCCTGCGCGGCTGAGCGCCTGGCTCAGCACCGTGCGGATGGCGCTGTCATCGTCGGCGATCAGGACAGTCTTGCCGCTCATGGCGTGTCGTCTCCATCAAAATCACGGGGTGCGGCAGTGCCGCGCATCATGGGCAGCAGCACGCGGAAGGTGGTGCCGCGCTCGCGGCCCACGCATTCGATGATGCCGCCATGGTCGCGGACGATCTTGGCGACAAGGGCGAGGCCCAGTCCCTTGCCACCGGGCTTCGTTGTCACGAAGGGATCGAAGATGTTGGGGCGCAGTTCCTCCGGAACGCCCGGCCCCGTGTCATGCACGCAGACCTCGAAGGGCAGCGTGATGCGCTCTGTGGTGCCGGGTACCATGAGGCGGATGCCGGGGCGGAAGGCGGTGGTGAGCAGGATCTCGCCTGCCTCGCCGTTGTTCTGGATTGCCTCTGCCGCGTTCTTGGCGAGGTTGAGGAAGACCTGCACCAACTGGTCCTTGTTGCCGAGCACCGGCGGCAGCGACGGATCGTAGTCCTCGCGCACGCTGACGCCCTGCCCCATGCTTGCGGTGGTGAGGCGCTTCACGCGCTCCAGCACGGCGTGAATGTTGACCGGGCTCTTGTCCAGTGGGCGTTCATCGGAGAACACTTCCATCTGGTCGACGAGGTCGCGGATGCGGTCGGTCTCCTCGCAGATGAGGCGGGCGAGCGCGCGGTCATCGGAGTTGAGCGTGGGCTCGAGCAGCTGAGCCGCACCGCGGATGCCGGCGAGCGGGTTCTTGATTTCATGCGCCAGCATGGTGGCCATGCCGGAGACCGAGCGCGCCGCACCGCGCGAGGTGAGTTGCCGGTCGATCTTGTGGGCCATGGAGCGTTCGAGCAGCATGACGATGACGAAGCGCGGCTCGTCATGCATCAGCGTGGCCTGGACGTCGACGAGGCGCTCGCCGCCCAGCCGCGGCGTGCCGACGGCGACCGAATATTCATTCACCACGCCGGCACTGGCACGCGCCTGCGCGATGGAGCCGAAGACCGGGCTCGAGAACGGCACGAGATCGCCCAGCTGTTGGCGCGTGAGCACGTTGCTGGAGGCCTGGAAGTAATCCTCCGCCGCGACATTGGCGAGGCAGATGCGCTCTTCCTCGTCGAGCACGATGAGCGGGTTGGGGAGTGCGTCCACCACCGCTTTGGCAAGCGGGCTCTCGGGTGCGGGGGGACGGTCCTTCAGGGGGGCGTTCATGCCGCGGCCCTTTCTTGCACGGTGTCGAAGAGCTGACGCAGCCCGTCGCGCACCACGGCGTTGTCATTGGTCCTGAGCAGTGCTGCGCGCCACTCGGATGCCTTCTCGGGCGTAATGAGGTTGCGTTCGGCCAGACGGGTGATCGCCCAGCCGATGTGCTTGCGCGCCACGCGGTTGCCGTGGTGCGCGCCATGGGCGACGAGGATGCGCTCGTGATGCTCGGCCACGATGCGGGCCTCCTCGGCGAGCGAGGGTTCAGTTGCCCCCGAGCCGGGATCGAGGCCCTCGGCGATGACGCCCGGCCACCAGGGGCGGCCATAGGCGCCGCGGCCGATCATCACGCCGTCGGCACCGGATTTTGCCAGCATCTCGCGTGCGTCCTCGACGGAGGCGCCGTCGCCATTGGCGATGAGCGGAATGGAAATGGCCTCGCGGACTTTCGCGATCGCCTGCCAGTCCGCCTTGCCGCCATAGAACTGGCAGCGGGTGCGGCCATGCACGGTGACCAGTGCGATGCCCTGCTGCTCCGCGCGGCGGGCGAGTTCCGGTGCGTTGAGGGAGTTGTGGTCCCAACCCAGCCGCATCTTGAGCGTGACAGGCACGGAGGCCGCTTGCACCGTGGCCTCGATCAGTTTCTCGGCATGATCGAGGTTGCGCATGAGGGCGGAACCGGAGAGGCCGCCGGTCACCTCGCGCGCCGGGCAGCCCATGTTGATGTCGATGATCTCCGCACCCATGTCCTGCGCGACACGCGCCCCCTCTGCCATCCAGTGCGGTTCGCGGCCGGCAAGCTGGATCACGAAGGGTGAGAGCGATTCCGCGCCAAGCGCCCGGCGCAACATGTCAGGCCGCGCATTCACCAGTTCCTCGCTGGCAACCATCTCGCTGACCACGAGACCGGCTCCGTGCTGATGTGCGACCGCACGGAACGGCTCGTCCGTCACACCCGACATGGGGGCGAGGAAAACCCGGTTGCGGGTTTCAATGGGGCCGATCTGAATGCCCATTATTTAATCACGAACTGTCGTTGTTTAATTTAAAGGCAGGATAACCCGATGTTGCATTGCGTCAAGGGCCTTTGTTGCGAGGCTGGATTGCGCTTGCTACAGCAGAACCATGACAGTTGCGGCAGTGATCGTGGCCGGAGGCTCCGGCTTGCGCGCAGGGGGCGAACGGCCGAAACAGTACCAGCTCATTGGCGGCAGGCCGGTGATCTGGTGGACCTGCCGGGCCTTTCTTGCGCACCCTGGCGTCCACGTCGTGCAGCCGGTCATCGGCGAGGGCCATGAGCAGATGTTCGCCGAGGCCGTCGATGGCCTTGGCCTGCCACTTCCCGTCATCGGCGGATCGACCCGCCAGGACTCCTGCCGCATCGGCATCGAGGCGGTGGCGCGGCACAAGCCCTCCAAGGTGCTGATCCATGACGCCGCACGGCCCTTCGTTTCCGACGCCCTGATCGACAACGTCATCGGCTGGCTCGACCGCTTCCCCGCCGCCATTCCCGGCATGCCGGTGGCGGAGACACTGAAATTCGCACCCGGCGGCATGGTGAGCCGCACGGTGGACCGCGCCTCGATCTGGACCGCGCAGACGCCGCAGGGCTTCACCTATGACGGCATCCTTGCCGCCTACCGCAAGGCGGAGGCCGAGCAGACGCAAGGCCTGACCGATGATGCATCGGTTGCGGAGCACGCGGGGATTGCCATATCCATGCTCATGGGTGAGTTGGAGAACCGAAAGCTGACGACTGCCGACGATATCGTGATGGCCGACCGCGACATGACGGGCCGCGAGCTGCAGGACCGGCCGGATGTGCGCGTGGGCCAGGGCATCGACGTCCACCCCTTCGATGACGGTGACGCGGTCATCCTGTGCGGCATCGCCATTCCCCACACCCAGAGGCTCAAGGGACATTCCGATGCCGATGTCGCCATGCATGCGCTGACGGACGCGATCCTCGGCACCATCGGCGAGGGCGACATCGGCACGCACTTCCCGCCGAGCGATCTGCAGTGGAAGGGAGCTGCATCTCGCATTTTCCTGGAGAAGGCCGTATCACTGCTGGAGGCGAAGCGCGGCATCATCGCCAACGCTGACATTACCATTTTGGCCGAGGCGCCGAAGATCGCAGCCCATGTGCCGGCGATGCGGGCCTTCCTCGCGCCGCTGCTGCATGTGGACCCGTCGCGCATCGCCATCAAGGCGACGACGATGGAGAAGCTCGGCGCCATCGGCCGCAAGGAGGGCATCATGGCCTATTCCACGGTGACGGTGCGGCTGCCATGAAAGAGATGACGCGAAAGGAATGCCCATGAAGACGATCATTGCTGCAGTTGTGGCCCTGTGGGCGTCCAGCCTCAGTGCCGCTGCCGACGACATGACACAGGCGGCGGTGGACGTTGCCGCACAGGTGCGCGGCCAGGGCTATGCCTGCACCGATCCGGTGAGCGCCACGCGCGACGAGGCGGCCTCGAAACCCGACCTGCCAGTCTATGTGCTGACATGCGCCAATGCGAGTTACCGGGTGAAGGTGATCCCGGACCAGGCAGCGGTGGTGACGCAGGAGCAGTGAGGGGTGTGCCGTGCGGCAAAGGATGCGCGGGTCAGGCCCGCGCATGATGCATTCAAAGCGTCATCATGGCCGGGCGTGACCCGGCCATCCTTTGAGCGGCCATGAGAAGGTGTCCTGAAGATGTTCCCTGCTGACCTCACCTCGCGCGCGGCCGCGCTCATCAACCACCTGCGGAGCAAGACTCTGATGCTGGCCACAGCCGAGAGCTGCACTGGCGGGCTCATTGCGGGGCTGATAACCTCCGTGAGCGGATCATCGGATGTGCTGGACTGCGGTTTCGTCACCTACTCCAATGCGGCGAAGGCACGGATGATCGGGGTGCCGTCCGAGCTCATTGCCGAGCATGGCGCGGTGAGCGAACAGGTGGCGCGGGCCATGGCTGAGGGGGCGCTTGCCAACAGTGCGGCCGACGTTGCCGTGGCGGTGACGGGTGTTGCCGGGCCCGGCGGCGGTTCGCCGGAAAAGCCGGTGGGACTGGTGCATTGCGCGGCGGCACGGCGTGGGCTTCCGACACTGCATCGAGTGCTGCGACTGGGCGATATTGGCCGGGAGAAGGTGCGGATCGAGACGGTGCGCGTGGCGGTGGAGTTGGCCTACGAGATCGCGGGCCCATAGAGCACGCGGGCGCGCTCCTCGAAGGCGGACATGACCTTGCGCACTGCCATGTCGAACATGCCGGACAACACCATCTGCAGCATCTTGCTTTTCAGCGTGTAATCGACGGTGAAGTTGATGTCGCAGCGGTTGTCGCCCGTCGGCACGATCTTCCATTCGGAAACGAGGTGCTTGACCGGCCCCTGATCGGATCGCGCGGTGACGGTGAGGGCTTCCGGGTCGACGGTGACGCGGCTCACCATCACCTCCTCGATGGGGAGCTTGTCATAGGCAACCGTCAGCTCGCCCTCGAAATGCTCTTGGCCCTTCGCGTCCGTCTTTGCGCCACGCACGATGGAGCGCTTCACCAGCGGCAGGAATTCCGTGTAGCGGGCCACGTCCCGCGCAATCGC
>NZ_JBAXGR010000058.1:0-24156 GCF_037139295.1 Aestuariivirga sp.
AGAGATTGAGCAGCACCACGCGGCCCTTCCAGTCGCTCAGCTTCAGCGGCTTGCCGGCACCGTCCTGGAACGCGAGGTCCGGCAGCGGCTTCGGCTCGGGATGGATCAGGAAGGCGGCCAGCGCGCCGGTGGCCAGGTCCTTCGAAACGCCGCCCGTCGGTGCGGTGGCAGCGGCCTGTGTGGCCGTCTCGGCAGGTCCGGCCTTGCGCCCCCCTGCCTCATACAGATAATAGCCTGTAATCGCTGCGAGAATGAGGACGCCGGCCGCGATCTGCGCCAGGGGGCTGGATTTTTTCTTTTCGGTGCTCATGCGCAGGGTGTCTCGGACGGAATGAAGGAATTTCGATGACCAACAAGATGTGGGGCGGGCGTTTCCAGGCGGGGCCGGACGCGATCATGGAAGAGATCAACGCCTCGATCGGCTTCGACAAGCGCCTGTTCGCCCAGGACATCGCAGGCTCGAAGGCGCATGCCGCGATGCTGGCCAAGCAGGGAATCATCTCGAAAGCCGATGCCGCCCTCATTAGGAAGGGCCTCGACCAGGTGCAAGCCGAGATCGAGGCCGGCACGTTCACGTTCTCGCGCGCGCTCGAAGACATCCACCTCAACGTCGAATCCCGCCTGAAGGACATCATCGGCCCCGCCGCAGGGCGCCTGCACACCGCGCGCTCGCGCAATGACCAGGTGGCGCTCGACTTCCGCCTCTATGTCCGTGACACGGTGGACCATCTCGACGCCCAGCTGAAGGCCTTGCAGCTGGCGCTCGCCACCAAGGCAGAAGCTTACGCCACCACCGTCATGCCCGGTTTCACCCATCTGCAGGTCGCCCAGCCCGTCACCTTCGGCCACCACATGCTGGCCTATGTCGAGATGCTGGCACGCGACAGATCGCGCCTCGCCGATGCGCGAAAGCGCATGAACGAGAACCCGCTGGGTGCGGCAGCCCTTGCCGGAACGAGCTTCCCCATCGACCGCCACATGACGGCGAAGGCCCTGGGCTTCGACCGCCCGACGCGCAACTCGCTCGACACGGTCGCCGACCGCGACTTCGTGCTCGAAACGCTGTCGGCCTGCGCCATCTGCTCCATGCATCTCTCGCGCCTCGCCGAGGAGATCGTCATCTGGTCGACGAGCCAGTTCCGCTTCGTGAAGCTGTCGGACAAGTTCACCACCGGTTCCTCCATCATGCCGCAGAAGCGCAATCCGGATGCCGCGGAATTGGTGCGTGCCAAGCCAGGCCGCATCATCGGCGCACTCCTCTCGCTGCTCACCGTGATGAAGGGCCTGCCGCTCACCTATTCGAAGGACATGCAGGAAGACAAGGAACCCGCCTTCGACGCCTTCGACAACATGTCGCTGGCGATTGCCGCCACCACCGGCATGGTGAAGGACATGGTCCCCAACAAGGACGAGATGCGCAAGGCCGCGGCGTCGGGCTTCTCCACCGCAACGGACCTTGCCGACTGGCTGGTCCGTACACTGAAGATGCCGTTCCGCGAGGCGCACCACGTGACGGGCAGCCTCGTGGCGCTCGCCGAGAAACAGGGCTGCGACCTGCCGGAACTGCCGCTCGCCGCGATGCAGTCTGTCGAGAAGCGCATCACGAAGGATGTCTACAAGGTGCTGACCGTCGAAGCCTCCGTCGCCTCGCGCGTGAGCTTCGGTGGCACCTCGCCTACGAATGTGAAGCGCGAAGCCAAGCGCTGGCTCAAGCTGCTGAAAGGATGACCCCGATGAAAACCGTTCTCCTGATCCTCGCGCTGTCGCTCACTCTTGCCGCCTGCGGCATCAAGGGCGACCCGCAGCCGCCCAAATCCGCCGACAAAACCACCGAGACCCAACAGGCTCAATAACCAATGCATCATTTCGCCTATCGCGACGGCGTGCTCCATGCCGAGGACGTGAGCCTCAAGGCGCTGGCCGAGGAAATCGGCACGCCCTTCTATTGCTATTCCAGCGCCACGCTGGAGCGCCACTACAAGGTCATGCATGATGCCTTCGCCGGCACCGACCACATGATCTGCTATGCGATGAAGGCCAATTCGAACCAGGCCGTCATCCGCACCATGGCGGAACTGGGTGCCGGCATGGACGTGGTCTCGGAAGGCGAACTGCGCCGCGCACTCGCGGCAGGCGTACCCGCCCGCAAGATCGTGTTCTCCGGCGTTGGCAAGACGGCACGCGAGATGGCGCTGGCGCTGCGCGAGGGCATTGCCTGCTTCAACGTCGAGTCGGAACCCGAACTCGAACTGCTCTCCGAAGTCGCCAAGCGCGTGGGCCAGCGCGCCGCCGTGTCGATCCGCGTCAACCCGGATGTCGATGCGAAGACGCACCACAAGATTTCAACCGGCAAGGCCGAGGACAAGTTCGGCATCTCCTACAAGCGCGCGCGCGAGGTCTATGCCCGCGCCGCCGCACTCCCCGCCATTGATGTTGCCGGCATCGACATGCACATCGGCAGCCAGATCACCGAGCTCGAACCCTTCGCCAAGGCCTTCAAGCTGATGGGCGAGCTCACCGCGGAACTGCGCGGCGACGGCCACAACATCCGCCACCTCGACTTGGGGGGGGGCCTGGGAGTGCCCTATCGCGGAGACAACGACATTCCTCCGCACCCGGATGAATATGCGGCCATGGTCAAGAAGACGCTGGGCCACCTGAATCTCAAGTTCGTGCTGGAGCCCGGCCGCATGATCGTCGGCAATGCCGGCGTGCTCGTCTCCCGCGTGATCTATGTCAAGGAGGGGGCGGAGAAGCACTTCGTCATCCAGGACGCGGCGATGAACGACCTGATCCGCCCCACCCTCTATGACGCCTATCATGAGATCATTCCCGTGGCCGAGCCGACGGACGCCGAAACCATGTTGGCCGATGTCGTTGGCCCGGTCTGCGAGTCGGGCGACTATCTGGCCAAGAGCCGCAAGCTGCCGAAGGTGGAGCCCGGCGACCTGCTGGCCACCATGACGGCGGGTGCCTATGGCGCGGTGCAGGCCGGCACCTACAACACAAGGCCGCTGGTTCCGGAAGTGCTCGTCAGGGATGGCAAATGGGCACTGATCCGCCCCCGCCAGAGCTATGAGGAGCTGATCGGCATGGACCGGATGGCGCCCTGGCAGGAGAAAAAGTGACGCCAGGGGGCGCCTGTCACGATTGTGATCGCCCCCTTGGCGCAATTTGGCCGCCATCTGTGCTATGCTCAGCCTGACCATGGTGCGCCAACCCGACCCGCAAGCAACCCACGTTGACCGCAAGATTGCCCAGGCCCGTCTGGCCCTGGGCTTCGAACGCGTGTGGGCAGCGCTGCATTGGCCCCTGGTGATCTTCGCCGCCGGTGCCGCCTTGGTGATCGGCGGCCTGCTGCCGATGCTGCCGGGCTGGCTGCGGGCCACACTGTTGCTGGCCTGGGGGCTGGCGTTCCTGTGGTCATTCCAATCCTTCCTCTCCCTGCGCTGGCCCGGCCGGCAGGAGGCGATGCGCCGCGTCGAGGAAAAGTCGGACCTGGCCCACCGCCCTGTTTCAGCCCGCGACGACCGGTTGCCCCAAGAAGTTGAAGACCCGGTTCAGAGGGCCCTCTGGGACGAGCACCGGCATCGCCAGCTGAAGAGCCTGGGCGACCTCAAGGCGGGCGTTCCACGCTCCAGCTGGCGCGACATTGATCCGCGCGCCCTGCGGCTTCCCGCCGCCCTGGCCCTCATTGCGGCCATCCTGCTGGGCCCGGGCGACGTCCGCAGCAGCCTGACGGACAGCTTCAACTTCACCACCCCGGCGGAGCGGCCCCAATTCGCCATCGACGCCTGGCTGAAGCCGCCGTCCTACACGGGCAAGCCGCCTTTCCTGCTCACCAGCGCCGCGATGACCGAGCGACTGCAGCAGGACCCGGAAGTGCGTGTGCCGGAAAACTCCGTCCTGTCGCTGCGCATCACCGGGGCAAAAGCGCCGAAGCTCTCCTTCCACGAACTTTTCGACGGCGACGCCAGCACGCCCGAGATCGCCGGCTTCAAGCCGCAGCTCAAGACTGTCGACGGACTGTTCCAGGCTGACGTGACGCTCACCCGCCCGGCCACCATCAAGGTGACCGACGGCGGCAAGGACCTCGGCACCTGGCACATCGCCCTGATCCCGGACGCCGCCCCCAAGGTGGAGATCACCGCCGACCCGACGGGTGATTCCTCCGGCGCGCTGACTGCCAAGTGGAAGGTGTTGGACGACTATGGCGTCACCGGCGTCACTTCGGAGATTTACCTCGCCGATGACCAGGACGAGGGCGTGGGTTTCAGCGATGCAGGGATCTTCGAGTTCGATCCGCCGAAATTGAAGATCAGCCTGCGCAAAGCCTCCCCCAAGGAAGAGACAGGCGAGTCCAAGGCCGACGTGGCCGAGCATCCGTGGGCGGGCTTCATGGTCGAAATGACGCTCACCGCGCGTGATGCCGCTGGCCACACCACGGAAAGCGCCAAGCGCACCTTCCGCCTGCCCGAGCGCCAGTTCACCAAGCCGCTGGCCCGCGCGCTCATCGAGCAGCGCCGCCGCCTCATCCTCAACCCGGAGGAAGCAGGCGGCGTGGCGGAGATGCTGGATGCCATCCTCACCTATCCGAAGGGATTGATCGACCGCTCCGGCACCCAGATCGCCATTGCAGCCGTGCGCTCGCACCTGCGCGCTGCAGAAGATCGTGCCGAGATCGACACGGTGATCAGCGATCTCTGGCAGATCGCCGTCAATGTCGAGGACGGTGCCTATGCCGATGCCAAGGCGGAACTCGATGCGCTGCGCAAGGAACTGCAGAAGGCGTTGAAGGAAGGTGCTTCGCCAGAGCGCATTGCCGAACTGACCAAGAAGCTCCGCCAGGCGCTCGACCGCTACATGGAATCGATGATGAAGGAGGCGCAGAAGCGTCTCGCAGAAGGCCAGCAGAAGCAGGACCGCCAGCAGCCCGGCAAGATGGTGACGCCGCAGGACCTGCAGAAGATGCTCGACATGATCGACAAGCTGTCGAAGAGCGGCAACAACGAGGCCGCCGAGCAGATGCTGTCGCAGCTCGAGGACATCCTGCGCAACCTGAAGCCCGGCATGCCGCAGCAGGGCCAGGGCCAGAACCAGGAGAGCCCGCTGAGCCAGATGCTCGACAAGCTCACCGACCTGATGCGCCAGCAGCAGAAGCTGATGGACGAGACCCAGCGCATGCCCCAGCAGGGCATGGGCGAGGAAGATCAACCCAACGACGGCCAGCAGCAGGGCCAGGGCAATCAGCCCGGCACCGGCAGCCTGAGCGATCGCCAGCAGGGCCTGAGCCAGATGCTGGAAGACCTGATGAAGCAGTTCGACCAGAATGGCATGCAGGCGCCACGCTCCTTCGGGCAGGCGGGCAAGAACATGAACCGTGCCGAAGGCTCGCTGCGCGAGGGCGACCGCGAACAGGCCCTGGGCGAACAGGGCGAGGCCATGTCGAAGCTGCGCGAGGGTGCGAAGGGCATGGCCCAGCAACTGATGCAGCAGTCGCGCGGCCAGCAGGATTCACAGGGGCGCAACGGGGAGGCCCGCGGCGATGACCGTGACCCGCTGGGCCGCCCGCTGCCGAGCAGCGGCGAGGACCCGGGACCCTTGAAGGACATGCTGCCCTCTGAACTGGCCATCGAGCGGGCCCGGCAGATTCTCGACATGCTGCGCTCGCGGGCCGGCGAGTCAGATCTTCCGAAGATCGAGCGCGACTATATCGACAGGCTGTTGAAGGGCCTCTACTGAGCGGGCGTCAGGCTCTGTTCGAGTGTGAGATTTCCGGCCACCAGCGACCAGCGTCCGGCATGGCGGCGGATCGCCTGCACCACCGGACCACCCGGCAACTTGCTGCCGATCGCCACCGGCACCAGCACCCTGCCGGCATCGGCGTTGATGGCAACGAAGGCCACGCCATCCACCACGGTGAGAAGTTCATAGGCGTGAGGGCTCGTGTTCTCCACCGAGGCTGGCGCAG
The DNA here is from genome assembly GCF_037139295.1 of Aestuariivirga sp. Lineage (GTDB taxonomy): Bacteria > Pseudomonadota > Alphaproteobacteria > Rhizobiales > Aestuariivirgaceae > Aestuariivirga. Next base: position 5,972 of record NZ_JBAXGR010000058.1, read on the forward strand.
ATGAACCAGCCGGCCCGAGCGACTGCGTGGTGAGCGGGTCCGCCCCGGCTGGCCCTTCCATGATCACCTTGCGCTTGGCCGCTGGAAAGTTGAGGCCGAGATTGGCGGGCGGATTTTCCATGCCGTTCAGCGCCACCACCTTGTAGGCCGCGAAGGCGATCACGCCACCAGCAAGGGTCAGCGAGAGCACGTAGGTGATGATATCGGTGAACTTCTCCGCCATGGCGTCGTGCCGCTCCATCGCGCCACCTTGCGCGCGGGAACTTGTGCAGGCTTTACCGGTGTCAGCGGTCGAGGCGGAGGGCAAGACTCTTGCGGGCGAGTGACAGCAGGCAGCGACCGGCGATCGCCTGCGCCAGTTCGGCGTTCTGGCGCGCCGCCAGCACATTGGCAGAGAGCGTGCTGCCTGCCGTCACGAGGTCAGACAGGCCCCAGGCGCGCAGCTGCGCCATGACCAGCCGCTGACGGCGAAAGAATACAGGAGGCCGCGCCTGCTTGACCACCTGGTCGACCGTCGCGCCCTTGTCGATGGCGAGGCGGAATTCGGCAAGCTTGAGCGACTGCATGTGGACGATGCCAAGCAGACGCCCCGCGTCCTGCCCGCCGCGCACGAGATCGTGGAACAGCCGGTCGGCCTCCTCCACATCGCCGCCGAACACGCTGTCGGCCAGTTCATCCGGCGTCGAGCCTGTGTCATTGCCGCAGATCGCCTCGACGTCTTCGATGCTCACGCGTTCCGCGCCGAGGCAATAGAGAGCGAGCTTTTCCGCTTCGCGCCGCGCAAGCCCGCGCGCCGTTCCGGCAAGCTCGATGAAGCGCGCGAGCGCGTCCTGTCCGATCTTCAGATTGTCCTGCGCAAGGAGATGTTCCACCATGCCGGCAATCTCGCCGGATTCCGCCTCGTAGAGTGGCAGGATGAGTGCATGCGGGCTCTTCTCGAACTGGCTACGCAGCTGCGAATTCTTGGGCAGCGCTGCGGCCTCGACCACCACGAGATTGCCCTGCACCTTGCCCTCGAGCAGCGGCAGCGCCGCCTTGAGGAAGCCGTCTCCTGCGCTCTTGATCCAGACCGCCTTGGCCCCGCCGAACATCGACATCGACTGCACCTCGTCGACGAGACGAGCAGGGTCGGAGGCGACATCCTGCTCGGCAAGAACGGAGACCGCGAAAGGATCATCCAGCGAGCCGGCCACCTTCTTCACCGCACGCTGCGCGAGCTCGCGCACGGCATCGCCCTCTTCGCCATAGATCAGGATGGCAGCAATGGCAGGATCGGGCTTGCGGAGAAAGGCATCGAGCCCGGCGGGCTTGATGGCCGTCATGAGCTCTGCGGCTGCTTTGCGAAATAGGCCGCGAGGCGTGTGCGGATGTCGGCGCCGATTTCACGCGCCGCGCGCTCCGTCGCATCCTTCTGCGCCTGCAGGTCGGCGAAGGGCTGGCGGACCACGTCATAGGGTACCCGCGCGAAAGTGGTTCCCTTGGTCACCACCTTGCCGGTCGAACGATCAATCAATTCAAAGTTGGTCGTGATCAGGATGGCCTGCCGCGTCACCGCCGGCTGCTTGTTCTGGATCACGCCATTGTCGGCCACCGTGGTGGTCAGGTTCAGCAGGTATTTCGGCTCCGTTCCCTTGCCCGCCTGCATCGAAGAGATGAGCTCGTTGCGGATCAGCTGGCCCGGCCGGTCGGAGGCTTCCGGAATGGAGATCGCGGCAAGGCTCCCCGCCACGCCCGGGCTGGTGGCGGAGGAGCCATACATCGGCCGGTAGCCGCAGCCAGCTAGCACCAGCGCGGCAACCATGAGGAGAATGGCGGAAAGCTTTGGCATCAGCCCACAATATTGGCGATACGGCCGGGCACCACAATCACTTTCTTCACCGGGCGGCCGTCCAGGGCACGGATGACGGCGTCGAGCTTCAGCGCCAGTTCCTCGATGGACTTGGCATCGAGGTCCTTGGCCACCGTGATCTCGTCGCGGCGCTTGCCATTGACCTGAACAGCGATCGTCACCTGGTCGTCGGCCAGCAGCGCCGGATCGGCCTTGGGCCAGGCCGTATCGACCACGAAGCCAGGCATCTTCATTGCCTGCCAGCACTCCTCCGCGAGGTGCGGCATCATGGGGGCCGAGGTAAGCACCAGGAACTCGGCCGCTTCCTTTACGGAAGCCGCATCTGCCTTGCCGCCGGAGAGCGCGGTGCCCAGCGCATTGGCCAGTTCATAGATGCGGGCGATGGCGCGGTTGAAGCGCAGCGAGGAGAGATCATCCGTCACCGCGTGAAGCGCCTTGTGGGCAACGCGGCGCAGTTCGAGAGAGGCAGCGGCATCGCTGCCGCCGGCATAGGTCACGGAGTCGTTGACGAGGCGCCAGATGCGCTGGGTGAAGCGCCACGAGCCTTCGGCACCGGCTTCCGTCCACTCGATGTCACGCTCGGGCGGCGTGTCGGAGAGCATGAACCAGCGTGCGGTATCGGCACCGAAGCGGGCGATGATATCGTCGGGGTCGACGACGTTCTTCTTCGACTTCGACATCTTCTCGACGCCGCCCACTTCGAGCGGCTCGCCCGTCGTCGCATGCACCCACTTACCGTCCTTGTTCACGGCGTCGGACGGCAGCACCCACTCGCCAGTCAGTGTACGGAAGGTTTCGTGAATGACCATGCCCTGCGTGAACAGGCTCTCGAAAGGTTCCTTGATGGCGAGGTAGCCCGTCGCCGTCATGGCGCGGGCATAGAAGCGCGAATAGAGCAGATGCAGGATCGCGTGCTCGACGCCGCCGATGTACTGGTCGACACCCATCCAGTACTTGCCGGCGGGCATGTTGACGGGATCGGTCGCATGCGGCGAACAGAAGCGCGCGTAATACCACGACGAGTCGATGAAGGTATCGAAGGTGTCCGTCTCGCGCTTCGCAGGCTTGCCACAGGAAGGGCAGTCGACGTGCTTCCACGTCGGGTGATGCTCGAGCGGATTGCCCGGCTTGTCGAAGGTCACGTCCTCAGGGAGCGTCACCGGCAGCTGGTCCTTGGGCACCGGAACGATGCCGCAGGACGCGCAGTGGATGACCGGGATCGGGCAGCCCCAATAGCGCTGGCGCGATACACCCCAGTCGCGCAGGCGGAAGTTCACCTTGCGCTCGCCGATGCCCATCGTCTCCATGCGCTTGGCGATATCGGCCTTGGCCTCTGGCACACTCATGCCATCGAGGAATTCGGAGTTGATGAGAACGGTATTGTCGCCTTCCTTCTCGAGGAAGGCCTCGGTGCCGACTTCGAAGGTCTTGGGATCTGTGCCCTTTGGCGCCACGACGGGAATGACCGGCAGGTCATACTTGCGCGCGAAGTCGAGGTCGCGCTGGTCATGCGCGGGGCAGCCGAAGATGGCGCCTTCGCCATAGCCCATCAGCACGAAGTTCGCGGCATAGACCGGGAGCCGCACATCCGGGCGGAAGGGATGGCGGGCATAGAGGCCCAGCGCATAGCCCTTTTTCTCGGCGCGCTCGATCGTCTCTTCGGATGTTCCGAGGGCGGCCACTTCGCGGCGGAAGGCCGCGAGACCCTCATCCTTTTCGGACAGGCACCGGGCCAGCTCATGGTCAGCCGAAATCGCGCAGAAGCTGGCGCCGAAAATCGTGTCATGGCGCGTGGTATAAACCGTCAGTCGCTCGTCCAGCGCTTGGCCAGCCTCGTCCTCCAGCGCGAAGGAGAAGCGCATGCCCTCCGAACGGCCGATCCAGTTCTTCTGCATCAGCCTCACTTTTTCCGGCCACTTGGTGAGGCCATCCAGCGCGGTGAGCAGTTCATCGGAGTAAGTCGTGATCTTCAGGAACCACTGGGCGAGCTCGCGCTTTTCGACCAGCGCGCCGGAGCGCCAGCCGCGGCCGTCGATCACCTGCTCGTTGGCGAGCACGGTGTGGTCGACCGGGTCCCAGTTCACCATCGAGACCTTGCGCTCGACGAGGCCCGCCTTGATGAAGTCGATGAACATCGCCTGTTCATGCATGTAGTAGGAGGGGTCACAGGTGGCGATCTCGCGGCTCCAGTCGAGTGCCAGTCCCATGGACTGCAGCTGGCGCTTCATGGTGGCGATGTTGTCGTAGGTCCAGGACTTGGGGTGGATGCCGCGGTCGATGGCGGCGTTTTCCGCCGGCATGCCGAAGGCGTCCCAGCCCATGGGGTGCAGCACATTGTAGCCCAGCGCCCGGCGGAAGCGGGCGATGACGTCACCCATGGTATAGTTGCGCACGTGGCCCATGTGGATGCGGCCCGACGGATAGGGGAACATCTCGAGCACGTAGTATTTCGGTCGCGAGGGATCTTCATGGGCCTCGAAGCTCTTGTGTTCAGTCCAGTGCTTCTGCCAGCGCGGCTCGGCGTCGCGCGGGTTGTAACGTTCGGTGCTCACGGCAGTCTTCCTGTCGAAACGGGGCGGATATTCGGGCTTGCTGGTACCAGTCCTTGAAAAGCCCTGCAAGCTTGGCCTAAAGCAGCGTTCTTACAGGAGTTTAGCAGATGGTCCACGAGGGTCTGAAAAAGGTGCTGAACGGCATCGTGGCGGCAGCCCAGGCGGCTGGCCGGGCACCCGACGAGGTAACCCTGATCGCCGTCTCCAAGACCTTCGACGGGCCGGACATCGTGCCGGTCATCGAGGCCGGCCAGCGGGTGTTCGGGGAGAACCGCGTGCAGGAGGCCAAGGCCAAGTGGCCGGCCCTCAGGATGGCCTGGCCGGACGTCGAACTGCACCTGATCGGGCCCCTTCAATCCAACAAGGCGGCGGAGGCCGTGCAGCTGTTCGATGCCATCCACACGGTGGACCGGCCCAAGATCGCCGAGGCCATCGCCAAGGAAATCCACAGGCAGTCCAAGCCCTTGAAGCTCTTTGTCCAGGTCAACACCGGCCGCGAGCCGCAGAAGGCGGGGATCGACCCCGATCAGGCAGATGCCTTCCTGCGCGAATGCCGCGAGGTCCATGGCCTCGAGATTTCTGGCCTGATGTGCATTCCGCCCGCCGAGGAGGACCCGAAACCGCATTTCACCCTGCTGGCGGAGATCGCGAAGCGCAACGGCCTCACCCAGCTCTCCATGGGCATGAGCGGCGATTATCCCGCCGCCATCGCCTGCGGGGCCACCCATGTGCGGGTGGGCTCGGCGATCTTCGGGACGCGCTAGATCCGGATTGTCGTCTTCGGCCCGATCATGCCGAGGATGGTGCGCATGTCGCGCATCGACACGGCCACGCAGCCCGCCGTGGGGCCGCCGTCCGGCTGGCGGAGGTGGAAGAACACCGCACTGCCATGCCCCTGCACCCGCGGCCGTTCATTGTGCGAAAGCTCCACCACGATGTCATAGAGGTGGTCCGGGCGCTTCATCGTCTCGTGCGAGGTGGCATAGGGAATGCGGACCAGGCGGTTGTAGTTGCGGTCACCCACCGTCTCGCACCAGCCATCGTAATCGCGCATGGCCTGTGACTGGAGGCCGCTGCGCGGCGGCAGGCCCTTGTCGGCACGATAGAACAGGCGGCGGACCTGCCAGGCGCCCCGCGGGCTCGCCCCGTCGCCCTCGCGCTTGAGATAGCCCTTGCCGGACCTGCCGATGGAGCAGGGAAACGTCATCTCCCCCACCTTGAGGAGGCCGGTTGTTGCCCGCGCATTGCGGGTGAGGACATGGACAGTCTGGACAGTTCTTTTCACGGAAGGTGTTTTCCAGCACTTCGGCCTTGAAAAGGCCATGTGACACCCTAACATTCAGCATCGCCGGAGCAAGCGATTTCAAAGACTTCGGGGCATAGGGGTAGCGATGAGCGGCACGAAGAAGATCATCATTGTCGATGACGACGACATGCTGCGCGAGACGCTGACCGAACAATTCTCCCTCCATGACGAATTCGCCGTGACCGAGGCCCCCACGGCCACCGCTGGCATCAAGGCCATCAAGGCCGACAGCGCTGACCTCGTGATCCTCGACGTGAACCTGCCGGACATGGACGGCCGCGAGGCCTGCAAGATCATCCGCAAGAATGGCTACAAGGGCCCGGTGATCCTGTTGACCGCGCAAGCTTCGGAACCCGACACCATTCTGGGGCTCGACGCCGGCGCCAACGACTATGTGACCAAGCCATTCCGCTTCGCTGTGCTGCTGGCCCGCATCCGCGCGCATCTGCGCCAGCACGAGCACAGCGAGGATGCCACATTCAAGGTCGGTCCCTATATCTTCAAGCCTTCGTCGAAGCTGCTGCTGCGCGATGACAGCCGCAAGATCCGGCTCACCGAGAAGGAAACGGCGATTATCAAGTTCCTGCTGCGCTCAGGCGAGCAGATCGTGGGTCGCGAAATGCTGCTGCAGGAAGTCTGGGGCTACAATGCCGGGGTGACCACCCACACGCTTGAAACCCACGTCTACCGTCTCCGCCAGAAGATCGAGCGCGACCCGTCCCACGCCGAAATCCTGGTCACCGAGGGCGGCGGCTACAAGCTCGTCCCCTGAGCTTGGCGGGCAGGCACCGCTCCTGTAAACGAACCATAAAGCACCTAGGGGCGAAAAGAAGCTGGGCCGGGATTCCATGAGTGTGAGGGCAGACGTCGAGACATTGCGCAACATTCCGATCTTTTCGGAATGCGAAGCCGTTCACTTGCAAATCCTCGCCTTTTCCGCCGCCCGCCAGAACTTCGCCGCGGGCGAGTTCATCATTCGCCAGGGCAACAAGGGCACGTCCGCCTTCCTGATCCTCGACGGCGAGGCGCGCCTTGCATCGACCGATGCAGGCCCGCTCGGTTCCGCCGGGCCCGGCGACCTTCTGGGTGAAATCGGGATGATCGGCGAGCGGCCCTATTCAGTGACCGCAACGGCGGTGGACACGGTTTCCACCGCGCGCATCGATCGCGACCTGTTCATGCGTCTTGCCCGCGAGTTCCCGGAGTTCGGGACGGCGGTGTTCGGTGTTATCTCGCGCCAGCTCGACGGGGTGATGGGCGACCTCAACGCGGCGCGCAAGCAATTCGAGAAGGCGCGCTCCTTCAAGAGCATCTGAGCCCTCAGGCGGCGGTGAAGCTCGCCATTACCGGCACATGGTCGGAAGGCTGCTGCCAGCCTCGCGCTTCCTTCAGGATGTCGATTTTCTTGCAATTGGGAGCGATCCCCGCCGTCGACCAGATATGGTCAAGCCGGCGGCCGCGGTTCGCCGCCTCCCAGTCGCGCGCACGATAGCTCCACCAGGTATAAAGCTTCTGGTCCGCAGGCACGTGCTGGCGCAGCAGGTCTACCCACTTGCCCTTCTTCTGGATGCGCAGCAGGCCCTCGGTCTCGATGGGCGTGTGGCTGACGACCTTCAGCAGGTCCTTGTGCGACCAGACGTCATGCTCGAGCGGCGCAATGTTGAGGTCGCCCACCAGAATGGCCTCATGGCCCTTCGGCACGCAGTCCTTGCCGAACCATGCCTCAAGCTCGTCGATGAACTGGAGCTTGTGGGCGAACTTCTCGTTGATCTTGGGGTCCGGCTCGTCGCCGCCCGCCGGCACATAGAGATCATGGATGGTGATGGGCTTCTTGCCCGCCACCGTCACAGAGATGTGGCGGCAGTCTTCCTTGCCGCAGAACGGCTTCGTCGCCTGCGCGAGGAAGGGTCGCTTCGATATGATGGCGACGCCGTGATAGCCCTTCTGGCCGAACTCGGCGATGTGCTCATAACCGGCATCGCGGATGGGGCCGGACGGAAACTGGCCCTGCGGGCACTTGGTTTCCTGCAGGCACAGCACATCGGGCTGCCAGCGATCAAGAAGCGTGGTGACCAGTCCGATGCGGAGGCGGACCGAGTTGATGTTCCAGGTAGCGACCTTGAGGCTCATGCAACTGCCTTAGCCGCAGTCATGCGCGGCTGGCAAGCCGTCAGGGCTCGGGAGGACTGAACATGGTGTTCCAGTCCCGTTTCATGTCCACCACGTGCCAGCCCCGCGCCGGGGCCTCGGCCAAAGCTGCGACCAGCTTACCCGTACTCTCCGTCACCGCGTCATAGGCGTATTCACGCTCGCCGTCGGTGTGATGAACGATGAGACCGAAGCTCGGGCGCGGGTTGCCGATGGTGGTGTATTGCAGCATCGCATGGTCGCCATCGCTGTTGCCACAGCAGATCACGGGCCGCCTGCCGATGAACTGGTGGATACCCACCGGCTTGGCATGCTTGTCGTTGACGAAGAGATGCTCCAGCGACTTGGTCAGCACCGGCACGCCGTCGCGCAGATCGAAGGACGCCCGCGCGCTCGACCCCACGACACGCTCGTGCGGAATGCCATAAACCCGCTCCACCCACACCCGCATGAAGTCCGTGCCGCCGCCCGACACGATGAAATTCTTGAACCCCGCTTGTTCGAGAAGCCGCAGCAGTTCCTGCATCGGCTGGTAGGTGAGGTCGTCGTAGCGTCGCCCGAAGCGCGGATGCCGTGCCGTTGCCAGCCACGCCTCCACCGTGTCGCGAAAGGCATCGGCGGTCACCTCCGCATGGGTGAGTTCAATCACCTCTCTCAGTCCGGAGTAACCATCCTCCAGCAACGCGCCGAAATCGCCTGCCAGAGCGGCCTGCACCATGGGCGAGTCGCCAAGCGCGGGCTCGCCATTGACGCGCCGGCGCAATTCGTCGAAGCCGAAGGCCGCCTGGAACGGGATCGGGTTCTCCGGCCACAGCGTGCCGTCATTGTCGAACACCGCAACACGCTCCGGCAGCGGCACGAAGTCCGGCGAGGCATCATCCGTCACGCGCGCCAGAAACGACAGGATGCCGCGCTTCGCCCCACATTCATTCCACGATGGCAGCGGATCAGCAGTCATGAAGGTGCCCGAGCTTCTTCTGCGCGACGCCATAGTCGCCGAGCTGGTAGAGGCTGACCGAGACGGCGCGTACCGGGAAGCTCTCGAAGGGCTCCGCCTTCAGCGCCGCGACGAAATCGTTGGTGCCGATGCCCACGGTCAGGTGTGCATTGTAGCTCTGCCCCGTGGAGGCGCCGATGAAGCCCTTGACGTAGTCGACCGTCGCCTGTCCAATTGCCTCGCCATCAAGGCGTGGCGCGAAGGCCGCTGCCGTCCCCGCACCCGTGGTGAAGGGCGAGATGACGTCGACAATCCGTTGCTGCACACGCCGGAAGTCGTCGGTCGGTGCGATGACGATGCCGACAAGGCCGAGCTTTCCGTCACTCAGGGCATAGAGGCCTGTCGCCTTGCTCTTCCAGTCGGTCGGACCAGTCGCCAGCAGCGCAGCTGACACGGCCTGTGCCGCTTCCACGAGTTTCCCTCTGTCAATGAAGCATTGCACCAGCGTCACATGCGGCGCGTGGTTGCTGTCGAACGCGAAACCCTGCGGGAAGTCGGCCCGCAATCGGGCATTCACCGCGCGCGCCCGTTCGACCGTCTCGGCGTCGGGGTCCATCAGCACGTTCACGGCAATCGGATCCATTCGATCCTCCCAACAACAACAAGAGGATGGAACAGGGCCGCAGTCGTTGCAAGCACCAGCCTGGCACGTCTTCGCACAAAGGAGAGGCCTTCACCCGCCAGCGCGGGTGAACTGCGCTACGGCCCGTTCTTGCTGTTGCGCTTGATCTTGACGACGAAGAGCGCAGGGTCGGGTTTGATGCCGGCCTGCAGGTTCTCGAGCGACACGGTGGTCTTGCGGCCCTTGCCGTCGGTGACAATCCACTGCTGAAGGACCTTGCGGGCCTGGTCATAGACCAGGGTGAGCTGGCCGCTGCCCAGGGTGTTCTTCTTGTCCTCGACCGTGACGGTGGTCATGCCGTCCTGGTCCTGGAAATCGATGATGTTGGTGTCGCCGGCGATGTCCACCTGGTCACCCAGCACCAGGCGGAGCGGCGTCTGGGAAAGCGGGAACTGGTCGCCCTTTTCCTTTTTGACGTTCTTGATGGTGAGCCAGGTGCCGTCGGAAACGATCAGGAACGGGTTGGGGGGCGCATATTCGAAGCGCATCTTGCCGGGCTTGGCGATATAGAAAATGCCTTGCGACATGTTGCCCTTCGGGCTGATCTGCGTGAACTCGCCCTGCAGGGTCTTGAAGCTGTTGAGATAATCCGAGATCGCGTTGACGGCTATCGTCTGCTCCGGGCTCAGCTTGATGGGTTCGGCGGCAAGCACCGGGAGGCTGGCCGCAGCGGCAAGAACCACTCCCAGGAAGGCACGGCGCGTGAGCTGCAAAAGACTGTTCATCCTGATTCTTCCGGAAAAGGGCTTCGAAAATCGCCCGATCTTGTATGTCATGGCAGGCTTATCCGCAAGAACGGGCCAATTTTGAGGCAAGCCCCGGGAAAGAAATCGTGATCAGTCCCGTGCGCTGTCTCCCGGCACGAGGATTTCACGCTTTCCGGTGGCATTGGCGGCGGAGATCAATCCCTCGCGTTCCATGCGCTCGATGAGGCTCGCCGCCTTGTTGTAGCCGATCTGCAGGCGGCGCTGCACATAGGAGGTGGACACCTTCTTGTCGCGCAGCACGACCTGTACCGCCTGGTCATAAAGATCATCCCCCGAGCCGCCGCCTTCGCCGCCCATGCCGCCGCCCTCGCCGTAGGCGCCATCCTCGGGCTCCTCGGTGACCGCCTCGACATATTGCGGGGCACCCTGCTCCTTGAGGAAGCTGACGATCTTCTCAACCTCGTCATCGGCCACGAAGGGGCCATGCAGGCGCGAGATGCGCCCGCCGCCCGCCATGAACAGCATGTCGCCCTGGCCCAGCAGCTGCTCGCCACCCTGCTCACCGAGGATGGTGCGGCTGTCGATCTTGGAGGTGACCTGGAAGGAGATGCGGGTCGGGAAGTTGGCCTTGATGGTGCCGGTGATGACGTCGACCGAGGGGCGCTGGGTTGCCATCACCACATGGATGCCCGCCGCACGCGCCATCTGCGCAAGGCGCTGGACCGCGCCTTCGATGTCCTTGCCCGCCACCATCATCAGGTCGGCCATCTCGTCGATGATGACGACGATATAGGGCATGGGCGAAAGATCCATCGCCTCCTTCTCGAACATCGGCTCGCCCGTCTCGGGGTCGAAGCCGGTCTGGATGGTGCGGTGCAGCTGCTCTCCCTTCTGCGCCACCTGCCTCATGCGTGCATTGTAGCCATCGATGTTGCGCACGCCGACCTTCGACATCTTGCGATAGCGTTCTTCCATCTCGCGCACCGCCCATTTGAGCGCGACGACGGCCTTGCGCGGGTCGGTGACGACAGGGGCCAGAAGATGCGGAATTCCTTCGTATACGGACAATTCCAGCATCTTCGGGTCGATCATGATCAGCTTGCAGCGTTCCGGCGGCAGCCGGTAGAGCAGCGACAGGATGATGGTGTTGATACCCACCGACTTGCCCGAGCCCGTGGTGCCGGCGATCAGCAGGTGCGGCATGCGCGCGAGATCGGCAAAGACCGGCTCGCCACCGATGTTCTTGCCGAGTGCGATGGCGAGGTTGAGGTTGGTCTTCTCGAAGGCCTCGGAACCCAGCATCTCGCGCAGGAACACCGTCTCGCGCTTGGTATTGGGAAGTTCGATGCCGATGGCGTTGCGGCCCTGCACGACGGCGACGCGCGCCGAGATGGCGCTCATCGAGCGGGCAATGTCGTCGGCCAGCGAAATGACGCGCGACGACTTGATGCCGGGGGCGGGCTCAAGCTCATAAAGCGTCACGACCGGGCCCGGTCGCACCTTGAGGATCTGTCCCTTCACGCCGAAATCGTCGAGCACGCCTTCCAGCATGCGGGCATTCTGCTCCAGCGCCTCATCGGAAAGCTCGGCGGGCTTGCCCACGCGCTTGGGCTCGGCCAGCAGGGTTAGCGGCGGCAGTTCATATTCCTGGGACGCGCCGAAGCCGAGGCCCGGTTGCATGTCCTTCTTCAGGCGCTTGCCCTGCTTCAGGGGCTTGTGGGTGCGCGCAACCTTGGGGGCGGGTGCTTCCTCTTCTTCTTCGTCCGTTTCCGCCTCATCCTCCTCGTAGGCGGGCTCGGCCTCGTAGCCGTCCTCCTCCTCGTAGGTCTCCTCTTCAGCGTATTCCTCCGCCTCGCCGATGTCCTCCTCGAGGGGCGGCGCGGCACGTCGGGCCGAGAACACGGGCTCGATGCGCGCCGACTGGTGGCCACCGCGGCGTGGTGATTCTACCTGCGGCGCCAGCCGTCGGATGATGTCATCCTCATCGCCCTGCTGCTCGAACTGGGCTTCCGCGCGGCGCAGCTCACGCCAGCGCGACCAGAGTTCACGGACATAACGGAATGTCACGCCAAAGCCCGCACCCGTGGCGCGCAACGCCTTGCGGCTGCGGCTGGGGGCTGCGGCGGCCTGCTGCACGGCGGCCGCCCGGCTCACGCCAAGGGCCCGAAGCCCGAAGAACACGGTGATCGCCAGCATGACGAGGCCGGTTGCGAGCGTCGGGATCCAGCCGGTGATGGCGATCGACAGCGCCATCATCAGCAGGTTGTGGATGACGTCACCGGCGTTTCCGCCGAGGCTTGAGGTCAGTGACCAGTTCGAAGGCACGGGAAGCGCGGACAGCGTGGCACTGGCCGCGAGGCTGCAGCAGACCCACGCGAAGGACTGGCGCAGCGGGCGTGGCAGACCCTCATGGGCGAGGAAGCCCACGGCCCAGCGCATCGGGATCGCCAGCAGGACCAGAACGCCCAGGCCGAAGAACTGCATCAGCTCATCGGCGATCACGGCACCGGGATAACCCAGCCAGTTGCGCGCCGCACGGTCCAGCGCATGGTTCAGCGACGGATCGTCAACCGACCAGGATGCCAGCGACAGGCTGGCGGCGATGAGTGCGAGAAACAGCACGACACCCGCCACCTCGAACAGGCGACGCTTGAAGAAGATCCGTACGGCTGCGGGGACCGCACTGTCATCGGTGTCGTAGGACGGTTGGTACGCCATTACTAAGCCTCCACCGGGGAGACACTCCGCCGGCCCTAACACATGGTTAAGCCTATTCTGGCCGGGCCGTGGTTAAGGCCCGGTTTAAGCCGGGCAAGAAGAAACCCGGCGGGGCTTGGCCCCGCCGGGTTCCGGACAGCCGATCGAGCGGCGGGTCAGTTGTAGGCGCGTTCGCCGTGGTCGACGAGGTCGAGGCCCTCGCGCTCTTCCTGTTCCTTGACGCGAAGTCCGAACACCGCCTTGCAGATCACCAGCGCGATGACGGAGACGACGGAGGTCCAGACGATGGCGATGATCACGGCCATAAGCTGCGCATACATCTGACCGCTGAACGAATAGGCGGCGGTTGCAACCGTGGTGCCGGCCGCAAGGTAATCAGTAACGCCCGTGCCACCCAGCGCCGGGTTGACGAACACCCCGGTCAGCAGTGCACCCAGGATGCCGCCGACGCCGTGGACGCCGAACACATCGAGCGAGTCGTCGTAGCCGAACTTGGACTTGAGCACGACCACCGCCCAGAGGCAGACGAAGCCCGCCGCGAGGCCGATGAGGATCGCGGCGCCGGGGCCCACGAAGCCGCAGGCCGGGGTGATGGCGACAAGACCCGCAACCGCGCCTGAAGCACCGCCCAGCAGGCTGGGGTGACCGCGGAAGATCCACTCACCGCCCGTCCAGGCCAGGGCCGCTGCGGCCGCCGCGATGGTGGAGTTGAGGATGATCAGCGCCGTCAGGCCATTGGCCTCAAGGCTCGAGCCAGCATTGAAGCCATACCAGCCGAACAGCAGCAGGCCGACACCGGTGAGCACGAAGGTCAGGTTGTGCGGGGTGATCGGGTCGCGGCCATAGCCTACGCGCTTTCCGAGGAACAATGCGCAGACGAGGCCGGCCACGCCGGCATTGATGTGCACCACCGTGCCGCCCGCGAAGTCGAGGGCGCCAAGGTTGAACAGGTAGCCGTTGGTGGCGTTGACCAGCGCACCGTATTCGCCGAGCACCGCTGCCTTTGCATCATCCGAGGTGGCTGCCGCCAGCGCGTCGAGCAATTGCTTGGCCTTGTCGGCGCCGACGATCGAGGAGATGAGCGGCAGGTTGTTAGCCGACAGCGTGTAGGCGTCGGGACCGGCCCAGAACCACACCATGTGCGCCATGGGCAGATAGGCGAAGGTGAACCAGAGCACCATGAACAGCAACACGGCGGAGAACTTCATGCGCTCGGCGAAGGCACCGATGATGAGCGCCGGCGTGATGCAGGCAAACGTCATCTGGAAGATGACGAAGGCCAGTTCCGGAATGTTGGTTTCCTTGGAGAAGGTGCCGATCTCGCTGGCCGGAGTGACACCTGCGAGCATCAGCTTGCCCAATCCGCCGAAGAACGGGTTTAGCGCGGCGCTGGCATTGCCGGTGAAGGCTGCCGAGTAGCCGTAGATCACCCACAGGATGGCGATGATCGAGAAGATCGTCAGCACCTGCATCAGCACGGACAGGATGTTCTTGGAGCGCACCAGGCCGCCGTAGAACAGGGCAAGACCCGGAATCGTCATCAGCACCACCATGCAGGTGGCGACCAGCATCCAGGTGGTGTCACCCTTGTTGACGGTGGCGGCGGCCTCGGCGGCTGAAACGAAAAGTGGTGTCAGGCCAAGCCCTGCCGCAACGAGCGCCAGCCTCTTGAAAGTCTGAGAAATCATCGGAAACTGCTCCCTGAAGCTGTGATTAGAGTGCCGCAGTACCGGACTCGCCGGTGCGGATGCGGACCGCCTGCTCGAGTGGCAGGACGAAGATCTTGCCGTCGCCGATCTGGCCGGTCTGGCCGGTGGTCTGGATGGCTTCGATCACCTTGTCGGCCATGTGCTCATCCACCGCGAGTTCGAGCTTCACCTTGGGAACGAAGCTCACGGTGTACTCCGCACCGCGGTAGAATTCGGTGTGGCCGCGCTGGCGGCCATGGCCGCGCACCTCCGTCACCGTAATGCCCTGGATGCCCAAGGCGCCGAGAGCCTCCCGCACCTCATCAAGCTTGAAAGGCTTGATCACTGCAATTATGAATTTCATGCGTGCTCCCCGTTTTTGTGTGACAGGTACATCTCAAGTTTCATGCCAGTTGTGCACTGCAGCTAAACGCTTGATTCGCGTGGTGAAATTTGAGTGACACCCGAGAGGTGCTGATCAAAAAACTGGCACGTCGTGACGTGACATGTTTATCTGCATAATATTCAGGCAGTGATCCGCGACGGAGAACCACCTTGTATTTCCATCCGCAAACCGGCGAAACAGGTTCCATGATAAAGCCCCACGACATCATCGTCATTGGCGCCGCACTGAACGGCCTCGCGGCGGCCCTGGCCCTCGGCGGCCGCCATGTGAAGCGCCCGCTCGACGTCGTGGTCGTTGACCTCAAGGATCCGCGCGCCTTCTCCACCAATGCCTTCGACGGCCGCGCCTCCGCCATCACCGCCGCGGCGCGCCGCATGTTCGAGTCGCTCGGCATCTGGGAGACAGTGGCCCACCACGCCCAGCCCATGGCCGAGATCATCGTCACCGACAGCGCCGTTCCCGGCGGCGCGCGGCCCGTGCTGCTGCAGTTCGATGCCGACGACATGAAGGGCGGCCCCTCCTCCCACATGATCGAGAACCGCTTTCTTTATGGCGCCATGCTGGAGGCCGCGCAGACGTCACCTCACATCCGCTTCTGCGTCGGCCAGGCGGTGGAGCACTACCATTTCGGCCCCGGCCTTGCCGCCGTGACGCTGGCAGACGGCACCACGCTGAAGGCCTCGCTCATCGTCGCCGCCGACGGCCGCAACTCGCCGGCGCGCGAGGCAGCGGGCATCAAGCTCGTCGGCTGGCCCTATGACCAGATGGGGCTCGTCGCCACGGTGGAGCATGAACTGCCGCACAATGGCCGTGCCGAGGAACACTTCACGCCGTCAGGCCCCTTCGCCATCCTGCCGCTGCCGGGCAACCGCTCGTCGCTCGTCTGGTCGGAGCGCACCGAGGCCGCACAACGCATGCTGGCGCTGCCGATGGACGAATTCGGACAGGAACTGAAGCTGCGCTTCGGCGACCACCTGGGCGAGGTGAAGCTGATCTCCGGCCGCCATGGTTATCCGCTCGCCATGTATCTCGCCGAAACCTTCACCGGCCCGCGCCTGGCCCTCGTGGGAGATGCCGCGCATGTGCTGCACCCGCTCGCAGGCCTGGGCTTCAACTTGGGCCTCCGCGATGTGGCGGCCCTTGCCGACTGCATCCATGATGCCGCCGCACTCGGCCTCGACATCGGCAGCGAGGCGGTGCTTGACCGTTATACCCAGTGGCGCCGCTTTGACACGGTGGCGACGGGCGCCATGATGGACGGCATGAACCGCCTCTTCGCCAACACCAACCCGGTGCTCACGCTGCTGCGCCGCGCGGGCCTCCTGGCCGTCAATCGCATGGGCGGAATGAAGTCGATGTTCGTTTCGGAAGCCGCCGGCATTTCCGGCAACCTGCCGCGACTGCTGCGCGGCGAGAAGGTCTAGCGGCGGAAGCCCGCGGCAGAAATCTTCTCGAGATAGGCGGTCCAGATCGTCTCCTGCTCGCGGCCCAGCTTGAGCAGATAGGGCCAGGTGAAGAGCCCCGTCGAATGGCCATCATCGAAAATGATGCGCACCGCATAGCTGCCCACCGGCTCCAGCCGGCTGATCTTCACGTTGCGCTTGCCCCACACCAGTTGCTCCTGGCCGGGGCCATGGCCCTTCACCTCGGCACTCGGACTTTCGACGCGCAGATATTCCGCAGGCAGTGCAACCTGCTCACCCGTATCGAAACGCACATGCAGCTCGCTGCCGCCCGCGGCAAGCCGCAGCTCTTCCGGCCAGGGCTCACTCACGGTTGATCTCGCGGGCCTCGTCGGGGAGCATGATCGGAATGCCATCGCGGATCGGATAGGCAAGGCCCGCCGCACGCGAAATCAGTTCCTGCTTCTCGGCATCATACTGCAGCCTGGTCTTGGTGACCGGGCAGACGAGCAGTTCGAGAAGGCGCGGGTCGGTGCGGATGTCGGACATCGTCAACTCCTACTGCAGGCGCGGCTTGGCGCCCTTGCCCATCTTGCCCAGCGCCACCTCGGTCAAGGCCACAAGCACGTCGGCCCTGGTCTTGAGATCGGGGGCCTCGAGCAATGCCTGCTTCTCTTGCGGCGGATAGGGTGCGAGCAGCGACAGCGTGTTGACCAGCACCTCGGTCGGCGCCGAGTCCACTTCCTTCCAGTCCGCACTCATGTTGTTGGCATCGAGATAGTCGCGGAACACCTTGAGCAGGGCTGGCCGGTTCACCTCTGCCGCACCCGCACCCATGGCGAGATCGGCGGCGAAGGGATGATAATTGGCGATCACCTGGCGGAACGGCGTATCGACGTCGAGTTCATCCACGATCTGGAAGCGGCTAACACCGGTCAGCGTGATCATCATCCGGTCATCGGGCGTTTCCGACCACGCCGTGATGCGGCCCACACAGCCGACCTTCATCAGGTCGGGCGCATCCGATGCCTCGTCACCGGCGGCAGGCTGGATCATGCCGATCAGCCGGTCGCTCGACAGGGCATGGTCGATCATCTCCAGATAGCGCGGCTCGAAGATGTTGAGCGGCAGGTCGGCGCGCGGCAGCAGCAGCGCACCGGCCAGCGGAAACACCGGAATGCGCTGGGCCAGATCTTCCGGGCGGCGATAGCGATCGAAGAGGGCCATTATACGAACAGCACCGAGGAGAGCTTGCGGCGGCCTGCCACTGTGAACTCGTCCTTCGGTCCCCAGGCCTCGAAGAACTTGACGAGCTGCTTGCGCGCTGCCTCGTCGTTCCACGCGCGCATCTTCCTGATGATGTAGATCAGTTGGTCGGTCGCCGCCTCGCGCTCATTGGCGCCATTGAGCAGCACGGCGAGATCGAGCCGCGCCTGGAAATCATCCGGGTTCTTCTCGACCTGCGCCTTCAGCGTGCCGATCTCGGAAACGTCGACCGGGTTCAACGCGAGCTCGAGCTGCGCCTTGACGCTCAGCACTTCAGGGTCATTTGCCTTGGCGGGCGGCACGAGGGCCAGCGTCTTCTGCGCATTCTCGAGGTCGCCCATAGCGATCTCGCAGCGCACGAGGCCGGCGATGGCGCCGGCATTCTCGCGGTCCACCTGCAGGAGCTGCGCGAACAACTGGGCGGCGTGCTGATAGTCCTTCTGCTCAACGAGCTCACGCGCGTCGGCGAGCACCGCCTCGATTTCCTCGGCCATGCTGCCCTGCCCGCCGAGGCGGTCGACGA
>NZ_JBAXGR010000059.1:0-24138 GCF_037139295.1 Aestuariivirga sp.
CTGGGCCGCAACGTGTGCTGCAGCCGCTTTTTCGGCGGCATGGAGTTTGCGGCGGTGGCCAATGGCGCACCTGCCGAGGCCGCGAGCCTGGCCTGTGTGCAGGACCTGGTGCAGCGCCGGACCTTCGCGGTGCCGTCCTTCACCATGACCAGCGGACCGGTGCCAGCGTCACTCGGCAAGGGTTACGTGAAGGGGCCTGCGGCCGAGAGCGCAGAGGAGCGTGCCTCGCTCGCCGCACTTTACTGTGCGCAGATGGTATCGGAGCAGCTGGACGCGATCACCTCTAAGGACGACATCATCGTCGACGGACCGTTCTCGCAGAACCCGGTGCTGCTCGCCGTGCTGGCCGCGCTGAGGCCCGCACAGAAGGTGAAGGCCTCGGCATTGCGTGACGGCACGACGGCGGGTGCGGCAGCACTGGCCATGATCGAGGATGGCAGGCTGCCGAGCATCGCCATCAGGATGGCGGAGGTGAAGGCTGCGGAGATTGCCGGGCTCGCTGAGTATCAGGCGGCGTGGAGGACGATGGCCTATGAAACGCGTTGAACGCAAAGCCCAAGCTCATCATCGCCGGGCTTGACCCGGGCATCCTTTGCGTGGCCACCAAAGAGGATGGCCGGGACGAAGTGTTTGGCCCGGGCATGATGGATGCGGGAGACGACGCGACGCCCGCCCCGCAAGTCGCGCACTTCCCTAAAATGCAGCAAGCCTCGCTCAAGGGGCGTTAACCATCCCGCAAAGGCTTGGGCGCATGCTGGTCCACAAGTCTGTTGTGTGAGGTGTTGCATGGCTTCCGATGTCTCGTTCACTCTCGTCTCCCCCGGCTATCGTTCGGCGGCCGGGCGCCTGGCCTTCACCATCGGCCCGCAGCTCGTCGCCGAAATGGACGATGCCGACCTGGCCCAGAGCTGGCAGGCGGCAACGGAGCTCACGGCCAGTGAGGCGGCCGAACTCAGCGACGCCGCGGCGTTGCACCTGATGGAACTGCTGGAGGAGGGTCTGCCCGCGGCGGACCTGTCTGAAGCGGTCGCCGATGCGGCGGTGGTCTTCCTCATCGCCATGAAGCGCCATGGCATTGCCGACCCAAAGCGGATTCCTGCCTGTGCCGTAATGTGGAACTTGCACGCCGAGCGTGCACATGTTCACATCGCTTCATGAAGAAGCGAGAACCCGACAAGACGCCACCTGTTTCCGCCGAAGATTATGGCCGCGCCCTCAGGGGCCTCGGCTTCAACCTGCTGGTGACCGACGTGCCGCGCGCCGTGACCTTCGCAACCGAGGTTCTGGGCGCTACCAGCTTCTATGACGATGCGGATTTTGCCGCCCTGCGCTGGAACGGGCAGGACTTCATGTTCCATGCCGACCATGCCTATCGCGACAATGCGCTTTCCGGCATCGTGGCGGGGCTGGAGGCGCGGGGTGCTGGTGTCGAGCTCCGGCTCTATGGCTGTGACCCGGACGTGGCCGAGGCGAAGGCGCGCGAACTGGGATTCACGGTTCTGGCAGGCAGCATCGACAAGCCACACGGGCTTCGCGAATGCGTCATCCTCGATGATGACGGATACGCCTGGGTTCCGGCCGTGGCGATTGCCCGATAGGCGACCAGTCGAACACCGCCGTCACGAAATCGCTGGTGCCGTGCATGGCTTCGCCAAGGATGGACAAGGCCGTCGGCGGGTCTCGGAATCGAGCCGCAGCAAGTGACGGCGGAAGGCCTCGGTCTCGAGCCGCCAGAGCCCGCGGATGCGGTACTTCTGCAGGTGGCGTTGCATCGGCGGTCGTTCCTGCCGACCTTAATTTCTACAGACGAAGTTAAGAATGTGTTGCAGTGCGATGGACTCTAATAATTGATTCATGCTGCTCCTGCATGGCTCTGCGCGGGCGCGGGAGGCCTGGCCTTAACGGGCTGGCGGGGCTGACCCTTGCCGGGGTGGCGGGGGGCTTCTAGGTTGCGCCACCGTTTCAGTTTCGTTTGGAGGATGGCCTCATGGTCAAGGAAATCGGACATTTCATCGGCGGCAAGCATGTGAAGGGCACGTCTGGCCGTTCCGCCGACGTGTTCAACCCCAATACCGGCGAAGTTCAGGCCCGGGTGGCGCTGGCATCGCCCGCCGAACTCCGCGCCGCGGTGGAAAACGCCAAGGCCGCACAGCCGGAGTGGGCCGCCAAGAACCCGCAGGTCCGCGCCCGCGTGATGATGCGCTTCCTCGAACTCGCCCGCATCCATGCCGAGGAGGTCGCCACGCTGATTTCCATGGAGCATGGCAAGACCATCCCGGACGCGCTGGGCGACCTGCAGCGCGGCGTCGAGGTCGTCGAATTCGCCTGCGGCATCCCGCATCTCCTGAAAGGCGATTACACCGATGGCGCCGGCCCCGGCATCGACATGTATTCGATGCGCCAGCCGCTGGGCATCGCGGCGGGCATCACGCCGTTCAACTTCCCGGCCATGATCCCGCTGTGGAAGGCCGCACCGGCGATTGCCTGCGGCAATGCCTTCATCCTCAAGCCCTCGGAGCGTGACCCGTCCTGTCCGATGCGGCTCGCCGAGCTGTTCCTCGAGGCGGGGCTTCCCGCCGGCATCTTCAACGTGGTGAACGGCGACAAGGAAGCCGTCGACGGCATCCTCGATGATCCGGACATCGCGGCGGTAGGCTTCGTCGGCTCGACGCCGATTGCGCATTACGTCTATTCGCGTGCCACCAACGCGGCCAAGCGCGCGCAATGCTTCGGCGGTGCCAAGAACCACATGCTGATCATGCCCGACGCCGACATGGACAAGGCGGTGGATGCGCTGATCGGTGCGGGCTACGGCTCGGCTGGCGAGCGCTGCATGGCGATCTCGGTCGCGGTGCCCGTGGGCGAGGCGACGGCCGATGCGCTGGTCGCAAAGCTCATGCCGCGCGTCGAGCAGCTCAAGGTGGGGCTCTCCACCGACCGCGAGGCCGACTATGGCCCGCTGGTAACGAAGCAGGCGATGGACCGCGTTGTCGGTTACATCGACCAGGGCATCAAGGAAGGCGCCACGCTGAAGGTTGATGGCCGCGGCTTCAAGATGCAGGGCTACGAGAATGGATATTTCCTCGGCGGCACGCTGTTCGACAACGTGACAAAGGACATGAAGATCTACAAGGAAGAGATCTTCGGCCCCGTGCTCTCGGTCGTGCGCGCCAAGACCTATGACGAAGGCCTGAAGCTGGTGAACGACCATGAATATGGCAACGGTACCGCGATCTTCACGCGCGACGGCGATACCGCGCGCGACTTCGCCTCGCGCTGCCAGATCGGCATGGTGGGAATCAACGTGCCGATTCCGGTGCCGCTGGCCTATCACACCTTCGGCGGCTGGAAGCGCTCGGCCTTCGGCGACCTGAACCAGCATGGACCTGACTCGGTGCGCTTCTACACCAAGACCAAGACGGTGACGGCGCGCTGGCCTTCCGGCATCAAGGAAGGCGCGCAGTTCTCGATCCCGACGATGCGCTGAACAAGCTGCGGCAAAAGCGGGCGGCCCCGGAACACCGGGGCCGCCATTCTGTTTCTACTACTCGACTATGGGAGTTCACGGCATGGCAAAGCGGCATTCGGCCTTCGACATGGGGATCTCCTCCGCCGAGGTGATCGCGCGGCGCATGCCCGGGCTGTGGTGGGGCATGCTGAACCCGACCGCCGCCTCCAACGCCGAGGCGACCAAGATGGTTGTCGAGAAGCAGATGGCCTTTGCCGAGACCTGCTTTGCGGTGCAGACCGAACTCTTCATGATGATGGCCGCACCCTGGGCCGCGGGCGGAGCCGACCGCCTGATGCAGGCAGCCCTTGGCCCCTCTGCCAAGCGCGTGAAGGCGAACGTCAAGCGGTTGCGGCGCTGACGGCGCGGCGCTAGACATCGCGCCATCATGATGCACGAGACACCGCTTCCCGTCGGCTACCACCCGCTGCCGCCCGCCCACCTGGCCAATGTGGTGACCTGCCTCGAGATGCACGCAAAGCCTGCGCTGCGCCCCGCACATGAGGCCGGCTTCACGCTCGAACGCATGGGCGCTGGCGACACTGAACGCTTTCGCGGCCTGTTCCGCGCCATCGGGCAGGACATCATGTGGTTCTCGCGGCTGATCATCCCCGAGGAGACGCTGAGCAGCATCATCGGCGATCCGAACGTCTTCTGCTTCGCACTGGTGAAGGAGGGCCGGGACATCGGCCTCCTCGAACTTGATTTCCGCGAAGAAGGGCAGTGCGAGCTGTCGTTCTTCGGCGTGGTACCAACCGCCGTGGGCGGTGGTGCGGGCCGCTACCTGATGAACGAGGCACTCACGCGGGCCTGGGCCGCACCGATCTCGCGGCTGTGGCTGCACACCTGCCACTTCGACCACCCCTCGGCGCTTGCCTTCTACCAGCGTTCGGGCTTCCGGCCCTATGCCGTGATGGTGGAGGTCCACCCCGACCCGCGGCTGATGGGTCATATGCCGAAACATGCGAGCCCGAGTGCGCCGCTGATCGAGGGCTGATGCGGCTCTTCCCAAGCCATCATCGCCGGGCTTGTCTCGACGATCCTCTGTGCCGGCGCCCGCAAAGGATGCCCGGGTCGGGCCCGGGCATGATGAGGGACGGGAAGTTCCGGTTGACGGTTCTTAAGATTTGATCCGCTACCCTTCCGCCCCATGTCCGACTTCGCCACCAGCCTGAGCCCCGATGCGCTTGCCGCCGCGCAGGGCTGGCTCACGAGCCTCAAGTCCGAGCGGCGCATGTCGGGGAAGACGCTGGAGGCCTATGCGCGGGACTTACGGCAGTTCGCGCAATTCATGGGCGATCATCTGGGTGGCGCGCCGGGAAACCGCGATCTGGCGGAGCTCACCGTCTCCGACTTCCGCGCCTTTCTCGCCCGGCGGCGGATGCAGGGCGTGGAAAGCCGCACGCTGGCACGCCAGCTCTCGAGCCTGCGTTCCTTCTATCGTCATGCCGAGAAGAAGGGGCTGTTCCGCAACCCGGCACTCTCCGCGCTGAGATCTCCTAAATTGCCGCATGCGGTGCCGAAACCGCTGTCGCCCGAAAAGGCGCGGCAAGTGGCGAAGGCCGATGCGCTGGCCACCGATGAAACCCCGCGTTGGGTGCTGGCCCGCGACCAGGCGGTGCTGACGCTGCTCTATGCCTGCGGGCTTCGCATCTCGGAGGCGCTGAGCCTCACCACGGCGCAAGCCGAGGCGACGACCTTGAGCATTACCGGCAAGGGCAACAAGACCCGCCTCGTGCCGCTGCTGCAGGTGGCACGCGATGCCATCGCGCTCTACCGCGATCTCTGTCCCTTCGCCCTCAAGCCGCGAGAGCCGATGTTCCGGGGCGTGAAGGGCGGGCCGCTGAATGCGCGCAACATCCAGTTGCTGATCGCCCGGTTGCGCGGCGCGCTGGGCCTGCCCGAGACGGCCACACCGCATGCGCTGCGCCACTCGTTTGCCACGCATCTTCTCGCCAATGGCGCCGACCTGCGGGTGATCCAGGAACTGCTGGGCCATGCCAGCCTGTCCACCACCCAGATCTATACCGAAGTCAACCGCGCGCACCTGCTGGCACAGTACCGCAAGGCACACCCGCGCGCGTGAGGGTGGAAGTCCGAATGTGGCCGGGCTAGTTTTTGGCCATGCCAAAGATCAAGATCGTTCACCCCGACACCCAACTCCCCAAACAGGCCGCCGTTTGTGTGATCGGCGGCGGTGTTGCTGGCGTTACCACCGCACTTGAACTCGCCGAACGGGGGCTCGACGTGGTTCTGCTGGAAAAGGGCGAGATCGCTGCCGAGCAATCCAGCCGCAACTGGGGCTGGTGCCGCCAGATGGGCCGCGATGCCCGCGAGATTCCGCTGATCCAGGTGTCCATGGGGCTGTGGGACGGCATGGATACGCGCGTCGAGGGCAACACAGGCTTCACCCGCTGCGGCATCCTCTATCTCTGTGAAACCGACGAGCAGCTGGCGCAGAAGGGCAACTGGTTCGAAAAGAATGCGAAACCTGCCGGACTCGCGACGCGCATGATCGGGGCGGCAGAAGCGAATGAACTGCTGCCCGGCTGCACCAGGCCCTGGAAGGGCGCGCTTTATACGCCCAACGATGGCCGGGCCGAGCCCTTCGTTGCCGTGCCGCTGATGGCCGAGGCGCTGCGCGCCAAGGGCGGCAAGGTCTTCACCAACTGCGCCGTGCGCGGGCTGGAGACGAAGGGTGGGCGCATCTCCGCCGTGGTCACCGAGAGGGGTTCAATCGCCTGCGACACGGTGGTGCTGGCAGGGGGTGCGTGGTCGCGCCGCTTCTGCGGCAACCTCGGCATCGCGCTGCCGCAGCTTTCCGTCGTCAACTCGGTGATGCGCACCGAGCCCATCGACACGGGGCTGACGCGCACGTCCTCCGGTGGTGGCTTTGCCATCCGCAAGCGGATGGATGGCGGCTTCACCATCGCGCACAATCATTTCTCGGTTGCCGATATCGTGCCGGACTCGTTCCGGCTGTTCCGCCAATTCCTGCCCGCGCTGATGCTGGATCGGAAGGGCCTGCGCTTGCGGCTCGGCAAGCGCTTCATCGAGGAGGCCAGCCTCAAGCGGCGCTGGGCGCTCGACGAGGTCTCGCCCTTCGAGAAGGTGCGTATCCTCGACCCCGAGCCCATCGCTGACATTCTCGATACCGCCGCGGCGCAGCTGAAGGACTATTTCCCTGCGTTCAGGCCGATGAAGATCGCCGAACGCTGGGCAGGCTGCATCGATGCCACGCCGGATGCAGTGCCGATCATTTCAAAAGTGGAGAAGCTGCCGGGCTTCCATCTGTGCACCGGCTTCTCAGGCCACGGCTTTGGCCTTGGGCCGGGCGCGGGAAAGCTGATGGCGGAGATGGTGACGGGTGAAAGCCCCTGTGTGGACCCTTCACCGTTCCGATACACGCGGTTCTTCGACGGGACGAATCCGCGGCCAACGACGGGGCTGTGAGCCGCTCACATCCTCCCACATTCATCATCGCCGGGCTTGACCCGGCGATCCTCTCTGGCGACCGCGAAAAAGGATGGCCGGGTCAAGCCCGGCCATGATGACTTGTCGGCAGTGTTGCGCGCCCTACGAATGAATGGCCCGTCCCGCCACCGCCATGGCCGCTTCCTTCACGGCTTCTGACAATGTCGGGTGCGCGTGGCAGGTGCGGGCGAGGTCTTCGGCACTGCCGCCAAACTCCATCAGCACGGCGGCCTCGTGGATCAACTCGCCCGCCATCGGGCCGACGATGTGGACGCCCAGCACGCGGTCGGTCTTGGCATCGGCCAGCACCTTCACGAAGCCATCGGTCGTCTGGTTGGCCTTGGCGCGGCCATTGGCGAGGAACAGGAACTTGCCGGCCTTGTAGTCAACACCTTCGGCCTTCAGCTCCTCTTCCGTCTTGCCGACAGCGGCGACTTCCGGGCTGGTGTAGACGACGCCGGGGATGACGCCGTAGTTCACATGGCCCGCCTGGCCGGCGAGAATTTCGGCGAGTGCGATGCCTTCGTCTTCCGCCTTGTGGGCCAGCATGGGGCCGCGGATGACGTCGCCGATGGCATAGATGCCCGGCACATTGGTCTGGAAGTGGTCGTCCACCTCGACACGGCCACGGTTGTCGAGCTTCACGCCTGCGGCGTCGAGGCCCAGGCCCTCGGTGTAGGGCGTGCGGCCAACGGCGACGAGCACCACTTCGGCCTCGATTGTTTCAGGCGTGCCGCCTGCTGCGGGTTCCACCGTGAGGGTGACCTTGTCCTTTGACCTTACAGCAACCGTGACCTTGGAGGACAGGCGGAAGGCGAAGCCCTGCTTCTGCAGGATGCGCTGGAAGTTCTTGGCGACGTCGAGGTCCATGCCCGGCAGGATGCGGTCGAGATATTCGATCACCGTGACTTTGGCGCCAAGGCGCGCATAGACGGAACCCAACTCGAGGCCGATGACGCCCGCGCCGACGACGGCCAGCGAGGCGGGAATCTTCTCCAGCACGAGGGCACCGGTCGATGAGACGATCTGCTTCTCGTCGACGTCGATGCCCTTGAGCTTCGCGACATCGGAACCCGTGGCGATGATGATGGACTTGGTCTCGAGCGTGTCGTTGCCCACGGTGACCTTGCCCGGCCCGGCGATCTTGCCCGTCCCGTGGAAGACGGTGACCTTGTTCTTCTTCAGCAGGAAGTCGATGCCCTTGGTGTTGCCGTCGATGGCTTCCTGCTTGAAGCCCATCATCTTCGGGAAGTCGATCGAGGTTTCCGCCTTGATGCCCATCTTGGCGAAGGCATGTTTCGATTCGGCATAGAGTTCGGAAGCGTGCAGCAGCGCCTTGGAGGGGATGCAGCCGACGTTCAAACAGGTGCCGCCATGGGTGGCGCGCTTCTCCACCACCGCGACCTTGAGCCCGAGCTGGGCCGCGCGAATGGCGCAGACATAGCCGCCGGGGCCGGTGCCGATGATGGTGACGTCGAACTGGTTCGCCATGGTTCTGTTCCTGTTAGCAGCGCCCGCCGGCGACGGGGATGATGGCGCCGGTGACATAGGAGGATTGATCCGAGCACAGCCACATGATGGCATCCGCCACTTCGTCGGCCGTGCCTTCGCGCTTCATGGGGATCGCGTCACGCATCATCTTGACGCGGCCGGGGATGCCCGAGCTGTCGTGGATTTCGGTATCGATGATGCCGGGGCGCAGCGCGTTGACGCGCACGCCTTCGGCGGCAACCTCGCGACCAAGCCCGATGGTGAGCACGTCGATGGCACCCTTTGAGGCGCCGTATTCGACGCCGAGGCCCGGGGCACCGTGATAGGCGGCGGCGGATGACATGTTGACGATGGAGCCGCCGGTGCCGCCATGCTTCGTCGACATGCGCTTCACCGCCTCGCGGGCGCAGATGATCGAACCGAAGGTGTTGATGTCGAGGATGCGGCGGATGCGCGCGCTCGTCATCTCGTCCAGGCGGTTCTGCTGGTCCATGACGCCGGCGTTGTTGACCAGCACCTTCAAGGTGCCCAGCTTGTCGGCCGCGGCGAAGAGGGCGAGGATATCGGCCTCCTTGGCCACGTCGCCCTTGACGGCGACGGCCTTGCCACCCTTGGACGTGATGGCCTTCACCACCGCGTCGGCTGCGGCGGCGTTCGACGTGTAGTTGACGACGACGGTGTAGCCCGCAGCGCCGAGTTTGAGGGCTGCGGCCCTGCCGATGCCGCGGCTGCCGCCGGTGACGATGGCGATGTTGGTCATTGTGTCATCGTGCCCAAAGGGATGGCCGGGTCAGGCCCGGCCATCGTGAGATTAAAGGTCGAGAATCGTGCGCTGCGGGTCTTCGAGATTTTCCTTCACGCGCACCAGGAAGGTGACGGCTTCCTTGCCGTCGACGATGCGGTGGTCATAGGACAGCGCCAGATACATCATCGGGCGGATCACCACCTGGCCGTTGATGGCCACCGGGCGCTCCTGGATCTTGTGCATGCCGAGGATGCCGGACTGCGGTGCGTTGAGGATGGGCGTCGACATCAGCGAACCATACACACCACCATTCGAGATGGTGAAGGTGCCGCCCTGCATGTCGGCGATCTGCAGGTTGCCGTCACGCGCGCGCTTGCCATATTCCGAGATGGTCTTTTCGATGCCTGCGAAGGACAGCATGTCGGCATCGCGCAGCACGGGCACGACGAGGCCCTTCTCGGTACCGACCGCCACGCCGATGTTGTAGAAGTTCTTGTAGACGATGTCGTCGCCGTCGATCTCGGCATTGACCGCCGGAATTTCCTTCAGCGCCTGGATGCAGGCCTTCACGAAGAAGCTCATGAAGCCGAGCTTCACGCCGTGCTTCTTCTCGAAAATGTCCTTGTACTGGTTCCTCAGCGCCATGGTCGCCGTCATGTCCACCTCGTTGAAGGTGGTGAGCATGGCGGCGGTGTTCTGCGCATCCTTGAGGCGGCGTGCGATGGTGAGGCGGAGCCTCGACATCTTCACGCGCTCTTCGCGCGAGGCATCAGACGGGGCGCGTGCGGCAGGTGCCGCAGCTGCGGGGATCACCAGCGGCTTGGCCTCTGCTGCCGGCTTTTCAAGATGCGCGATCACGTCGCCCTTGGTGAGGCGGCCGTCCTTGCCGGTGCCGGCAACGGCAGCGGTGTCGATCTTGTTTTCTTCCACCATCTTGCGGACGGCGGGCGACAGCGTCTGCTCGGCGGCCTTTGCAGGCGCTTCGGCCTTCTTCGGCGCTTCGGCTGCCTTGGCGGGGGCGGAGCCTGCAGCACCTTCCTCGATCATGCCGAGCAGGGCGCCGACGTTCACCGTGACACCCGGTTCGGCGGAGATGGAGGAGAGCTTGCCGGAGGCGGGGGCGGGGACTTCCACCGTCACCTTGTCGGTTTCGAGTTCGACCAGTGGCTCATCGGCCTTCACCGCCTCGCCGGCCTTCTTGAACCACTTCGCAATCGTCGCCTCGGTGACCGATTCACCCAGAGCCGGAACGCGGATTTCCTTTGCCATCTTTGTCTGTTCCTTCAAGCCTTGTTTTCGCCCAGCGCCTCGTCGAGGAACGTTCTCAGTTCCTTGAGGTGCCGGCTCATCAAACCGGTTGCGGTGGAGGCGGACGCCGCGCGGCCTACATAGCGGGGCCGCGTGTGTTTCGCGCCGATGAAGTCGAGCACGCGCTCGATGTTGGGCTGCACGTAGCTCCAGGCGCCCATGTTGTAGGGCTCCTCCTGGCACCACACGAACTCGGCACCCTTGAAGCGCGACAGGATGTTGATGAGCGCCTTGTGCGGCCAGGGGTAGAGCTGCTCGACGCGCAGCAGGTAAATGTCGGTGAGGCCGCGCTTCTCGCGCTCCTCGTAAAGATCGTAATAGACCTTGCCGGTGCACAGGATGACGCGGCGGATCTTGTCATCCGGCTTCAGCTTGATCACCTCGCCCTGCAGCATCTCGGCGTCGTCCCACAGCAGGCGGTGGAAGGTGGTGCCGGCATCCATCATGGAAAGCGGCGAGGTGGCGCGCTTGTGACGGAGCAGCGACTTCGGCGTCATGATGACCAGCGGCTTGCGAATGTCGCGCTTCAGCTGGCGGCGCAGGATGTGGAAGTAGTTGGCAGGCGTGGTGACGTTGGCCACCTGCATGTTGTCTTCCGCGCACATCTGCAGATAGCGCTCGAGCCTCGCGGAGGAATGCTCCGGCCCCTGGCCCTCATAGCCATGCGGCAGCAGCACGGTGAGGCCCGACATGCGCAGCCACTTGCGCTCGCCGCTCGAGATGAACTGGTCGAACACAACTTGAGCGCCGTTGGCGAAGTCGCCGAACTGGGCTTCCCAGATGGTGAGCGTGTTGGGTTCGGCCAGCGAGTAGCCATATTCGAAGCCAAGAACCGCCTCTTCCGAGAGCATGGAGTTGATGGCGTCGATCTTGATCTTCTGGTCCTTCACCAGGTGATTGAGCGGCGTGTAGCGCTTCTCGGTATCCTGGTCGATGAGCACGGCGTGGCGCTGCGAGAAGGTGCCGCGCTGCACGTCCTGCCCCGAAAGGCGGATGGGGAAGCCGTCGAGCAGCAGCGAGCCGAAGGCGAGGTGTTCACCCATGGCCCAGTCGAGCCCGGTGCCCTCCTCGATCATCTTGCGGCGCGCATCGAGCACGCGCTGCATGGTGCGGTGGACCTTGAAGGTCTTCGGCACGCGTGTGAGCTTGAGGCCGATCTCCTTGAGTGTTGCCAGCGGCACGCCGGTTTCGCCCTTGCGCGGTTCCTCATGGTCGCGCGCCGCCTTGAGGCCGGCCCAGCGGCCATCGAGCCAGTCGGCCTTGTTGGCCTTGTAGTTCTCGGCCACGGTGAAATTGTCATCCAGCGTCTTGCGATAGGCCGCCTTCATGGCGTCGAATTCGGCTTCCGAGATGACGCCTTCATCGATCAGGCGCTTGCCATAGAGCGGCACCACGGTGGACTGCTGGGCGATGCGCTTGTACATCAGCGGCTGGGTGAAGGCCGGCTCGTCCGTCTCGTTGTGGCCGAAGCGGCGGTAGCAGAACATGTCGATGACGACCGGCTTGTGGAACTTCTGCCGGAACTCGATGGCGATCTTCGCGGCATAGACGACCGCTTCCGGATCATCGCCGTTGCAATGGAAGATCGGCGCCTCGATCATCTTGGCGACATCGGAGGGGTAGGGCGAGGAGCGCGAGAAGTGCGGAGCCGTCGTGAAGCCGATCTGGTTGTTGATGATGAAGTGGATGGAGCCACCGCAGCGGTGGCCGCGAAGCCCTGAAAGGCCGAAGCATTCCGCCACCACGCCCTGGCCCGCAAAGGCCGCGTCACCATGGATCAAGAGCGGCAGCACCGAGGTGCGTTCCCTGTCGTGGCGCTGGTCCTGCTTGGCGCGCGCCTTGCCGAGCACCACGGGATCGACGATCTCAAGGTGGGACGGATTGGCGGTGAGCGAGAGGTGGACGGTGTTGTCGTCGAACACGCGGTCGGACGAGGAGCCCAGGTGATACTTCACGTCGCCTGAACCTTCGACCTCATCAGGTGTGGACGAGCCGCCCTTGAATTCGTGGAAGATCGCCGAGAAGGGCTTGGACAGGACGTTGGCCAGCACGTTGAGGCGACCGCGGTGCGCCATGCCGAGCACGATTTCCTTGAGACCCATCTGGCCGCCGCGCTTGATGATCTGCTCAAGTGCGGGAATCATCGATTCACCACCGTCGAGGCCGAAGCGCTTGGTACCGGTGTACTTGACGTTCAGGAACTGCTCGAAGCCCTCGCCCTCGATGAGCTTGTTGAGGATGGCCTTCTTGCCATTGGGCGTGAAGCTGATGGACTTGTCGGCACCTTCGATGCGCTCCTGGATCCAGGCCTTCTGCTCAGGGTCGGAGATATGCATGAACTCAACACCCAGCGTGCCGCAATAAGTGCGCTTCAGGATGTCGGTGATCTGGCGGATGGTGGCGTGTTCGAGGCCCAGCACGTGATCGAGGAAGATCGGGCGGTCCATGTCCTCGGCGGTGAAGCCATAGGTGGCGGGGTCGAGCTCCGGGAGGCTCTCCTGCTCGACCAGCTTCAACGGATCAAGGTCGGCCGCCAGATGGCCGCGCATGCGGTAGGCGCGGATCATCATCAGCGCACGGACGGAATCCATCGTGGCCTTGCGCACGTCATCCGCCGAAAGGGTGGGTGCCTTGGCCTCGGGTGCCGCACCCTTGCCGCCCTTGGCGGCGGGCGGTGGCACCACTGGCCAGTTGCCGTCGAGTGCCGAGACGAGCTCGCCCGATTCAGCCTTCGGCCAGTCCTTGCGGGCCCATGACGGGCCGTCGACCTGCTGCTTGGCGAGGGCCGCGTTGTCTTCCAGCCCGGCAAAGAATTGCCGCCAGTGCTGGTCCACGGCGGCGGGGTTCTCGAGATACTTGGCGTAGAGCTGCTCGATGTATTGGGCGTTGCCGCCATAGAGGAAGGAGGTTTGCTCGAAAGCGGTTGTGAGATCGGTCTTGTTCATCCCATGATCCTCGTGACTCGTCCTCGCCCGCGAAGCGGGAGAGGAAAGGGGCCCGCCGCGGAAGCGGTGGGATAGGTGAGGGGAATTGCGTTCGGAACCCGCGGCCCCTCACCTCCCCCATGCTGCGCTTGGGGCCCCTTCCTCTCCCGCCTTGCGGGAGAGGACGAGGAGGCGAGTGCCACCGGTTCTCTTTGCATCAATCAGCCCTTCAGCTTCTTGACCAGTGTCTTGCCCAGCAAAGCAGGCGAATCCGCGACGGCGATGCCGGCGCGCTTCATGGCGTCGATCTTGGATTCGGCCCCGCCCTTGCCACCGGAGATGATGGCGCCGGCATGGCCCATGCGGCGGCCGGCAGGTGCTGTACGGCCGGCGATGAAGCCGGCCATGGGCTTCTTCTTCTTGGACTTCGCGATGAACTCGGCTGCGTCTTCCTCGGCCGAGCCGCCGATCTCGCCGATCAGGATGATCGACTCGGTCGCGTCATCGGCCAAAAACATCTCCAGCATGTCGATGAACTCGGTGCCCTTCACGGGGTCGCCGCCGATGCCCACGGCCGTGGTCTGCCCCAAGCCCTCCTGCGTGGTCTGGAACACCGCTTCATAGGTGAGCGTGCCGGAGCGCGAGACGATGCCCACCGAGCCCTTCTTGAAGATATTGCCCGGCATGATGCCGATCTTGCATTCGTTGGGGGTGAGCACACCCGGGCAGTTCGGCCCGATGAGGCGCGACTTCGAGCCCGTGAGTGCGCGCTTCACCTTCACCATGTCCATCACCGGAATGCCCTCCGTGATGCAGACGATGAGCGGGATCCCGGCGTCGATCGCTTCGAGGATCGCATCCGCCGCGAAGGGCGGCGGCACATAGATCACGGAGGCATCCGCACCCGTGGCCTGCTTCGCATCCCACACGGTGTCGAAGACGGGGAGGCCCACATGCATGGCGCCGCCCTTGCCCGGCGTGACGCCGCCCACCATCTGCGTGCCATAGGCAATGGCCTGCTCGGTGTGGAAGGTGCCATTGTTGCCGGTGATGCCCTGGCAGATGACCTTGGTGGCTTTGTTGACGAGAATGGACATCAGGCCGCTTCCTTCACTGCTTTGACGATCTTGGACGCAGCATCGTCGAGATCGTCGGCGGGGATGACGTTGAGCCCGGACCCAGCGATGATCTTCTTGCCCAGGTCCACGTTGGTGCCTTCAAGCCGCACGACGAGGGGAACCTTGAGGCCCACTTCCTTCACCGCGGCGATGACGCCCTCGGCGATGACGTCGCACTTCATGATGCCGCCGAAGATGTTGACGAGGATGCCCTTCACTCGTCGGTCGGCGGTGATGATCTTGAAGGCCGCTGCCACCTTTTCCTTGGTGGCGCCGCCGCCCACGTCGAGGAAGTTGGCGGGCTCGGCGCCATAGAGCTTGATGATGTCCATGGTGGCCATGGCGAGGCCTGCGCCATTCACCATGCAGCCGATGGAGCCATCGAGCGCCACGTAGGAGAGATCGAACTTGGAGGCCTCGATCTCCTTCGGGTCTTCTTCCGAAAGGTCACGCAGTTCCTTGATCTCGGGGTGGCGGTCGAGCGCGTTGGAGTCGAAATCGACCTTGGCATCGAGGCAGATCAGCTTGCCGTCATTGGTGACGACGAGCGGATTGATCTCGAGCAGGCTCATGTCCTTGTCGACGAAGGCCTTGTAGAGCTGGCCCATCATCTTCACGCACTGCTTGCCCTGGTCGCCCTCGAGCTTGAGGGCCGCGGCGATGCGGCGGCCGACATAAGGCGCGTAACCGGCGGCAGGATCGACCTGCACGGAGATGATCTTCTCCGGCGTGTCATGCGCCACCTGCTCGATATCCATGCCGCCTTCGGTGGAGGCGATGAAGGCAACGCGCGAGGTTTCGCGGTCAACCAGCATCGAGAGATAGAGCTCGCGGGCAATCGCGGTGCCTTCCTCGATGTAGAGGCGCTGCACCAGCTTGCCTGCGGGGCCGGTCTGCGGCGT
Organism: Aestuariivirga sp.; assembly: GCF_037139295.1. Lineage (GTDB taxonomy): Bacteria > Pseudomonadota > Alphaproteobacteria > Rhizobiales > Aestuariivirgaceae > Aestuariivirga. Next base: position 15,471 of record NZ_JBAXGR010000059.1, read on the forward strand.
GACAAGAGTCATGCCGAGCATGCGCTTGGCTTCCGCCTTCACGTCGTCGATGGACTTCACCACCTTGACGCCGCCACCCTTGCCGCGGCCGCCCGCGTGGATCTGCGATTTCACGACCCAGACGGGGCCGCCCAGCGTTTCCGCTGCCTTCACGGCCTCGTCGACGGTGAAGGCTGCGATGCCCTTGCCGGTGGTGACGCCGAAGCCCCTGAGGACTTCCTTGGCCTGGTATTCATGAATGTTCATCTGGGCGTTCCTCGCGTTACGTGCGCGTCAATCAGGCGAGAGGGTTAAGCCAGGTCCGGTGCGATGACCTTCGCCGCGTCCATCAGGCCGTGCACAGCATCGACCGACTTCTTGAAGCCTGCCTTGTCTTCGTCGCTGAGTGCGATCTCGGCGATGCGTTCGACGCCATTGGCGCCGATCACCACGGGAACGCCCACATAGGTGTCCTTCACGCCATACTGGCCGGTGAGGTGCGCAGCGACGGGCAGCAGTCGGCGCTTGTCCTTCAGGTAGCTCTCGGCCATCTCGATCGCCGAGGTGGCGGGAGCATAGTAAGCAGAGCCGGTCTTCAGCAGGCCGACGATTTCGGCACCGCCATCACGCGTGCGCTGCACGATCTTGTCGATCTTCTCACTTGTGGACCAGCCCATCTTGATGAGGTCCGGCACCGGAATGCCGGCCACCGCCGAGTAGCGGATCAAGGGCACCATGGTGTCGCCGTGGCCGCCGAGCACAAAGGCCGTCACGTCCTGGACGGAGACATTGAATTCCTCGGCGAGGAAGTGGCGGAAGCGCGCGGAGTCGAGCACGCCCGCCATGCCGACCACCTTCTGGGGCGGCAGGCCGCAATATTTCTGGAGCGCCCAGACCATCACGTCGAGCGGGTTGGTGATGCAGATGACGAAGGCATTGGGAGCATACTGCTTGATGCCCGCACCCACCGAGGCCATGACCTTGAGGTTGATGCCCAGGAGATCGTCACGGCTCATGCCGGGCTTTCGCGCCACGCCCGCCGTCACGATGCAGACGTCGGCGCCGGCGATGGCCTCGTAGGAATTGGCGCCCGTCAGCTTGGCGTTGAAGCCCTCAACCGGGCCGGACTGGGAAATGTCCAGTGCCTTTCCCTGGGGCAGGCCCTCGGCGATGTCGAAAATGACGATATCGCCCAGTTCCTTGAGGGCTGCGAGATGCGCGAGGGTGCCGCCGATCATGCCGCCGCCGATCAGAGCGATTTTCTTCCGAGCCATGTTTGGAATTCCTTCTTGAAGGCCAAGCCGTCAGGTCGTTTTGCACGGCAAGAGTGACGTTTGTGTAGGCCCGATATCTAACACCTTCAAGTCGCCCGGCTAGTCCTTTTGGGGGAGAAAATTGACCAAAACGTCAAGTTTCGACGATTTTTTTACCCCACCAGGAGGCCGATTGCATCTCCTTGAGGCGGGAGACGGTTCTGCCGAATTCGAAGGCGTGATCACCCGCCGGATAAATGCCCTCCGGGGCTTGCACGGAGGTGGCCACCAGCCTGACCTTGCCGTCATAGAGCGTGTCGATCAGCAGCACGAAGCGCCTGGCCTCGTTGCGGCGATCCGGATTCAACTCAGGGATGTGTTCGAGGAACAGGATCTGGAAATTCTGGGCCAGCGCCAGGTAGTCCGGCGGGCCCAGCGGCTGCTCGCAGAGCTCGGCGAAGGTGAAGCGGGCGCAGCCATGGGCGGCCTGTGGCACGTGCAGCTTGCGGCCCAGCACATCGATGTCGAGGGGCTTGCCCTGCTCGGTGTCGGTGAGGCGCTGCCACAGGTTTTGCAGGCGGGCGTCGGTCTGGGCCGAGATCGGCGTGAGGAAGGTCTCATGCGCCTTCACGCGGCCGAGGCGATAGTCCGTCGGGCTGTCGAGCGAGATGACGTCGAGCCGCTGCCTGATAAGCGCGATGAAGGGCAGGAAGAGCTGGCGGTTGAGGCCGTTCTGGTAAAGCTGGTCGGGCGCGAGGTTGGAGGTGGTCACGATCACCGTGTCGGCGGCCAGCAGGCCTTCGAACAGGCGCCCGATGATCATGGCGTCGGCAATGTCGGTGATCTGCATCTCGTCGAGGCAGAGCAGGCGCGCTTCCTTGGCGAGTGCCTTGGCCACGGGGGCAATCGCATCCTGGGTATGCGACTGGCGGGCGTCGTGCAGGCGCCGGTGAACGTCCTGCATGAAGGCGTGGAAGTGGACGCGGCGCTTCGAGGCTGCTTCGACCGTCTCGTAGAACAGGTCCATCAGCATGGTCTTGCCGCGGCCGACCTCGCCATGGATGTAGAGGCCATGTGGCGCGGTAGGGGCTTTCTTAAAGCGGGCGAGGAGGCCGGAGGCGGGGGCCTGTGCCGTCAGTTCAACCGCAAGCGCGTCGAGCCTCGCAGCAACGGCGCGCTGCGCTGCATCGGGCCGGATGAGGCCAGCGTCGCAGCGGCGGTCATATTCAGCGATGATGGTGGACATTGTGCTCAATTCTTACCGACTGTACCCACCCCTTCATCATGCGCGGGCTCGACCCGCGCATCCTTTTCGGGGCCGCACAAAGTATGCCCGGGACAAGTGTTTGGACCGGGCATGATGTGTCTGGAGTGAGTCAGAGCGTCTGGCCGGTCTTCTTCCAATCGGCCAGGAACTGCTCGATGCCTTTCTCGGTCAAGGGGTGCCTGACGAGGCCCTTGATGACGGAGGGCGGGCAGGTGGCGACGTCGGCGCCGATCAGGGCCACCTGCTTCACATGCAGTGCCGTGCGCACCGAGGCTGCGAGGATCTCCGTGTCGAAGGCGTAATTGTCATAGATCTGGCGGATCTCGGCGATGAGTTCCGTGCCGTCGAGGTGAATGTCGTCGAGGCGGCCGATGAAGGGCGAGATGAAGGTGGCCCCGGCCTTGGCGGCGAGCAGCGCCTGGATGGCCGAAAAGCACAGCGTGACATTGACCATGCAGCCGTCGGAGGTGAGCGCCTTGCAGGCCTTGAGGCCATCGAGCGTCAGCGGCACCTTGATGGTCACGTTGTTGGCAATCTGCCGGAGGTCGGCAGCCTCACGCATCATGCCCTCGTAATCGAGCGAGACGACCTCGGCCGACACCGGGCCCTCGACGATGGCGCAGATCTCGGCGATCACGTCCTTGAAGTTGCGGCCGGACTTGGCGATGAGCGACGGGTTGGTGGTGACGCCATCCAGCAGGCCTAAGTCATTCAGTTCCTGGATGTCCTTCACTTCGGCGGTATCGGCAAAGAATTTCATGGGGTGCGGTCCTTCTCTCTGGACCGGAGCCTTACCGCCCGGCCCTGGCCAAATCAACCATGCGCGGGTCGTGGCCGCATTGCAGGCGGGCGGCCTCGCACAGGGCCCGGACGAGGGGCGCGAGGTCGGCCTGGGCCAGCGGCTCCCGGTCCAGCGCGGTGACGGGGCGGATGAAGCGCAGGCTGTTGGTGAGGAAAACGGCGTCCGCGTCCTTCAGTTCCCCCGGCTTCACCACGCGCTCTTCCGGCTTCAACCCCAGATGGGCGGCGGAGTGGAGCAGGGTCTGGCGGGTGACGCCCGTGAGGATGCCCTGGTCGCGGGCGGGGGTGATGAGGGCCTTGCCCTTGAGCAGGAAGACATTGGCGATGGTGGTGCAGGCGACGTTGCCCGCCGTGTTCAGCATCAGCGCGTCCTCGACGCCATGGCTCGACGCCTCGCGGGCGGCTGCGATGTTGTCGATGTAGGACAGCGTCTTCAACCGGCACGAGACGCTGGCCGGGTTGCGGCGAATGGCGGTGGAGGACAGCGCCACGGGCTTCAGCATCATGGCGGCATCGAAGGCATCGAGCATGAGGAGCAGGCTGGACGAGCCGCCCACCGCCGCCAAGCCTCGCGCCGCGCTGCCGCGGGTGAGCGTCACGCGCAGCACGTGGTGGAGCTTCGGGATGCCATCAAGGATTTCGGCGATCGCATCATCCAGGCTGTCGCGATGGAAGCCGAGGCCGAGTTCATGCGCTGCCGCCTCGAGCCTTGCGAGGTGCATGTTGCCCCACAGCGGCGTGCGGTTCAGCACCAGCATGGTTTCGAACAGCCCGTCACCCAGCAGCAGCCCGCGCTCGCCGCGCGCCACTTCCAGCGGACCATCGATGAGGGCGCCGTTGAACCAGGTGCGGCTCATTCCACCGCCTTCAGGAAATTCCTCAGCATGTCGTAGCCACCCTCGGTGAGGATCGATTCGGGGTGGAACTGTACCCCATAAGTCGGGTGGCTGGCATGGCGAAGGCCCATGATCTCGCCCTCGTCGCTTTTCGCGGTGACGACGAGCGGCGTGTCGCGGCCCTCGAGTTCGACGATGAGCGAGTGATAGCGCCCGGCGCTGAAGCGCTGCGGCAGGCCCTCGAAGATGCCCGTTCCATTATGATTGATCTCGGACGAGTCACCATGCATCGGGCGCTTTGCGCGTGTGACGAGGCCACCGAAGACCTCGCCCATCACCTGGTGGCCGAGGCAGATGCCGAAGATGGGGAGCTTGCCGGAATATTCGCGCATGATCGCCATCGACTGGCCTGCCTCGTGGGGCGTGCAGGGCCCGGGCGAAATGACGATGGCCCTGGCGGCGGCGAGATCATCTGCCGTCACCTCGTCGTTCCTCACCACGCGGGTCTGCTGGCCCAGCTCCTCGAAATAACGGGCCACGTTGTGGACGAAGGAATCATAATTGTCGACGATCAGGATCATGGGCGGAAGGCCTCCATGATTCGCTTGATCTTGGTGAGGCTCTCCTCGTACTCCGCGGCCGGGTTCGAGCGCGCGGTGATGCCGCCGCCGCTCTGCACGCGGGCCACGCCATCAGCGAACTGCGCAGTGCGGATGGCAATGTTGAAATCCGTGCGGCCATTGAAGCCGATGTAGCCAATGGAACCGCAGTAAACACCGCGTGGGGCCTGCTCGATCTCGGCGATGATTTCCATGGCGCGGATCTTCGGAGCACCCGTGATCGAGCCGCCGGGGAAGGTGGCGCCGATCAGGTCGCCCACGCCATGGCCGTCCTTCAGCTCGGAGGTGATGACCGAGACGAGATGGTGGACATTGGCATAGGTCTCGAGCCCGCACAGCATGGGCACCTTGACCGTGCCCGGCTTCGAGACGCGCGAAAGATCGTTTCTCAGCAGGTCGACGATCATCACGTTCTCCGCCCGGTCCTTGCGGCTGGCGGTCAGGTCTGCAATCAGGTTCGCATCGCGCACCGGGTCATTGTCGCGCCGCCTGGTTCCCTTGATGGGGCGGGCCTCGACCGTGGTGCCATCGTAACGCAGCAGGCGCTCCGGCGAGGACGAGGCGATCTGGATCGTGCCGTAATCCATGTAGGCGGCGAAAGTGGCGGGGTTCTTCTGCCGCAGCACGCGGTAGAAGCCCAGGGGATCGAAGCCCTCCGGGATCGGCGCCTGGAACATCTGGGTGATGTTGGCCTGGAAGATGTCACCCGCCAGGATCAGCTCCACCGTGCGGGCGATGGCCGCCTCGTAATCCGCGCGGGTGAAGTTCGACTGCCAGCCCTCGATGGCGTGGCCGCCCGGCACCTTGGGCCGGTGGCGCAGCAGCTCCTCCATCTCGTCGCCGCGCTCGGGCGTTTCCGAAATGATCCAGGCGCGCTCCTGCATGTGGTCGAAGGCGGCGACACAGTCATAGTGGTGGAGGATGAGGTCCGCGCAGAGGGGGGCAAAATCCGGGATCTTCGCGTGCGGCTCCAGCCGGCGGCCATAGTCATAGGAGATATAGCCCGCGAGGCCACCCTGGAAAGGCGGGAGCCCCACGAGGTGGCGCTGGCGGTTGTCGCTCACCAGCCGGTCGATCAGGGTGAGGGCACTTTTCCGGTGCGGCACACCGTTGAAGAAGGTGCCCTTGGCATTCACCTCGATGGTGGCGGCCGGGTTGCAGGTGAGGAAGGAATAGCGCCCGAGATGCTCCGAGCGCATGACGCTCTCCAGCAGCGTCAGGTGGCGCTGGCCCTTCAGCCGCAGCGCCAGTGCGGACGGCTCCAGGCAGACGATCTCTCTGGCGTGGGGTTCCCTCATGGGTTGGCCATATAAGGGTGGAAGGGCGCCTCCCCCAAGTCTATTTCAGACAGGATGACCCGCGATTCCGCCATAGCCGAGGTATTGCTGCCGCTGGCGCTCGACGGCCCCTATTCCTACCGGGTGCCCGACGGCATGGCGCTGGAGGCGGGAAGCTATGTGATGGTGCCGCTGGGCCCCCGGCAGATGATCGGCGTGGTCTGGGCGCTGAAAGACAAGGCGGAGACCGAGAAGAAGCTTCGCGACGTCGGCCAAGTCTTCGACATGCTGCCGCTCTCCGAAACGCACCGGCGCTTCGTCGACTGGCTCGCGGCCTATTACCTCGAGCCTGCTGGCAACGTGCTGCGCATGGTGCTGAGGTCTCCCGGCGCCTTCGAGGGCCCGCGCGAGCAGATTGCCTATCGCGCAACCGAGCAGGTTCCGAAACGGATGACCCCACAGCGCGCGCGCGTGCTGGAGGTGGCCCGCGAGGGCTTCGCCATGCGTGCCGCGGAACTCGCCGAGGCGGCGGGCGTTGGCACCTCGGTGATCAAGGCGCTGGCCAAGGATGGGGCGCTGGAGGCCGTGGCGCTGCCGGCGCTGAGGCGCTTTCCCGAGCCGGACCTCAATGGCGGCGGCTACACGCTCTCCAAGGACCAGCAGGCGGCGGCGGAGGCCTTGCGCGCGGTGGTGGCCCAGCGCCAGCACAAGGTGATGCTGCTCGATGGCGTGACCGGCTCCGGCAAGACGGAGGTTTATTTCGAGGCGATGGCAGCGGCACTGGCCTCAGGGGCCCAAGTGCTGCTGCTGCTGCCTGAGATCGCGCTCACCCAGCCCTTCATCGAACGCGTCGAGCGGCGCTTCGGCTGCGAGCCCGCACAGTGGCATTCAGACCTGCGCCCGCGCGAGCGCGAGCGGGTGTGGCGCGGCGTGGCCGATGGCACGGCGCGGATCGTGGTGGGCGCACGCTCGGCACTTTTCCTGCCGTGGAAGAAGCTGAAGCTCATCGTCGTCGATGAGGAGCACGAGAGCGCCTACAAGCAGGATGACGGCGTGCCCTATCACGCGCGCGACATGGCGGTGCTTTATGGTTCCATCGGGAAATTCCCCGTGGTGCTGTCTTCCGCCACGCCTTCGCTCGAAACGCTGGTGAACGTGGATCGCGGGCGCTACGGCGTGGTGCGGCTGATGGACCGCCACGGAAGGCCGGAACTGCCGGAGATTGGGCTGATCGACATGAAGCGCGTCACCTCCGAGGCGGGCATGTGGATTTCATCGCCGCTGTTCGATGCCGTGACGAAGACGCTGGCCGAGGGCGACCAGGTGCTGCTGTTCCTCAACCGGCGCGGCTATGCGCCCTTGACGCTGTGCCGTGCCTGCGGCCACCGGCTCGAATGCCCCAACTGCGCAGCCTCGCTGGTGGAGCACCGCTTCCGCCGCCAGTTGATGTGCCATCACTGCGGCCACCTCGAACCGATGCCGAAGGAATGCCCGAGCTGCCACACCGAAGGGAAGATGGTTCCCGTGGGGCCGGGCGTGGAGCGGCTGGCGGAGGAGGCGGCTGTTCGTTTCCCGGAAGCGCGCATTTCAATTCTCTCCAGCGATCTGTCGCGCGGGCTCCTGCTGCGCGATGCGATCCGCGATGTGGAGGAGGGGCAGTTCAACCTCGTCATCGGCACGCAGCTGGTGGCCAAGGGACATCACTTCCCGCACCTGACGCTGGTGGGCGTGGTGGACGCCGACCTGGCGCTCGAATCATCAGACCCGCGCGGCGGCGAGCGCACCTGGGCGCTGATGGCGCAGGTGGCGGGGCGCGCTGGGCGCGGCGCCAAGCCGGGCCGCGCGCTTGTACAAACTTACCTTCCCGAGCACCCGCTGATGCAGGCGCTGAAGAAGGGCGACCGCGATTCCTACCTGAACCAGGAAAAGGCGATCCGCGAGAATGTGGGGCTGCCGCCCTATGGCAGGCTGGCGGCGATCATCCTCTCGGGCAATGACGCGGCGGAGACGGAGCGCTTCGCCCGCAGCCTGTCGCTGATTGCTCCGTTGGCGGACGGTATCACCGTGCTCGGCCCGGCCGTGGCGCCGATCGCAATGGTGCGCGGGCGGCACCGCTTCCGGTTTCTGGTGAAGGCCGGGCGCGACGTGAACCTGCAGGCGTTCCTGCGGCTGTGGTTGAAGGACGTGAAACCGAAAGGGTCATTGGCGCTGCAGGTGGATGTGGACCCGTATAATTTTCTCTAGTCGCGAATTCCCCACTGACACATCATGTCCCCGGTCCAAATACTTGTCCCGGCCATCCTTTTCGAGGCCGCCAAAAGGATCGCCGGGTCAAGCCCGGCGATGATGAATGGGGGAGTGGGTGAAATCGGTTAAGGAATTTAGTCCTTGACAGCGTGCGCTCGATGTGCTAGGTTTCGGCATACTCCAGTTTTGCACCTTGCTCCCATTTTTGCCGTCACCCCGGCGAAAGCCGGGGCCCAGCTTCCTTTACCGTGCGCGCTGAAGCAAAGCGGGATCCCGGTCTTCGCCGGGATGACGGCTAAGAGGGTGTGAAATGACGGCTGAAATGACGGCTGGAATGACGGCTGGAATGACGGCTGGAATGACGGCTGGAATGACGGCTGGAATGACG
>NZ_JBAXGR010000060.1:0-23360 GCF_037139295.1 Aestuariivirga sp.
CTCTTCGTCCAACGCATCATACGCGGGCTTGACCCGCGTATCCTTTCTAGCGACCCGCAAAGAAGATCGCCGGGTCAAGCCCGGCGATGATGGACGTATGATGCGTGGGCGTGGCCGCTCATTCCTCGCGGTTCTCACCCTCGTCGGGCTCGTCTTCCTCGACCGGAATCGCATAGTTGCCGCCAAACCAGCGGTTCAGGTCGATCTGCGCGCAGCGTGACGAGCAGAAGGGGTGATACTTCTGGGCGGAGGGCTTCGAGCAGATGGGGCAGGGGCGCTTCGGGCGAAGCCGCACAGGCTCGGTCATCTCAGACCTCGGTTTGCGGCGCCGTCATCCAGCTGTGGAACACCGGATAGCCGGCTCCTTCGAGGAGATGCACCGTCTCGTAGAGCGGCAGGCCGACGACGGCGGAATGAGAACCCGTCAACAGGCGCACGAAGGCCTCTGCGCGGCCCTGGATGGCATAGCCGCCTGCCTTGCCGCGCCATTCATTGCAGGCGATGTAGCTGTCCACGTCCTCGCGCGACAGGCGCTTGAACCGGACCTTGGTTTCCACGCAGCGGGTGGAGAGCTTCTTGCCCGGCGCGATGAGGCAGACGGTGGAATAGACCCAGTGCGAGCGGCCCGAGAGCAGCGACAGGCAGTCGCGCGCCTGGTCCACCGTCTCGGCCTTGGGCAGGATGCGGCGGCCGAGGCCGACGACCGTGTCCGCCGCCAGCACGAAGGTTCTGGGACCGAGCTCCTTCACCAGCGGCATTTCGAGGGCGCGCTCGGCCTTTTCCTTCGCCAGGCGGATGGACAGGGCGCGCGGCGTCTCGCGCTTGTGCGGAAGCTCGTCGATGTCGGACGGGTTGAGGAGGTCGGGCGTCAGCCCGACGCGCTCCAAAAGCTGCAACCGGCGCGGCGAGGCGCTCGCCAGCACCAGCTTGACAGGGGCATGCGCGCCCTTGCTGTTACTTGAAGCGGTAATTGATGCGGCCCTTCGTCAGGTCATAGGGCGTCATCTCGACCATCACGCGGTCGCCGGCCAGCACGCGGATGCGGTTCTTGCGCATCTTGCCGGCAGTGTGGGCGATGATCTCGTGATTGTTGTCGAGCTTCACGCGGAACGTCGCGTTGGGAAGAAGTTCGGTCACGGTACCTTCGAATTCGAGCAGTTCTTCCTTGGCCATGTGGCTCCTTAAAGGGGGGGTTCAGAAATTGCGCGGAAAATGGACCTGTTCACCCGTAAAATCAAGCCTGACGGGCCTAAATCGCACCTGTGTCCATGAGATAGAGCAGGACCGAGGCGTTGACCGCCGCCAAGGCGGTTCCCAGTGCGATGGCGCCTGAAACCGCCGCCGTCGCCTCATTGTTCCGCTGCGAGAACAGGAAGGCGTTGGCGCCCGTCGGCATGGCGGCAAACAGCACCGCCACATGGCCCCATAGCGGCGGGATCGACACCACATAATGCACCAGCAGGAACACGAGGACAGGCATCAGCACCATCTTGAGGCCGATCAGCGTGAACATGCCGCTCCACGAGCCTTTCAGCGAATAGCCCGCCAGCGAGACGCCGAGCGCAAAGAGGGCGGTGGGAACGGAGGCATCTGCCAGCATGTCGAGCATGGTGCCGAAGATCGGGTGCAGCCCCAGGCCGGTGACCCGCCACAGGCTGCCGGCAAGGAGGCCCAGCACGATGCCGTTGGTCGCAAGGTTCTTGAACAGGTCCTTTGCGGTGCCGGAAATCGAGACGCCGCCCGTGGTCTGGAACAATGCCCGGTGCAGCATGGCGGTGAACCACAGGATCGGCGCATGGATCGACAGGATCATGCCGAGCGGAATCGCCACCTGCTGGCCGAAATGCGAGAGCGCCAGCGGTGTGCCGAGAAGCGCGAGGTTGCCAAAGCCTGCCGCCATGGAGGCCGCAGCGCCGCCCGAGACGTTCAGCGATGGCACGATGCGCGAGACCAGCGCCGCCGCCACCCAGGTGATGAACAGACCGCCGAAGAAGGCGATCCACAATTCCCACGGTGCGCCCTGCTGGGCGCCCATGGTAGCCACCGTCTTGAACAGCAGCGCGGGGATGGCGAGGTTGAAGACGAAGAGCGACAGCCCGCGGCCCGCCGCAGCGTCGAAGACCTTGGCGCGCGTGAAGCCATAGCCCAGCACGATCATGCCGAAGACCGGCAGGACGGTGTTGAGTATGGACTCCACTTAGGGTGCGAGCATCAGAGCCAGGGCTGGCTCTGGGCTTGGCTTTTCTCGAAGCTGTCGATGGAAGAGACCTTCTCGAGGCTGAGGCCGATGTCATCGAGCCCGTTGAGCAGGCAATGCTTGCGGAAGGGGTCGAGGTCGAACTTGATGGTGCCGCCGTCTGGACCGCGGATTTCCTGGCTCGGCAGGTCGATGGTCATGGTGGCGTTGGCTCCGCGCTCGGCATCATCCATCAGCTTCTTCAGGTCTTCGGGGCTGACCTTGATCGGCAGGATGCCGTTCTTGAAGCAGTTGTTGTAGAAGATGTCGGCGAACGAGGTGGAGATCACGCAGCGGATGCCGAAATCGAGCAGCGCCCAGGGGGCATGCTCACGCGATGAGCCGCAGCCGAAATTGTCGCCCGCCACCAGGATCTCGGCCTTGCGGTAGGCGGGCCTGTTGAGCACGAAATCCGGCACTTCCACACCGTCCTGGGTGAAGCGCATCTCGAAGAACAGCGACTTGCCGAGACCCGTGCGCTTGATGGTCTTCAGGAACTGCTTCGGGATGATCATGTCGGTGTCGATGTTGACGATGTTCAGCGGCGCGGCGACACCGGTGAGCGTTTCGAACTTCTGCATGGTTTTGTCCTCAGGCGGCTGTGGGGAGATCGGTGCCGAGAGTTTCCTCCGCGCCGATCATGATGTTGAGATTCTGCACGGCGGCACCCGAGGCGCCCTTGCCGAGATTGTCGTAAATGGCCATCAGCAGCACGTGGCCGCGCGCGTCATTGGCGAAGACATGGAGCCGCATGCGGTTGGTGTTGTTGAGGTCTTCCGGGTTGACCGGCGCTGCGCGCTCGATCGACTCGAAGGGCGCCACCGAGATGCAGGGCTGGTTCGCGTAGGCGAGCGACAGGCAGTCGCGAATCTCCTGGCCCTTGGCCTTCTTCGCGAGAAGATCGGCGAATACCGGCACGCAACCCATCATCCCTTGCGCATAATTGCCAACGGCCGGCTGGAAGATAGGCGCATGGGCGAGTTCGGAATAGACCTGCATCTCGGGCAGGTGCTTGTGCGAAAAGCCGAGGCCATAGGGGTGATAGGCAATGGCGGCAGCGCCCTTCACCTCATACTCCTCGATCATCTTCTTGCCGCCACCGGAGTAACCAGAGACTGCGTTGTAGGTGACGGGATAGTCGGGCGACATGATGCCGGCCGCGATCAGCGGGCGGACCAGCGCGATCAGCCCCTGCGGATAGCAGCCGGGGTTGGCGACACGTTTGGCATTGGCAATCTGCTGGCGATGGAGGGCGGAGATTTCCGCCATGCCATAGGCCCAGCCCTCGGCCACGCGGAAGACGGTCGAGGCATCGATGACGCGGGTCTTCGACGCGGGGTCGATCATCGCGACCGCTTCCTTTGCCGCCTCGTCGGGCAGGCAGAGGATGGCAACGTCGACCGAATTCAGCAGTTCGCGGCGCGCCTGCGGATCCTTCCGGCGTTCGGGGTCGATCGAGACGAGCGTCACATCCGAGCGGTTCTGCAACCGCTCGCGGATCTGGAGTCCGGTGGTTCCGGCCTCGCCATCGATGAAAATGCTTGTCATGGGCCGTTCCTATAGAGGGGAAGGGCAAGGGCTGCAACATGGCCCGGCGCATGCCGCACGCTTAAGGAGTGCGGTCCTCGATGCCATACATGTCGTCGTCGGAGAGGCCGAAATGGTGGCCGATCTCGTGCACCAGCACGTGGGTGACGACCGCTCCCAGCGTCTCCTCATGCTCGGCCCAGTAGTCGAGGATGGCGCGGCGATAGAGGAAGACCATGTTGGGCATGCGCCCGGTTTCCGGGATCGCCGCGTCATGGGCGAGGCCGATGCCCTGGAACAGGCCCAGGAGATCGAAGGGCCCGGCATCCATCTCGTTCTGCACCTCTTCCGTAGGGAAGTCGGTGACAGAGATGATCACCTCGCCGCAGAGCGCACGAAAGTCATCGGGGAGGCCCCTGAAGGCCTCTGCCGCCAATTCTTCGATGTCGCTGAGGGTAGGGGCGGAGAGTCCGGACAGCCGGTGGTCCGCCATGGTGCAGGAATTATTCGCAGTTGCCGGTGCAGCTGGCCGCCGAACCCGTCATCGCCTGCACGGTGGTGAAGCCGGCGAGGCCGCCGGTGACGAGCGTCAGGAGCACAAGGCCCATGAAAATGCGGCGCAGGAACTTTGCGTCCGCCTGAACAGTTGAACTAGCCACTTGAAATCCCCACTCGAATGTTGGCGCCGGCCTTAACCTTGGCATCACCTTATCGCCACGCCGGTGACATAAGGTTTAACGAGAAGTTCAGCAACCGTTAATGATCTGCGTCACACTTGGCTGACTCGACCATCAATGTCCCCGATCGATCCTTGTTCCTGCCGGGGTCTTCCCCGTACAGGAACGAACTGCGGTCCCTAGCGTGCCCGCCGATTGTTCGCAAATGAACTTACCGCTGAAATATTGCAGTGCTGTATCAAAGGGAAAGCTGCAAGCCGGTTGGTCAAAATAAATTGGCCCCGCCAGTGGCGGGGCCGAAGTCTGTAGAATCACCTAGCCTAGGCTCAGGCGTCCTTGCGAACGTCCACGAAGCGGCCAGCGAGGGCGGCCGCAGCCGCCATTTCTGGCGACAGCAGGTGGGTCCGGCCCTTGTAGCCCTGGCGGCCCTCGAAGTTGCGGTTCGAGGTGGACGCACAGCGCTGGCCGGGCTTCAGCTGGTCCGGGTTCATGCCGAGGCACATGGAGCAGCCGGGCTCGCGCCACTCAAAGCCGGCGGCCTTGAAGATCTTGTCGAGGCCCTCGGCCTCGGCCTGTTCCTTCACGAGGCCGGAGCCCGGAACGATCATCGCATAGGCGAGGCGGTCGGACACCTTCTTGCCCTCGACGACCTTGGCGACATTGCGCAGGTCCTCGATGCGGCCATTGGTGCAGGAACCGATCCACACGACGTCGAGCTCGACGTCGGTCATCTTCGTTCCGGGCTTCAGGCCCATGTATTCAAGCGCGCGCCACTTGGACTGGCGCTTGCCCTCGTCCGAGATATCGTCCGGGTTGGGCACGGTGCCGTCGATGGTGATGACGTCCTCAGGGGATGTGCCCCAAGACACGATGGGCGGCAGGCTGGCGGCATCGAGCGTGATGACGCGGTCGAAATGCGCGCCTTCGTCTGTCTTCAGCGTGTTCCAGTAGGCAACGGCCTTGTCCCAGTCGGCACCCTTGGGCGCCATCGGGCGACCCTTGAGATATTCAAAGGCCTTCTCGTCAGGCGCAATCATGCCGGCGCGGGCGCCGCCCTCGATGGTCATGTTGCAGACCGTCATGCGGCCTTCCATGGAAAGGTCGCGGATCGCCTCTCCGGCGAACTCGATCACCGAGCCGGTGCCGCCCGCCGTGCCGATCTGGCCGATGACGGCGAGGATGATGTCCTTGGCAGTCGAATGCTTGGGCAGCTTGCCGTCCACCTGGACGAGCATGTTCTTGGCCTTTTTCTGGATCAGCGTCTGGGTGGCGAGCACATGCTCGACCTCGGATGTGCCGATGCCATGGGCCAGCGCACCGAAGGCGCCGTGGGTGGAGGTGTGGCTGTCGCCGCAGACGATCGTCGTGCCCGGCAGCGTGAAGCCCTGCTCGGGGCCCACCACGTGGACGATGCCCTGGCGCTTGTCGAGCTCGTTGAAATACTTGATGCCGAATTCAGCGGCGTTCTTTGCCAGCGTCTCGACCTGGATGCGGCTTTCGTCTTCCGCGATGCCTTTGGAGCGGTCCGTGGTCGGCACGTTGTGGTCGACGACGGCGAGCGTCTTTTCCGGGTGGCGCACCTTGCGGCCGGTCATGCGCAGGCCCTCGAAAGCCTGCGGGCTGGTCACTTCATGCACGAGGTGGCGGTCGATGTAGAGCAGGCAGGTGCCGTCCTCGGCCTCATGGGCAAGGTGATCGTCCCAGATCTTGTCATAGAGCGTGTGCGGCTTGGCCATGGGTTCATGCCTTCGGAGAAAGTGGATTTTGGGGCGTATTTAGCGAGTTCAGGCCCCAAGTCAAACCCCGGGCGGCGATGGATGGTCGTCCTCTCCCGCTTACCGAGCGGGAGAAGACGCTTCAGTCCGGGTTGATGCGGAAATCCGCACCCTCGGGCAGCGTCTGGCCGCCGTCGACGATGATTGTCGTGCCGGTGATGTAGGAGGCCTCGTCCGAGGCGAGGAACAGGGCGCAGTTGGCGATGTCTCTCGGGGTGCCCAGCCGTCCCAGCGGTACGGCCACTTCCATGGACTTGATGAAGGCTTCTGACCGGTGCATCTGCATGCCGGAGGTGAGGATGTTGCCGGGCTCGATGCCATTGACCGTGATGCCGTAGCCCGAGAACTCCAGTGCGGCTGACTTGATGAAGCCGTTGATGCCCGCCTTGGAGGCCGAATAATGGCCGTGGCCGGGGCTGGTCACGCGGGGCCCGGTGATGGACGAGGTGAAGATCATGCGGCCGGACTTCTTCTGCTTCATGTGCGGAAGCGCTGCGCGGGCTGCGAGGAAGGTACCCTTGAGGTTCACTGCCAGCACCTTGTCCCATTCTTCAGGCGAGGTGTTCTCGATCAGCGTCCAGGGGTAGATGCCGGCATTCTGCACGAGGATGTCGAGACCGCCGAAGCCATCGAGCGCCGTCTGTACTGCGCGCTGGGCATGGTCCATGCGCGAAATGTCGGTTTCGATGAAGAGGCCTTTCAGCCGTGCGGCCGTTTCCTTGCCGGCCTCCACCTCGGTGTCGGCGATGACGACCTTGGCGCCTTCCTCGACGAAGCGCTGGGCGATGCCCTCTCCAATGCCGCGTGCCGCGCCGATGACCAGCGCGATCTTGCCTTCCAGCCTTTTCGTCATGCGAACCTCTGGCGTATCTGGATCTTGAGCGTGTCGAGCAGAACCGCAGCGAGCACGAGCAAGCCAAGGATCACCTGCGTGTAATGCGCAGGAAGCCCCATCAGGTTGATGGCGGTGTGGATGGATGAGAGCAGCAGCACGCCGGCATAGACGCCGGGCAGCTTGCCGACGCCGCCCTTCAGGCTGACGCCACCGATGACGACTGCCGCGAAGGCGTTGAACAGCATGCCGGTGCCAAGATTTGCGGTTGCGCCGCTCGTGCGGATGGCAAGCAGCCAGCCGGCGAGGCCTGCGATGGCGCCCGCCAGGATGAAGGAGACGAACATCAGCCGGTCCACCTTGATGCCGGCGCGGAAGGCAGCCACCGCATTGCCGCCGACCAGCGTGATGTGGCGACCGAAGGGGGTGCGGCTCATGATGAAGGAGAACACCACGAAGCAGATGATGGCGATCCAGGCCATGAGGGGAATATAGAGAAACT
Source organism: Aestuariivirga sp. (assembly GCF_037139295.1). GTDB lineage: Bacteria > Pseudomonadota > Alphaproteobacteria > Rhizobiales > Aestuariivirgaceae > Aestuariivirga. The sequence goes on from NZ_JBAXGR010000060.1 coordinate 7,550, forward strand.
GCTCGATGCCGATGGAGCGCAGCGAGGGCGAAAGATCCTGCGCCGAGCGCCCGCCGGAGATTGCCACCACAAGCCCGCGCACCCAGATGTAGGAGGCGAGCGTCACGATGAAGGCGTTCATCTTCATCTTAATGGTGAAGAAGCCGTTGAGGAAGCCGATGAGGCCGCCCACCGCCAGCGAGATGATGAGCGAGACGGGGATCGCCAGCCATTCAGGAGTGAGGGTGATGCCGAGCCCGATGCCGTGCGAGCAGAACAGGATGCTGGTGATCATGGCGGCGAGTGCCGCGGTCGACTCGACCGAGAGGTCCATGTGGCCGGCGATGATGACGATGGCAAGACCGATGGCCATCACGCCGACGAAGGTCGACTGCTCGACGATATTGGCGAAGATTCCGATCTGGAAGTAGTTCGGCACGAAGATGGAGAATGCGATCAGCACAGCCGCCAGCATGAACCAGACGAGATGGTCGAGAACGAATTCGGCAGTGGCCCGCTGGCGAGGTGAGTTCATGGCATGGTCCAGTTCTGTCCTCTCTGCCCGTCACCCCGGCTTTCGCCGGGATGACGGTGGAGAGAGTGGTTATGCGTGTGACGCCGCTTATTGTACCGGCGTGATCTTGTCGGTCGGCGCCTTCAGGTTGCCCCAGAAGCGCGGCTCGTCGACATTCGCCTTGGTGATGGCGGCACCCGGGATCTTGATGTTCGGGCCCCACTTCTCGATGGTCATCACCGAGTCAAGACCGAGCACGTTGTAGTTTCCGGGCTTGATTTCCTGCTTGTTCACCACCTTGTCGGCGAACATGGCGAGTGCTGCCGCCTGGGCATAGAGCGGCTGTTCCACCTCGACGTTGAGCCAGCCCTTGCGGATCAGGTCGAGGCCCACCGGCGCACCATTGGAGGAGATCATCATCACGTCGCCCGGCTTCTTGCCCTTGGCCTCGAGAGCGGCCACGGCGGCCACCGAGAGATGGGCGGCGTGCAGGAAGATCAGGTCGATGTCGGGGTTGGCCACCATCTGGTCAGACACGATGGTGCCGGCGTTGGAGGCTTCCCACTGCATGGCGGGCAGCGAGATGATCTGGACGTCGGGGAACTCCTTCATCTTGTCCTCGAAGCCCTTCTGGATGTCGAGGGAATAGGGATCCGACGGATCGCCCAGAACCTGCAGGATCTTGCCCTTCACCGCGCCGTTCTTTTCCTTCAGCAGGCGCTGGATTTCGCCCGCCGCCACCTGGCCGATCTCGATCGTTCCCGCGACCGAAGTGAGGTCGGAGGGTGTCGAGGTGATCTGGCGGTCGAACTCCATGACGGGAATTCCGGCCGCGCGCGCTTTTTCGATCGAGGGGGCGAGCGCGTTGAAGTCCACCGCGGCAAGAATGATTGCCGCAGGCTTCTGCAGAATGGTGTCGTTCATCTGGCTCTGCTGCAGGTCGGTCTTGTTGTCGGCGTTCAGCGTCACGACCTCATAGCCAACGTCACCCATGAACTTGGTGATGGCGGAGACCGACTCGGTCTGGAACTCGTCCAGCAGGGTGGGCACCATGTAGAAGATCTTGCCTTTCGAGCCATCGGCATAGGCGGGGTTGACCAGGCCCACCGCGGCAAGCGTGATGGAGGCAGTCAGGAGTCGGCGCAGTCGGTTCATGTTTGTTTCCTCGTTTGGTTTTCGTTGTGGTTCAGTTCGCTGTCGGACCGTTCGGCCTCGTTTCTTGGGCTTGGCCAGACGACTTTTCAGAAGCCAGGGCCTCGCCGGTGATCATGCCCACGACTTCGCCGGGGCTGGTCTCTCTGGTCGGCACGTCTCCCGCAACACGACCCTGGCGGATGACCACGATGCGGTCCGCCACCTGAAAGGCCTGCTGCATGATGTGGGTGATGATGATGACGCCGATCCCCTGCGCGGCAATGCGCTTGATGAGGTCGAGGCCGCGCCTGGTCTGGTCGACGCCCAATGCGGCGAAGGGTTCGTCGAGCAGCACGAGCTTGCCACCCCAGTGGGCGAAGCGGTTCAATTCGATGGCCTGGCGCTGGCCGCCGGAGAGATGTTCGACATTGGTGCGGAGTGAAGGGATGCGCGTGCCGGCATTCTTCAGCGCCTGCGCCACCACCTCTTCCATTTCCTTCTCCTGAAGGACGGGGATGAAGCCCAGCCACTTCTTCACGATCTCGCGGCCCATGAAGAAATTGCCGACGACGTCGACGTTGGTGCACAGCGAGAGGTCCTGGTAGACGGTCTCGATGCCTTGCGCCTTGGCTTCCGCCGGTGTCGGGAAGAAGCGCTCCTCGCCGTCGAACACCATGCGCCCCGCACTCGCCTTGAGGCCGCCCGAGATGATCTTGACCAGGGTGGACTTGCCTGCACCATTGTCGCCGAGCAGCGCCACGACCTCGCCCTTGCCGACCTTGAAGGACACGCTCTTCAGCGCCTCGATGGCGCCGAAGTTCATGCGGATGTCGTCGAGTTCAAGCAGTGTGGGAAAATTCATGCCACGCGGCTCCTTGCGAAGAGGGGGTCTTTGTCGCCGCCATCCGCCTGGCCCAGGCGCGGCTGCAGCGCGCCGGAGAAGGCGAGCGAGGCCGCACCGCGCAGCACGGCGTCCTGGCCGCTGGCCGAGCGCATGATGCGCGGGGCCGTGCGTTGCTTGCGGTCAGCGACGGAGGTGGGCAGCGGTTCCGCCGCAGCAGCCAGTTCGCATAGCAGCTCATCATCCATGAGACCTCCGATCACCACCGTTTCGGGATCGAAGAGGTTTTCGATCGCCACGATGGCGTTGCGCAGCAACGGGGCGGCTTCCTTGATCCATGCGGCCTGGCCGATGACCGGCGTGCGGCGCTGATAGGCCTCGAGCGATACATAGCGTTCGAGGCAACCCTTGTTGCCGCATGAACAGGGCTGGCCGTCGGGCACCATCGGCACATGGCCGATCTCACCGGCATTGCCGTAGATTCCGCGCATCGGTTCGCCGTTGCGCACCATGGATCCACCAAGGCCAACGGCGAAATAGAGAAAGTAGAAATCGCCCACACTGCGGCCCACGCCATAAAGACTTTCGCCCAGCGCAGCTGCCAGCGTGTCGCCATCGACGAAGGCGGGAAGGCCAGTTATCTCGGACAGGCGCTGGGCCACGGCAACGCCGCGCCAGCTTTCAAGCGTGGTGGGGCCGACGAAGCTCATCTTGTCGATGTCGAAGGGACCCGGCATGGCAAGGCCGATGCCGAGTATCATCCGGCCATCGGTCTTGGCGCGGAAACCGTTGACCAGCTTGCTGATGGCGCGGAAGCTTTCTTCCGGGTGTGGTGGCGACATGTCCAGCCGCTGGGCCGCGACGATGGTGCCGGCAAGATCGACGAGCGCTGCCTCGATGCCGCGCGGTGTGACGTTGACGCCGATCGCATAGGCGCCCTGCGGGTTGAGGGTGAGGCTCATCGGCGGCGAGCCGCGGCTTTTCCGGTGGGTGCGTTCGCCGGAAACCAGGCCGAGTTCTTCCAGCTCGCGGATGATGTTGGCCACCGTCTGGACGGTCAGGCCCACCCTCTGCGCGATGCCGGCGCGTTCGATCGGCCCGTGCTGCCGGATCGTCTCAAGAACGATCCGCCGGTTGTACGGCCTGCCGAATTCCTGGTTCGTCCCCTTGAGGGACATGGCGTCATCCCCGTTTTTTGACAGGGATCATGCGCCGAATCCTGAATAATGCAAATGAACTTATAATTCCCGCAGAACGCGCGCGATTTGCCCGCCTGTGACCTGCGCCTCGCCCGGCTTCAGGCACATGGGGTTGACGGTCACGATGCCCTTGTCGCGCTGGGCGGGGTCCAGCGCCACGGCCGGTTCGCCACCTTGCAGCCTCAGGCACAGCTCGGTGGCACTCATCTTGTCAGGGTCGAGCGTGATCTCGACGGTGGGCACGGCGCCGGTGTCATTGCTGCCGGTGATGGTGACGAGGAAGCCGTCGAGCCTTGCCGCCACCGTCTCGCAATCCTTCAGCCAGCGCGCATGGCGCGCCGCGTCGCCCTCGGCGATGAACAGGCGGAGTGCGGTGAGCAGGCCCACGATCTCCTCCTTGCCAGCCTTGCAACTCCTTCCGATGCCGTGCGCGGGCGCGCCCTTGAGGCGGTACTTGTCGATCAGGGTGGGCGGCGGCGACCACATGTCCCAGAAGATGTCGAGGTCGAGGTGCTGGAGCGCTGCGGCCATCACCAGGTCGCGCCGTCCGGCCAACATGCCGCTGGCCTGGGGGCCCCCCAGCGCCTTGCCACCAGAGAAGGCCACGAGATCCGCACCTTCTGAAATGAAGCGCTTGAGATTATCCTGCGGTGGCAGCTGTGCCGCGGCATCCACGAGCACCGGAATGCCGCGGGCATGTGCCACGGCCACGACCTCGGCAAGCGGCGGGCGCGACTGCGCGTCGGCGACATAGAAGATGCAGGCGGTGTTGTCGGTGATCGCATCCTCGATCTCCCAAGCCTCCGCATCGCGCACGCCGGCACCGGCGTAGCGGTCAGGCAACCCAACCTCGACGATTTTCAGCCCTGTCGCGCGGATGGCGTGGTCATAGAAATTGCGCTGGCTGCGCACCATCACGCATTCGGACTTCATGCCCGTGGTGTCGGGCAGGCGCGCCATCCTGCCCGGATCAAGCCCGGTGATGCAGGCGGCAGCGCCGATCAGCAGGCAGGCCGAGGCACCCGATGCGACATAACCTGCCTCAGCACCCGTCGCTTCGGCGATGATGCGCGAGGCCGCGGCCTGCAGCTCCGCAATGTCGACGCAGGACTGCGAAGCCTCCACCATGGCGGCGGCTACTTCCGGCCGCATGATGCCGCCCGAGAGGCGCGTGGCCGTGCCCTTGGCGTTGATGAGCGTCCTGACACCGAGATCGCCGTAAACCGTCACGAGCGGGAACTCCTGCAAATCCATGAACCCCTGCTTATCGTAGTTCCTCCCATGACTGCCAAGCCGCAATCGTCACTCACGGTCTACTATGACGGCGCATGCCCGGTGTGTAGCCGTGAGATCGGGTTCTACCGGAAGCGCACTGGTGGGGACGTCAGCTATTGCGATGTCACCGGTGAGGGCCGCCCCGCGCCGGATCTTGACCGGGATGATGCGCTGCAGCGCTTTCATGTCCGCCTGGCCAATGGGGCTCTGGTCTCGGGTGCTGCCGCCTTCCTCGCGCTCTGGGCGGCCACACCCGGCTTCCGGCTGCCGGCACGACTGCTGTCCGCGCCACCTGTGGTCGCGGTGCTGGATGTTGCCTATGGCGGCTTCCTGAAGCTGCGCCGGCTCTGGCGCTAGGGCGCTTCGATCCAGTCCCTGATGGACGGAAACACGGGGCGCAGATAGGCGATCATGCGGCCCTCGGGTGAGGCGGTCGCCTGCTCGCCCCACGGTGCCACGCCATGCACGAGGTGGCGGTGAACCAGCACCGCTTCGCCCGGTGACGAGGGCAGGGCAAGGCGCTCGCAAGTCTCAAACACCCTGCGGCGCGCCTCCTGATAGGCAGCGGTGACGTCGACCTCAGGCCATGTCTCCGGCGCCTTGCCGGCGAAGGTTGCGGCAAACATCTGCTTCATGATCCGGTGCGAGCCCTTCCATACGGTGAGCGGTGCGGCGTCGGCGGATTGCTCGGTGAGCGTGATGCCGAGGATGTAGGCATGCGGTTCCCTCAGGTAGCGCCGCTTCTCGGGCCCTTCGGCCAGCAGTCCGTCGACATGCGCGGCATCGCGGTTGCGGCGGAAACTGTAGGCAGCCTCGCTCTCCTCGGCCGATGGCTGCGGGTAGCCCGGATAACAGACCGACACCTGCGCGCGGTGCAGCGGCAAATGCAGCCCGAGTGCATCCGTTACGATGCTCATCGCTTCGCCCGCAAGGGGCGGGCCTCCGGGCAGCCGGCCGGTCGGGTCATTCGGCAGCGCATCGACACCGACAAACCACGTACCGCCGCAGCGCAGCCATGCCGCATTGGCCGGATCACGCGTTGCCGAGGCCGCAGGGGCCAGGGCATGCCGCGCCCAAGCCAGCGTCGCCGCATCAACCGGAAAGCGCAGGAATCCGTCACTGAAGAAGGTGTCGATCTGGCGCATGGCCATTCCCTAGCACGGACCGCATGGAACAGGCCATCCATGGCCCTGGCCTGCCTGAAATGTCGCCATGTGGTGAACAATTCCTGAATTGGTTGAAAAGTGCTGAATGGTCGGGAATTTTGGTGGGTTGCTGGCTCCCTCCGAACTGTTTGAATCGCATGGCTTTTCTTGAGGAAAGTCGTTGAATGCAACCAATGATTGCTGCTTGTTCACCTGATTTGACCAATATCAACGGGAAATTAAGTCACCTGAATCCCATATTTCCACCACACAGGGCTGCCAAACGGGCGCCAGATCCGAAACGGGCAAGCGGCCAAGGGGGCCATGGCTTGCCGCAACCAAGGGGCTTCATCACATGAACCTTCGCACCGCTTTCGCGGCAACCCTGATTGTTGCCGCCGCTCTCCCCCTCGCCAACATCGCCCAGGCAGCGCCCTTGGCGCGGTCCGAGGTAACCAAGCTCTTCCCCGGCCAGTTCGAGGCCCAGGTGAAGGGTTACCGCGTCAACTTCACCGGCAGCCGTGGCGGCTCGATTTCGGGCGTCGCCTATGGCCAGCAGGACACTGGCCATTGGTACATGAAGGGCTCCGCGCTGTGCGTTTCCTTCGACAAATGGACAAAGGGCGAGGCCAAGTGCGGTCGCATCAGCCAGCAGGGCGGCTGGTATGTTGCCCAGGGCAATGATGGTGATGTGCTCAAGTTCCGACGTACCGACGTGGCGCAGAACTAGGTCACTGGCCACCTGCCGCGATTGACGCGGGCAACGCCTCACGCCAAGGTGATTCCGATTTTGGAAGGGACTCATGACGGCGTTTGTTTCGACAGTAGCGCGCGGAGAAAAGCCGTGCACCGGGCTGCGGCAGGTCGCCGCCGCCTTCTTCTGCTTATCCCTTCTGGCTGGTTGCGCCAGCTTGCCCAAGGGCGAGCTGAAGACGCTCGGCTCCGAGGTCGTCCAGGAAAACATCGACTTCTCGACGCTTGACGTCAACGCCAAGCGCGCCAAGGCTGCCTACGCCCAGCCCGCACAGATCCGCACCGCCTATCCAAAGACCATCCGCGTGGCCACGCCGGGTGGCCGCGACGTCCAGTACTTCATCGAGCAGGACGACAAGGCGAAGGTGCAATACATCGTGGTGCGCGGCACCATGGACGACAAGACGCTGAGCGAGGACTTCGACGCCAAGGTGCGCGATGACCGCGCCACCAAGATCCCGATCCACACCGGCTTCGACCAGGATGCCCGCGCCGTGTGGAAGGATGCACAACCCTACCTCAAGAAGGGATATCAGACCTATGTCGTCGGCCACTCGCTGGGTGGCGCGGTGGCAGCCGTGCTCGGCCTCTACATGATCGAGGATGGCTACAAGGTCGACAAGATTTACACCTATGGCCAGCCGCGCTTCACCACGGCCGTGGGCGTATCGCAGCTCGGCTTCCTGCCTCTGATGCGGGTGGTCGACGAGAACGACCTGGTGCCGCTGTTGCCGCCCGGCGTGATGGTGAACAAGAAGTTCGGCCCCTACCAGCAGGTGGGGCCAGAGGTGATCCTGCTCGAGGGGCCGGACTATGTCTATCTTCCGGCCCAGACTGCGAGCGAACTCAGCCTCGGCGAATTCTGGCGCGACATGAGCGTTGCCGACCTGAAGGACCACAAGCTCAACAACTATATCCGGCGCATCGAGGACAAGATGACGGCGAGCCGCGCAGTCGCTTATAATTCGCGCGAGAACTACGTGGCGAAGAAGAAGGCTGTCGCGACGCTGCAGCCCGGGCAATGACTTCGGTCGAAGCCCTCATCGCCGCCTACCCACTGCTGGAAATGCTGGTGGGGCTTGTGATCCTGACAGTGGTGATCCTCGTCCACGGCACCGAGGTGCGGCTGGTCTATCGCCACTTCACCCGAAGCTGGGAGCAGGGCGGCACGACGATGGCTCCATGGCACTATAACGTCATGATAACGTCATGGTGTCGGTGGCTGCCGCCTCGCTTGCCGCCCTCCACCTCCTCGTCACCCTCATGTGGGCCTGGCCGATCTGGTGGACCGGGCTCATTCCCGGCATGCGAGACCCCTATTTCTTCGTGCTCGAAAACTACACCACTCTGGGCGATGATACGGTGAGCCTCCCCCAGGGGTGGCGTCTCATAGGCCCGGTCATCGCAATATCTGGTCTTTTCAACTTCGGCTGGACGGACTCCATCTTCGTCAACATGATGCATGACCTGGGCACGCTCGACCGCGCCCAGGCCCGCCGCGAACGCCATTGAGGCCAATCCGGGGCCGCCGGCGTTAACTTAACTTTTCGTTTACGATTGCCCCTCCGCCGACCCCGAGGCATATTTACTCCATATTAACGATATGGGCCGGGGCTTGCAGATGGGGAAGATCGGAAAGGGAGTGGCGCTGATGCTGGGCTGCCTTCTGGCGCTCGCCACCCCGTCGCTCGCCAGCAGCACCCAGAAGGTCTCTGCCTTCGCCCATGAATATTCCGAGACCCTTCCGCCCATCGGCTTCGTCGAGTTCTGCCAGCGCAATCCTGAAAACTGCCAGCCGGATGGCTCGCGCCAGCGCCGGATTTCCATGCCTGAGGAGAAGTGGCTTCTGGTGCGCATGGTCAACGCCTTCGTCAATGGCGCCATTGCCCCGGTGACCGACGAGACCCTCTACGGAACACCCGAATACTGGACGATCCCCACCGATGCCGGTGACTGCGAGGACGTGGTTCTGCTGAAGAAGAAGATCCTGATCTCCAAGGGCATCCCGGAAGAAGCACTGCGCATTACCGTCGTTCTGGACGAGCACGGCGAGGGTCATGCCGTGCTGACGCTGACCTCCGCGGCCGGCGACTACATTCTTGATAACCGCCGCAACGAGGTCCGCGTCTGGGCCAATACCGGCTACACCATGCTGAAGCGCCAGTCGGCGCAGGACCCGCGCAAGTGGGTGTCGCTCGAACCGGTCCGCGGCGGCTCCGCCATCGCCGGCACTGCCAGCAAGTAAGCGGGACATTTCATCATGCTCGGCCTTCCCTTCCGCATCGCCACCACCATCGCCATCGCGCTGTTCTTCTCCAGCAAGTGGGTGCGCCGCGCCGTTGCCGCCGTGCTGGTGTCCGCCACCATCGTCGCCCTCCAGCATCAGGACGTGCTTCAGGCGCTGGTCGGCCCGCAGTCCGATCATGGCCAGTTGCTCCGGGCGCTGTCCGCCTTTGCCGGCAGCTGAGCCTTCCCTGCGACCCTTCGGATTCTGGACACGAGCCGGCGCATCGGTCTATCTGATGCCATGTGCTGGGGATTTCTTGCACGGCTGAGGAACATGCGCCGCTGGTTCGCCCAGGCGGTGATGCTCGCCTTCGTGTTGCCCGCCATCATCGGCCTGCTGCCGCAGCCCGCGCTGTCCGCCTCCACCGCCCTCGACCAGGATATCCTCATGTCGGTCTGCGGGCAGGACCTGCCTGGCCAGCCAGACGGCGGCCAGCAGCACCAGGCGACCCACGACCACTGCATGCTGTGTGGCAATCACGGCCAGAGTTGCTGCCCGACGCTTGGCGCATCAGCGCCGGCCTTCGCTGCAACGCCGCGGCATGTCGGCATCCCTCAAACTGCCACGCCTGAGGCCCTTGCTTCGCCGCTACAGGCGCTGCTTGACGCCAGTCCACCGCGCGGCCCGCCCGCTTCCGTCTAAAGGTAGACGAAGCCGCATCCGGTCACGGGTGCTCCCAGATGAATTTCATTCGCGATGCGCGGTCGCCCTGCGATTGCCCAGTACGCCTGAAAGGAAACTTTCCATGTCTCTCTTCAAGCAGATCAACTTTGCCGCCACTCTGTTACTGGCAGCTGGTCTTGGCTTCTCTGATGCACAAGCCCACGAGATCAAGCTCGGCGATCTCGTCATTCATCATCCCTGGTCGCGGCAGTCTCCCATGGCGGCAGATGTGGCGGCAGGTTTCATGACGATCACCAACAACGGCAAGGAGGATGACAGGCTCGTCAAGGCCACCTCCGAGGTGAGCAAGCTCGTGCAGGTCCACGACATGAAGATGGTGGGCGACGTCATGAAGATGGTGGAATTGCCGGATGGGCTGGTCATTCCCGCCGGCGCCACGGTGAAGCTCAAGCCGAAAGGCCTGCACCTGATGTTCATGGGCCTCGAGCGGCAGGTCGTGGAAGGCGAGGAATTCACCGGCACGCTCACCTTCGAGAAAGCAGGCAGCGTGACGGTCGAGTATGAGGTGGCAGCACCCGGCGGCGACATGAGCGACATGCATTGAACGTGCGGGGAGGGATTGACGTCCCTCCCCATCCGAAATGGAAGGCGATGCGATGAAGTATGTCAGGGTTTTTGCGGTCGCTGCGGTGGCCGGCGCGGTGGCGCTCGGTGCAGTGGCGTGGTTCGGGGCGGGACTGCTGCACAACAGCCCGCCGTCCGCGGTTTTCGAAATCGGCGGGCCATTTGTGCTCGCCTCGTCCAAGGGAGGCGTGGTCGATTCGAAATTGCTGCAAGGCAAGCCCTATGCGGTGTTCTTCGGCTTCACCCACTGCCCGGAGGTGTGCCCCACCACGCTCAATGACATGAGCAACAGCCTTGTCGCACTTGGCGATGCCGCGAAGGATTTCCGCGTGTTCTTCATTACCGTCGACCCCGCACGCGACACGGTGGAGACGATGAAGGACTATGTCTCGAACTTCGACCCGCGCATCGATGCGCTGGTGCCCACCGAGGAACAGCTGAAGCAGCTCGTGTCCGACTTCCGCGTCTATTACGCCAAGGTGCCCACCAGCGATGGCGGCTACACGATGGACCACACGGCAACCACATTCCTGTTTGATCGCGGCGGGAAACTTGTCGGCACCCTTGCCTATGACGAGGCGGAGGACGCAAGGCAGGCGAAGCTGAAGCGGCTGCTCGGGGGTTAACCAATTGGCTGAACAACGCTCGCGCAGCGTGCGGCTCTTCGCCTAGAGCATAAGTAAGCAAGGGCTTTTTTCTTATCGTTGCTTCAGATAGACTGATCGCGATCAGGGATGCGGTCGCAAGGCTGGCAACAGCCCCTGAGTGGAACGATGCAGGCGGGGATGATGGAAGTTAACGGCTTCGTCGATTACTACAAGATCCTGGGCATCAAACCCGACATCTCTGCCGATGACCTGGGCCGGCGCTTCCACCGCCTCGCCAAGCGCTATCACCCCGACAATCCGCAGACCGGCAACCGTGAACGCTTCGACCAGATCGTCGAAGCGCACAACATTCTGAAGGACTTGGGCAAGCGATCCAAATACGACATTCTCTACAACCAGGTTGTCGGTTCGAATCCGACTCATGCCTCGGACAGTAATGGTACCGACGGGGACACGGTTGGTCAGGACGTCGACATACAGTCGAAGCTGCTCTCGGTGTTCTACAACAAGCGGCGCCACAACATCCGCGACCCGGGCGTGCCGGAGATGGAACTCGAGCGCATCTTCAACTGCAAGATCGAAAGCCTCGAATTCCACTTCTGGTATCTGAAGGCCAAGCACTGGATCGAAAAACTCGAAAATGGCATGTTTTCGATCACCGTTGAGGGCATTGACCACATCAACTCCGAACACCACCGCAAGACAACCACCATGCTGCTGATGGACCGCAGCCATGAGAACGACGACCTCGACTAAGCCGCCAGGTTTCCCGCCCTTGTTGTGAGCGCGCAGGCATAGTAGGATCAAGGTTCAATTTGACCCCTGCGAGGATGCCATGGAATTTCTGGATGGCTGGGCAATTGCGGTCGGTGACTCGTCGTGCCGATACATGGCCCGTCATGGGCATCAGGCACTGGAGGGGTTGTTCTGCTCTGAAGGGGCCTATTCCGCCGGATGGCGGCTCTTCGTTGCCGCCATTTTTCTGGCGATCATCACCTATGTCCTCTACCGGATGCTGAGAATCGGCCCCTGAGGGACCGATCTGCTGCTCACCAGGAGGTCTGCTGCTGGAAATGCTGGAAGAGCCAGGTCTCGCTCAGCGCCCTTCCATCCTTGGTGCGCAGATAGGCGCGCAGATCGACCGGCGCCGGACCATGGACGTCGAGATCGAACAGGATGCGCCAGCGGTCGGTTCCGATAACGCGGATGGCAAAGGGATTGACCACCTTGCCGCGTGAAACCGTGATGTCCGGAATGGCCCGGTTCTTGGTGCCTTCACGCGTGGACAGGTCCCCGCCCTCGAAGTCGATCACATACTTCACGTAGCTCGAAGCCTTGTCGCGGACGGCTGGATTGCCGCCATTGCCGCGCCGTGTCGACACCACATGTGCAATGCTGGCGGGCCGGTAAGGTTCGGCGTCAACCCAGTGCAGGCGATAATCGAGCGCGAAGGACTGGCCTGCCTTCACTGCCGCGCGCGGTGTCCAGAAGGCGACGATGTTGTCGTGAACCTCGTCCTCGGTGGGAATCTCGACGAGCTGCACCTCGCCTTCACCCCAGTCGCCCTTGGGCTCCACCCACAGCGTCGGGCGCCTGTCGTAGAAAACACCATCGTCCTCGTAATGCGTGAAGTCGCGGTCGCGCTGCACGAGGCCGAAGCCCTTCGGGTTCTTGTCGAGGAAGCTGTTGGTCATCACCTGCGGCGGGTTGTTGAGCGGACGCCAGATGCGCTCGCCAGCACCCGTCCAGATGGCGAGGCCCTCGGAGTCATGAACCTGCGGGCGCCAGTCGCGGGCCTGGCGCTGGTTCGTCTCCGAGAACCAGAACATCGAGGTGAGCGGTGCAAAGCCCAGCTGCTCGATGTCGCTGCGCGTGAAGATGCGGACTTCGACATCCATGATCACCGCTTTCGGCTTTGAACAGGTGAAGCGGAAGGCGCCGGTGACGCTCTGGCTGTCGAGCAACGCCGTGATCACCAGCGCGTCCGGCTTCTCCTCGAGATAGAATTCGGTGAAGCGCGGGAACTCCTCCGGCTTTGAAGCGGTTGTGTCGATGCTGAGCCCGCGCGCCGAAAGGCCATACTGGTTCAGTTCACCCGCCGTGCGGAAGTAGGCCGCACCAAGAAACGCCAGCCAGTCGCTGCTGGTGTCACCCTCATGCACGCGGAAGCCGGCGAAGCCCAGATCATCCGGAAGCCTGTCGACGATGGGGCGGGCCTTGGGGCCCAACTTGAAGAGGTCCGGGCTGTAGAGCACATTGCGAGACTGGTCGCCCTCGACCACGGCGATCTTCACGGGCGACTTGAAATAGCGCCCGAGGTGGAACAGCCGCACCGGGTAGCGCGTGCCCTTGAACAGCGAATCTTCCGGCCGGAAGGTGATCTGCTGGTAGGCATCGAAGTCGATCTTCTCGAGAAGTTCCGCGCCGCGCACCGGCGTGGGCGCGAAGGGCTTCATCGCCATCTCGCGCGCTGTCGCGATGAGGCCGTCGAAGCTGAAAGGAACCGGACCGGACAAGGTGATCCCCTTGATCCCCTCCGCAAGCGCGGCGCCCGAAGCAGCGATGCCGGACGCGGCGGCCGCGAGGATGAAGGCACGTCTGGAGAGTGTCGGGGTCATGGTGTGTTTGCTGCCGGTTTTGGAGGGGCTTGCGTTACTGAATGGGTGCTTCCGATGCAATCGAAAGGCGGCAGGGAAATGGCAGCACGCCGCTGCGGAGATGGTCAGCCTTCAACCGGTCGCATGCTGGCCCTGGCCGCGATCCAGCAGCTGACGATGATCAGGCTGGCGCCGGCCAGTGTCTCCCAGGAGACGGATTCGCCGAAGAACCACCATCCGAGCCCGATTGCCCAGATGAAGGCAGTGTATTCGGTGCTGATCAGATATTGCGCCTCGGCCCGCGCATAGGACCAGCTCATGAGGTACTGGCCGGTCAGCGACAGCACCGTCACCCCAACCAGCGGAAGCCAGTATTGCTGGGGCAGCCACATGCCAAGCCACGGGGCCGCAGCACCCATGATGATGAGCAGGGCGAGATTCTGGAAGAACATGATCTCGATCGGCTTGGCAATTTGCGCCTGCTTGCGCGTGAGGATCAGGTTGAAGCCGTAGAAGATGGTGGAGACGAGAATGGACAGCGTGCCGAGCAGCGTCTCCTCGCTGTAACTGGCGCCGCCGAATTGCCCCGCCACGATGACGGCCACGCCGGCAAAGCCAAGCACCGCTGCCCACACCGCCTGCAGCCTGATCCGTTCGCCCAGCAGCACGGCGGCGAGGAACAGCGCAAACAGCGGTGCGATGAAGCTGAGCCCGATCGCCTCGGCCATGGGCAGCCGCGCGAGCCCCCAGAAGAAGGTGATCAGCACGATGCCAACGATCACGGCCCGCAGCGCATGAAGTTGCAGCGCCTTGAAGCTGGGCCGGGCCCGCGATTTCGTGGCCCAGCCCGCCGCCGAGGCAATGCTGGCCAGCACGCTGCGCCACAGCACGATGTTGTAGACGCCGGCCGCAATGACAAGCGACTTCATCCCCGCGTCCATTGCGGAGAGAAGGAAGATCGCCAGTGTGCACACGAGCACCGGTATCATTGTGGATGCGGCGCTTTTCACGCGCGGTCGCCTCGATCTGTGTTGCTTCGAATTTCGGGCCTCTATTGCATGAATTCAGCGTTGTACATAACATCGGCGTGAAGGCAGTTCATCGACATGACTGTTGTATCGCCTCATGGATCGACCCAAAGAGGCGATGCATCGACCTGATTTGCAAAGTTCCCCGCAAAATATATGCTTTGCGTCCAAGATTGCAGTGATCGATGATTTCCCAGCCAGCAACAGGTCCCTCCACCCCCGCCGATCACGTCCGGTTCGTCATCGGAATGGTCACGGTGCTGTGCTGCGTCCTTGCCGTCATGGCGGCCCGCGAAAAGCTGTTGGGTGATCCGGACATCTCGTGGCACATCAAGACTGGCAGCTGGATCTGGCAGCACCAGGCGTTCCCCACGGTCGATCCCTTTTCCTACAGTTTCGCGGGCCAGCCCTGGATCGCGAAGGAATGGCTATCGCAGATCGTGTATTTTGCGGCCTTTGCCCTCGGGGGTTGGAATGCCGTCGCCTTCACCGGCCTGGCGGTGATCGGTGTTTCCGTCGCGCTGCTCTATTGGTCCGTTTCCGGCTGGCTCAGGCCAAGCCTCGCTGCTGTGGTGGTTCTTGTCTGCATTCTTCTCGCGAGCACGTCCATCACCGTACGGCCGCATCTGCTGAGCTTGCCGCTTCTGGTGATCTGGACCGATCAGCTCTTTAAGGCGTCGAAGGAAGGCCGATCACCGAACTTCTTCCTGCTGCTGGTGCTGGTGGTGTGGGCAAACCTGCATGCAGCCTTCACCATGGGCTTCGTCATTGCCTTTTTCGCTTTTCTCGATGTCCTCGAAACCAGTGGATTGACGAAGAAATCCGTGATCCTGAAGTGGGTGGCGTTCCTCGCGCTTTGCCCGCTGGTCTGCTTGATCCATCCCTATACTTATCAGCCCATGCTGGCGACATGGCTGTTCATCAAGCCCCACGACTGGGTTGCCCCGATCGTCGAGTGGCAGCCCTTCAATGCCCAGATTCACAAGCTGCATGCCGTGGCCCTGATTGGCCTCATGTTCGCGGCCCTCATCTCGGGTTTCCGTCTGGGGATTGCGCGTGCGCTGTTGCTCGCCCTGCTGGTCTATCTGTTCATGACGCATGTGCGCTACGCGTTCTTTCTCTTTCCGGTGCTCACCTTGGTGGTGGCACCGGGCGTCGCGCGGCAATTCCCCGTCCTTTCATTCGAACAGTGGCGTCTCCAAC
>NZ_JBAXGR010000061.1:0-22873 GCF_037139295.1 Aestuariivirga sp.
CTAGAACTGCGGCCATGAGCAATCCATACGAAGACGAGGCCCGGCGCCGCCCGAAGAGCCGGAACCTCCGCCCCCTCCTCCGCCTCACCCCCTTCCTCCGGCCCTACCTGCGGCAGATGTTTTTCGCGCTGATCGCGCTGCTGGCCGCCGCAGGCGCCACGCTGGCCGTACCTGTCGCCGTCCGCCGCATCATCGACAACGGCTTCACCGCCGAGAACGCGCTGCTCGTCGACAAGTACTTCCTCGCCATGCTGGCCGTCGTCGTCGTGCTGGCCGTCGGCTCGGCGTTGCGCTTCTACTTCGTGATGTGGATCGGCGAGCGCGTGGTGGCCGACATCCGCGACGCGATCTTCAGCCACCTCCTCAGCCTCAGCCCCGCCTTCTTCGAAACACAGCGCTCCGGCGAAGTGCTGTCGCGCCTGACGGCGGACACGACGCAGATCAAGTCCGCCTTCTCCTCCACCGCCTCGATCGCGCTGCGCAACGTGGTGATGCTCATCGGCACCATCTTCATGATGGTGGCCTCGAGCCCGAAGCTGGCCGGACTGTCGCTGCTCGCGCTGCCGCTCATCGTGCTGCCGCTCGTCACCTATGGCCGCCGCGTGCGGAGCCTGTCGCGCCTCGCGCAGGACACGCTGGCCTCCTCCGCGGCCTTCGCGCAGGAGCGGCTGCTGGCCGTTTCCACCGTGCAGGCCAATGTGCAGGAGAATGCCGCCCGTCGCCTGTTCAACAGTGCCACGTCCGAAGCGTTTGGCGCTGCTGCCCAGCGCACCTTCGCGCGCGCCATCCTGACCGCCCTCATCATCGGTGTCGCTGCAGGCGCCGTCGTCATCCTGCTGTGGTACGGCGCGAACACCGTCATCTCCGGCACCATGTCGCCCGGCACGCTCAGCCAGTTCCTGATCTATGCGATCCTCGCGGCCTCATCGATGGGCCAGCTGTCGGAAGTCTGGGGCGAAGTGCAGCTCGCTGCCGGTGCCGCAGAGCGCATATCGGAACTGCTCGACGAGAAGCCGATCATCACGGCGCCCGCCGTTCCCCAGCCTCTGCCGCTACCGCCGCAAGGCAGGCTGGCGCTGGAGCATGTCATCTTCGCCTATCCGACACGCCCCGAGCAGGATGCGCTGATCGATGTGTCCTTCAGCGTGAAGACCGGCGAAACGGTGGCCATCGTCGGCCCATCAGGCGCGGGCAAGACCACCATCTTCGCCCTCGTGCAGCGCTTCTTCGACCCGCAGAAGGGCATCGTCACCGTCGATGGCGTCGACGTGAAGACGGCCGTGCCGCAGGAGGTGCGCGAGCGCATCGCCGTCGTGCCGCAGGAGACCGTCATCTTCTCCGGCACCATCATCGACAACATCCGCTTCGGCAAGCCGGAGGCGAGTGCGGAGGATGTTCTCGAAGCCGCACGTGCGGCGCGGGTCGACGAGTTCGCCGAGCGGCTTCCGCATGGCTACGACACGCAGGTGGGCGAGCGCGGCGTCACGCTGTCGGGCGGCCAGCGCCAGCGCATCGCCATCGCGCGGGCCATCCTGCGTGATGCGCCGATCCTGCTGCTCGACGAGGCAACGAGCGCACTCGACGCTGAAAGCGAGGCTTTCATCCAGCAGGCCATCGAGAAGCTCACCGCCAACCGGACCACGCTGGTCATCGCCCACCGGCTGGCAACCGTGCGCAACGCCGACCGCATTCTGGTGCTCGACGGCGGTGAACTCGTCGCCGAGGGAACCCATGCGGAGCTGATCAACACCAGCCCGCTTTATGGAAGGCTGGCCAAGCTGCAGTTCACCGCACAGGCGGCGGAGTAGCACCTCTCCTTCCGTCACCTTCGCCCGGCTCAACCGGGCGATCCCTTTTGGCGGCAGAAGGCGATGGAAGGCCGCTAGGAAGCCATTCCCTGGCTCTCAGCTAGGGGGATACCAGCCAGGGTCGCTGCCCAAAAACAATCGTTACGAACTCTTCTGCAAGCCTCACCGCTCCGTCAGCTTCAGCTCGATGCGGCGGTTCCTGGACTTCGCCTCTTCGGTCGAGCCCGGATCGATCGGCTGGAACTCGCCGAAGCCCGCCGCCACGAGGTGCTGCGGCGACACGCCATTGGCGATCAAGAAGTTGACGACCGCGATGGCGCGCGCTGACGATAATTCCCAGTTGGACTTGAACTGAGGCGACTGGATCGGGTCCACGTCGGTGTGGCCGTCGACGCGCAGCACCCAGGCGATGTCCGGCGGGATTTCCCGTTCGAGCTGCTTCAGCGCGTCGGCAAGCTTCAGCATTTCGGCCTGGCCCTCAGGGTTCAGCGTGGCCTGCCCCTTGGGAAACAGCACCTCCGCCTGGAACACGAAGCGGTCACCCACCACGAGGATGTCGGAGCGCTGCGACAGGATCTGCCGCAGGCGGCCGAAGAATTCCGAGCGGTAGCGCGTCAGCTCCTGCACGCGCTGCGCCAGCGCGGAGTTGAGCCTCTTTCCGAGGTCTGCAATCTGGGCTTCCGACGCCTTGTTCTTGCTCTCAGCATCTGACAGCAGCGCGTTCAGCGATTGCAGCTGGCGGCGCATGGCGGCGATCTGCTGGTTGAGTAGCTCGACCTTGGCCAGCGCCTCGGAGGTAATGGACTTCTCCTTGTCGAGCGACGTCTGGAGACCTGAGATCGTCACGTTCGCGGCGTCGCCCTTCGCACCCTCGCCCTCGAGCAGGGCGGAGAGCGATGCGCTCTTGTCCTTCTCCGTGGCGAAATCATCCTGAAGAGCCGAGAGCGTGGATTCGGCGTCGGCCTTGGCCGCCTTCTCCAGCGCCAGCAATTGCGTCAGCTCGGCGATCTGGGCGCGCAACTGGCCAAGCGCCGAGTCCTGCCCGGTGATCTGCCGCGCCAGCAGGAACTGCGACACGATGAAGACGGACAGCAGGAAGGTGATGACCAGCAGCAGCTGCGCCATGGCGTCGACGAAGCCCGGCCAGTAGGCATCTTCCGTGCCGCGCCCGCGCCTGCGGTTGAGCCCTGCCATTACGGGCGCTCATCCTCGCGCGCGCGGGGCGTGCCGCGGGCAAGCGGCCCGGTGGCGCGGATCAGCAGGCGCTGGATTTCGTTCTGCTGGGTCTGCTGGCCCTGCGCCCATTGCCGCACGATCTTCTGTTCCTCGCGCATCTGAGACACGAGGCCGGCAACGGCATCGGCCAGCTGCTCGATCGAATCGGTGTTCTCCGTCCGCGGCGCGGAAGACGGCACGGCACCGCCAAGGGGGGCCGGGCGCTGGTTCTCTATCACATGGCTCAGCTTCTCCACCGCCCGCTGCAGCGCCTGCACTTCGGAGCGGAGCAGCTGCGGCGTGATGCCGGAAGCCCCACCCTGCACCGCCATGTCGCTGCCGGAACCAGCCGCCACGTCGGTGATGGAGGACAGCCAGTCCTCGAGGTCGATGTAGAAGCGGTTCTGCGCCTGTGCCGCCTTGAGGTCGAGGAAGCCAAGGATCAGCGACCCGGAAAGACCGAGCAGCGAGGACGAGAATGACAGGCCCATGCCCTGCAACGGCGCCTGCAAGCCCCGCTTCAGCTGGTCGAACAGTGTGGCGGACTGGGTGGAGGACACGTCCAGCCCCTCGATGGCCCCACTGATCGACTGCACGGTTTCGAGCAGGCCCCAGAAGGTGCCGAGCAGGCCGAGGAAGATGAGCAGGCCCACGAGATAGCGCGACAGGTCGCGCGATTCATCGAGTCGCGAGGCAAGCGAATCGAGCACCGAGCGCATGGTGACGGGCGACAGCGAGGCGTCCTGCCGGTTCTTCAGCAGGAAGGCCATGGGGGCGAGCAGTCCCGGCGGGCGGGCGTCGTCGGGGTCGCCCTCGCGGAACCGGTTGACCCAGTTCACCTCGCGGAACAGCCGCCATACCATGCGGAAGGAATGGAGGATGCCGAACAGCAGCGTGGCGACGATCACCCCGTTGAGCATCGGGTTGGCCATGAAGGCGCTCAACAATCCGGGCAGAATGACCACCACAAGGATGCCCACCAGCAACACGAAGACCGTCATATGCACGAGATAAACTCGTGGTGGATCAAGAGGTTGGGTTGCCGCTGGTTCAGCCATTCTGGATCTCGACGCTACGCATGATTGCCCTTGCCGGCGAAGCTAGACCATTGCGAGGCGTTGCGGGAGAGGTTTTCAGGCTTTGGCACGCCGCGCCGCCAACAGTGCCAGGATGGCGACGAGCGTGATCCCCGCCAGCATCGCCCAAGCCTCATTCACCGCCATGGAAAGCGCTGCCTTCTCCACCTTGTCCTGCAGCTCGCCCAGCGCATCGACGTCGATCGAGCCATCCGCCAGTGCCGCAAAATCATCGAGCTGAATGCCGACGAAGCCGGCGGCGTCGGCACTGCCTGCCTTCATCTGTTCGACCAGCCGGTCCCCCAGCACCGGCGCGCGGCCATAGAGCAAGGTGTCGATCAGCGCGATGCCGATGGCGCCGCCGAGGTTCCGCATCAGGTTGAACAAGCCGCTGGCATCGGGAACCTGCGCGTCCTCCAGCAGGCCCAGCGCCAGCCGGGTGGGTGGCAGCAGGCAGAACATGATGGCAGCACCGCGCACCACCTGTGGCCAGAACATCTGGTCGTAATCCGTCGCGGGCGTCTGGAAGCCGCTGAGGCCCAGCCCGATTCCGAAGGTAAGAAAGCCGAGTGCCGAGAGGAGCCGCGAGTCCATCCGCTTGTCCAGCTGCACGGCAAGTGGCGCCACCAGCAGCTGCGTGGCCCCGGTCACCAGCATGATGCGCCCGATTTCAAGCGCCCCGTGCCCGCGCACGAAGGCAAGGAACACCGGCATGAGATAGACCGACCCGAACAGGCCGACACCCAAGGCAAAGCTCATGATGCAGCCAACGAGGAAATTCCGTTCACGGAACAGGCGCAGCTCGGCGATGGGATGGCTGCCCTTCAGCGAGCGCGCCACGAAGCCCGCGGTCGACGCCGCACTCAGCGCCAGAAGGGACACCACCACGCCGGATAGCCAGCCGCGGTCCGGCGCTTCCTTCAGCCCGATCTCGAGCGACGCCAGCGCCATGGCGAGGAACAAAAGCCCCGCCATGTCCAGCCGCCGCAGCTCGCCTGGGTTTACGGCAGAGCGCGGCAGGAAGATGGCTGCCGCCACCGCCGCCACGATGCCGGGCACGATGTTGATCAGGAACAGCATGTGCCATGACCAGCTCTCGGTCACCCAGCCGCCCACGACGGGCCCGATGGTCGGCGCCAGAACGGCCAGCACGCCGGCAATCGTTGTGGCCAGCCCCTGCTGCCGCAGCGGGAACAGCAGGAACACGGCGGAGAATACGGCGGGGATCAACGAGCCGCCGGAGAAGCCCTGCACAACGCGCCAGAAGATCAGGCTCTCGAATCCGGTGCTCGCCGCGCAGCCCGCTGACGCGATGGTGAACAGCGAGATCGACACGATGAACAGCCACCGCATGCCGAGAAGGCGTGTCAGGAACCCGGTCAGCGGAATAGCGATGATCTCGGCGATCAGATAGGCCGTCTGGATCCAGCTCATCAGCTCCGGCGCGATGCCAAGTGCGGACTGGATGTTGGGCAGCGACGTTGCCACCACCTGGATGTCGAGGATGGCCATGAACATGCCGAGCGCCATCATGGCAAAGCCCGCCCATGTGGCGGGCGAGGTGCGCTCAGGCGCGTGGTTCACGGCGGTGTGCCGGCCAGTGCGGTAGCCTCGGCGCGGATGCGGATCGTGAGCACCGCCGCATTGGCGATCGAGAAGATGATCGCGAACCACCACAGGCCGAGGCACAGCGGCAGCACCGCGATCTCACCGATCACCACCAGATAGTTGGGATGCGACACGAAGCGGTAAGGCCCCTTCGCCACCAGTGGCGCACCGGGCAATACGATGATGCGCGTCGTCCAGCGCGGCCCCAGCGTCATCAGCACCCAGACCCGTGCGAATTGCAGCAGCACGAAGATGCCGAACCAGAAGGCCGAGACGGGTTGCGATGCGCCGAACACCCACAGGCCTGCAAGCCACAGCGCATGCAGCGCCACGATCAGCGGATAATGCCCGGGCGCATGCTCGACAGCGCCCTGCGCCAGCAGTGCCTTGGTGTTGCGTTGCGCCAGCACCAGTTCGGCGAGGCGCTCCAGCGTCACGAACGCGAGAAGAAGAATGGCGGGTGTCATGCGGCCAGCAACGTGGCAGTGGCTGCACTGAAGCCCGGCCCCATCGCCGTCATCAGCGTGCGCTTCGGCAGGCCCGTGGCGAGCGCGCGCTCCAGCACGAAGAACACGGTGGGGGCCGACATGTTGCCATAGGCCTCCAGCACCGCGCGCTCATCGGCCAGCAGGCCCTGCGGCAGCGACAGCGCACGTTCGAGTGCCGTCACCACCTTCGCGCCGCCCGGATGGCAGACGAAGCGATCAACGTCGCCGAGGCTGATGCCGGAGCGCCCCAGCATCATGTGCACCGCCGGGCCGAAATGTTCCTCGGCAAAGGGCGGTATCGAGCGATCGAAGATCACGCCGAGGCCTTCCGCATCGACCGACCATCCCATGATGTCCAGCGTGTCGGGCCATGTGTGCTGTACGGTGGATTCGATTTCCGCCACGCCGCCCTCGTCGGTTCGCATCACGAGGGCCGCCGCGCCATCGCCGAACAGCGCGGTCGCCACCACATTGGCCTTGGTCAGCTGGTCACTGCGGAAGGACAGCGTGCAGGTCTCGACGGCGACCAGCAGCACGTTGGTCCCGGGCTGCGACTTCGCCAGCCGTGCCGCGATCGACAGGCCAGAAACGCCGCCCGCACACCCAAGCCCGAACACCGGCACGCGCTCCACGCCTGCCCTGAAGCCCATCTTGTCTGCCACGCGCGCATCGAGGCTGGGCGTGGTGATGCCGGTCGAGGACACCGTCACCACCGTGTCGATGTCCGCAGCCTTCAGCCCGGCCCTGGCCAAAGCCTGGGTTGCCGCATCGATGAACAGCTTGCAGGCCCCGTCGACATAGGCCTCGCTCCGCTCGGGCCAGCCCAGCGGCTGCATGTACCAGTCGATGGGCCTGACGGCGTGGCGTTTGCGGATGCCGGAAGTCATGAACACGCCCGCCACCTGCTCGAAGCCGTCGAAGCGGCCACCAAAGGCGGAGGTTGCGAAAGAGGCTGCGTCAGACTGACTGATTACGTGCGGTGGCACGGCCGTCGCCAGCGAGAGAATCCGGGCAGTCTGCATCGGCACGGCACCTTTTTGACTGTGTTGTGCAACGAATTGCTACGCCACGCGGATCACAGTTATTCCGCGCCGGCGCCTGTCGCCCTCACCTTGCCAAGGCCTGACCGGGGCATCCTTTACACGGTCTACAAAAAGGATGCGCGGGTCAAGCCCGCGCAACGTGATCTGGTTTCATGAACGATGATGCAAGTGACGGCTGCTCAGCCCATCGACTTGTTGATCTCTTCCGTCATCTTCTTGGCGTCGCCGAACAGCATCATGGTGTTGTCGCGCCAGAACAGCGGGTTGTCGACGCCGGCATAGCCTGATGCCATGCCGCGCTTGATGAACATCACCGTCTTGGCCTTCCACACCTCGAGAACCGGCATGCCGTAGATGGGCGACGTCGGGTCATCCTTGGCCGACGGGTTGGTCACGTCATTGGCGCCGATGACGAAGGCCACGTCCGCCTGGCCGAAGTCGGAGTTGATGTCCTCGAGTTCGAAAACCTCGTCATAGGGCACGTTGGCCTCTGCCAGCAGCACGTTCATGTGGCCGGGCATGCGGCCGGCCACCGGGTGGATGGCATACTTGACGGAAACACCCTGTTCCTTGAGGTGGTCGCCCATCTCGCGCAGCGCATGCTGGGCCTGGGCCACCGCCATGCCGTAGCCCGGCACGATGATGACGGAACCGGCGTTCTTCATGATGAAGGCCGCATCCTCGGCCGAGCCCTGCTTCACGGGCTTGGCTTCACCGCCCTTGGCGGAGGGTCCGGCACTCTCGCCGCCGAAGCCGCCGAGGATGACCGAGATGAAGGAGCGGTTCATGCCCTTGCACATGATGTAGGACAGGATCGCACCCGAGGAGCCGACGAGCGCGCCGGTGATGATGAGGGCCGTGTTGTGCAGCGTGAAGCCGATGCCAGCCGCCGCCCAGCCCGAATAGGAGTTGAGCATCGACACGACGACCGGCATGTCGGCGCCGCCGATCGGGATGATCAGCAGGAAGCCCAGCGCCAGCGAGATGGCGATGATCGCCCAAAACCACAGCCACACCGGGCTCATGTAGAACAGCACGATGCAGGCGACGAGACCGAGGCCCAGCGCGATGTTGATGGCATGGCGCGCCGGCAGCATGATGGGCGCGCCCGACATGCGGCCATCGAGCTTCAGGAAGGCGATGATCGAGCCGGTGAAGGTGATGGCGCCGATGGCGGCGCCCAAGCTCATCTCGATGCGCGAGATCGGCTGGATCAGCCCGTCCATCACGATGTGGAAGGCTTCCGGCGCATAGAAGGCGGCGAGCGCCACGAACACCGCGGCAAGGCCGACGAGCGAGTGGAAGGCCGCGACCAGCTGCGGCATGGCCGTCATGGCGATCTTCTTGGCCGCCGTGCCGCCGATGACGCCGCCGATGGCAAGGCCCAGCACCACGAGACTGATCACCATGGGCGACAGCTGCATGGTGGCGAGCGTGGTAAGGATGGCAATGCCCATGCCCACCATGCCGTACATGTTGCCCTGCCGCGAGGTTGCGGGCGACGACAGGCCCCGCAGCGCCATGATGAACAGCGCGCCGGAGACGAGATAGAGAAGGGCTGCGAGGTTGACCGACATGCGCCTACTTGTCCTTCTTCTTGTACATGGCGAGCATGCGGCTGGTGACCATGAAGCCACCGAAGATGTTGATGGACGCGAGGATCAGCGCCAGGAAGCCGAAGATCATGGCGACCACCGAGCCAGACGCCAGGGCGCCCACGCCCACGGCGAGAATCGCACCCACCGCGATGACCGACGAGATGGCGTTGGTGACGCTCATCAGCGGCGTGTGAAGGGCCGGCGTCACGTTCCATACCACGTAGTAGCCCACGAACACCGCCAGCACGAAGATGCCGAACAGCGAGACAAACGGATCGATCGCTTCCATCACTCAGGCTCCGAACATGGGGTGCACCAGCGCGCCGTCCCTGGCGATCATGGTTCCCTTGATGCATTCATCGGCGTCGTCGATCTTGAGCGCGCCGTCCTTGATCATCAGGTCGAGGAAGTTCATCAGGTTCTTGGCGAACAGCGGCGAGGCATTGCCGGCGAGCTTGCCCGCAAGGTTCACCGTGCCGACGATCTTCACGCCATGGTGCTCGACAATCTCGTCCGGTCTCGACAGCGGGCAGTTGCCGCCGCGCTCCACCGCCAGGTCGACGATGATCGAGCCGGGCTTCATGCTCTCAACCATTTCCTGGGTGATCAGCACGGGTGCGGGGCGCCCGGGGATCAGTGCCGTGGTAATGATCACGTCCTGCGTCCTCACATGAGCCGCAACGAGGGCCGCCTGCTTGGCCTTGTCCTCGGCCGAGAGTTCCTTGGCATAGCCGCCGGAGGTGGCCGCATCGGCGATGTCGGCATAGACGAACTTGGCCCCTAAGCTCTTCACCTGTTCTTCCGTCGCCTTGCGCACGTCGGTGGCCGACACGATGCCGCCCAGGCGGCGCGCCGTGGCGATGGCCTGCAGGCCAGCCACGCCCACGCCCATGATGAACACCTTGGCCGCGGGCACGGTGCCGGCGGCCGTCATCATCATCGGGAAGGCGCGGGTGAAGTGGAAGGCGGCGTCGATCACCGCCTTGTAGCCCGCGAGGTTGGCCTGCGACGACAGGATGTCCATCGACTGGGCGCGGGTGATGCGCGGCATCAGCTCCATGGCGAAGGCCGTGGCGCCCGAGGCAGCGATGGCATCGAGCCCTGCCTTGTCGCCATAAGGCTCGAGGCCACCCATGAGGATGGCCCCGCGCTTGAGTGATGACAGGAGTTCGCCCGAGGGGCGGCGGACCGTGAGCACTACGTCGGCATCGCCGAAGCCTGACGGCACGATCTTGGCGCCAACGGCGGCGAAGGCGTCATCGGGGATTGAAGCCCCCTTGCCGGCGCCCGCCTGGACGACGACTTCGGCGCCCTTCTTGACAAAGGCCTTGACGGTATCGGGGCTGGCCGCAACGCGGCTCTCCCCAACCTGTGTTTCCGTGGGAATCGCGATTTTCATGAGAACGCCTTGCTGGTCAGGAAACCGACACGGCGGTGAATAATCCGAAGATCACCAGCCAGCCAACCGAGATATACCAGTTGTGGCTGGCCCGGAGGTCGACGATCAGCGCGATGGCGCCGATGATGAGGCCGGCAAAGCCGATCAGCACGTTGCCCTTGTCGATGAAGGCGAAGGCGCAGAGCGCCACCAGCACGTAAAGGCAGAAGATGGTGAGGACCACGGAGCCCTTCAGGAAGCCGGCGTAAGTGGAGTGCGCCTGCTCGTAATCCATCGCGTTGGACGTGTGCGTGCCGTGCTCGGCCATTGATTCCCCCAAAAGCTAAAAACTCGTTGCTGCGCCGTTTGTAGCCACTCCCGCCCAGTGCCGCAAGCGGCGAGGGTCGGCCAGCGGCGATCCGTCACGCGAACCCGGCGAGCTCTTCCAAGTTACGGAAAACATAGATGGATTCAGGAAGTTCATGGCCCTCCCAGCGATAGGTTTCGGCTTGTGCGAAGCTGGCCCCCACCCCCTGATAAAAGGCCAGTGCAGGCGCATTTTCCGTCAGCACGCCGACGGACAGCGCACGGCCGCCTCGCGCCAGCCATTCACCGGCCACCAGCCCCAGCAGCCGGCGCCCGATGCCCCGCCGGTGATGGCGCCGCAGCACATAGAGGGCGAAGATGTGCCCATCCGCCCCCGCAACCATGGGTTCGGACAGCGCCCCGGCCCGGATGAAGCCTGCCGCCGCACCCTCCTCCTCGGCGAGGAAGGTCACCCCGTCACCTGCCAGATAGTCCTGCCAGCGGGCGATGCGATCCGCCACGTCGACGTTGTCGAGGATCGTGGACGGCACGATCCCCGCATAGGCCTCCCGCCAGCCCGCCACATGCAGCCGGGCAATGGCCTCGGCATCGGCGACGGTGGGAACGCGGCAGCTTGCCGTCACATCTTCTCCAGCTCGTCGATCATGCCGGAGATCACCGAGAGACCCTTGTCCCAGAACTTCGGGTCGGCCGCATCGAGGCCGAAGGGCCGCAGCAGGTCGGAGTGGTGCTTGGTGCCACCCGCCTTCAGCATCTCGAAATACTTGTCCTGGAAGCCCTGCTCGCTCTCGCGGTAGCGGGCATAGAGCGAGTTCACCAGGCAGTCGCCGAAGGCATAGGCATAGACATAGAAGGGCGAGTGGATGAAATGCGGGATATAGGTCCAGAAGGTCTCGTAGCCCTCGCCGAACTTGATTGCGTCGCCGAGGCTCTCATGCTGGATGCTCATCCAGATTGCGTTGATCTGGTCGGGCGTCAGCTCGCCCTCTTTCCGCGCCTCATGCACCTTGCGCTCGAAGCTGTAGAAGGCGATCTGGCGCACCACCGTATTGATCATGTCCTCGACCTTGGAAGCGAGCAGGATCTTGCGCTTCTTCGGGTCCGTGGTCTTGGCCAGCAGCGCCTGGAAGGTCAGCATTTCGCCGAACACGCTCGCCGTCTCGGCCAGCGTCAGCGGTGTCGAAGCCATCAGCGCACCCTGCTTGGCGGCGAGCACCTGGTGCACGCCATGGCCCAGTTCATGGGCCAGCGTCATCACATCCCGCGTCTTGCCCAGGTAATTGAGCAGCACGTAAGGATGCGCTGACGGAACGGTCGGGTGCGCGAAGGCGCCCGGCGCCTTGCCGGGCCGCGACGGCGCATCGATCCAGCGCTTGTCGAAGAAGGTCCTGGCGATCGCGGCCATCTCGGGTGCGAATTCTCCGTAGGCGGACAATACCATCTCCTGCGCTTCCGCCCACGGCACTTCGCGCGTGTCTTCCGAGGGCAGCGGCGCATTGCGGTCCCAATGCATCAGCTGGTCCTTGCCCAGCCACTTGGCCTTCATGCGGTAATAGCGGTGCGAGATCTTCGCATAGTTGCGCCTGACCGATTCAACGAGAGCAGCCACAACTTCGGGCTCCACGCGGTTCGAGAGATGGCGCGCATCGGCGATGTCGCCGAAGCCGCGCCAGCGGTCGGAGATCTCCTTGTCCTTGGCCAGCGTGTTGGTGATCAGCGTGAACAGCTTCACGTTCTCGCCGAAGGTCTTGGCCAGTGCGTCCGAGCCCTTCTTGCGCACAGCCTCGTCCGGGCTCTGCATCATGTTGAGCGTGGGCTCAAGGGAGAGCTTCTCGCCATCGACCTCGAAGCGAAGCCCCGCCATGGTCTCGTCGAACAGCCGGTTGAAGGCGGCGGATGACGTCTGCGACTTCTCGAGGAACAGCTCCTCCAGCTTGTCGTCGAGCTGGTAGGGCTTTTCCATGCGCAGGTTGTCGATCCATGGGCGGTAATGGGCGAGAGCGGGCACCTTCATCGCCTCTTCCAGCGCCTTGTCATCGATGCGGTTCAGCTCGAGTTCGAAGAACAGGAGAAGCGTCGAGATGTCGGTCAGCTTGGCGGAGACATCGCCGTAGAACTTGCCGCGTTTCGAATCCGTCGTGTCGCCCACATAATAGAGCTGCGCATAGGAGCCGGTGCGTCCCAGCAGGTCGGACAGTGCCTCATAGTCCTTCAGCGCCGCAGCCAGCCCCTCACCGCCAAGTGACGCCAGATTGCCGCGATAGGTCTCCGCGAAGGCCTTGGCAAGCTCTTCGCCCCGCTTCATGTCCGCGGCAAACTGCGGATCCTCCGGCGAGGCGTAGAGGTCGGCGAGGTTCCACTCGGGAAGCGGTCCAAGCGTCTGGGCGGCAGCGGTCATGGTCTGGTCCTTCGCAAAGCGTGAGTGGCTGATATGGCGCAGCCCATGGCAGTCGGCAACCCGGGACGCATTAAATTGGCGTCATGCGGCCGTTTTCACCTTGCCCCGGCTTGTCCGGGGCATCTTCCATCGTGGCAGCCAGAGAGGATGCGCGGATCACGTCCGCGGAAGGAGAGAACCCGGGTGAAGTCTACCGCAATGCCCTGAGCGCGTTGAGGATCACCGCCACGTCGATGGCCTCCTGCAGCAGCGCACCTTCCACCACCGTGATGAAGCCGAAGGCCGCCGCGATCATCGCTGCAAAAGACATGCCCAGCCCGGCGAGAACGCTCTGCACCGCGATGGCACGCGCCCTTCGCGCAGCGGCGAGTCCCTCCGCCAGCCGCGTCAGGTCATCGACCAGCAGCACCGCGTCGGCGGATTCTGTGGCGGCCGCCGAACCCGTGGCCCCCATCGAGATGCCGACGTCGGCCACTGCAAGGGCGGGCGCATCGTTCACGCCGTCACCCACCATGAGGGTGATGCCCGACTGACGTTCGGCACGCACGATCGCCACCTTCTCATCAGGTTTCAACGCGCCGCGCAAAACGTCGAGGCCCAGCCCCTCGCCAATCCGGTCCACCACGGCCTGCGCATCGCCCGAGGCCAGCACGATGCGCTTGATGCCAGCCTGCCGCAGCTTCTGCAGCGCCAGTGGTGTTTCGGGTCGCACCGCATCGGCCAGCAGAAAATGCCCGGCGAGCCGCCCTGAAACAGCCAGCGCCGCCAGCGCCGTTCCCGGCTCGCGCTCAGGCGGCGGCAAGGCGGACAGGCCAAGCTTTCGCGCGACGAAGTCATGTCCGCCGATGATCACCCGGTGGCCCTCGACGATGCCCTCCAGCCCCTCGCCCGCCGTCTCGTGAACGTCCTGCGGATAGGCGAGCGTGAGGCCGCGCGCCTGCGCCGCCGCAACGATTGAAGCCGCCGTCACATGCGCCGAAGCCTGTTCGAGCGAGGCGGCAAGCCGCAGCATCTCGTCGGCCTGCCAGTGCGCGGCGGGAATGATGCCGCCAAGTTCGGCGCGACCCTTGGTGAGCGTGCCCGTCTTGTCGATGACGAGGTTCACCGCGCGCGCCATGGTCTCCAGCACCGGGCCGCCCTTCATCAGCACGCCGCGCCGTGCCGCCTTGCCCATGCCTGCGATGATGGCAACCGGCACGGCGAGGATGAGTGGGCATGGCGTCGCCGAGACCAGCACGGCCAGCATGCGGATGTGATCGCCAGTGAAATACCAGGTACCCCCCGCCAGCGCGACGGTGACGAACAGGAACACCAGCGCATAGCGGTCGGCCAATCGCACCATCGGCGCTTTCGCCGCCTGTGCCGCCTGCACCAGGCGCACGATGCCGGCATAGGTACTCTCGGAGGCCGGCCTTGTGGCCACCATGTCGAAGGCCGTGTCGAGCGAGCGCGCGCCGGATTGCACATCCTGCCCCTCGGCGCTCTTCACCGGAACGGATTCACCCGTCAGCGCCGCCATGTCGAGCAATGCGCGGCCGTTGCTCACCCGCCCGTCCACCGGCACGATGTCGCCTTGCCGCATCAACAGCCGGTCGCCCGGCCGGATGGCGTCAATGGCCACTTCCTCGAGGTGCCCGTCGCTGTAGCGCAGCGCCGTCTTGGGAACCCGCGCCAGCAGCGCCTTCATGTCGGCCCGCGCCCTGTTGGCGGCATAGTCCTCCAGCAACTGTCCGCCGGCATACATCAGCGCCACCACGCCCGCCGCCAGCGTTTCGCCGAAAGCCAGCGCCGCCGAGATCGAGATGCCCGCCACGAGGTCGAGCCCCACCTCGCCCGCGAGCAGCGAGGTGACGATCTCATAGAGCAGCACCGCAAGCACGGCACCTGCGGGAACGCCCCAGATCCAGCTCTGGTAGGCGCCAAGGCCCACATATGGCGCAAGCAAGCCGCCCACGAGGCCGGCCACGGCGAGGATGAACAGGGTGATGCGAAGCGGGTTCAAGATTTCTCCTTCAGGTTGCCCAGTCTGCCGCTCCTATTCATGCGTGCCATGACACGGATCAAAAAATGCCATTCTCCAATCGATTGCGAGTGTCTCCAAACGTGGCTCTTCATTAACGGCGCCTTTACCGGCCCCTGTCACCTTAGGCGTAAGGAAGAGGCGAGTCGCTCACCCTCCGGATGCTCAGTCCGGACCGCCTTGTCCTCGGCAAGAAACACATAAAGAAGAAGACCACAGGCGCATGGCTGTCCGCGTTCTCATCGTCGAAGACGATCCGGCTCAACGAAGAATTCTCGAGGAAATGGTTCGCCGCTTCGGTTGCGATCCCATGCCGGTGAATGGGGGCATGAAGGCGCTGGAGGTGCTGAAAAGCCAGTCCGGCGGCACGATTGAACTGGTCATCCTCGACCTCAACATGCCGGAAATGACCGGGCTTGAGTTCCTCGAGCGCATGCAGGCGATCCGCGGCGACCTGCCCGTCATCGTGCAGACGGCACAAGGCTCGATCGAGACCGTCATCAAGGCCATGCGCGCCGGCGCTGACGACTTCGTTGTAAAGCCGGTGAGCCCGGAGCGTCTCCGCGCCTCTGTGCAGAACCTCCTCAAGGTCAACGCCCTCACCGAAGAGGTCAAGCGGCTGAACAAGAAGGTCGGCGGTGCGCTGAGCTTCTCCGACCTCATCGCGTCGTCGCCTGCCATGGCCAATGTGATCCGCCTCGGCCGCCGCGGTGCGGCCTCCAACATCCCGATGCTGATTGAAGGCGAATCCGGCGTCGGCAAGGAAATGATCGCCCGCGCCATCCAGGGCGAGTCAGACCGCGCAGGCCGCCCCTTCGTCGCCGTCAATTGCGGCGCCATCCCTGAAAACCTCGTGGAATCGATCCTTTTCGGCCATGAGAAGGGCGCCTTCACCGGCGCCACCGGCAAACACATGGGCAAGTTCCAGGAGGCCGACGGCGGCACGCTGTTCCTCGACGAGGTCGCCGAATTGCCGCTCGACATGCAGGTCAAGCTGCTGCGCGCCATCCAGGAAGGCGAGGTCGACCCCGTCGGCTCCCGCCGCCCGGTGAAGGTCAACATCCGCCTGATCTCGGCCACCAACCGCAACATGATCGAAATGGTGAAGGCCGGGCAGTTCCGCGAGGATCTCTATTATCGCCTGAACGTTTTCCCCGTCATGGTTCCACCGCTGCGAGACCGCAAGGAAGACATTCCGGCCCTCGTCGATCACTTCATCACCCGCTTCGCGGCCGAGGAAGGCCGCAAGGTGCGCGGCATCACGTCGGAAGCGCTCGGGCTGCTCAGGGCCTATTCCTGGCCGGGCAACGTCCGCCAGCTCGAGAACACAGTGTTCCGCGCCATGGTCCTGTGCGAGGGCGGAAAGCTCGACGTCGAGGACTTCCCGCAGGTCGCCTCGCTGGTCGAGGGCTACGAAATCAAGATCCCGCCTGCCCCGCATCTGGCGCCCAAGCCTGCCCTGCCGCAGGGGGCTGCCGCCATCGCCGGCGGCGCAAGCCTGCCCAAGGGCGGCCAGGCGGTTGCCGATGGCGTGGCCTTCGGCATTCCCGTCGTCACTGACGGCGGCCACATCCGCAAGCTCGACGAGGTTGAAGCCGACATGATCCGCCTGGCGCTGGCCCGCTACCAGGGCCAGATGTCGGAAGTCGCCCGCAAGCTGGGCATCGGCCGATCGACGCTCTACCGCCGCATGAAGGACCTCGGCCTCGAAGAGGCAGCTAGCGGATAATACTTACGCTCGGTTGCGGCAAAAAAATTGCAATTGAGTGTGATTTGACATTCTGTCCCGCCGGCGCTGTTAAGAGGGCCGGACGTGGGCGCCGCGCAGGTGGGAATTCTATGAAGCCGTTTGTCAGATCGAGTATCCTTGCCGTGATGGCGGCCTTGTTGCTGGGCGGCACGGCACCAGCGGATGCGGCTGCCAAGAAGCGCAAGCCCACCTTCCTCGAACAGTTGTTCGGCAATTCCAGCAATCAAGCGCCCAAGAAACGCCGAACGGTGTTCGGCGGCGGCCTCAAGAACGAGGACAACTTCGGCGACACCTATACCTATGCCGGGGATGAAGCGCCGCAGAAGCTGTCGAAGCGCCGGAAGGTGACGATCGCCGATGCCGATCCGGGCGGCGACCAGGGCTACGGCATGGGCAACCTCACCTATGTGCCTCCCAAGCTCGTCAACCTCTCCGCGATCAGCCTGAGCGACGCCCGGCCCACCACGCCGGATGCCGCCGCGATCTGGGATCAGCTCACCGCCGAAGGCACGTCGCTGCGCGTTCTGCCCGCCGCGCGTGATGCCCTTCTCGCCCAATATGCTTCGCGCTCCTACCGTCCTGTCTGGCTGGCGGATGGCAAGCTTTCAGAGCGCGGCAAGGACGTGCTGAAGCTGCTGGCCAGCGCCGGCGACGACGGGCTGCAGCCCCAGACCTATCTGCCGACCAGCCTGACAGCCTTCGATGCGCCGCTTCCTGAAAACGATACGGCAGCCATGGCCCGCCTCGACATCGACCTGTCGGCGGCAACGCTGCGCTACGCGCGTGATGCCTCGGGCGGACAGTTCGACCCTGCCCTGCTGTCGCGCTACCATGACCTGCAGCCGCCATGGGTAGCACCCGACAAGGCGATCAAGGTCATTGCCAACACGCCCTACCCCGTTCAGTACCTGAGCAGCCTCAACCCCATCCACCCGGCCTTTGCCGCCATGAAAAAGGCGCTGGCCGAACTCCGCGCCGAGCAGGCCATCCCGAGGGACGACAAGATTCCCGACGGCGAGATCGTCAAGAAGGGCGACAGCGACCCGCGCATTCCTGCCCTGCGCACCCGCCTTGCCGAACTGGGCTTCACCGCCGAACCGGCGGATGACATCGAGCCGGTTCTCCTCGATGCGGAACTCTCGGTGCAGCTGCGCCTGTTCCAGAAGCAGGCGGGCATCAAGATCACCGGCGCGCTCGGGCCCCAGACGGTTCTGGCCCTCAACAGTGCCGGCGCCGGCGGCAGCGTCGACAAGCTGCTCGACAACATGGAACGCCTCCGCTGGCTGCCGCGCGACCTTGGGTCACGCTATGTCTTCGTCAACCAGGCCGCCTTCGAGGCGAAGGTCATCAAGGATGGCAAGCCCGAGTGGACGACGCGCGTCATCGTCGGCAAGCCCGACACCCAGACGTCGGTGTTCAACGACGAGATGGAGATGGTGGTGTTCAACCCCTCCTGGGGCGTGCCGCCGTCGATCATCGCCAACGAGTATCTGCCCAAGCTGCGGGCCGACCCGGGCTATCTCGACCGGATGGGCTTCAAGGTGGTGACCCAGGATGGCAAGGTCGTATCGTCGCGCTCGGTCGGCTGGGGCAACTACGGCTCCAAGATCCCCTATGGCATCCAGCAGCCGCCGGGCGAAAAGAACGCCCTGGGCGAGATCAAGTTCCTGTTCCCCAATGCGCATGACATCTACATGCACGACACGCCCTCGCGTGAACTGTTCGAACGTGACATGCGCGCCTTCAGCCATGGCTGCGTACGCGTCCAGAACCCGCGCGAATTCGCCACCGTGGTGCTCGGCTGGACGCCGGAGGATGTCGCGGCCAAGCTCGACAGCAAGGCCAGCGAGACGGTGCGCCTGAAAGACAAGCTGCCCGTCCACATCAGCTATTTCACCGCATGGCCGGATGATGAGGGCAAGATCGTCTATTTCAACGACATCTATGGCCGCGACCGGCCGCTCGAGAACGCCCGCACCTCGACCCTCGTGGCGCAGCGCTGAGAGACTTTGAATCCCCGGCTTGGCCGGCAGAGTCGGCAGAACCCCGCTGCAGATTTTTCGACCATCGCCACCCTGGGTTAATCCACAATCGACTAACACCCCGTTAAGCTGCTGTTAAACATAATCATTTAGCATTAACGGAATGCCGCCTCACGGTGGCCTCATTCTTGTTCGAAACGCCGTTTCAGTGTAAGCCGACCCATTGCAGGGGATTGGCAGGCTGGACGAAGCACCAGAGGAACCGGAAAACCGGTTGTAAGTGGGGTATGGGTTTGGACTGCAGGGAAGCTGGACTTCGCAACGTGTTCACTCGCTGGAAGAAGCTCGCCGCATCGACGGCCGTGGCTGCCATGATTGGCGCCGGCGTATTCCTGAGCTTGAATGGAACCGCCCATTCAGGCGGTGAGACGCGTACACTCTCCCTCTACCACGTCCACACCAAGGAACGCCTCAACATCACCTACATGAAGGACGGCAAGTACATTCCGTCCGCCATGAAGAAGATCAACTATCTGATGCGTGACTGGCGCCGCAACGAGGTGATCACCATCTCGCCGCGCACCATCGACCTGATGTGGGAACTGCATGCCGACCTGGGTTCGAGATCGCCCATCCACATCGTCTGCGGCTACCGCAGCCCCAAGACCAACGCCTTCCTCAAGAAGGTCGGCCGCAACGTGGCGCGCAAGAGCCAGCACATGGTGGGCCACGCCATCGACCTCTATTTCCCCGACGTGCCGACCATAAAGATTCGCAACTCGGCGCTGGTGCGCCAGGTGGGTGGCGTCGGCTATTACTCCTCCGGCGGCGGCCCGACCGGCTTCCTCCACATCGACAATGGCAACGTGCGCCACTGGGGTCCTGCGATCAGCCAGGTGCAGATGGCCAAGATCATGCGCGACTACCGCAAGACGGTTGGCGCCCGCATCAACAAGAAGGGCATGAAGGCCGTTCCGGAAGTGGAAGTCGCCGCAGCCGATCCCACCGCCGCCAGGCTTCCTTCCCAGATGGAGGGTGACGACGAGGGCGATGCCGAGAACGTGAAGCTCTCGTCCAAGAAGAAGATCCCGCTCGAAACCGCCTACAGCAATGGCGACGACGAAGAACTGGCCAGCATGAGCGAGGACGTGTCCGCCGCTCCGGCCAAGCCCAAGGCGAAGCCCGAGGACGATAGCCAGGACCAGGCTGACGGCACCGAGACCGTGGCCGAGGCCGAGGGCGTCGATCAGGGCTACCCCGTTCCCAAGCCGCGTCCGAAGCCCATCGAAGTGCTGATGATGGCGGCCGTCAACATGAAGATCGAACCGGCCTCTGCCCCGCCGCCGGACCAGACCGCGCGCACCTCGCCCGTCGCCGGCAATTCGCAGGGCTATGTCATCGCCCCCGAGAGCCTGACCGAATCCGCCTCGCTCGAATCCAACGCCGCCGCCAAGACCAGCCTCACCGAGGACATCGAGAACGGCGACGCGCAGAACGTTCCCACCATCCGCACCATCACGGCGTCCGCCTCGGGCGATGACCTGTTCTGGTGGCCCACGCAGCTGGTGTTCGACTCCAACAAGGCCGTGCGCCGCGACGGAGCGCCCCAGCAGTTCTCCTCGGGCTCGACCGCGGTTGCCACCATGCTGCCGGGCGTCAGTGACGCCCAGGCCGAAGAGCCGCCGCAGACTCAGCGCCTCGCCGTCGCCCAGATGGCGCCTGCCCCGCAGGAAGCCGCTTCCGGCAAGGGCGACATGCTGGTGGTCAACCGCGAAGGCAAGGGCAGCCTGCTGGTTTCGGCCACGCCGCTGAAGCTCGGCCAGGCCGACACCGCCCCGGCCCAGTAATCATCACCCATCGCATGAAAAAGGGCCGCCCCATGGGGCGGCCCTTTTCGATTGAGCGATCGCTGACGGCTTACGCCGCCTCCTCGGATTTACCGGGGATCATGCCGAGAGCCGCAAGGTAGACGTCGAGCATCGATTCCTCTTCCTCGCGCTCGGCGGCGTCCTTCTTGCGCAGGCTGATCACCTTGCGCAGGATCTTGGTGTCGAAGCCGTTGGCCTTGGCCTCGGCATAGACTTCCTTGATGTCGCCGGCGATGGTCTTCTTCTCCTCCTCGAGGCGCTCGATGCGCTCGACGATGGACTTCAGCTGGCCGTGGGCGAATGTCGTCTTGTTCATTTGGTTGGCTCCCCGGAATTCAGTGCTTGTGGGACTGGGCGAACTTCGCCTTCTGGTCGTCGCTGGCGGCGGCCTGGTGCTTGGCCTTCCACTCGTCATAGGTCACGCCATAGACCATGGTGCGGGCCTCATCGCGGCTGACGGCAACGCCCTTGGCCTTGGCTGCATCCTCGAACCAGTTGGACAGGCAGTTGCGGCAGAAGCCGGCCAGATTCATCATGTCGATGTTCTGCACGTCCGTGCGGGTCCGCAGATGCTCAAGCAGGCGGCGGAAGGCAGCAGCCTCGAGTTCGGTCTTGGTCTTGTCGTCGATGTTCATGGTCCTTCAGCGCCCTTGCAATCCGGGTCCGTCACCCGGCATTCATAATCGGTTCGATCACCCGGGCCACCCGTTCCACCCAGTCGTCCACACCTGTTTTGGTGGCGATCAGATCCTGCCGAACCTCGATCAGGGCGTGCGGCAGGCCGGGAACGGTGCCGTGGGTGTTGAGCGTATCGCCTTCGAGTGCCCCGTGATAGGGCTCATTGTCGCCCACCACAAGGTCACCCTGCGCCGCAAAGCCGCGGATCATGGCGGTGGCAACCGCCTCGCCCCGGTCCCACAGGATGCCCACGTGCCAGGGCCTCGACCAGCCCCGCCAAACGGGCGTGAAGGAGTGGATCGACACAATGAGGGGCGTGAACCCCTGCCCCTGGACAGCCCGGATGGTCTCCGCGATTGCCCGGTGGTAGGGCGCGTGGAAGTGCTCGATCCGCCGCTGCCGCTCGGCCTCGTCCAGGTTGCGGTTGCCCGGCACAGCCGCCCCGTCCGAAATCTGCATGATCAGGGTGGGATCGTCCAACCCGCGGTTGGGGTCGATCAGCAGTCGCGAGAACCGCGACAGCACGGCTGGCGCTCCCAGCCTGTCCGCCAGCCCAAGCGTCAGGTCCCGGGCGCCAATGTCATAGGCGATGTGGCGGGTGAACTGGGTGGGATCTATCCCTAAGTCGTCATATTCCGCCGGAACCGCGTTCGAGGCGTGGTCGCACAGCAAAATCAGCGGTGTAGGAGCTGTTCCTGCCACAATTTCGTACGCATCCATGGGCGAAATCTTTGTCATGGACTGGCCATATAGATGAGGCTAATCCCTCAGTCATCCGGTTACGCCGCGCAAATCACTGGGCTTTTGCTCATTGGGTTGACGTGGCCTAAGTCAGATTGGAAAGCTATGACAGATTCGCGGAATTTTTCCGGAGGCGGCAGAATGCTTCGCAACACGGCGCTGGCGACAGGCGCGCTCTTGATGGCCGGTTTCATGGCCGCCCCAGCCAAGGCCGATCTCAAGCTCTGCAACAAGACGGAAAGCCGCGTCGGCGTGGCCTTGGGCTACAAGGACAAGGAAGGCTGGGCCACCGAGGGCTGGTGGACCATTGCGCCGCAGAAGTGCATGCCGCTGCTCAAGGGCGATCTCATCGCCCGTTATTATTATGTCTTCGCAGTCGATTATGACAAGGGCGGCTCGTGGGGCGGCAAGTCCTTCATGTGTACACGTGACAAGGTCTTCACCATCCGCGGCATCGAAGATTGCGAAGGTCGCGGCTACACCAAGACCGGCTTCTTCGAGGTCGACACGGGCGAGGAAAAGGACTGGACCGTCTCGCTCTCCGGCGAGAAGACCACGCAAGGAAAATAATGCGCCGAAATCGCAAAGTGAAGATCGTGGCGACGCTGGGAC
Source organism: Aestuariivirga sp. (assembly GCF_037139295.1). Taxonomy (GTDB): domain Bacteria; phylum Pseudomonadota; class Alphaproteobacteria; order Rhizobiales; family Aestuariivirgaceae; genus Aestuariivirga. The sequence continues at coordinate 22,591 of NZ_JBAXGR010000061.1, forward strand.
CCGCGTCGTCATCGCCCGAGATGCTGGAAAAGCTGTTCCGCGCCGGCGTCGATGTGTTCCGCATCAACATGAGCCACACCCAGCATGACCTGCTGCGCCAGCTCCACAAGGACATCCGCGCCGTCGAGGCGCGGCTCAAGCGCCCCATCGGCATTCTCGCCGATCTGCAGGGCCCGAAGATCCGCATTGGCACCTTCGCGGCGAAGGAAGCAAGGCTGCTGCCTGACGACATCTTCATTTTCGACACCGACAAGACTCCGGGTGACGCCACGCGTGTTCACCT
>NZ_JBAXGR010000062.1:0-22483 GCF_037139295.1 Aestuariivirga sp.
CCCCGATCGACATGTCGGGGCCCAAGGCGGCGCCGCATCCGGAACAGCTTCCGGGCCGGTGATCAACCACATTCTGGGGGTGGGCCACCTGTTTCAACGTCTCGCCCTTGTGGCCCTTCTGGCCGCCGGGATTCTTCCCCGAGGCTTCGCGGAGGCTTCGCACCCGTGACGGCTTCTTCAATCCATCACTCGAGGGTGGCTTGGAACTGTTGGTGCTGTTCAGTCCCAGGCAGCGTTCAAGTTCCCCCACCTTGCACCTCAGGGCCACGTTCTCGGCAACCATGGCCTCCATCTGAACCCGCTGGGACTGCATCTGCGCCGTCTGTGCGTCAAGGCGCGCCGTGAGTGCAACTATATGGGCCGTCTGGGCGGCGATGATGGCAAGGAGCTCTTCCTCTCTCAACCGATCTGCTGATTTGGCCCGACTCATCCGAATCTTGAATCGCCAAACCCCGGGGATGTCCAGATAAATTACTCAAGCCGCCATCCAAGCTACCGCAGCCGGTACCTGGGCAGTTACCTTTGCGTTGACATTACCCAGCCAAACCTCTTGTATAACTGTATACAGGATGATAGCGTTTTCGTTGGTCGTGACGCCTTGACCGACGGCGCCTGCTGATCCGGTCTCAAAAGTCCGTTGATGCGACCGAACATGGGAGGAATCGATGATAAAACGCAGCTTCGTATTTGGCGCAGTGCTTTCTTTGACCCTTGGGTCTACCACGGTTTGTGCTCTGGCAGCCGCTTCTGATGTTCCGGCAGCCGGAAAGAGCGCAACGATCGATACGATTAAGGCTCGCGGCTCACTGAAGGCGGCTGCAATTGGAGAATTTCCGTGGCTTCCCGAAAACACGTCCGGAAGCGGCGAGCAGTTCTCCGGTCCGGCTTGGGTCCTTGCCAATGAATTTGCCAATCGGCTGGGCGTGAAGTTGGAGATCGTTCCCGTAAGCCACGAGACAAAGGTGCCAATTCTCGCAACAGGGGAAGCAGACATTTCGATTGCTCCGCTCTCGGTTACCCCCAAGCGCGAGGAAGTCGTAGACTTCATTGTATATTCGAAATCCAGCCTCTGCTTCTTCGGACTTGCCGACAATCCAAAGATCAAGGATCTGAAGTCCGTTGACGAGCTCAACAACCCAGACCTGACGATGGCTTATTTCGTCGGCACCCCGCCTGAAACATGGGCTCCCACACGCTTTCCAAAAATGGTTCTTAAGGGCGTGGCAGGTTCGGGCGCCAATGCACCCGTCGAAGAAATCATGGCGAAGCGCGCAGATGTTGCACCGATTGACAACGGTGCGTGGCCGCAGTTGCAGAAGCAGGTGCCTGGTCTGATTGTCTTCCCACTGGGAGACAACTGTCTCACGAGCAACGAGATGGCGACGGACGTCGGCATGGCTGTTGACAAGAGGGACCCCGTCTTCCGTGACTGGCTTCAGGCCGTGTACGAGGACGTCAAGGACAAGGTGACTGCGGAAGAGATCAAAACTCTTAAAGGCAACTGACGCCCTGCACCGGGATTGGCGGCGCGGGCCTCGTGGCCGGTGTCCGCCAAAACCCTGGCTTACTGATTGAGCGGACACTTTCCATGACGATCAGCTTGGCGCCATTCGCAAACAATTGGTTTTTTCTGCTCAAGGCCGTCTGGATCACCGTGGTCATCAGCCTGTCGTCGATGCTGCTGGGATTCGCCATCGGCATCGTCGTGGGAAGTCTCCGCACCTACGGCGGCAAGTGGGTTGACCGCATACTGGGCTTTTATGTCGACACGATGCGGGCCATTCCCCTGCTTGTCGTCCTGATCTGGATATACTTTGCATTTCCGCTTGCCATCGGTATTTCCGTCAATGTGATGACGGCTGCGATTGCGGCTCTCGGAATTCACCTTGGTGCCTACGTCGCGGAAACGATTCGCGCTGGCCTTACGTCCGTGAGGCGTGGGCAGATGTCGGCGGCCCTCGCTCTCGGCATGAGCCGCATGCAGGCCGTTCGCACGGTGATCCTTCCGCAAGCGCTCATACGCATGCTGCCGTCGCTCGGCTCGCTGCTTATATTCGCCATCAAGGATAGTGCAATCGCTTCGGTGATTGCCGTGCCGGAGCTGCTGAGGCAAACCCAGGTCGTTGCAGGCAAGACGTTTCGGCCCTTCGAACTCTACACCGGCGCGATGCTAATTTACTTTCTCCTGTGCTTTCCGGTGGCTCGGAGCGTCGACAGGCTGTACCGGCGCATCTCCTTCCTGGGATCGTCATGAACCTTCATTGGGACGTCGTCTGGGACAACCTTCCGCGTCTTCTTGCCGGTGCCTGGATGACGATATGGCTCAGCGTTGTCACCATGGCGCTTTCCATCCCCGGAGGTCTTGTCTTGGCGTTCATGAGGCTTTCACCACTGAGTTTGGTCTCAAAGCCGGCGACAGCTTTTGTTGAGTTCTTCAGAGCAACGCCGCTGATACTTCAGATATACTGGGTTTATTACGTGTTGCCCGCCTATTTCGATGTGCAGATGTCGCAGATCGCAACCGCCATCGTTGGGCTTACCTGCAACATTTCGGCGTTCAACTCGGAGACCTTTCGATCGGGCATCGTCTCAATAAGAAAAGGGCAGTGGAGTGCGGGACGCGCTCTCGGCATGACCGATATCCAGATTTTATGGCACATCATCTTGCCACAGGCCGCGTTGCGCGTGCTTCCGGCGCTTGCGACAACATGGGTTTCGCTATTTAAGGATACGTCGCTGGTCTCCATCATCTCGGTGCCTGAGCTTTCCTATGTCGGCCTCAAGATCAGATCCGAGACATACCGCATACTCGAGGTCCTGACGGCAATGGCCGTCCTGTACTGGCTCATGGGATATCCGCAAGCGAAGATGGTGGACTGGATACACCGGCGATTCAAGGTGGTCGAATGATGCAGGAAAGACAGAACTCCAGCCGCGTCGGAAGTGATGCCCCGCTCTTGGTTCTGCAGAACATCAGGAAACGGTACGGCAGCGTCCTGGCTCTCGACGATGTCAGCCTGAAAGTGAACCGCGGTGAGGTCGTTTGCCTGATCGGACCTTCGGGATCTGGAAAATCCACATTGCTGCGATGTGCCAACGCATTGGACATCGCCGACGAAGGCGGGGTGATCTTCGAGGGCAAGTCCGTCGACACCCGGAGCGCGGAGGAAACTCGGAGGATCCGCCAGCGGATGGGCATGGTCTTCCAGAATTTCGAACTCTTTCCCCATCTCACGACACTGCGAAACATAGCCCTGGCGCCGACCACCGTGCTGAAGCTCGACAGGGAGAAGGCCGAGGCCCGTGCGCGTGCGCTGCTGGCGAAAGTGGGCCTTTCTGACAAGGAAGCTGCCTATCCCTCCATGTTGTCGGGCGGACAGCAGCAGCGCGTCGCCATTGCCCGGGCACTGGCAATGGAGCCGGCCGTCATGCTGTTCGACGAACCGACGTCCGCACTCGATCCCGAGACCATCGGTGAAGTACTTAGCGTAATGAAGAAGCTGGCCGACGAAGGAATGACCATGGTGGTCGTCACCCACGAGATGGATTTCGCGCGTCGGGTCGGGGATTGGGTTGTCGTGTTCGACAAGGGCCGCATCATCGAGGAGGGCTTCCCCGGCAAGATTTTCGATGATGCCGCCGGCGAGAGGACCCGGGAATTCCTGAGGCACCTTGGCTGGCACGGAGAAAGTTCCGGGGGCCGCCCCGGAAGCACAAGCGGTGGAGATCAGAAATGAAAAGCGAGAGCATCGATAGAGCGGAAGTCTTCGTGGTGGGACCGGACACCGAGAAACATGCTTGGGCTGAAGGCATGGCGGGCCAGCACATGGCCAACATCGTCCTACGACTCACCACCCATGGGGGCCTTGAGGGTATTGCCGGCGCGGCGATGATCACTTCGCATGGCTTCGATCTGTCGGTTGGCGAGACGCTTCGCTACCTTCTGCCCGAAATCATGAACCAGACGGCCGCGGAGCGTGAAGGTCTATGGCACCGCTTTCGTAATCTTGGAACGCCACAGGTCCCGCAGGCGCAATCGCTCATCGACATTGCGCTTTGGGACATGACAGCCCGGCAAGCGGGACTTCCACTCTACCAACTTCTCGGGGGCGCGCGGCACAAGATCCTTTCCTATGCGTCAACGCCTCTGCTGCCGGACAACATGGCTTACATCGACTACGTCTCGGAACGGCAGCGGGAAGGATTCAAGGCGGTCAAGTTTCATTGCTGGTGCAACCCCGCCCGTGACCTGCCGATGTGCGAAGCTGCCGCGAAACATTTTGCAGGCAGCGGCATGGAGTTAATGCTCGATGTAGAGCAGCGTTATGACCTCGAAGGAGCGCTGAAGGTGGGCAAGCGGATTGGAGAGCTGGGGTTTCGGTGGTTCGAAGCGCCGGTTCCCGACACCAACTTCGCTGCCTATCGGGAGATCAAGCGTCGTAGCGCCGTTCCCATCATTGCAGCCGGGAACACGTGGGTCGATCTTCAGCAGCTCGCCGCGGGTATCGAGCTCGATTGCTGGAGTGCATTGCGTGTCGACGCGACGATCTGCGGCGGCATAACCCCCCTGCGCAAGATCATGGGTCTGGCCGAGGCTCATGGCATGAGCGTGGAGATCCAGTGCTGGGGCTATACGCTGACACAGGCTGCCAACCTGCATGTCATGCTAGCCTATCAGAATTGCACATACTTCGAGCAACCCGTTCCCTATCCTGCGTTCGAACACGGCGCCCTGGATGTGATCCGAACCGACAAAGACGGCTATGTGCATGCACCGTCGGGCGTTGGTCTTGGTATTCGCACCGACTGGGATGCGATCAGGAGTTCGGCAATCCTGAATTTCGAAGTCAGACCGAAGAAATGAGCAGTTTCGCAGTGAGTGGCCGAGTGGCAGGCAAGCGTGCGCTAATCTATGGCGGGGGGACAGGGATCGGCTTGGGGTGTGCGGAGGCACTGGCTCGAGAAGGGGCGATGGTCTTTCTCTCCGGGCGCCGGGCGAATGTTCTTGCCGACGCTGCGGCAGCGGTTGGTGCGGGTGTGGCAGGTTACGCCCCGGGTGATGCGACCTCGGAGGCGGATGTAAGGCGCGTCACAGCAGTGGCAGCAGAGCGCATGGGAGGAATCGACACGCTGGTCATCAGTGCCGGTGCGGGTGGACGCACACCCGCCCTGGAGACGAGCCCGGAGGAGTTTCAGCGCATCATAGAGCACAACATGACACCGCTATTCTTGGCGGTCCGGATGGCTGCCGATTGTCTCTTGGCCGCGGGACAGGGCTCGATTATTGCGATCTCTTCCATGTACGGGCTGGTGGGCCAGAGAGAGCGCGTCGCGTATTGCGGCGCCAAGGCGGGCGTGATCGGCATGGTGAAGTCAATGGCGCTCGACCTCGCCGAGCAGAGAATCCGTGTGAATGCGATCTGTCCGGGGTTTATCGAAACGGCCCTGGCTAGGGAGGTTGCCGCGATGGAGAGTGATCCGGAGGCCTCCCTTCGAACCAAGCGCATGATGCACCCGATCCCGCGTGGCGGCACGATCGAGGAAGTGGGCGAACTTGCCGTCTACCTTGCTTCCGACCTGTCGGCATTCACCACCGGGCAGGCAATCGCGATGGATGGTGGCTACACGGCTCGGTAAGCCGAGGGCAAATTCTTCTGCTAGGCCACTGTGTAGCGTTTCACCACGTCCCAATCGACCTCGACCCCCAGCCCAGGCTTGGTTGGCAGAGGAATTGTTCCGTCTTTGCTGAAGATGAGTTCTTCCTGGGCCAACTCTCGTCTCAGCCTCTCATGACAGAGCTGCGGTGGCAGATACTCGATGAATGCGCAGTGGTTGGTCACAAACGCGAGATGCGCCGTTCCGGAAATCGAAATGCCTGTCTTCCAACAGTGAGGAACGATGGTGCGACCGCGCTCCAGCGCCATGTCACAGACGATCTTTGCTTCGCCGATACCACCGACCCGTCCAACGTCGGGCTGGGCCACCTGAACGTTCCCGACATCCATGAGTTCTTCAAACTCGAAGCGTGTTGCCAGCCATTCGCCGAAGGCAATCTTCATCGGGGCTCGTTCGACCAGCTTGGCGATCTCCCGAACATCGTCGGACCAGAGGGGGGTTTCAAGGAAATAGGGCTTGAACTCACCCCAGTCCTTGATCACGGTCAGGCAGGTCTCCGCGTCATCCCACAAGTACTGGACATCCACCATGAGCGTCACATCGTAGCCGATTGTCTTGCGTACTGCTGCCAGCACCTCGGTGTGCCGATCGTAGCTTTCCCGCATGCCGCCATGCGCATAGGGGCCATTCATCGTGATCTCGGTCTTCATTGCCTTGAAGCCGAGGTTCTTCGCCCGTTCAGCCGATTGGCAAAGGGCATCCCGATATTCCTCAAAGCGGCCGCCCGCAGGCTGCAGCGAGGCGTAGGGCGTGATCGACTGGCGGGTTGCGCCACCGAGAAGTTGATGCACGGGCTTGCCCACTGCCTTTCCGCAGAGATCCCACAACGCCATTTCGACGGCGCTCAGTGCATGGATGACCATGCCCCGCCGGCCATTCATTGCGGTTCCAAGATAGATGCGTCGCCACAATTCTCCGATTTCGAACGGATTGGCTCCGATCAGCATGTCCTTTATGGACATGCCCATAGTGTGCGTTCCCGGCGCCTCTATGCAGCTCTTGGCCATCCACGGATTGGCGTCACACTCGCCAATTCCAGACACTCCTCCGTCGGTGTGAATGACAACGATGAGACTATCCTGCGCCGACGAGGTGAAGCTGACGTCGAAGTCCGGCGCCAGTAGAACATGACAATCGATCCCGGTGATCCTGAGCCGCGGCGGTTCGGTTTCCAGCACAGGGGAAATCGTCCTGAACGTCATAGGTCCTCACAAGAGTAGTCGGAGCTCGACAGTCGGAGCACCCCTGTGGCAAGGCAGGTGCAGGCGAATCTCTTAGGAAACTCGTGTTTCTATTCCTTGGAATTTCGAACTGGTGTATAATTGTATACAAACGATCGTAGTTTACAAGGATTATCGTTGTATGGGGACACCAAAGCCACTCGAAGCAGCCTCCCTGCCAACTCTGAGCATGACGCGTTCGCCAAGCCTCGCTGAACAAGCGGCTGATGCGATAGTGACTGGCATTTCATCGGGCGTTCTGAAGCCTGGGCAGCGACTGGTCGAGACCGAACTTGCGGGGATGCTTCATATGAGCCGAGTGCCGCTCCGGGAAGCCCTGAAAATTCTCGAGGCCCAGGGCATCGTCGAGAGCATACCTCGTCGCGGCACTCGCATTGCCCACTTTAACGATGATCGCGTCGATCAAATCTGCAAAGCTCGTATTGCACTTGAACAACTGGCGATGGCCACATCCGCATCGAGATACAAACGAGAGCCCTCCCTTCTGGACGGTTTGGACCGGATAATCGTTTCGATGGAACGGGCGGCCAGCCGTTTAGAGTGGATTGATGTCAGTAAAGCTGATCTTAGCTTTCACCGCGAGATATGCCGCGTATCAGAGAACAGCATTGTACTCACATTGTGGGAAACACTAGCGCGTCATGTCTTCATCGTGTTTGGGCACGAGATTCGTGACGAACGCGATGCCGCCATCATGGGGCCTCACCACCGCAAAATTCGCGATCTTCTCGCTGCGGGAAACGCCCATGCGCTTAATGATGAAATTGAGCGGCATATACTTAGATTGCGGTTGAAGAGGAAGTAGGAGTTTGGAGTCCCCACCTGAGGAATCCCCTCCACGGGGCAGATCTCAATCTACTGTTTACTAGTCGTCGCTCTTGCAATCCTATCGCGCTGTCTCGCGGCTGCCCAGTTTGAAATGCGGGCATTTGTTATGGCTACGGGGCAGCGGCGACAACTCGGCTCGCAGATAAACCATCACCTCATACTCATGGCCAACGACATAGCCAGCGCCAATCAAACCTCCTCTAATTTAGAGTCGCCAATTCAACATTGAAAAGCCCCAGGGGGCGGGGTGGAGAAGACTTCTTGCGGGGTTTTAAAGCCGAGAATTTTTCTGGGCCTGTTGTTGAGCAGGCGCTCGATTTTGTCAACCTCGGCAGGGTCGAGGTCCAGGAAGGAGCGGGTTTTGGGCAAGTACTGCCGGATCAATCCGTTTGTGTGTTCGTTCTGAGCCGGAAACTGGTAGCGTAATCACTGTCTGGACTACACCTTAAATCTGCTGCCGACCTGTCCAGCTAACCAGGACCACCTCACATATCTATCGTTGAGCAAGGGTACTCCCGTCTACCACGCAGTGCAGACAACCGGGCGCATCCAGCCCAATCCACTTCTTGGCAGGTTCCATCACCAATACAATCAGATTTGATTTGCGGTCAAGACACAGCTGATCGACCGCCCCGGCCTCAACTTTTGCAGCACAAGTTTTCCTAGTGCACGACTCCATATTTCGTGATTGCATCGGTGCGAACATCGGTGCCCGCACCGGGCTCTCTCGGCACCAATGCGTGACCATTTTCGATGCGGACTGGACGTACGAAGACTGGTTCCAACCACGGAATATGCTCTAGCATCAGGCCGTGCGGGATGGCAGCCATGAGTTGCACGTCGAGTTGCATCATATTGTGTCCTGCTGGCACAACCGGAAGACCAAAGGCCCGCGCCAGAGCCGCAACTTCCATAAAGCCACTTATCCCGCCAAGCTTCAGAACATCGGGCTGCGCAATGCCCATCCCACCTGCCACCATGAAGTCGCGGAACATGCGCGGATCATACATCGTTTCGCCGGCTAGTATCGGTACAGACGTTGCCCGTGCCAGGGCCGCGTGGCCCGCAACGTCGAAGGGATGAACCGGCTCCTCGAACCAGTAAATGTTGAAATTGCTGATCGCGTCGATAGCACGTCTTGCTGTTACAAAATCCCAGCGGCCGTTGGCATCTACCATCACCGGATAGTCCGGCCCGACGGCCTTGCGAACGGCGGCAACGCGGGTCACGTCCTCGGACAGTCTGGGCTTTCCGATTTTCATCTTGAAGCCACAAAAACCGGCTTGCTGCGTGGATTTGGCATTGACGATCAATTCAGCTTCAGTGAACCCGAGCCAGCCACCGTTGGTGTTGTATGCCGGGATCCGATTATCATTGTAGCCGCCGAGCAACCTCCACAATGGTTGCCCGCAGGCCTTTGCTATGATGTCCCAAAGAGCAATCTCGATTGCAGCAACCCCTTGAACGGCTACACCGGTGATTCCAGTGAAGTAACGGTCGAGATAAATTTCCTGCCACAACCGGCGAACCAGAAACGGGTCACGTCCGATGAACCGAGGCGCCAGATCTTTCGACAGCAGAGTGACGAGCATTTCGCTGCCTTCGCCAATCGTACAATTGTACCCCCAGCCGACGGGGCCGTCGTCAGTAGTAACCTTGGCAGCTATGAAGTCCCACGATGAGAGATCGGTCATGGCATCAGCGACTTGCGCGGCAAGCGGCAAGCGCAACCAATGTATGTCGATGGCGGAAATACGCATCACTACTTCCTATGGGGTAGGCGTGGGACGGAAGAGAATTCGGCGGCTGCGTTCACAGATTTCTTCGTAGGCCGGCAGAGCTACCGTGTCGAAATCGTGCTTTGGGCGCGGATCGTAGAAAAAGTTTCTTTGCTTGTCCTCACCGCGCACCAGCATGACACTATCTTCGGCTCCTACAGTTTGGCGCACTGAGGGTGAAATGTAGCGGATGGCAAATCCGATGCGCGCCCGTGAAGAAGCGTTGGCATGCGAGCCATGCACAATCTTTGCATGGTGAAACGACATCTCACCGGGATTAAGTTCGATATCGACTGTTACTACCTCGTCAACCTCTACCGCGACTTCCTGACCACGGCTCAACATGTTGTTAGCAGAAAACGTATCGTTGTGTGGCACTACATCGAACTTGTGGGTACCGGGCACCACCCGCATGCAGACATTATCCGGCTTGCTGTCGGTAAGCGCAACCCAGGCAGTCACGATTTCCGGTGGATCGAGTCCCCAATAAGCCATGTCCTGATACCACGACACATAATCCGGCGAGGCCGCCATCTTGGCAAAAAGGCTCGAAGTCCATACCAGGATATCAGGGCCGAGCAGGCTCTCCACCACGTCAAGAATGGCCGGCAACCGCACAAGTTCGTCCAGACAACCGAACACCAGATGGGATTTCATCTTGAGCACGCGCTGACTGATCTCGGGTTGCTCTGCCGAGGCTCTCTTCAGTCGCAATCGATAGTGTTCAGCCTCATCTGTGGAAAGGGCAAACATAGGCGCGACAAAACCCTGGTCGTCGAATTTACTCACTGCCATCGCCGAAAGAATATTGGTCATTACCAAATCCTTTGAATGTATTTACCCTAAATCCACCGGATGACCGACTTTTCAACACCAACAATTGCACAAACTGGCTGACAACTGCAAACCTTGTTCACCAGTTGGCGCTTGCATACAGGCCTTAAATTTTTCAGTGGAGCACATCCTGTGGCATCGCGTTTTCGAGCGAGAGATTCGCAACCAGCTTCTTCAGCTTTGCGTTCTCGTCCTCGAGTTGCTTCAGTCGCCGTATATCGTCCAACAGCAGTCCATTATACTTCCTCTTCCAGTTGGAGTACGTCGCCTCCAAAAAACCCAAGCCTCAGGTAATCCAAAGAATGGGGGGCAGAGCACGTGGGCAGAGTATTCTAAGAGCTGCTGGATGAAAGTTCAGCAGCAAATCAACTCAGTCTGGAAATCTGAACGATTGATAACCGCTCCGGCGAGGGTCTAACCGCAGTCGATCAATTACAATCAACCGAAGAAAGTGGGGAATGCGTGACGAACGCGGCCTTTGTTATCGAGGCCATAGATGACCTTATACCGGTCAATCGTTGTACAAGCATGGGTCACACCAAATTCAACGATGTCACCAACGGCAATATCTGAGATCTTGGAAACTTCGAGGAAGCAATGCTGGTCGTTCAGCTTTGTCACCGCCGGCATCGGAACCGTGCCCGGTAGGGGCCGCCCGCCGCGGTGGAGCTGCAGCACGACGGGAAAGCCCTGGTCGAAGGATGCATCTCGCATTCCGAGTCCGCAGATAACAAGCCACGGTTCGGGCCGCGACAGGACTTCTGCCCAGAGCCTCAGGGCCGGCACAAAGGCTGTCCCCCCTCCATGCAGGAAGCGCTGACAAATGCCATGATCATAGAAAAAAATGGCACCACTCCGCAGCACAAGCCTCGCCTGGCCATCGGCCCTGACGACTGGCACTAACCGGTCGACGATCCGCTCGAACAACAATGATCCACCGACCGTCAGTATCAGTTCAGGCTTACTCCCGAGCCGCAAGCGCAGTCGCGTAAATATTCCAGCGATCCGCGTGATGAGTTCATCCAACGTACACTCCGTCACAGATGCATCGGGCTGAATGGTGTTACCTTCATAGGCTCCGATGCCGGCGAGGTAAAGACGGCCTCCGCAGGCCTGCACCGCATCGGCCAGGCCCTCCGCCTGTTGAATGGTGCGCGTGCCCGACCGTCCTGATCCGATGTCGAGGAGTACGGCCAGTGGAGGCAGCGCGGGAGCCGCCCTCCATGCTTCCGCAAGAGCATCAACACCCGCAACCGAATCGACGAAGATATATAGTTCGGTGTTGGGATAAGCGGCCGCAAAGCCCTGGAGGCGGCCAGCGCCCGCATGACCGCCGGTCTCATTAGCGAGGATCAATCGGCGAAGTCCTGCACGGGCCATCACCGCGGCCTGGCGCAGGTCTGCCACTGTCGAGGCCCAGGCCCCCTTATCTACGAGATCCCTTGCTAGGTCCGGGGACATGGGGGTCTTGGCATGCGGGGCAATGTCAACCCCCGCGTGACGCACATAGTTCATCATCGCGTCGCGGTTGAAGGTGTAAGCCGCCTCGTCCATGGTGAGGACCGGAAGGGGCATCAGAGCTTCTGCGGGGTGCCAGCCCATGCGTGCAACGTCAAGGCTGTCGAGCTCGGAGATGCCGGGGGGTATACCACGGATGCGATCATCAAGAATGATCCCGTGCGTGGGCTCCAAGATCCAACGTGCTGCAGACTTCCTCACACGACTTGCGTTCTCAGCTTGGCGTAGGCGTCTTTGGCACGATTGACGGCATCATAATTCAGCTCGAACCCGAGTCCGGGAAGATTGGAGACGGGTAAGGCGCCATCCTTTGGAACCAAGTTTGGCCGGGATACGATGTCTTCCTTAAGCAACTGCCACATGATCTGGTTTCCATTGTCCAGATTGTTGATCGTCGCAGCCACCTGAATGGTCGCTGCGGTCGTAATTCCAGTCTCAAAAATGCCATGGATGCAGATATTGACGCCGGCCGCCTCCGCAACGGCGGCTGCCTTGCGGTAACGGAGGATGCCGCAGGTTTCGTGCATGCCCAGAACGATGACGTCGGCCGAACGGCAGCGCACAATGTCATATACATCTTCCGCCGAATAGACCGTCTGGTCAGCTGCGATCGGGATATTGGTGACGGCACGAAGCCGTGCCAGGCCTTCGGGCCCCGTCGAGGCCGATACGGGCTGCTCGATAAATTCCGGGTCGAACGGTTTCAGCGCCTCGAACATTCGCCGCGCATTGAGCATGTCCCAGGCCTCGTTCGCATCCAACCGCAACCTGACCCTGTCTCCCACGGCCTTACGAATCTCGCGAAGGATAGCGATGTCGAGTTCGTTGCCGCGTCCTACCTTCACATAGAGTACCTTGAAGCCGTCACGAGCCAGTTGCTCAGAATGGGCGCCGATTTCTTCAGGTGTATTGCCTTGCAGGAATCCGAAATACTCGATCTTGTCACGGACTTTTCCACCCAGCAATTGGTGAAGGGGAAGCTTCGCCTGCTTTCCGATCGCGTCCCAGGCGGCGAGCTCGATGCCGGCCATTGCCTGTGAGAAGTAGCGCGGTGCGCGGCCAATTCCCTTGGCATTGAATCCATACTGGTAATAGGACCAGATCAGCTGGTTGACGTCATATATGGACTGGCCGATGAACCGTGGAAGCGCATCCTCGAGGATGGCGAGGATTGGTGCATGGGTCGGACTAGCCGAGCACTCACCGATGCCTGTCACGCCCGCATCGGTCTCAATCTCGATGAGCACCACAGGTGCGCCATAGGTAACTCCTTGTGACCAGTGATACGGCTGCTTGAATGTGCAGTGGAGTGGTGTGAGCCGGATGTCCTTGATATTCATCTGTCCTCCTCAGGATAGAGCCGCTGTGAGCTTGCCGCTGTATGTAGGAAACTCGCCAAGCTGGCGATAGGCCTCGTGGAACCGCATCAGCTTGTCCTCATCCACCTCCACCCCCAACCCCGGCTTGTCGATACGGCCCCAACTCGGCTTGTCGGCGATCGGCAAACGCTCGGTGAGGATGTCGTCCTCCATGAGCTGTGCTGTCTGCTGGCTTCCGAGCGCGGCATTGGGGCAGGCAAGCATAACGTGGTGGCCTGCCGCCGCGGTAAGACCGAGTTCGCCATGGGTGTGTTTTAGGACCTGCCAGCCCTCGAGGTGGCTGACTTGATTGAGGCTATGCCACCGTCCAAGGGAGCCAACCCAATATTGGCTGTAGCAGAGATAATCACCGCACCGGCTCTTGATAATCCGGTAGGCGTCCGCTTCCCGCCATAGGCCCTCGTTGATGCAAAAAGGAACACTTACCCTGCCCCGCAGGCCAATCATGTTCTCCACCGGATCGATCGGAATCGGCGCCTCCACAAAATCGAGATCGAAGCGCGCGTGCCACCGATTGAGGAGCGTCACCGCCTGTGGCGTAGTCCACGCCTGGTTGACGTCGATGCGGATCAGCGCCTCTGGGCCAGCGGAGTCGCGTAATGCCTCCAGCATCCCTTCCTCTTTCGCCGCGTCCACGCCGACCTTGATGTAATAGGCATGATATCCCTTGCGGGCGCCGTCCCGTCCCTGTTCCGCGACCTCATCTGGCGTGCCCCATTCCATGTAATAGTAGTAGTCAACTTCCTCGCGCAGGGCTCCGCCGAGCATGCGATAGATGGGTTGACCCGCCTCCTTGCCGCACAAGTCCCAAAGCGCGGTATCAATTCCCGCATAGGCGAAATTACCCGTCATGGGCTGGAAGGCCCATACGGCGTAGACGGCGAGATCGCGGTGAATCTGCTCTTTGTCCCATGGGTTCCGGCCGATTACCAGCGGCGCCATGTTGCGCACGGCGGATTCGATGCCGGCAGTGTCAGCAGCCCGAGTGCATTCTCCCCATCCGACCAAGCCATTGTCGGCAGTGATCTTGACGATCACATCAGTTATTCCGCCGCGGTTGATGAGCGAACTCGACTCCACGCGCTTATATGCAACCCGCACCGGTATGGCCTCGAGCTTCACTACCTTCATGTCATGGTCCTCCTCACTGTGCAGTTCTCAACCGGCGTTCGAGCGCCCGCACGAGCAGCGACAGCGGGTAGCTCATGGCAAAATAGATGCCGGCGACCAGAATGAAAACGGCCATCGGCTGGTAATCGGAAAAGGCGATACTCTTGGCGCCGTTCATGATCTCGTTCACGCCGATCAGAGTGCAAAGCGACGTGTCTTTCAGCAGACCGATGGCATAGTTTCCAACCGGTGGCAGAACAATCCGAGTGGCCTGCGGCAGAATGATGTAGACCATAGACTTGGCAGGCGTCATGCCAAGCGACATCGCCGCCTCGCGCTGACCCTTGTGCAGCGCCTCGATACCGGACCGGAACACCTCCGCCAGAATAGCTCCGCCATGAATGCCCAGACCCAGCACAGCACCGGTGAAATCGGAGAACCACGTCCAATTGAGCCCGGGGAAGAGCTGGGGAGGTACGAAATAGATGATGTAGAGTATCACGACGATGGGCAATCCCCGCCCGATCTCGATGAACCAGATCGCAAGCGTGCGGACCAGCCCATTCTTTGACACGCGGCACAGAGCCACCAGTATGCCGAAAACTACCGCAACGATGAATGAGAAGAAGCCGATCTTGAGAGTCATTAGTGAATAGTAAAGCAACTCCGGCAACCATCGATGGATGTTCTCAGCATAAATCTGTGGAAGTTCAAGCATGCTGATGCCCCATTATTGCCAGGCTTGGCGCTGGCGTTCGAGCCGCGCGGCAAGCCGGGCCATGGGGATGGTCACGCAAAGATACATCGCGCCGGCCATCAGATAGATCGGTGCGCTGGTAAGCGTCTCGGTGACAAGTTGCCGCGCCAGCGCCATGACTTCCAAAACGCCGATGGAAAACACGATTGCTGTATCCTTCAGAAGCACGATCGAGAAATTTGTCATAGGCGGCAGCATGGTGCGAATCGCCTGCGGAAGGATGATGTGCTGCATAGCCTTTATTGGCGTCATGCCCAGCGACAACGCCGCCTCCATTTGACCTCGATGAATCGATTCGATGCCGGCCCGGTAGATTTCGGAAATATAAGCTGCGCCGTTCATGCCGAGACCAATAATCGCCGCTTGCAGTGGCGAGGGCTGAAAACCCCAGTCGGGAAAGCCAAAATAGATAACGAACAGCTGGACGAGCGCTGGCGTGCCCCTGAAAAATTCGAGATAGGCGGTCGCCGGCCAGCGCAGCAGCCTCCACGTCGAGATGCGCATCAGCGCGATAACGAGCCCGAAGATCAGCGCAAACACCAGCGCGCCCGATGCGACGGTAAGCGTCGCCGGCCAGCCGCTCAGCAATGTGGTGAAGAAGTACCAGCCGTTCTTCTCGAGGATCTGAAAAAACGTCATGAGCGGCGTTCCTCAACGGTCCTGAATGTGCTTAAGAAATTCGCGTGTCCGCGCCTCTTTCGGCTTGAACAACACCTCCCTAGACAATCCCTGTTCAACGATCCTTCCCTGGTCCATGAAGATCACGCGGTCGGAAACCTCACTTGCAAACTGGATTTCGTGGGTCACGATCACCATCGTTGCACCTTCCTCGGCCAGTTGCCGCATCACGCGGAGAACCTCGCCAATGAGTTCCGGATCCAGCGCGGAGGTGGCTTCGTCGAACAGCATGAGTTTCGGCTGCATCGCAAGAACGCGCGCGATAGCAACGCGCTGCTGCTGCCCACCGGAAAGCCGTTCCGGGTATTCGTCGGCCTTGTGGCTGAGCCCCACTTTCTGCAGCATGTCGCGGCCGCGCGCTTCCGCGGCCTCGCGTGACAGGTTAAGCACCCGCATGGGCGCCACGGTCACATTGCCGAGGGCCGTCAGATGCGGGAAGAGATTGAACCGCTGAAACACGAAGCCGATCTCCTGGCGTTCGCGAGCAAGCTCGCGATCGGTCAGGTAAATGAAACGGTCACCGGACTTTTTTTCGCCAATTAGAGTTCCGTCAATGTAAATGTGTCCGGCGCTTGGCTTCTCGAGGTAGTTGATGCATCGCAGCAACGTGGTCTTGCCGGATCCGCTCGGCCCAATGATTGAAACCTTCTCGCCCCTCGCTACGTTGAGGGAGACGCCGCAGAGAACTTCCAGATCGCCGAATTTCTTTTGCAGATCTTCAATTCTGAGCAGCGGCTGCCCTGCAGCCGCGCCATCGCCCGCCTTGCTCATCAGTATCCTCGAGTATCCTCGCCTGGGAATGAGACGGGCGAGATGTTATCCCGCCCGTTTAGTCCGTTATGCTCAGAAGCAGTGTTTGGCGTCGGGCGATTGGTAACCTTCCTCACGGTCAACCCCGATACGCGGGTTCTTCTCGGGTGGGATGAACCACTCCTTGTCAGCCAAGCCATACTTGGCCATGACCTTCACGTTGAGGCAGTCCTTCCAAACCTGCTTGATGGCGGTGTTAATTGCCTCAGCGAGTTCCGGCTCGTTCTTGTTGATGCCGAAGATCACATTGTACTTCGCAGACATGACCGGATACTTGTCCGGTTCGGCCTGGACAGCTACCTGCTTCAGTTTCCACTCGGGATGCTGGAAGATCGCATACTGAACCAGAGGCGGGTCGAGGATCGCCATGTCTATTCGGCCGGCATTCAGGTCTTGCATCACGCCGTCAGATGTGTCGTAAAGTTTAACTTCACCAATTCCTTCAACACTTTTCAGTTCTGGAACGAGGGTGAATCCCGTCACTGTGCCGACCTTGCGGCCCTTCATATCGGCGAAGGTGGCAAAGTTGTTTTCCTCCTTCTGCGCAAGCTGCGTCCCAAAATAATAGATCGGCTCGCTCAGGATCATAATCTTGGTGCGTGGCTCGATCCAGCCCATCGCGCCATGCATCACATCGAGCTTGCCTTGCTTGGTTGCCTCGATGAGTGCCGCCCAGTCCATCTGCACGACATTGGACTTGAGGCCGATCTGGCTCGCCACCCAGGTCATTATTTCTCCGTCAGTGCCGCCCAGGGTACCATCCTTGAGCTGCGTCATAGGCATGTCGCCATTCATGCCGATGGTAAGTTTTCCGGCTTCGATCGTCTTCACCTCCGCATAGGCGCCGGCCGAAGCCGAGAGCGCAATTGTCGCTGAAGACGCTACCGCCGCAGCCCAAGTGAGGAGCTTGCGGGCGGCCGATCTTGAATGTGGAATAATGGTCATGGGTGCTTCCCCTGCTGACTGCGTTTGACTTCCCTAGCCTGGGCGGCCTTACGAAACACGTCGATCTTGCCGTCCATTGATTATCAGCCTATCATCCTATCATTGAATTGTACAAGAGGGTTTCAGCCATTGAAATATTCAAGGGGCGAGGCGAGGTTTCCTCTATCTAATCAGGGTAGGAGGCCGCCTAATCAGGGCAGGAGGCCGCGATCGGCTGAATGAATCCACACGTGCAGATCGGCATAGGGCATGTTAACGAGCGTGCGAGAGTGAAGCTCCGCCTTCTTCGGATCCCTCTTTGCTATGGCTTCCGCCACCTTGCGGTGAAGAGGCAGTCCCTTCTCGAATGCTCCCTTGGGCGCTGTCGTCAGCAATATCTGGCTATTCATCAGGGGCGCGACGAGCGAGCCGAGGTGGCGAAGCACGGCATTGTGCGAGGCGTCGTAGATGCTTCGGTGGAACGCGATGTCGGCGGCCGGAATGCTGGCAGGATGTCCCACGCATGCACAGAGACTGTCCAATGCCTTCAGGATGCGCACGATGTCGGTGTCGGTGGCGCGCAGCGCCGCGAGGTAGGACGCTTGCGGTTCGATAATGCGGCGAAATTCAATGAAATCGTAGGCATTCTGCATGTCGCTTCCCACGCTCGAAAACCACCCGACGACGTCGGGGTCGAGCACGTTCCAGTTCTCGCGCGCACGGATGCGGGTGCCGGTCCTGGGCCTGACTTCGAGCAGACCCTTGCTGGCGAGAACCTTGATCGCCTCCCTGATCACATTCCGGCTAATCCCAAACTCGGAGGAAAGCTCCGGCTCGGTCGGCAATCCTCCGCTTTGGGAGAAGTCACCTCGAACGATGCGCTGACCGAGATCATCGACGACCATTTCCGGCAGGGAGCGACGGCGCAGCGGCGCCTTCTTTTGGGGGCGTAAGTGTTTTTGTATCTGCAATGAATCAATAACCTGAAGAAAATGGAGGAGTGAAGATGAAGAAAGCCGTCAAGTCTGGTCTGCCTGTTCCGAGCGCGCCCATCGAATGGGCGACACTCGCAAATGGTACCCTATATACCGCGCAAATTCCCATCAAGTCCGACGGGTCGATAGAGAGCGGCGACATTGCCACGCAAACGAGGCTTACGTTCGATAATCTCAAGAAGACGCTCAAGGCGGCAGGCGGCAGTCTTGACGATGTCGCCCAGGTTCTGATCTATCTGCCCGATCCGAAGGACTTCCCAGGCATGAATGCGGTCTATGCCGAGTACTTCAAAAAACCCTATCCCAATCGCGCCACGATCGTGGCGCAACTCATGGTCCCGGGAGCCCGGATCGAGATCATTGCATATGCCCAAATTGCTGCCAAGCGAGGACGCCCGGCCGCAAGAAAGGCGACCAGGAAAGCCGCTAAGTCGCCAGCTCGCAAGGCCAGTAGCCGGCGGTGAGCACGATTGTCATTGGCGCGGGGGTAATTGGCACCACCCTCGCCCATGAACTGTCGCTGCGCGGAGAGTCCGTTACGGTGATAGACAAAAACGGCGCGACCGCCGATGGCACCAGCTTTGCGAATGGATCCCTTATCACCCCCAGCATGTCGGATCCCTGGGCCTCACCCGGCATCGGCGCGACGCTGATCAAGTATCTGGGCAAGGAAACAGCGCCGTTCCTGCTTCGGTTCGGGGCCCTGCCCTCCATGCTGTCCTGGGGCATGTCGTTCCTTCACAATTCCCGTGAGAACCTCTGGAGGTCTAACACCCGCGCCGTCTGGCCGCTTGCGATGTTCAGCCGGGACATCCTCGAGCGCATAACCGCTGACCTCGGCTTGCACTACGACCTCTGGAAACATGGAACATTGAGGGTGCACGAGGACAAAGCCTCGATGCAGGCAGCCGAAGCATCGCTTGCGGTCTTTCGCGAACTCGGATGCGAGATCAGCGTACTGGACCAGGCAGGCTGCCTCGACCGGGAGTCCGCGCTAAGGCCGATCGCCAGCCAGATCCATGGCGGGTTCCTCTTCCCGGGCGACCGCAGCGGCGACTGCAGGATGTTTACACAGCAACTGTCGGAGATCTGCGCCAGACGCGGTGTGACCTTCCGGTTTGGCTGCACAGTCCACGGCTTCACCCTGGAGAACAACCGGGTGACGGGACTTCGCTCCTCCGAGGGAACGCTGAGCGCAGACCGTTATGTTCTGGCGGCGGGCAGCGAGAGCCTCTTGCTTGGCCGCCAGCTAGGGCTCAGACTTCCGGTGCTGCCGGTGAAGGGCTATTCTGCCACATTCGACATCGGTAGCTGGAACAACGCGCCCAACCTCCCCTTCGTCGACAACGCCCGCAAGGTTGCCGTGGTGCGCATGGGCAAGCGTGTCCGGGTGGCGGGTTCGGCCGAGTTCGCCGGCTTCGATATGACGGACAATCCGGTGCGGAGCGGCATGCTCCTCTCACACTTCAAGGCCATCTTTCCGGAAAGCGAAGGCGTTTCCGCCCCGCAGTACTGGCACGGGCTGCGGCCAATGACGCCGGACGGACGGCCTGTCATTGGCCGAACGCCGATCGACAATCTGTTCGTGAACACCGGTCATGGACCGCTCGGGTGGACGCTCGCCTGCGGTTCGGCCCGACTCCTCGCGCAGATGATGAGTGAGGAGCAGACGGAGCTCGACGTGGCGCCCTTCGGACTGACACGCAACGAAGGTCAAACAAGGAGATAATGGACATGTCAAAACCCACGATCGGCTTCATCGGCGTCGGCCTAATGGGGCACGGCATGGCCAGAAATATGCTCGAGAAAGGTCATGGCCTCACCATCATCTGCCACCGCAATCGTGCGCCGGTGGATGACCTGGTTCGGCGCGGTGCGGTCGAGGTGAAGACGCCACGTGAAGTAGCGGAGCGCAGCGATATAGTGTTCACCTGTCTCAACTCATCGCCCGACGTCGAGGACGTGATCCTGCGCCCAGACGGGGTGCTTGCGGGCGCAAGGCCCGGCACGATCGTCGCCGACGCATCGACCGCTGACCCCGAGTCGACCCTGCGGCTGGCACAGCGGCTGGCGGAAAAGGGTGTCATCATGTGTGACACCGCTCTCGGTAATTCGCCAGTGGAGGCAGAAGCGGGAACGCTCAACGCATTTGTGGGCGCGGATTCCGAGACCTTCGCAAGGATCAGGCCGGTGATTGAGACCTGGGCCTCCAACATCGTACATGTAGGTGGCGTGGGCGACGGCCACCGCGTGAAACTCGTCAACAATTTCATCGGAATGGCCTATGTGGCACTGTTTGCCGAGGCCTATGCGGCCTGTCAGGCCATTGGGCTCGACCCGCAGAAGCTCCATGAGGTCGTCAAGCCCGGCGGGCTCTATTGCGGAATGTTCGAGCGCATCAGCCGGTGGGTGCTTTTGCGCGATCCCAAGGCACACCTGATGCGGGTCAACAACAGCCTCAAGGACCTGAGCTACTTCAACCATATGGTTGAAGGCGCCGGCATGACCAGCATGCTTGGC
This sequence comes from Aestuariivirga sp., assembly GCF_037139295.1. Lineage (GTDB taxonomy): Bacteria > Pseudomonadota > Alphaproteobacteria > Rhizobiales > Aestuariivirgaceae > Aestuariivirga. The sequence continues at coordinate 21,049 of NZ_JBAXGR010000062.1, forward strand.
CACGCGGCCCAGCATCTCTTCATGATCGCGAAATCAAACGGCCTGGGAGACGCAGCGATGCCGCGCCTCGTCGAGGCGGTTACAGCGATGAATGGAATGGCGCAAGCACCGCTGCCGAAAGATCCGGACAGAGCTTGAACCCGGCTCACGCGTGGGGCGGCAGCGGCGCTCCATCACGCTTCGTCAGTATGTTGTCCTTGACGCGGTAGTAGCGGAGATTCATCTGCGGGGCGAAGCTCATGTAGAATGGCGCATCACGGAGTGGTTCGACTTTCAGCGCAAGATCCCTCTCCGGAACGTCGAGTGCCCATTCGGAGAGAATTCCGCCCAGCATGCTGCCGGTCGGAACACCACGGCCTGAAAGCCCGGTAAGCCCCACGACGCCGGGGGCAAGGCCATAGAGCCGGGGGACGGTTCGGCGCTGCATGTCAAGTTCGCCGAACCAGAAGTACTCCCATCGGATCTCTTCGCGGATCTGGGGATGCAGCCATTTCAGCCGGTCCGTCATCAGCTGCTTTGTATAGGCGATGTCGCGGCCGCGCGCGCCCATCGGAAACATGGAGGCCACGATCCGGCCAGCCGTATCATATTTATAGACGAAGAAATCGCCGCGGCCGTCATTCATCGTGGTGTTGCTTGGCATGACACCGCGCCGCGTCTCGGGCAAAAGCGGCTGCGTGGCCGCAACGAAGACCTTCATGATCTTGAAGCTCCGCTCGAGGCCCGGCCACCCCTGCACCGTGTAGGCACCCGTCGCAAAGATCACCTTCTCCGCGAGGACCTCGCCACGTGGCGTCTGCACAAGCCACTTGCCGTCCTGCCGCGTGATGTTGGTGGCTGGCGAACCCGTGTATATGGCGCCCCCCTCCTGCATCATGGCCCGCGCAAGCCCGCGGGAATAGCCGAGCGGGTTCAGGTGCCCGCCCTCGGTGTGAAACCAGCCACCATAAAAACGCGGACTTCCGGTAAGGTCTTCCACTTCCTGCTTGTCGATGAAGCGTGTCCTGGCACCGATTGCGTTGTAGTCCTCGGCCTTTTTCTGCAGAGCAGCGATGGCACCCGGGCGGTGGGCAGCCTGCACATAACCGTTCTGCTGCCACTCACACTGGATCTGGTAGCGCTCGATCATGCCGGAGACACTGTCGTTGGCGCGTGACTGGCGGTGAATGAGCCGCTCCGCCCACGGTTCACCCAGAATCTTCCGCAGCTCCGGAAGGCTGAAATAGGTGAAGGTCGGCGTGGAGTGTCCGGCGTTGCGGCCCGATCCGCCAAAGCCGGCTTCACGCGCCTCGAGGATGACAACGCTCACACCCTTGCGTGCCAGCTCTATGCCAGTGGTTAGGCCGGTATATCCGGCACCGACGATGCAGACATTCGCGGTCTTCCTGCCCTCAAGCTCTGAAGTCGCGGGAGCAGACATAGCCGTGGCCCACCA
>NZ_JBAXGR010000063.1:0-22344 GCF_037139295.1 Aestuariivirga sp.
TGGTGAAGGCCTTCGTGCCGCGCTACCGCTATGACCAGCTGATGCGCCTGGGCTGGAAGGTGTTCCTGCCGATCTCGATCTTCTACGTGGTGCTGGTGGCCGCCGTGCTCGTCGGCTTCGGGTGGGCGCCATGATCGGGGCCGTCGTCGGCGCACTGGTCTTCGCCATCATCGGCCTTGCCGAGGTGGCGCTGGTCAGCCGGTCCATCTATCCCTCTCTGCGCTGGCGCTATGAGAAGGCGAAGATCACGCAGTCGCAGGGCGTCAGCCCCGCCACCATCATGGCGCTGGTCAAGTTCCAGAGCCTTGTCCTCCTGCCGGTGCTGGGCTTCCTGCTCGGCAGCCGCATGAAAATGTTCGGGTGAAACACGCATGAAACTCGCACAAGCTGCCCGCTCGCTGTTCCTGAAGGAGTTCCTCGACGCCACCGTGCTGTCGATGCGCTACTTCTTCGCGCCCAAGGCGACGATCAACTATCCCAACGAGAAAGGCGCCGTGTCGCCACGCTTCCGCGGCGAGCATGCGCTGCGCCGCTATCCGAGCGGTGAAGAGCGCTGCATCGCCTGCAAGCTGTGCGAAGCCGTCTGCCCGGCACTCGCCATCACCATCGAGGCCGGCCCCCGCCGCAATGATGGCACCAGGCGCACCACGCGCTATGACATCGACATGGTGAAGTGCATCTATTGCGGCTTCTGCCAGGAAGCCTGCCCGGTCGATGCCATCGTGCTCGGACCCAATTTCGAATTCGCCACCGAAACCCGCGAAGAGCTGCTCTATGATAAGGAGAAGCTCTTGGCCAACGGTGACCGCTGGGAACGCGAGATCGCGCGCAACATCGCGATCGACGCGCCCTACCGCTGAAGGAGCCCATGATGGTCGCCGCATTGTTCTTCTACCTCTTCTCGGCCATCGCGGTTGCCTCCGCGGTCATGGTCATCTCGGCGAGGAACCCGGTTCACTCGGTTCTCTTCCTCATCCTGTGCTTCTTCAACGCCGCCGGCCTCTTTGTGCTGCTGGGGGCGGAGTTCCTGGCGATGATCCTGGTCGTCGTCTATGTCGGCGCCGTCGCCGTGCTGTTCCTCTTCGTCGTCATGATGCTCGACGTCGACTTCGTGGAACTCCGGCAGGGCATGCTGAACTACCTGCCGATCGGCGGCGTGATCGGACTGATCGTGCTCGTTGAACTGGCGCTCGCGGTGGGCGGCTGGGTGATCAGCCCGGGAAGCCTCAAGTCGCGCGTGGCACCACTCCCTGAAGGTGTCACCAACACCGAGGCGCTGGGCCGCGTGCTCTACACCGACTTCTTCTTCTACTTCCAGGCGGCAGGTCTCGTGCTGCTGGTCGCCATGGTCGGCGCCATCGTGCTGACACTGCGCCACAAGGAAGGCGTCAAGCGCCAGAACATCTCCGTGCAGGTGGCCCGCACCCCGGCCACGGCCGTCGAGGTCATCAAGGTCAAGCCGGGGCAGGGGATCTGAACCATGGAAATCGGTCTCTCGCAGTATCTCACGGTCGCTGCCATCATCTTCACGGTTGGCATCTTCGGCATCTTCCTGAACCGCAAGAACGTCATCGTCATCCTGATGTCGGTGGAACTCATCCTGCTCTCGGTCAACATCAACCTCGTGGCCTTCTCGACATTCCTCGGCGATCTCGTCGGCCAGGTCTTCGCGCTGCTGGTGCTGACCGTGGCGGCGGGCGAAGCGGCCATCGGGCTTGCCATCCTCGTCACCTATTTCCGCAACCGCGGCACCATCGCGGTTGAAGACATCAATCTCATGAAGGGCTGACGGGAATAATCATGAACACCGTCCTTTCCGCCATCGTCTTCCTGCCGCTGATCGGCGCGCTGATTGCCGGTCTCTTCGGCACCAAGCTGTTCCGCGAGCTTGGCAAGGACTCCGAGGTCTATGGCGAACACCATGCCCATGCGCATGACGATCACCATGCTGCCCACGCCCATGACGACGACCACGGCCATCACGGCCACTCTGACGGCCCCAAGTGGCCGATGTACCTGACCACCGCACTGCTTTGCCTCTGCGCCGTGCTGTCCTGGTATGTCTTCGCCGGCTTCCTGCATGAGCCGCGCGTCGAGAAGATCGAAGTACTGCACTGGATCAACTCCGGGGCACTGTCGGCAAACTGGATGATCCGCGTCGACACGCTCACTGCCGTCATGCTGGTGGTGGTGAACACGGTGTCTGCCCTCGTTCACGTATACTCGCTCGGCTACATGAGCCATGACGAGTCGCAGCCGCGCTTCTTCGCCTATCTCTCGCTCTTCACCTTCGCCATGCTCATGCTGGTGACGGCCGACAACCTCGTCCAGATGTTCTTCGGCTGGGAAGGTGTCGGCCTCGCGTCCTACCTGCTCATCGGCTTCTGGTACCAGCGCGACAGCGCCTGCGCCGCCGCCATGAAGGCCTTCATCGTCAACCGCGTGGGCGACTTCGGCTTCGCGCTCGGCATCTTCGGCGTCTTCCTCGTCTTTCAGACCGTCGACTTCGACACGATCTTCGCCGCGGCACCCGCCATGGCCGGCAAGCCGATGCAGTTCCTCGCTTGGGCTCCTGATACGCTGACGGTCCTCTGCCTGCTCCTCTTCATGGGCGCCATGGGCAAGTCGGCTCAATTCCTGCTGCACACGTGGTTGCCGGACGCCATGGAAGGCCCGACGCCCGTCTCCGCCCTCATCCATGCCGCCACCATGGTGACGGCCGGCGTCTTCATGGTCGCCCGTCTGTCGCCGATGTTCGAACTCGCCCCGCACGCCAAGGAATTCGTCGTCGTCATCGGCGCCATCACCGCCTTCTTCGCGGCCTCGGTCGGCTTGGTGCAGAACGACATCAAGCGCGTCATCGCCTATTCGACCTGTTCGCAGCTCGGCTACATGTTCGTGGCGCTCGGCGTGGGTGCCTATGGCGCGGGCGTGTTCCACCTCTTCACGCATGCCTTCTTCAAGGCGCTTCTGTTCCTTTCGGCGGGCTCCGTCATCCACGCCGTCTCGGGCGAGCAGGACATGCGCAAGATGGGAGGCCTCGGCCCCTACATCAAGATCACCTTCGCCATGATGGTGATCGGCAACCTGGCGCTCACCGGCTTCCCCTATACCTCGGGCTTCTTCTCCAAGGATGCGATCATCGAGGCCGCCTATGTGGCAGGTTCGGGCTTCGCCTTCTGGGCGCTCATCATCGCCGCGATCTTCACCTCCTTCTACTCCTGGCGTCTCACCTTCATGACCTTCAACGGCAAGCCGCGCGCCAGCCATGAGGTGATGGAGCATGTGCACGAGAGCCCGATGGTGATGCTCATCCCGCTCTTCGTGCTGGCAGCGGGCGCGCTGTTCGCTGGCTTCGTGTTCAAGGACTATTTCATCGGCCACTACTTCAAGGAATTCTGGGGCACGTCGCTGGCGAATGGCCCGGTGATGGAAGAGATGGAACACGAGGGTGCGGTTCCGTCCCTCGTCAAGTGGTCGCCCTTCGTGGCCATGGTGCTGGGCTTCGTCGTCGCCTGGGTCTTCTATATCCGCGACACGTCGATCCCCAAGCGCCTCGCAGAGCAGCACCAGCCGCTCTACAAGTTCCTGCTCAACAAGTGGTACTTCGACGAGCTCTATGATTTCATCTTCGTGCGTCCCACCATGTGGCTCGGCCGCTTCCTGTGGAAGAAGGGCGACGGCTTCATCATCGACGGCTTCGGCCCCGATGGCGTGTCCTCCGTGGTCAATGACGTGACGCGCGGCGTCGTGCGGCTGCAGACCGGCTATCTCTATCACTATGCCTTCGCCATGATGATTGGTGTCGCCGCATTGACATCCTGGTTCCTGTTCGGGGGCGCACACTGATGAGCTGGCCCATTCTCTCGGTCATCACCTTCCTGCCGCTTCTCGGCGTTCTTTTCATCCTGATGGTGAGGGGTGAGGACGAGACGGCGCTGCGCAACGTGCGCTGGGGCGCCTTCTGGACCACGCTGTTCACCTTCCTGGTTTCGCTGCTGATCTGGACGGGCTTTGATTCCAACGCGGCGGGCTTCCAGTTCGTCGAGGAACACTCCTGGCTCGGCTCGACGGCCTCCTACAAGCTGGGCGTCGACGGCATCTCCATGCCCTTCGTGATCCTCACAACCTTCCTGATGCCGATCTGCATCCTCGCCTCGTGGCACGTCACGAAGCGGGTCAAGGAATACATGATCGCCTTCCTCGTGCTGGAAACGCTGATGATCGGCGTGTTCTGCTCGCTCGATATCGTGCTGTTCTACCTGTTCTTCGAGGCAGGCCTGATCCCGATGTTCCTGATCATCGGCATCTGGGGCGGCCCGCGCCGCGTCTACGCCAGCTTCAAGTTCTTCCTCTATACGCTGCTGGGCTCGGTGCTCATGCTGCTCGCCATCATCTACATGTACTGGACGAGCGGCACGACCGACATCACGCAGCTTCTGGCCCACCCCGGCTTTACGCCGGAGGCCCAGAAGTGGCTGTGGCTCGCCTTCTTCGCCTCCTTCGCGGTGAAGATGCCGATGTGGCCGGTGCACACCTGGCTTCCCGATGCCCACGTCGAGGCGCCGACCGCCGGTTCCGTGATCCTCGCGGCCATCCTCCTGAAGATGGGTGGTTACGGCTTCCTGCGCTTCTCTCTGCCCATGTTCCCGGATGCCTCGGTCTACTTCCAGGACTTCGTGTTCGTCCTCTCGGTCATCGCCATCATCTACACCTCGCTGGTGGCGCTGATGCAGGAGGACATGAAGAAGCTGATTGCCTATTCCTCCGTCGCCCACATGGGCTTCGTGACCATGGGCATCTTCGCGCTGAACCGCCAGGGCATCGACGGCGCCATGTTCCAGATGATCAGCCACGGCCTCGTGTCGGGAGCGCTCTTCCTCTGCGTTGGTGTCGTCTATGACCGCATGCACACGCGCGAGATCGCGGCCTATGGTGGGCTGGTCAACCGCATGCCGCTCTATGCCTGCATCTTCATGGTCTTCACCATGGCCAATGTGGGCCTGCCCGGAACGTCCGGCTTCATCGGTGAGTTCCTGTCGCTGATGGGCGCCTTCCATGCCAGCACATGGGTTGCCTTCTTCGCCACCACCGGCGTCATCCTGTCAGCCGCCTACGCATTGTGGCTCTATCGCCGCGTGGTGTTCGGCAAGCTGACGAAGCCCGCGCTGATGCACCTGCCCGACATGACGCCGCGCGAACTGGCAACGCTCCTGCCGCTGGTCGTGCTCACCATCTTCTTCGGCGTCTATCCGGCGCCGATCCTGAACCTCTTCGGCCCCTCGGTCGAAAGCATCATCAAGCCGTTGAACGAGGCCGCCGCCGCAGCACACCTGCTGGCGACTGCCGCGCTGCAGTAAGGACAATCGACCCATGTGGCTTCTCCAACAGGCCGATGCCGTAGCCGCCCTTCCGGAAATCGTGCTGGCGATCCTGACGCTGGCGCTGCTCATGCTCGGCGTCTTCCGCAAGTCGGATGCCTCCGACATGGTGACGCTGGGCGCGCTGATTGCCCTCGCCATCACGGCACTGCTGGTCATCTTCGCGCCAGACCACCAGGCGCTGGCCTTCCACGGCGCGCTGATGGTTGATACCTTCGCCAGGGTCATGAAGGTGCTGGCGCTGTTCGGCTCCGCCGCCGCACTCGTCCTGTCGGTCAGCTTCATGAAGCGCGACGGCTCGCAGCGCTTCGAGTATCCCATCCTCATCCTGCTCGCCACCATCGGCATGATGCTGATGATCTCGGCCAATAATTTGATCGCCCTCTACATGGGCCTCGAGCTCCAGTCGCTCTCGCTCTATGTGCTCGCCGCCATCAACCGTGACTCGGCCAGGGCGTCCGAAGCCGGCCTCAAGTATTTCGTGCTGGGTGCGCTGTCCTCGGGCATGCTGCTCTACGGCGCCTCGCTGGTCTATGGCTTCACCGGCACCACCGAGTTCCCCGGCATCGCCGCTTACCTCACCAGCAATGGCGCCACGCTGGGCGCGGTCTTCGGTCTCGTCTTCGTGATCGCCGGCCTCGCCTTCAAGATTTCCGCCGTGCCTTTCCACATGTGGACGCCGGATGTCTATGAGGGCGCGCCTACGCCCGTGACCGCCTTCTTCGCGGCGGCCCCCAAGGTTGCCGCCATGGCGCTGTTTACCCGCACCATGATGGACGCCTTCGGCGCCATCCAGCCCGCCTGGGGCCAGATCATCATCTTCCTGTCGATTGCCTCCATGGCGCTCGGCGCCTTCGCGGCCATCGGCCAGACCAACATCAAGCGCCTGCTGGCCTATTCCTCCATCGCCAACATGGGCTATGCGCTGGTGGGCCTCGCGGCCGGCACGCAGGAGGGCGTCCAGGGCGTCGTCGTCTACATGATCATCTACATGATCATGACGCTCGGCTCCTTTGCCTGCATCCTTTCCATGCGCCGCAAGGGCTACATGGTGGAAGAGATCAGCGATCTCGCGGGCCTGTCGCGCAACAACAAGGGCCTGGCCTTTGTCTTCGCCATGCTGATGTTCTCGATGGCGGGCATTCCGCCGCTCGCTGGCTTCTTCGCCAAGTACTTCGTGTTCCTCGCGGCGGTGAAGGCTGGTCTTTACGCGCTCGCGGTGATCGGCGTCGTCACCTCCGTGGTGGGTGCCTATTACTACCTCCGTGTGGTGAAGATCATGTACTTCGACGAGCCGAAGGAGGCCTTCGAGCCGATGGATGGTGAGGTGAAGCTCATCGCCTATGCCTCGGGCGCCTTCACGCTGCTCTTCGTCCTCCCGTGGATCGCCAGCCCCGTCATCGCGGTGGCAGCGGCGGCGGCCAAGTCCTTCTATTGATACTGGCCACGGGACATCCGGTCCGCCACTTCGACCGGATCGATTCCACCAATATCGAGGCCCGCAGGCTTGCCCAGGACGGCGAGCGCGGGCCTCTCTGGCTTGTGGCGGATGAGCAGACGCTGGGCCGCGGCCGCCTCGGGCGAAGCTGGGTGAGCGAGCCAGGCAATCTCTATGCCACCTTCCTGTTTTTCATCACCGAAGGCCCTCACGCAGCGGCACAGGTGAGCTTCGTGGCCGCGCTGGCGGTACATGATACGGTCATGGCACTGCGGCCTGAACTGAGCCCCCGCATCAAGTGGCCGAATGACGTCCTTGTCGCCGGTGCCAAGTTCTGCGGCGTGCTGCCGGAGGTGGTGGGCGAGAACCCCACCCGCATCGCCATCGGCTGCGGCGTCAACATCGCCCACGCACCGGAGGGAACGCCCTATCCCGTCACGGCGCTGGGTGCTGGCCTTGCCGTCGCCAGCGTGCTGGCGGAACTCGACGCCAGCCTCACCCGCCGCCTCGCGCAGTGGGACGAGGGCAGGGGCTTCGCCGCCACCCGCGCCGACTGGGCGTCTCGCGCGCTTGGCCTCGGCGGCAACGTCACGGCGACCACCGGAGCCAGGCAACTCATCGGAACCTTCAGGGAGCTGGCCGCCGATGGCGCGCTGGTGCTCGCGGCAGAAGACGGATCACTCACCCCCATTCACTCCGGCGAAGTCTCCTTCGCCGAACTCGAAGACTTAAGGCGGAAACACGCATGAACGCGCGGCGCAGAGCCCAACTCCCCAGTGAACTGGTCTTCCTGCCGCTTGGCGGCACCGGCGAGATCGGCATGAACTGCTATGTCTATGGCGCAGGTCCCGCGGATGACCGGCACTGGCTGATGGTCGACCTCGGCGTCAAATTCGGCGAGGAGTCGGACCCCGGCATCGACGTGGTGCTGCCCGACGTCGGCTTCATCACCGCCGAGAGGTCGCGCCTCCATGGCCTTGTGCTCACCCATGCGCATGAGGATCACCTCGGCGCGGTTGCCTGGCTCTGGCCCCAGCTCCAGTGCCCCGTCTACTGCACGCCCTTTGCTGCGCAGATCCTGGCGCTGAAGCTGAAGGAAGCTGGCCTCGACGAGCAGGTGCCGGTGAAGGTCATGCCGGTCGGTTCCAGGTTCAAGCTCGGCCCCTTCGGCCTCGAAATGGTCTCCGTCACCCATTCGATCCCGGAACCCACCGCGCTGCTGATCGAGACGGATCAGGGCAGGGTGCTGCACTCGGGCGACTGGAAGATCGACCGCACCCCGGTGCTGGGCCAGGGCATGGACGAAAAGCGCCTGCGCGAGATCGGTGCGAAGGGCGTGGACGTGCTGGTCTGCGATTCCACCAACGTGCTGCGCGAAGGCCATTCGCCCTCTGAGAAGGACGTGGCCGAACGCATCACCGAGATCGTCAAGCAGGCCACGGGCCGCGTCGCCATCACCACCTTCGCTTCGCACCTGGACCGCATCGCCACGGCGATCCGCGCGGCGCGCGCCACGGGCCGCGAGGTGGTCATCGCCGGCCGCGCCATGCGCAACACCATCGAGGCCGCACGCCTCTGCGGCATGCTGAACGATGCCGGTCGCCTGCTCGACCAGGAAGAATTCGGCTACCTGCCGCCCGACAAGGTGATGCTGCTGTGCACCGGCAGCCAGGGCGAGGCGCGCGCGGCCATCGCCCGCATCGCCGAGGACGAGCACCCGCACATCTCGCTCGATCCGGGCGACCTCGTGATCTTCTCGTCCAAGACCATTCCGGGCAACGAGAAGGAAGTGAGCCGCGTTCTTAACAACCTCGCGCGCCTCGACATCGACATGGTGACGGGCGACGACGACCTCGTGCATTCCTCCGGTCATCCGCGCCAGGGCGAACTCGCAACGCTCTATGACTGGGTGAAGCCGAAGGCGCTGATCCCCATGCATGGCGAGCCGCGCCATTTGCGCGCCCACAAGCTGTTCGCCGAGTCGAAGGGCATTCGTGACGTGCTGATCCCGCAGGACGGCGCCATCATCAGGCTCGCTCCCGGCCCGCTGGCGGACATCGACGAGGCACCCTGCGGGCGGCTTCACGTCGACGGCCGCCTCATCGTTCCCGCCGAGGATGGTCCGGCCAAGCAGCGCCGCAAGCTCTCCCACGTTGGCATCATTTTCGTTTCGGTGGTGATCGACGCCAAGGCGGAGCTCGCCGCCGACATCGAACTTATCACCGACGGCATTCCCGCCGGCCTCGATGGCGATCTGATGGATGCGGCAGAGCGCGCCTTTGGCTCCACGCCCAAGCCCCGCCGCAAGGACGTGAACCAGCTGGCCGAAACCATCCGCACCGCCGTGCGCCGCGCGGCGGACCTGACATGGGGCAAGAAGCCCATCGTGAAGGTCTCGGTCGCAAGGGTGTGAGCCTTACGTCTTCTCCCGCTTCTTCAGCGGGAGAAGAAGGGACCCGTTGCGGAATGCAACGGGGAGATGAGGGAAAGTTGCGTGGCGCAGTCAGTGTCCACTTCCCCTCTCCTCCCCCAACTTCGTTGGGGCCCGTTCCTCTCCCGCTCTGCGGGAGAGGACATTGAGAACATCGTTCACTTTCCGTTCGCCATCGCCGCCGCTGTGGGCTAAACAGCGGCCGCGCCCAATTCCCGTTTCTGAAAATGCTATAAGCCCCGAATCATGAGCAAGCACGTTCCCCCGCCCGAAGGCCCGAAGGACATCCAGAAGATCGACCTGAAGGAAGCGCTGGAAGAGCGCTATCTCGCTTATGCGCTGTCCACCATCATGCACCGCGCGCTGCCCGACGTGCGCGACGGCCTGAAGCCGGTTCACCGCCGCCTGCTGCACGTGATGCAGATCCTGCGGCTTGATCCCAACACGGCCTTCAAGAAATCCGCCAAGATCGTCGGCGACGTGATGGGTGGCTATCACCCGCATGGCGACCAGTCGATCTATGACGCGCTGGTGCGCTTGGCCCAGGACTTCTCGTCGCGCTATCCACTGGTCGACGGGCAGGGCAACTTCGGCAACATCGATGGCGATTCCGCCGCCGCCTACCGCTACACCGAAGCCCGCATGACGGAGGTGGCGAAGCTCCTCCTTGAAGGCCTCGACGAAGACACGGTCGACTTCCGCCCCAACTATGATGGCTCCGTGCAGGAGCCCGTGGTGCTGCCGGGCGCCTTCCCCAATCTGCTGGCCAACGGATCAACCGGCATCGCGGTGGGCATGGCGACCTCCATCCCGCCGCACAATGCGGCCGAGCTTTGTGACGCGGCACTTCACCTCATCAAGACGCCCAACGCCACGGACGAGAAGATCGCCACGCTGGTGCAGGGGCCTGACTTCCCCACGGGGGGCATCATCATCGATGATCGCGCTTCGATCCTCGAAGCCTACCGGACCGGCCGCGGCGGCTTCCGCGTGCGTGCCCGCTGGAGCGTTGAGGAACTGCCGCGCGGCATGTGGCAGATCGTCGTCACCGAGATTCCGTATCTCGTGCAGAAGAGTCGGCTGATCGAGAAGATCGCCGAGCTCCTGACCGCCAAGAAGCTGCCGCTGCTCAACGACGTGCGCGATGAATCCGCCGAGGACGTGCGCGTCGTGCTGGAGCCGAAGAACCGAACGGTGGACCCGACGCTGATGATGGAGCAGATGTTCCGCAACACGGAACTCGAAGCCCGCATCCCGCTCAACATGAACGTGCTGAGCCACGGCAAGGTGCCGAAGGTGATGAGCCTCCGGCAGGTGCTGCGCGAGTGGCTGGACCACCGCAAGGACGTGCTGGTCCGCCGTTCCAACTTCCGCCTGGGCGAAATCGCCCGCCGCCTCGAGATCCTCGAAGGATATCTCGTCGCCTATCTCAACCTCGACGAGGTAATCCGCATCATCCGCGAGGAGGATGAGCCGAAGCCCGCGCTGATGGCGCGCTTCAAGCTCACAGATAATCAGGCCGAGGCCATCCTCAACATGCGGCTGCGCGCGCTTCGCAAGCTGGAGGAAATGGAAATCCGTGGCGAGCACCAGAAGCTCACCAAGGAACAGAAGGCGCTGAACGCGCTGCTGAAGTCGGATGAAGAGCAGTGGGCCACGATCTCGGAAGAGATCAAGGCGGTGAAGGAGAAATTCTCCAAGAAGACGCCGCTCGGTCGCCGTCGCACCGATTTTTCGGAAGCCCCCGAGATCGACCTCGAACTCGAGCAGTCGATGATCGAGAAGGAGCCCGTCACGGTGGTCTGCTCCGAGAAGGGCTGGATCCGCACCATGAAGGGCCACATGGAGGACGTCTCCGGCCTTACCTACAAGGACGGCGACAAGGGGGAGTTCACCTTCCACGCCATGTCCACCGACAAGGTGATGCTGTTCTCCTCCTCCGGCAAGTTCTTCACGCTCGAGGTTGGCAAGCTGCCGGGCGGCCGCGGCCATGGCGAACCGGTGCGCCTGATGTGCGATCTCGATGCGGCGGACTCGATCGTCTCGCTCTTCGTGCATGTGCCGGGAACCAGGCGCCTTCTGGCCTCCACCGAGGGCGACGGCTTCATCGTTCCGGAAGACGATTGCGTGGCCAACACCCGCAAGGGCAAGCAGGTGCTGAACGTCAAGGCGCCGGTCGAGGCCTGCGTCTGCGTCGTGGTGCCGGAGGATGCCACCCACATCGCCACCATTGGCGAGAATCGCAAGATGATCATCTTCAAGCTGGCCGAAGTGCCGGAGATGGCGCGCGGCAAGGGCGTGCGCCTGCAGAAGTTCAAGGATGGTGGCCTGAGTGATGCCCGTGCCTTCAAGCTCAAGGAAGGCCTCACCTGGACCGATAGTTCGGGCCGCAACTTCGTGGTCACCGATCTCAAGGAATGGGTCGGCGAACGCGCCCAGGCCGGCCGCCTGCCGCCGAAGGGCTTTCCGTCGCGGAACAAGTTCGGCTGAGGCGGGGGCGGGATCCCCCATCAGTTTCCACACATTGTTCATCATCGCCGGGCGTGACCCGGCGATCCTATTTGGCGCCGCGCAAAAGATGCCCGGGACAAGTCCGGGCATGATGAAGCGGGGGGAAGGGCAATGCGGCGCCTGAAGCCCTTTAAATGGCCGAGGAGTGGCACTCTAGGGTGACAGCTACAGGGGTAGTGAGGTGCTACCGGAATCCCAAAATCAATCGTTACGAACTTCATTTCAGCGGTTCTGATGCCGGGTGGCAGCAAATCCAGGTCGGGTTCTTGACTCCTTTGCAGCCAAACACTAGATATCGATTATGACTAACCGGTCAGTAACAATCGGAAAACCTCGCCGCCCCGAGGAACGGCCTGCGGAAATCCTCGCCGCGGCGCTCGAACTCTTTGCCGAGAAAGGTTTTTCCGCCACCCGGATGGACGACGTCGCGGCCCGGGCAGGGCTCAGCAAGGCGGGGGTCTATCTCTATTTCAAGGACAAGACGGCGCTGCTGAAGGCGCTGGTGACCGAGATGGCGGGGGCAAACATCTCCGTCGCCAAGGGCATCGTGGAGGCCCACCAGGGGCCGGTGTCGCCGCTGATTGCCACCATTCTTGCCTTCCTCGGGGGCCAAGTCCGCCACACGCGTTTCCCCGAACTCGTCAAGATCGTGATCTCCGAGAGCAGGGCTCATCCTGAGGTGGGCCAGCTCTATCTCGAAAGCGTGGTCGGGCAGGGCCTGCCGCTGTTCGAGGGGCTGATCCGCCGCGGCATCGCTTCGGGCGAGTTCCGCGACATCGACGCCGCCTTCGCCGCCAAGGCGATGATCGGCCCGATGCTGCTCGCCGTGATCTGGAAGACGGTGCTCGAACCCATCGGCGCCGAGACGCTGGACATCGAGGCTTACGCGGCACAGCACGCCGACATTTTTCTGAAGGGCATCCAATCGTGAAACGGCTCATCCTTCCCATCATCATCGTGGCGCTGGCCGTCACCGCCTTCATGTTCCGCGAGCGCTGGCTGCCGCAGCCGCCTGGACAGTTCAATTACCTCGGCTATGTCGAAGGCGAGACGACGCTGGTGGGTGCGCCGCAGGCGGGCCGCCTCGTCAGCGTCGACGTGGTGAAGGGACACGAGGTGAAGCGGGGCACCGTGTTGTTCGCACTCGATCCGGCACAGCTCACGTCCGAAGTGGCGCGCGCCGAAGCGGCGGTGACCACCGCCAAGGCCACGCGTGACAATCTCCTCACCGGCAAGCGCAAGCAGGAGATTGACGTCATCCATGCCCAGATCGCGCAGGCGGAAGCAGGCCTCGGCCTTGCGCAGAAGGAGCTGACGCGCGCGACCACGCTGACAAGTTCCGGCACGGCGGCCCAGTCCCGCCTCGACCAGGCGCAGGAGCAGGTAAACCTCTATGAGCAGCGTCTGATCGAGCTGAAGGCCTCGGAGCAGGTGGCGAGCCTTCCCGCCCGTGGCCCCGAAATCGATGCCGCAACATCGCGCGTCTCGGAAGCCGAAGCGCAGCTGGCGCTGGCCAAGGCGAAGCTCTCCGACCTCTCGCCCGTTGCTCCTGCCGATGCCAAGGTGGAGGACGTGTTCTTCAAGGCAGGCGAATGGGTGGCCGCCGGGCAGCCCGTCGTTTCACTGCTGAAACCATCCGACGTCACGCTGCGCTTCTTCGTGCCGGAAACGGTGCTGGCGCAGGCGCAGCCAGGCCGCACCATCCAGTTCCGGTGCGACGGCTGCGATGGCTTCAAGACGGCCGTCATCAGCCATGTCGCGAACCAGCCGGAATACACGCCGCCCGTCATCTATTCCGAAGCGGCGCGCGCCAAGCTCGTCTATCTCGTGGAGGCCAGGCCCGATGCGACGGACGCGCAGCTGCGGCCCGGCCTTCCCATCGAGGTGGAGCCGCTGCAATGACCACGCCTGCCATTGACGTGAAGGGACTGGTGAAGCGCTATGGCACGCGCACCGTCGTCGATCACGTCGACTTGCGCATCATGCCAGGACGCATCTGCGGCTTCCTCGGCCCCAATGGCTCGGGCAAGACGACGACGCTGCGCATGATCTGTGGCTTGCTGACGCCTGATGGCGGCGACGGCACCTGCCTCGGCCACGACATCATCACCGAGCGTGACGCGGTGAAGGCGCAGGCGGGCTACATGACCCAGCGCTTCGGCCTCTATGAGGACCTGACGATCCGCCAGAACCTCGAGTTCGTCGGTCGCATCTACCGGCTCAAGAACCTGCGCGAGGTGGTGGACCGCTCGCTCGAGAGGTTGGGCCTCGCGACGCGCCAGCATCAGCTGACGGGTGCGCTCTCCGGCGGCTGGAAGCAGCGCCTGGCGCTTGCGGCCTGCGTGCTCCACGAACCGAAGCTGCTGCTGCTCGATGAGCCGACCGCTGGTGTCGACCCCAAGGCCCGCCGTGCCTTCTGGGACGAGATCCACGCGCTTGCCGCGCAGGGCATTACCGTTCTGGTCTCGACGCACTACATGGACGAGGCCGAACGCTGCCACGAGATCGCCTACATCGCCTATGGCAAGCTGATGGCGCGCGGCACGGCAGACGAAATCATCAAGGCCTCGGGCCTTTCCGCACTCGTCGCCATCGGCCCGGGGGCGGACCGCCTGGCACCTGAGCTTCGTGATATTCCGGGCGTTACTGCTGCCGCGGCCTTCGGCACCACGCTGCATGTCTGCGGACCGGACCGCGAGGCGCTGTGGCGCGCCGTTGCAGCGTTCCGCGATCGCGGAATCATCTGGGAGGATGCGCAGCCGACGCTGGAGGATGTGTTCATCCACCTCATGGGGCAGGCGACAGACAACATGGAGGCCGCGTGATCAATTTCTTCGCACGCCTCTGGGCCATGTTCATCAAGGAGGCGCTGCAGCTGCGGCGCGACAGGCTTACCTTTGCGATGATGTTCATCGTGCCCATCGTGCAGCTGGTGCTGTTCGGCTTTGCGATCAACGCCGACCCCAAGGGACTGCCCACGGCGGTGCTCGTCTCCGAGCATTCGGAGCTCTCGCGCAGCCTCGTCGCTGCGATCGGCAACACTGGCTATTTCACGATCACGAAGGAAGCGGCCACGGAAGCCGAGGCCGATGCCCTGCTGCAGCGCGGCGACGTGCAGTTCGTCATCACCATCCCTGCCGATCTCACCAGGAAGCTCATTCGCGGTGAAAACCCGCAGATCGCGGTCGAGGCCGACGCCACGGACCCGGCGACGACGGGCCCCGCCATGAACGCCGTGACGCAGGCCGTGAACCAGACGCTGGCGCGCGATTTGAAGGGTCCACTTGCTTCACAGCGCCCGAAGGATGCCCCCGTCGAGATCTTGCTGCACAAGCGCTACAACCCCGAAGGCATCACGCGCTATAACATCGTGCCGGGCCTGCTCGGCGTCATCCTCACCATGACAATGGTCATGATGACGGCCCTCGCGGTGACGCGCGAGCGTGAGCGCGGCACGATGGAGAACCTGCTCGCCATGCCGGTGAAACCCATCGAGGTCATGATCGGCAAGATCGCGCCCTATGTCCTGATCGGTGCGGTGCAGGTGGCGGTGATCGTCATCATGGCGAGGCTTCTGTTCGGTGTTCCCTTCGTCGGCTCGTTCGGGCTGTTCGCGGTGGCGACACTGCTGTTCATCACCATCAACCTCGCCATTGGTTTTGCCTTCTCGACGCTGGCGCAGAACCAGTTGCAGGCGATGCAGATGTCGTTCTTCTTCATGCTGCCGTCGATCCTGCTGTCGGGCTTCGCCTTCCCGTTCCGCGGCATGCCGGACTGGGCGCAGGCGATCGGAGAATGCATTCCAGCGACGCATTTCCTGCGGATCGTGCGTGGGCTGATGCTCAAGGGCGCCACGGCGGCACAGATGTCGGAGGAGCTTGCGGTGCTGGCGCTGATGCTGGTCGTCGTCGTCGCTGTTGCGATCAGTCGCTACCGGGTGACCCTCGACTAGCCGCGCAAGCGCTTGCTCTCGCTAAGGTTGAATTAAGCTCCGTCGCGGTATCATCCGCCTTCCAGATTGGGAAGGGGGGCCGGGACAGAGCCATGGCAACGTGCATTCACTGGGTGTTGGATGGTCGCATTGCGCCACTGCCCGCAGGAGCGGACAGCTTGTCTCCCATGGAGGAGCGGGACCTGCTGCAGCGAACTGGCTTCGTGAAGATCACCGAGGGCGAACAGGGCGTCACCATTCGCTGGAGCATGTTCTCGCGCAACTGGGCCTCGCTGTTCTTTGCCGCCGAGTGGCTGCAGGGCGCCTTCGGACCCTATCATCTCCAGTATTATTCAGCGGGCTGGTTCAACGAGCGCCACGAACAGCCATGGACCGCCGCCGACCGCATCCATCACCTCATTCACAAGAGCGATGTCCACCTCTCGCAGACCGTCTACATCCACAAGGCCGAGGAGTGGCGCCGCGACGTGCCGCCGGTGCTGCTGAAGGCTCTGCGTGACAATGCGGCAAGCGAAGATGTGTCGATCGACTGTGCTTATGATCCTTCATCGCAGCGCTACCGCGTGGCGCGTGTCGGGCCGCAGTCGACCATTGCCAAGCTGTGGGGATTGAACCCGGTGTCCTATCCCTGCCTGATCGGCCATTCCTATGATGAGGCGGTGAGCCGCGCCTATCCGCAGGTGACGCGTTCGGGCGAGCCCCATTACGACCACATCTATGCGGCCATGGCCTCGGCGCGGGGCGATGTGGTGTGGGTGCCTTACCAGCGCGTCGTGCTGCCGCTCATCCAGGGCCGCAGCCGCAAGGGCGTGCGCGTCGTCACTGAGCTTGCAGAGGTTGATATTTCGCCTCTGTAGGCGAGGTCGCGGAGAGTTCGGCGATCGAGAACTCGAGGTGGCGGCGCAGCGCGACGCCGATCCACTCGGCCTGCTCGGCGCCATCGGGTTCCCATTCCCATGTCAGGAAGCTCTGCTCGAGGTGGCCATAGCCCATGCGCACCATGTGGCCGCGGGTTGCCATCGACTGGCCGGTAAGTGCCCAGATCGCCTCCGGCTGCCACTTCACCATGGCCAGCAACATGCCGATGCGCGGGAAGACGGGGAATCCCACCTTGCAGTGTTTGTCGATCCACAACTCGCCATGATAGACGATCCGTCCACGGATCAAGTGCGACAGCGAATGCTCCGGCGGCATGACGGCGCGCGGCACGATCATTTCGCGGCGGCGGGCGTAAAGGCCCATCATCCAGCCCAGCACCCATTCAGCGAGGTTCGGGTCGGCATCATCGAGCCGGAAGGCCTGCAGGCCCACCGTGTTGCCATCCCTGTCGATCAGCGACATCCAGAAGCCGCGCTCCGAGAGGCTGCGGCAGGCTTGCGGGTCGAACATGGGGGAGACTTCGGAATTGCGAAGGCGTCGGCGCTCACGGGCTAGGCCGGCAAAATCGGTCGAGATGTTGAAGCTGAGGCCCTGTTCCGCGCCAGCTTGAATCAGCGTGGAAATCGCCATCACGGTGCGCAACGGATCTGCGAGACCGGTTTCGGCACTGAGGGGCTGCACGCCCTGTAGGCCTACATTCAACGCATACATACAACTCACCTCGACACTTCAAGACAAAGGATCCTGGAACCCAGGATTGGCTGCTTGGGACAGCCTTGCAGGTCAAGCTGGTTGAATGATCGACCAAAGTCGACGCTGCGTCAACTCAATTATATGGTAGATCTTCTATCGCAATTCTAAACGATTGCAGGTGACCCGGAAATTATTTGCCCTCAGCGGGCACGGGCACCACTTTGCGCAGCGAAACCGCCAGTCGCCACCAGCTATGCGCGAGCAATGTCACGATCAGCAGCAGTCCGCCGAGCAGGACGCGGGGCGTGGGCACCTCGGCGAACAGCATCCACGTCCAGATCGGGGTCAGGATCGTTTCCATCATGAAGAACATGCTGACATCTGCCGAGGGCAAGAGCCGGGGCCCGCGGGCCAGAAGCACGGTGGCCAGCGGCATGACGATGAGGCCATTGAGGCCAAGCCATAAAAGCGTGGGCAGGCCAAAGGCCCCGGTGCCAAGCAATGTGGAGGGCACGATGGTGAAGAAGGTGAGGGCGATGATCGAGGACGCGAGGCTGCCCAGTGCCAGGCTGGTGGCCACCTTGCTGCCGGTGGCGCGAATGATGGTGAGGATGGTGGCGGAGCAGAAGGCGGAGGTCATGGCCAGCGCATCGCCAACCCAGTGGCCGCTGTCGATGCCCTGAGACGTGATGAGGGCGGCGCCACACAGCGCGAGAATGGTGGCGCTCCAGGTATAGGCATGCACCTTCTCGCCCAGCACGAGATGCGACAGCGAAGCCGCGATGACGGGCGTGAGTGCGATCAGGAACACCACATTGGCGGCGGGCGCATGCACCACCGCGCCGATGTAGGAAATGTTGCCAATGGTGCTGGTGATGGCGACGGCAATGCCGGCGGCGCCCGCGAGGAAGGGCGCGCGGTCGCCCAACATGCGGGCCACCAGCCAACCGCAGGATAGGGTGGCAAACAGCAGCAATCCGCGCACAAAGACCATCGTCCACTGATCCGCCATCGAAAGGCGGAGCAAGGGCAGGTCGAAAGTGAACAGCAGACCACCGCAGGCCGTCAACAATAAGGCAGCGCCAATATGGCGGTTCGATGGCGAGGAATCAAAAGGCATTAAGGCACACAGCTAGACGCAACACTCAGCTCTACACAAGCCCAATTCTTCCCCAAGGTCAACACACTCGCGGTGGTCATGGATTGCGACATCGTGCAGCGTCGGTCGGTCATTGGAAGGCTCTTTCTCCTCATCGGAGGAAGCGGGTCTTGCGAACCTGCCCGACGGGTTCAGAACCCGCGGAAAGACTGCAAACCATGCCCCCTGCACTGCCAAGGCATCATGCCACAGGCTCGTTGAAACTACGTAACAGAAACGGCAGCAGGCTTAACGTCGGGCCGCCGTACAATGCCTTGGGTTGAAGTACTGTCTAAAAATTGAAATATAGAATTTGTTTACCATTTGCAACAGTCGTTCAGGCCTCGTTGGTGCGATGCAACGTCCAGCCGTCGGCTGTCAAGCGCTCCTGCGGCAGGAAGCGCGACTTGTAGTCCATCTTGCGCGAACCGCGCACCCAGTAGCCAAGATACAGATAGGGCAGGCCGAGGCGTCGCACGCGTGCGATGTTGTCGAGGATCATCAAGGTGCCGAGGCTGCGTGCCGCCTCTTCGGGATCATAGAAACTGTAGATCATCGAAATGCCGTCGCCGAGAATATCGATCAGCACTGCGCCGACCAGGCGGCCCGCCGGGTCGATCACGTCCTTGACGCGGTATTCGACCAAGCGGCTGTCGACGAAGTTGTCATCGACCATAGCGGAGAAGTCGAGCACCGTCATTTCGGCCATTCCGCCGTCGCTGTGGCGGCTGTCGATGTAGCCGCGGAACAGCGAGTAATGCTCGGAACTCGCCTGGCTTTTCACCACCGTGGGCTCGACATCGGCATTGAGTTTCTGCGTCCGGCGGAAGCCGCGCGTCATCTCGAAGGTGTTGACCGGCACGCGCACCGAAACGCAGGCGGCGCAACCATCGCAGGCAGGCCGATAAGCAATGTTCTGACTTCGCCGGAATCCGCCCTGGCTCAGCTGCGTGTTGAGGCTGCGCGCGTCATGGCCCACGAGGTGTGTGAAGACCTTCCTCTCAACCCGTCCTGCAAGATAGGGGCAGGGCGAGGGGGCGGTAATGAAGAACTGCGGAAAGTTCCGCCGCTCGATGCTCACGTCAGCCTGCTCCGGTAAAAACTGTCAATCATCTATATCCATATAATGCCACGCGCACCATGCCTTGCAAGGCTCACGCTGGGCTGGCGCGTTGATTCTCCACCGGTGATGGCTTAACGAAGCGGGCTGCAGTCAGGGAGAAGTGACAAATGCGCGTTGCGTGGATCGGTCTTGGCGTCATGGGCTATCCGATGGCGGGGCATCTCGTCACACGTGGCGGGTTGCCGGTGACGGTTTACAACCGGACCGCGTCGAAAGCTGCTAAGTGGTCCGAGGCGTTCAAGGGCCCGGTCGCGCCGACACCGGCCGCAGCCGCCAGGGATGCCGATTTCGTCTTCGCCTGCGTCGGCAACGACGATGACCTCCGCCAGGTGACGACCGGCCCGGATGGCTGCTTCCACACCATGAAGAAGGGTGCGGTGTTCATCGATCACACGACGGCCTCCGCCCTCGTGGCGCGCGAGCTTCATGCGGTGGCCAAGGAAAAGGGCCTCGGCTTCGTCGATGCGCCGGTCTCGGGCGGGCAGGCGGGCGCCGAGAATGGCGTGCTCACCGTGATGTGTGGCGGCGACCCGGAAGATTACGCAAAGGCTGAACCGCTGATCACGCATTTCTCGCGCATGCGCAAGCTGCTTGGGCCCGCCGGTTCGGGCCAGCTCGCCAAGATGGTCAACCAGATCGCCATCGCCGGTCTCGTGCAGGGCCTGGCGGAAGCCGTCAACTTCGGCATGCGCGCGGGCCTGCCGATGGAAGACGTGATCGAGGTGATCTCCAAGGGTGCTGCGGGTTCGTGGCAGATGGAGAACCGCCACAAGACGATGATCGCCGGCAAGTTCGACTTCGGCTTCGCCGCCGACTGGATGCGCAAGGACTTGGGGATCTGCTTTGACGAATCGCGCCGCAACGGCGCGCCGCTTCCCGTCACCGCCCTTGTCGACCAGTTCTATGCCGAAGTGCAGAAGCTCGGCGGCGGAAGGTGGGACACATCGAGCCTCATCGCCAGGTTCCAGAACCTGGACAAGAAGAAGTAGCCCTGCTTTCCCAGGAGTTCATCATGCCCGGGCTCGACCCGGGCATCTTCTTTGCGTCCATCATAAGCGTGATCGCCGTGTCATGCCCGGCGATGATGATTGTTTACCAGCCAGTGTGAACGTCAGCCCTTCAATCCCTTCGCCACTTCGACGGCGAAATAGGTGAGAATGCCATCCGCTCCCGCGCGCTTGAAGCTCATCAATGCTTCAGGGATCACCTTCTTGGGGTCGAGCCAGCCATTGTTGCAGGCGGCCATGATCATCGCATACTCGCCCGACACCTGATAGGCGAATGTGGGCACCATGAAGGTCTCCTTCACGCGGCGCACGATGTCGAGATAGGGCATGCCGGGCTTTACCATCACCATGTCCGCGCCTTCGGCAATGTCGAGCGCCACCTCGCGGATCGCCTCGTCGGTGTTGGCGGGGTCCATCTGGTAGGTGCGCTTGTCGCCCTTCAGCGTGCCCGATGAGCCCACCGCATCTCGGAACGGGCCATAGAAGCCGCTCGCATATTTGGCGCTGTAGGCCATGATCTGCACATGCTCGTGGCCTTGTGTTTCGAGCGCTGCGCGGATGCGGCCGATGCGGCCGTCCATCATGTCGGATGGTGCGATGATGTCGCAGCCCGACTCCGCCTGCACCAGCGTCTGCTTCACCAGTGCTTCGAGCGTTTCGTCATTGAGGATGTGATCGCCCTCCATCAGCCCGTCATGGCCGTGGCTCGTGTAGGGGTCGAGTGCGACGTCGCACATGATGCCGATCTCAGGCACCGCCTTGCGGATGGCGCGCACCGCCTGGCACACGATGTTGTCGGCGTTGAAGGCCTCGCGCGCATCCTCCGTGCGGCGTTCGCGCGGGGTGTTGGGAAACAGTGCGATGGCGGGAATGCCGAGGTCGGCTGCTTCCTTCACCTTGTCGATGATCAGGTCCACCGAATAGCGGGTAACGCCCGGCATGGAGGCAACGGCTTCGGTGCGGTTCTTTCCCTCGATTACGAAGACCGGCCAGATCAGGTCATGGGCGGTGAGCGTGTTTTCGCGCACCAGCGCGCGCGACCAGGCGGTGCGGCGGTTGCGGCGCATGCGAAGGGCGGGGAAGGCGGAGGAGGCGGCGTGCGGGCGATGTGTCATCCCCGATCATTAACAAGAGGAAACCCACGCGCGCAACCAGCGACCCATGCCCTACTGGCAGATGCGGTAATCACCCTTGCGCTGCAGCACGTCCACATGGAAGTGGTCGCCATGGTAGGGGTCGGAGCCGGGGCCGAGAACGGTGGTGAAATGGGTGCAGGCGGCCTTGCGGATATCCTCGAGGAAGGAGCCGCCCTTCGACAGGCCGATGGCGCCCAGCAGTCCGTCGCCCCAGTTGTCCTTTCCGCCCACCGTCACGCCTTCCGTCTTGGCGAAGGTGAAGCCGGACATGTCCAGCGCATTGGCCTTGCTGTGCTCCGACATCTTGCCGGAGGAACCGTTGTTGCGCCGGCGGCAGGCATAGGACGTGGCGGTGCGGATTTCCGTCACCTCGGTGCCCAGGCGCTTCCTTGCTGCGGGTTGCACATCCTCGGTCACCCAGGCGGCAAGTGCTGCTGCCATGGCGCAGGTCTCGGTCGCCGGGGGTTTCAGCTTCACCCCCGCCACGGCGCTGATCTCGATGGGGGCGGGGGCACCGCAGCCACCCTCTTCACCAGTGGGATCGACGGGCGTGTAGGTGAGGTCGAGGCCGGCGAGCAGCGCCTTGCACTGTGCCCTTTCGGCAGCAACCTGCTCCGCTGGCCAGCCGCCCTTGCCGTTCGGCAGGGCCTCGGGC
>NZ_JBAXGR010000064.1:0-21189 GCF_037139295.1 Aestuariivirga sp.
AACCCCAAACTGGAACCCTGTCGCTAGCGAAAGCCTGCGCTGAGCGCCCCCGCTACGTCAAGTTCGGCGGAAGGACCCGTGATTTCAATGACTTGAGAAGACATGATCTGTCAAACAGTACGTCCCTATTGACAGGACGTACTGTGCTGCGGTACGCTTTCGCATGATCCGCAGCTTCGCCGACAAGCAGACCGCAGCCATCTTCGCGGGACTCGCCGTGCGAGGATTGCCCCAGGATATCCAGAAACGGGCGCGCATCAAGCTCAAGATGCTCGATGCTGCCAAGGAACCCCTGGACCTCGGCAGTCCGCCGGGCAACAGGTTGGAGGAACTCCGCGGCGACCGCAAGGGCACCTACAGCATCCGCGTCAACGATCAGTGGCGCATCTGCTTCGCATGGCGAGACGGCGAAGCCCTGGACGTCGAACTTGTCGACTATCATTGAGGAACTCCGACCATGACCATCAAGCGTGAAGATATTGAAACTGGCAAGATCGACTTCTCGGATATCACCACCGGACGCAGGCTTCCAGCCGTGCACCCTGGCGATGTGCTCAAGACCGAGTTCCTCGAGCCACTCTCCTTGAGCGTCTACCAACTCGCCAAGGACCTGAAGGTGCAGCGCAGCCGGCCAAATGAGATCGTGCTCGGCCAGAGATCCCTCACCGCCGACACGGCGCTGCGGCTTGCGGTCTACTTCGGGACGACGCCGGAGTACTGGATCAACCTTCAGACCCAATACGACCTCGACATTGCCAACCGCCAGCTGCGCAAGAAGATTGAGCGGGAGGTGGCCCCGCGGGCCGCCTGAAACGAAAACGCCCGGAGAACTCGTCTCCGGGCGCATTTCTGATCTTTCAATATCGGAACTTTTAGCCGCGTCGCAGAAACGTGTCAACAGGATTTTTCAAGTATATCTCAATTTTCTTACTAAGTTTGTTTTCAGACCCGTCTCCAATGCGCTTGACTCATGCCAACCGGCAACGACGTACATAGAGCTCAGTGCCATAGGGAAACTACGACCAGCTAGAGCTTGAAAAAGCCGATCGACTGCGCAAGTGTCGGCGTTGAGTCGATGATCATCTGGCGGATTTCGGCAGAATGGAATTCAGGAAACCTGGACGACCAAGAAGGTGTTACCATGCGGAGCAGAACTGATTTCGAACGTGGTCAAGCAGAGGGCGATAGCAGGCCGTCAATCTCCGAGGTGCTTGCAGAATATTTGAGTGCGGAAAAGAAGCGCTTATCACCAAGAACCTACGCACGGTACGAAGACGTGATCAGGCTATTCTCTCACAGCCTCAATAGATACGCGGCGAACTCTTTGAACAAAGCCGAGCGCGAGCTTTTTGAAGAAACAACTGGAGCCGAGGCAGATCGGCCTCGAGAGTTCTGCGATGTTTTTGGCCCTGAACATATCCTGGGAAATGTCGGCGAGTTTTTGAATTACTTCATGGTCAGAAAAGTAATTGGGGACGCAGCTACATTGCAGGCATCAGGCTCAGTGATAAAAAAGCTTTCAAAGTGGCTTGTTGAAAAGGGATATGCCAATAGCGAAGATGCCGATCTAGCCATCCAGCAAGGCTCAGATGCAGCGCGTGATCTGCCTGCCGCGGCAAAGTTGACTGCGCTTCTCTACGATCTAACGGCGAAACATCAGACGCCACGCGAGTCGGATATCGAAGGGCACTTCTCAATCACGAAAATCGAAAGTGACCGCATATGGCTAGAAGATGAGGATGACGGCAAACACTATGGGCCGATCCTGTTACCGGAGAAAGCGATCAAGCTCTGTCGTGTCGGCTGGGTAATTTCAGGTGCGGTGCGCAGTACCAGCAGCCGCTACATTCTTGTCGAGGCTTATCAGGTTCTTCCATAAGGCCGTCCCGACGACCCCATAAACTCGCTCAGGCCGCCAGCATCTCATCCACGACGGCGTCGGCGATCTTGCCCTCCCTGCAGATCACCGTCGCCTCGCAGTATTCGCCAGTTGGATCGCCGTTACGTGTGAACGCAATCGCACCGGCAGCGCCGCGGACGACCGCGCCGCGCGCCTGGGCAACTGCGGATCGCTCGGATGGGCACTGCACGCCTGCCTGTGCGACGAGACCGCCCTTCACTCGCTTGAATGCGATCATGACGAAATAGGTCTTGCTGGCCATGTTGCTCTCCCTGTTTTCGGGATACGGAGCATAAAAAGACCAATATGGCGTGTCGAGTTGGAAAAATAGGGGCCGGATACAACCGGCCCCAGCTATGCGCATGTCGCCGGAATTTACAACCTGAACAACCGCACCAACGCGTTCAACGCCACTCGCAGGTTGCCGATGTCGTCTTCACTCCAGTGCAGGGCATCCTGATCGGTACAGATGACCCGGTAGACCAGAAGTGTCGGCCGCTTTCCAGGAGACAGCCGATGCTCCCGGTCGCAACCATCAAGCACATCGGTGGCGTCTCGGAAGCGCCGTTTCAGCTTTTCGACCACCTCCGCAGCAGGCTCGCTCGGAGTAGTTCCGAAGATGCCCTCGTTTATGAGAAGCCCGGCGACGGACCGCGGGCTGGGTGACGGCAGCCCCACCGTCGCGTGGTGGTCGCGGTAGAGCTGGGCGAACGCCACACCGGCCTGGTACTGCGTCTCGCTGATCATCTCCCGGAAGGCGAGACGGCCAGGCGCCTCAAGGCCCACAAGCATCTGCCGTTGCTCAAAGCCGCACTTCAAAGCCATCGTACCGCTCAGACCACCACCCCGACGGTTGACCGCCTCGCTGATGCCGCATAACGTTCAACCAGCAACGCCAGTCTCGGCATTTTCAACAGAGTTCGGGACATCCCCACCTGCCCGGCGACAACATAAAAACGGACGCGGAACTCGATGCATTCATCCGCGAAGACGCATCCTCAGCCTACCATCCGTGCGGTACAGCGCGGATGGGTGCCGACGGAGATGATCGCGCCGTTGTCGATTTGCAGCTCAGGTTTCGAGGAGTCGAAGGGCTCCGTGTCGTCGATGCGTCCGTTATTCCTACAATACCCAGTGCCAACATAAATGCCTGCGTCTTCATGATTGCGGAAAAGGCTGCAGATATGATCCTCGGGCGCAAGCCGCTGGCGCCACAGCAGGTCGAATATTTCAAGGCCTCATGAGGTGGAGATATCTATGATCTCGCGAGACATCCTGGTTCATAGCCTATTGAGTTAGGATGATGTCTTCAATGCCCCCGAAAGAGCGCGACATTCAGCGCAACCTGAAGATCTTGAAGCTTGTCGAGGAGACGGGGCTTGTCGGCCGGACCTGCCGGTACTTCGACATAGGTAGAGCCAGCTTCTACCGCTGGAAGGCGGCGCTTGAGAAGCATGGTGAGGCTGCCCTGGTTCGGAAGAAGATGATCCCGAAGAACCCTACGAACCGGCAGCAGGCCAATCCGTGCTGCTCGTACAGGAAAGCTCTAGAACAACTAGAGGCTCTTCCACGTTAGCTCACCGATCAGAATGCCTTCGCTCGCTGCCGGCGCATTCAGACGCTTCACCATAAGGGATTGTGGCAACGGACATTCTGGCCCGTGGCCGATTTTTCCGCATTGGGTACGCTGATGCGGCAAATTTCGCGGGCTTGGTCGCACCGAGGATTGAACTCACAGCCACTCGGCCGGTTGCGCAGGCTTGTGACTTCGCCGGTGAGCACGGGCCCACTCCGGCGGCGGGCCGGATCGGGGTTTGGTTGTGCGGCGATCAGAGCTGCCGCGTAGGGATGGCGCGGCGTCCGGAACAGCGCCTGCGTTGGCCCCTCCTCAACGATGCGTCCCATGTACATGATGGCTGTGCGGTCGCTCACGTGGCGCACCACTGCAAGATTGTGCGTAATGATCATAAAACTCAGACCGAGTTTCGCCTGCAGCCTGCCGAGCAAATTGAGGATCTCGCCCTGCACCGAAACGTCGAGCCCCGCCGTAGGCTCATCGGCGATAATCAGCTTGGGATTGAGCGAGATGGCACGCGCCACACCTACGCGCCGGGCCTGTCCACCAGAGAGCTGGTGCGGGTAGCGCCCGGCGAAGTCACTGGGAAGCCCCACCAATGAAAGGAGTCGGTGCGCCTCAGCCCCGAGGTCCCTGTCACGTAACCCGTGGATGACGAAAGGCTCGGTGATGAGCGACTTGACCGTGCGCCGGGGCGACAGGCTCGAAACAGGATCCTGAAACATCATCGCGACGTCGCGGTGATAGGCGCGGTTTGGGTGGGGGCCCAAGGCGAAGGGGTTCTTACCGTCGAAGAGGATATTACCTCCAGTAAACGGCGTTAGCCCGATGACCGCGCGAGCGAGCGTCGTTTTTCCCGAACCGCTCTCCCCCACGATGGCCAGCGTTGATCCCGGTTCGATCTCCAGTGAGACGTCGATCACGGCGTCGACGAAGCGATTGTGGAGGCCAGCGATTGCGGCTTTTACCGGCCCGGCGATGGAATAGCGCACACGCAGGTTCTGCACCGAGAGCAGGCTCATCGCGGTGCGACAGCTTCGGCAAAGTGGCAGCGCGCGAAATGGCCATTCCCAACCTCGAACATAGCCGGCGCCTCGCGGTGACAGAGGTCGGAGGCCAGCGTGCACCGCGGCGAGAAAATGCAACCACGGGGAATCGCCGCCAGGTTCGGCACTTCCCCAGCAATAACGGGAAGATCGCGTGTCACTTCGGATATACGGGCCGGATCGCAGGCGATGAGGGCCCGACTGTAGGGGTGCTGAGGCCTATAGAAGATATCGGTGATTGGTCCCTGCTCCACCACCTCGCCCGCATAAAGCACCAAAACGCGATCACAAAGCTCAGCGACCGCGCCAAGATTGTGGGAGATGAACAAAATGGCGCAGCCAATCTCATCACGCAGTTCCCGCAAGAGGTGCAGGATTTGGGCCTCCAGCGTTACGTCAAGGGCGGTCGTCACCTCGTCGGCAATGAGAATTTCTGGTTTTTCTATCATGCCCATAGCAATTGCAATGCGCTGACGCATGCCGCCTGAAAACTGGAAGGCATAATTGTCGAGTTGCTGATCGGCATCCGGAATGCCCACCCGCTTTAGCACCGCGGCTGCCTTGCTGCGCTTGGACGCGGTATTGCCATCAGCACCGTGGCGCTGGATATCCAGCATCTGCCGGCCGATGCTGCGAACCGGGTTGAGAGACGTCATTGGGTCCTGAAACACCATAGCGATACGGCGGCCACGTATCTCTCGCATCGCGTCCTCAGTCAGTTTGAGGATGTCCTTGTCGTCGAATATGATCCTGCCCGCGGTGACGCGCGCGTTTCCAGAAAGCAGGCGCATGATTGCGAGGGCCAACGTGGACTTGCCCGACCCACTTTCTCCGACAATGCCTACAATCTCCCCCGCCGGAACGGTGAGGGAAATGTCACGCAGAACGTGGACTGGCGCGCGACCAGTGTCGAAGTCGATAGACATGTGATCGATCTCAAGCACGCTTTGCATCAAACCACGTGCCTCAGCTTCGGGTCCAGGTTGTCACGCAGCGCTTCACCAAGGAAAGTGAAGCCAAGGGTGGTGATGATAAGCGGAATGCCACCCGCTATGACGATCCACGGCGCGGTTCGGATCTGGCCGAAACCCTCCTGCAGAATGCGGCCCCAGCTAGGCGCCGGCGGCGGAATACCCATACCCAGATAGGTAAGACCGGCTTCCAGTGCCACGACCGAAGGAATGTCCATGCTGGCGATAATCAGCAGTGGGCCCACGACGTTAGGCAGCAAGTGAACGATTATGATCCGGAGTTTCGAGGCCCCAAGCGACTCGATGGCCTGCACATATTCGCTACTCTTGATCGTTAATGTCGCGGTGCGCGTGAGCCTCGCGTAGGCAGGCGTCTGGATCACAATGACAACGAACATCAGGGTGCTGATACTCGCGCCCAGCAGCGTTACGACGGTAAGCGCCAGCATGACGGTGGGGAAGGAGTAGATGGAGTCGGAAACTAGCATCAGCACATTGTCCAGCCAGCGCGGACCGTAGCCTGCAGCTAACCCCAGAACGAGACCGAGGGCGAGTGCCGTGGCGATCGTGGTGATGCCCACCGACAGAGCTATACGACTTCCTGCAATCACTCGCGAGAACACGTCGCGACCGAGATTGTCGGTTCCCATCCAGTGCACCAACGAGGGGGAATGAAACCTGTCCGGTACATTGATCTTGAGTGGATCGAAGGGCGTGATCCACGAAGAGAATATGCCGCAGAACAAAATGAGAAGAACGAGCACCAGCCCGATGCTTCCCATAGGGTCGCGACGCAGCCGCCGCAGCGTGGCCGAGGCGACGCCCGGTTCTGACCAGGGTTTTTCAGAGATTTGCGCGCACACGGGGG
This sequence comes from Aestuariivirga sp., assembly GCF_037139295.1. Classification (GTDB taxonomy): domain Bacteria; phylum Pseudomonadota; class Alphaproteobacteria; order Rhizobiales; family Aestuariivirgaceae; genus Aestuariivirga. The sequence goes on from NZ_JBAXGR010000064.1 coordinate 6,362, forward strand.
TCAAGCCAGGCCACCAGAAGATCAGCGATCGGCATCGTAATCGCAAAGAGAAAGACAGTGGTCAGCACTCCACCCTGCACGACGGGAAAATTCCGCATGCTTGCCGCATCAACGATCAGCTTGCCGATGCCCGGGCGCGCAAAGATCGCTTCAATGAAGACGGCACTTGACAGCAACCCCCCCACCGCCACCGCGAGCAGGGTTATGGTGGGCAATATCGCGATCCGCAGTGCATAGGACTTGATGATTTGGAACTCTGGAAGGCCATGCGCACGGGCCGTGCGGATGTGGTTCTCTCCCATCACCTCCAGCATGGAGGCGCGGACAATGCGCGCAAGGTACCCGACCCAACCGAGCCCAAGGGCGAATGCCGGCATGAGTAGGTGGATGGCCTGATCCTTCCAGTTTCCGCTGTCGCCCGCACCAATTATCGGAAGCCAGCCCAGCTGGATCGAGAAGAGGAGGATCAGATAGATGGCTACCACGAAGGACGGGATCGAGATCGTCGCCACGGAGAGCACACCGGTGATCCGGTCCAACACGGAGTTACGGCGCACCGCCGAGTAGCAACCGAGCGGAACCCCGATCAACACCGCCCAGCCGAGGCCTGCGGCAATCAGCACCAGCGTGTAGGGCAGGCTTTCCATGACCATCTGGCTCACTGGTCGCTGGCTCCACATGTCGGTTCCGAGATCGCCCCGCAGCAGTTTGCCAAAGAATGTGCCGAGTTGCACGACAACCGAATCATTGAGGCCAAGCTGCTCGGTGATCCGCGCGCGCATCGCTGGGCTCGCCCGAGAGCCCAGCATGATGGTGGCGGGATCGCCAGGGATGAGCTTAAGGGCCGTGAACAGCATCACCATGGATGTGAACAGGATCAGGATCGATAGTCCGATGCGTTGGATGGCGTAGAACAGCATGTCCTGATGGTGGCTCTTTCAAAGAAGAAGAGGCGGGCAGGATACTAACCCTGCCCGCCACTGGTTCATGCCTTCTTAAACCGATCGACCAGCAATTCGCCGCCAGTGTCGAAGTCTGGCACGACCTTCTCGTTGTGGATGTAGTTCAGTGGATCGTGGGTGATCCAGACATAAGCACCGGTATCCTCCATGATCTCCTGCATGCGTACGTAAATTTCCTGGCGCTTGGCAGAATCCGTCTCGGCGAGGCCCTTCGTCCACAGCGCCTCGAACTCAGGGTCCGACCAGCGCTCCCAGTTCCACACACCCACTTGGCTTTTCACGAACCACTGGAGCGGGTCCGACGGATCGGGGGACGAGCGGTAACGCATCCACCACATCTGCAGGCTCTTCCAGTCATCACCCTTGGACTCGAGACCGAGGTTCCAGAACGGACCAGGGTCAACCGGCACTATCTCGCAGGTGATGCCGACATCGGCAAGATTGGCCTGCACGATCTGTGCCGCCGTAACACGATAAGCCTCGTTCAGCGTTTTAAGCTGGATATTAAGGCCGCTTACCCCAGCTTCAGCGAGAAGAGTTCGCGCCTCGTCTGGATTGTAGCTGTACTTCGACGCCGTGCGGTTTCCGACCACTCCCAGTGGCACAACACCGTGCGCAATCGGTGCCGTGCTGCCATATGCGGCATCAAGGATCGACTGGACGTCGATCGCCCGCTGTATCGCTTTTCGTACACGAATGTCCTTCAGCGTTTCGTGCTCGGTATTCATGCCAATCCAGGTAAAGTATGGACCGGGCTGGTTCGTGAGCTCCGCACCGGCAGGCATCTTGGACTTATATCTCGCCGCCGTCGTCGGCAGTACGGCGGTAATCGCTACCTCTCCCGCTTCGAAGGCCAGTTCGGCCGCGGTGGTGTCCTCGATGTTGATGAATTGAACCTCAGCGAAGGCGGGCTTCGTGCCCTTCCAGTCTGGGTTTGCCTTCAAAATAATCTTCTGCTTCGGCGTCCATTCGGTCATCACGTAGGCACCGCATTGAGCAGGAAGTTCCGTGGTGAACTTCTGGTCCGGAAGCTTTTCGACCTTGGACTTGGGAAGTATGGTGCCGGACTCCGAGGCTACGCCCATCAAGAACGTCGCGGCAAAAGGCGCCTTCAGCACAATGGTGCCGCTTTGCGCGTCCTTCACGTCGACCCTCTCAAGCGTGGGGAAGCGGCCTGCCCAGTCAGACTTAAGCATGCGCTCCAAAGAGAACTTGACGTCCTCGGCGGTCACATCGCCGGCGTCACCTGACCATTTCAATCTAGGCTTCAGGGTGAACGAAATGGTGACCGGATCGTCTTGAGTAACCTTCTCCACATATTCGGAAGGTTTCCAGGACCAGTTGCCGTCAGCCCCTCGGACGGGAACCGCGAGCCGAGGCAGGCAGGCATACTGCACAGTCGTCTCGACGCCGCCAACCATGTACCCTGGATCAAGAATCTGAATGTCCGCCTCTATACGGACCTTCAGGATATCGCCCTCCTGCGCCAGCACCTGGCTGGGCTTGATACCCAGCGCGGCGATGGCACTCAGGAAAGCGGAATTTCTTAGCAAGTCACGTCGGTTCATCATATTCTCCTCCCGGAGATCTGTCGTTGAACTTCTTGCCCAGCACGACTAAGCCGCACTAGGAAACGAGACTGTACCTGCCAGAACGCGCTGTCAAACGGCATGTAGCGGCAAGCCGAGAGGGACCCTAAGACAACACCCGACTCCGCCGCTCCACGCTACACGCAATCACGCTTGAACGAGCGTTTGAAGTCCCGGTTCACGAAGGGCTTTCCATTGATGAATGTACGAACATGGCTCTCCATATGGAAGTGCGTCTTGTCGGAGGTGAGCGACACATCTGTCTCAGTGCGTGCATCCCACGAGCCACGGCGGAAGTGAAACGTGGTGGCGACCAGGGAGCGGGGAGGTTCGCGCCCGTCGCGGCTCACCGAATAGTCCTTGAGTTTGGTCAGGCTCAGTTCCGTTCCGATGTCGTCAATCCGGTAGGTACCGTCATTGCGCTTAATGAGAAAATTTACACGCTGCTTTTCGATGTCCAGGATGAGATGGCGAGTTTCCGCTCCCGGATCGCTGACCGTGACAGCAGCAGGAGGGGACTTTTCAGGCGCACTGAACTTGACTTTTGCGAGCCCCTTCTCCGAAACGAGGACCGGGAGTTCGAGCCAGGAATGCGACGGGTCAACGGTTACGGTGGCATGCTCTGGGGAAGGCCAGGCGATCGGCCAGTAGCTGCTTGACACGGCGAGCCGCAGCACCGCGCCAGCGGGCACCCTTTCGGCAATTTCGTTCAGCTCCACCGTCACGTCGTAGAATTTGCCTGGCTTCAACGGCTTGGGATTTTCATGACTGTCCCGGTGGGCGAGGTTCAGCAGGCCATAGGTTATACGCTCCACCGAGCCGTCAGGATGGATGGCGTTGAGACGCACAGCAACCTGCGCCTGAGGCTTGTCAGCTGCGACGCGCAAACGCATGTAGCTGCGCCCGACGATCGAAAGCGGCTTCTTGAGAACCGGTGCGTCGAAGCAGATCGACTGCAGATCGTCCTCGCGCTGGTCGATCGCCAGTTCGGGCGCAACCTTGCCGAGCGCGTAGGCGCACCATTCGCCGGCGTTCACTCCCGTCGAGAGACTGGAGCAGATCGACCGTGGCTTTGCCCTCGTTCTGGCCTTGGTGAGCTTACCGTCGCCGAGATGGAACGTCTGGACCTTGATATTTTTTGAAGGCCATTCGGGGAGGCCAATCCAGCGCCCCTTGCGCTCGTCAAAATGCGGGCGCGGCGGCTCGCCATCCTGCAGGAAGAGTCGAAGTGCGGGATCATTCTCCACGCCGGTCTTCTTGCCTTTCAGCCAGCGATCCCACCAACGTTTGCACTCCTGCAGAAAGCCGATGGCAGGTCCCGGGAATCCAACGTGAGGATATTTATGGCCCCAAGCGCCCGCGATGCCCTTGGCCCCAGGCATGTTTTCTACCGAGCGGAAGACGGCCGCCGTATAGCCGTCCACCCAACCGCTGGCGTTAAGGACAGGAACCTCGATACGGCTGTAATCCTCGCAGACCGAGCCGTGCTTCCAGAAGCCGTCACGGCGCTGGTGCTCCATCCACATCATCGGATAGCAGTCGAGATTTTCGATGCGATACCTCCACATTTCCTTCCAGCGGTCCTCCCCCACAATCGCCGGGTCTGGTGGCAGTGAGCCACAGGTGACGAAGAAGTCGCCCCAGTCCAGCGTGTCGTTGAGGAGGCAGCCTCCCATGTAGTGGACATCGTCGGCATAGCGATCGACGGTGGAGCAAAGTGAAACGACGGCTTTGAGCGCCGGCGGGCGCCTGGCGGCGACCTGCAAGCCATTGAAACCGCCCCAGGAAATGCCAATCATTCCAACGGATCCGGTGCACCACTCCTGCTCCGCAAGCCAGGCAATGACCTCGACGGCGTCGTCCTGCTCACGCTCATGGTATTCGTCCTGGATCAACCCCTCGCTGTCACCGGAACCGGAGATGTCGACGCGCGCCACGCCATATCCGTTGGCGGCAAACCAGTAATGCGTCTCGTCGTCCCGGGGCCGCGTGCCGTCGCGCCGCCGGTACGGAATATACTCGAGTATCGCCGGTACAGGCCTCTTGGCCTTGTCTTTCGGCAGCAGGAGCCGGGCGGCCAGCCTACGGCCGTCACTCATGGGGATCCACGCGATCTCTACGTTCTCGACCTCTGCTCGGCAATCGACGATCTTCACCGATTTGGTAGCCATGTTGCCTCCCGCTGATTTTGATGGTCAGCTAAGGCCCAGTTCAGGAAACTGTCAACGCGAGGCCTCATGACGTTCTGGCGATTTAGTGCTGCGGAAGATCTGCGCGGTGACTGGTTTTTTCCGACTGAGGTACGGTTCGGGGCAGGACGAATATCCGAACTACCCCTCATCCTCGAACATCTCGGCATCAGACGTCCGCTGATCGTCACTGATCGCGGATTGGCCGCAACGCCGATCCCGAATCGTGTGACAGAGATCGCCGCATCCGCTTCCATTCCAATTCTATGGCCGGGCGCAGACCAGAACCCTACCGGGCAACAGGTGACCGAGGGTGTCGCGGCGTTTCATTTACACGAAGCGGATGGTGTCATTGCGCTCGGAGGCGGCAGCGGCCTCGACTGCGGCAAGTCAGTGGCGCTGCTCGCCGGATGCGGCGGTGATCTCTGGCGCTTCGCCTATCCGCGTAGCCTCGAACACCAGCACGAGCGCACCACAGTGCCGATCATCGCAATACCGACGACCGCCGGTACTGGCGCTGAGGTCGAAGCGAGTGGAATCATCACGGACCCGCTGAAACCGGTGAAGGCGGGCATCGTCAATGCTTCCATGCTACCGCGCGTCGTGATCGCGGATCCAGAGCTGACGCTGAGCCTGCCGCCGAACCTCACGGCCTGGACGGGTATGGACGCGCTGTCGCACAATCTTGAAGCCCTTCTCGTCAGGCAATTCCATCCGATGGCTGATGCCATTGGCGCCGAGGGGATCCGTATCTGTCACGCGTTCCTGCCACGCGCCGTTGCGAACGGTGGCGACATCACAGCCCGTTCCTACATGATGGCGGCAGCAATCATGGGAGCGACCTCCTTTGTAAAGGGGCTGGGCGCGATGCATGCGCTGAGCCATGCCATCGGTGCGCTGGTAGGGGCACAGCACGGGCTTACCAACGCCGTTCTCATGCCGCATGTGCTGCGCTTCAACCGCCCTGCCGTGGAAAAACCGATCTCGGAACTGGCGCGCTTCCTGGAACTCGACGCAAGTTTTGACGCCTATCTGGCTGAGCTGATGGAGCTTTCCCGGCGTGTTGGCATACCCGCGCGGATCACGGAGATCGGTGTCAGGCGCCAGGACTTCGAGCGCTTAGCAACTATGGCGCTTCCAGACTTCAACGCAGGCTGCAATCCCCGCCCGCTCGACCAGCCGGCCCTCGTCTCCATTCTGGAGGCGGCGAGCTAGACGAGATCGCGCGGGATGGTCACTGACCACTCCTCGCTCTTCACAATGCGCTCATTTTCCCACGCCTGGAGCTTGCCCTTTAAGAGGAAATCGCTCGCGGTTGAGGTGAGAGCCACGTCAGTCAGCATGGTGACGTCCCAGCTGCCGCGCCGGTAGCGGCGCACGTTGTGCGTTTCTATGCTGGCAGAGAGTGGATCCTCAGGATGGATCGTGTAGCGGGTATCTGTGTGCGTGCCGAGTTCAAGCGAAATACCGTCGATGCGGCGCCAGCCGTCGCTGTTCACGCGCTCCAGCATGGTGGTTCCGGTCATAGCATCGACGTGAACCGTCCAAGTGTTATGCCCAGGTTCAATCTCAGTCTGCGCGAGCGGAGGCGCACTTTTCGGGGGCGGGAGCGGCTGCAGCGACGCGTCCAGAGAGGTGGCCTCCCGCACCGGCAAACGCAGTTCGCTCGCTTCGCAGTGAACCGTGAGCATACCGGCCTCCGGAGACGGCCAGACGATAGGCCAGTAGGCATTCGACAGCGCCAGTCGGATGCGGTTATCCTTGCCGAAGCGGTGGCCGATATCGCAGAGCTTTATGTTCACCCGGTAGAGCCTTCCCGGCACCAGCGGCTCCGGCGCTTCATGACTGTCTCGGTGTGTGAGGTTGAGAATTCCGTAGCTCACGCGTGTTGCCGCGCCATCCGGGAAAACCTCACACAGTGTGGCGGCGATCAACGCTACCGTCTTGTCCGACGTTACATCGAAACTGATCAATGGGGTCCCGAGCATGTCTACGTCTTCAGCGAGAGGCTCTGTCTCAAAGATCGCCTGGCCGCCCATTTCCTGTCGCTGATCGAGGGGTTGGTCTGCCCATATGCCGTAGGGGCACCACTTACCGGCAGCGAGCCCAGTGGTCTGCGGTGACGATACTGTGACGAGGCCCTGCCCAGCCTTGCCAAGGCGGCCGGGTGAAAGGGAAAGCGTCAGGGGCCGTGAACCCTCCGCCCTCCACCGCGTCTCGGCCACCCAGCGGCCAGGTTTATCCGTATTGCAGGGGTTCGGCCGCACTGGCTCTTCGATGTAAGCTCGCAGCATCGGCTCTTCCATGATGCCTGTGTTCTTGCCCTTTAGCCAGTGATCCCACCAGCGGAGGCACTCCTGGAGGAAACCGATCTGCGGCCCCGGCTTCGCGAAATGGGGATACTTGTGCGCCCACGGTCCGATGAGCCCCTTGCGCGGTCCCCGGAGATTGGCGAGAAGCCGGCCCACGGCATTGGTGTAGCCATCGGCCCAGCCACCCACGGCATAGACGGGACATTGGATGGCGCTCCAATCCTGGCCGACAGAGCCGTGCGTGTAAAATGCGTCTCGGCGCTGGTGCGACATCCAGTCGGCAAGCCAGAAGCCGCTCTCATTGAGCCGCGTCATCCACAGCTGGCGCCACGAATCGCCCACAACGGCCGGATCGGGCGGCGCTGCGTTGAGTGAGAACATCGTGGAGCCCCAACCGATCTTATCGAGGAGCAGAGCACCTCCCATGAAGTGGACGTCGTCAGTATAGCGGTCGTCTGTGGAGCAGATGGAGATCACGGCCTTGAGCTGGCGTGGACGAAGGGCCGCCACTTGCAGACCGTTGAATCCACCCCAGGAAATGCCGATCATGCCGACGGCTCCCGTACACCACGGTTGCTGTTCCAGCCAACTCATGATGGCGAGCGCATCATCCTGCTCTTGCTTAAGATACTCACCCTTGAGAACGGCCTCAGAATCTCCCGATCCCCGCATGTCGACGCGGACACAGGCGTAACCGTGACCGGCAAAATATGGATGAGTAAGAGCGTCACGTTCTGCTGTGCCGTCCCGGCGACGATATGGCAGGAACTCTAAGATGGCAGGAATCGGCGCCGTTTCCGATCCGACGGGCCGCCAGATACGCGCCGCAAGCAATGCCCCATCTGCTGCGGGTATCCGGACATCATCATGCATTACGACGTCGAAAGGCAGTTCATCGACGATGCCCATTCAGCACCACTCCCCTGCAAAAACCTGTAAAAAGAGCCAAGTTGCAGACTGCCATGATGTCCGCTTCTCTCGCTAGATATAAAAATCACTAGGGCTAAACAATCCAATTAGCGCAAGCTCTACCTGCGAAATCCGCATCAGAGAAAGAACTGGATACCGTATTCCCTGGCTCTTGCTGCCTCTGTCAGACTGCACGCGAGGTTGTACGCACGAGCACAGCGGCTTGGCATTAAGCTGAACGCGTCAGATCACTTGTGATCCATCCCCACTGAAGTGGTCCGACTTGAAGTATATCTTATGTTGAGCTCAAAGAGACAAAATCCGGCCGCCACGCGCAGGGCGCAGTCAATAGCCCCACGGCAAGAAGCTCGTGAATACTGAGGATTTTTGCTGTTTGAGTCTCGGTGAGCGATACTCTGCCTGGGGTTAAATGGCGGAAAAGGAGGGGTCCAAAGCGCAAGATAAATATCTCATTATATCAATAATTTGATAGTAATATTAGAAATACAACCGACACTTTGAGCGGCACCCATGTCAAGCACGACGGTCAAGTCCGAAAGTTGCTACAAATTCCACTTGGCTCGGTTGATGACGGCATGACTACAACGCCATTACCACGACGTTGCTGACAGCGTCAGTCTCGCTTCTCTTCATAAGCCACTCCTTGAACTCATCCATGTTGATGTAGAGGCGCTCTGCCCAGATCTCGTTGAACTCGGCGAGAAGGGCGCCCATGAGAGGGAGAGCTGACTCGTCGTTCGGAAAGATCTGGATCACCCTCTCTCTACGGCGGATTTCCTTATTCGGCCGCTCCTGCATGTTTGTCGTTCTGAGCCGGCGGCGCTATTCCGCCGGAAGGGCCATCACAGCCATGGCATCCGCAAACCCTTCTTCCAGGCAGGCGACAGCCTTCGGGGCAGACTTTCCAAATCTTTAGATGAACACATCAAGCTGCCGGTTGGCTTCAACCATATCGTGGGCGTGGAGGACGAGTTTTGCATGAGCCGCAACCTCACCCCTGAGTTTGACCGGGATGAGGGACAACAGGTTCCGCATCAGGTGGACCTGGCACCGTTGCCAGCTTGCCCGCCTAAAGTACTTGGTGATTGCCTGAGTCAATCCGCCATGACTGTCGGAGATCACGAACATCACGCCGCCAAGACCGCGGCCCTTGAGCCAGCGAAAGGTCTCATCCCAGGTCGAAAAACTCTCGGTGCCGCCAATCCGAATGCCAAGGATTTCGCGTTTGCCATCTTCCGTGATGCCAGACACGGTCAAGGCAGCTCGGCCGACAACCCGTTCATCATCGCGGCTTTTGAAGAGTACCTTTCCATTGAAGGCGCCATCAGGCAACATCACGGCCCTTGCCGGTCAGAAACCGAAAGTCCTCGCGCCGTTGTGATCGTCCTGTCTTGGCCAAGGCAATCCGCCCCATTCACTGTTCGTGAAGAGGATAGTCTGGCGGAGCTGCGGGTCGCAACATCGGAACTTCAGCCGGTCAGGTAATCATAAGCCGCGCAAGCGTGGACGCGGACGATATGGAGGAACTCCTCCATCTCCACACGCTCGTCTCGTGCACCCATGGTGCGCGGCGAGGGGCCATAGACATAGGCCGGGATGCCGCGGTCACGCCACAGGCGCATGTCGGTCGTGCCCAGCCCCACCATCGGCTTCGGATCGAAGCCTTGTAACGCCGTCACGTTGCGGCGGATCAGCCCGGTCATCTCGTGTTCGGGGTCGCACCAGTTGGGAGGGCTGAAGTTGAACTCCTCGTATCGCACTTCCGGATGCCGGGCGACGATGGCATCGAGTTCGGCCGTGATGCGTTCCTTTGAGCAACTGATTGGGAGCCTGATATCGACCTCGAATTCGCATGAACTCGGGATCATGTTGACCTTCGCTCCGCCTTTGATGAGTCCGATGTTGGTGGTGATGCCCTGGATGATGCTGGCGGCCCCGGCTCCAAGCGCTGCCTCGATCACCTCCGCCGAACCGCGCAAGACGGCACCGACATTGCCGGGTGCGGGCACCTCGGCCTCGATCTCCTGAATCTCGCGAATCACCTCGGCTGCAATCTTGGTGGCACTCTTGCTCATGTGGGAGTAGGCACCGTGGCCGCCCGGCGTCTGCACATGGAACCTCAGCCAATAGGGCCCCTTCTCGCCGAAGCGCACCGTGCGGGGGTCGCTGGGCTCGCCGGAGAGGCAGCAGTCGCCATGGACCTCCGGATGGTGTTCCATCAGGTACCTGGCACCATAGGGCCCGAAAGTCTCTTCGTCCGAAACGACCGTGAGGGTGAGCTTTCCGGAGAGGTCATCGCGCAAGCGGGAAAGATAGAGATAGGTGAAGATCGATGCCGTGGTGCCGCACTTCATGTCCACCGCGCCACGGCCCCAGATGCAGCCATCGGCAATGTCGCCGCTCCACGGCCCATGGGTCCAGGATTGGGGCTGCTCGACGGGGAAGACATCAAGGTGGCCGTTGAGCACCAGATGCTTTCCGGTCTTCGGTCCATCGAAGCTCGCCACGATGTTGGGCATCTCGGGATGGGCCACGATCCTGCAGTGGGCAAGTCCTTCGCGGTCGAGGAAGTCTGTCACGAAATCCGCCCCGGTTCGGGTGTCGCCGGGAGGATTGGGATTTTCCTTCGTCAGGAATTCGCTGAGGAACCGGATGAGCTTATCCCTGTCCGCTTCGATCCAGCCCAGCAGGCGCTGCTTGCCGTCCTCGCTCATGGTCTCTTCAACTCCGGAATGGGACTCACATAATAGGGAAGGTTGTCGCAGCGCGGCCTCCATTGACCCGACGCCTCGAGCGAGCGCACATGCACGGCAATGTCCTCGAGCCGCGCGAACCAGACGCCACCTTTCTCGTGCATGTAGGTCAGCAACTCCTCGATCGCGTCGCAGCGGGCCATCCGGCCGCTCAGGAAGGGATGCCACACGGCAAGCCACATCCCGCCGTGCCGCCAGACGGAGTCGAACTCCTCGCGGAAGGCTTTCATCGCATCCGACGTTGCCTTAGGCTGCATCATATAGGCGAGATCGCGCGAGGACATGTAATGCGCCCAGTCATCCATCGCATAGTGACTCGGCATCTCGATGACCGAGCCTGAACCGTTGTCAAGAAGATAGGGAATGTCATCTCCCATCAGCGAGGCGTCGTAGTGAAATCCCTCGCTCACGAGATGATCGAGCGAATTGCGGGAGAAACGGTAGGACGGCGCGCGGTGGCCGCGTGGCCGCTGCCCCGTCATGGACGTGATCACCTCGATGCTCCGCTGCATCCAGTAGAGCTCGTCCTCCCGGCTCAACTCGTTCGGATGCTCATGAAGATAGCCGTGGTGCCCGATCTCGTGGCCATCGGTGAGGATGGCTTCCACGGCAGCGGGATAGCGCTCCATCGACCAGGCCGGGATGAAGAAGGTCTGCTTCATGCCGAAGCGGCGATACATCGCGAGGATGCGCGGAATGGCTACTTCCGGTCCGTAACGCAGCATCGACAGCGCCATCACCCGGTTGTCAGCACTGTCCGGGTGGGCGAGGTGCAAAATCGAGTCGGCATCCATGTCGAAAGAGACGGCGACGGCGCAGCGACAGCCGTTGGGCCATGGGATGGGATTTGCGAGCATGGAGAGTTCCTCAGAGCCCGAGCTTGCGGCGAATGAGGTTCATGCCGTTGCTGCGGTCATGGCTGCGGTAAAGCTCCTCCCGCAAGGCTGGTGCCGGCGTAGCATTGATGTTCTCGAACAGCGCCACGCGCATGGCACTGGAACTGCATGTCATATCCCATATGAAATTGAACAGGCGGTTCTTCTCGCGCGCGTCCAGGCGGTAACCTGGAAGATATGTATCGAGAAGGTCGCCCAGGTCTTCCCTCTCCCAGGCGGCTTGGGGAACACGTCCGATCAGTCCCTGCCCGCTCAAGTCACGCAGAATCTGCATGATGCGCGGGTAGTGCTCAATGGCATGAAGCCTTCCCGCCGTGACGAAGGAATGGTTGGGGAGCATTACGCCGCTCTCGGTCGGCTGGGCCGTCTCGACAGCGGCCGTCATCATGCCGCGAAGGATCGCAGCATAACTGATGACTTCGGCCACCATCGCCCGGACGGCGGGCACATGATCAGTGCCAAGGGCATCGACAATCAGTTGCGCAGCGCCCGCGAAGATTTCGCCGCGATAGGCCAGTCGATTGGCAATCTTCCAGAAGGCGAACTGGCCGAGCGTCGTGTATATTTGCCCCAGGGTCTTGTTCTTGTAGCTGAAGACATGGTCCCAGGGCACGAAGACATGATCGAAGAGCAGGATGCAGTCGGCCTCCTCGCCCGCGGCGTTCAGCGGGTTGTCTTCCCGGTTCTCGCGGCCTGACACGTTGGGCTCGCGCAGAATCATCTTGAGGCCCGGCGCATTGGCAGGGATCGCCGTCCAGATGTTGCATTCCTCCGGCATGGTCGGATCAGGCGGCGGCATCGACACGGTGCCGATATTGCCCTGCGCCAGAACGGAGTTACCCGCCTTGGCTCCACAAAGCACCACGCCGTCCTTCCTCTCCTCGACCACGCGGAGCCGCGCCTGCCTGTCGGGCATCGGGAGCTTGCGATTGGCCTGCACGTCGATGATGACATCGGAGCTCACCAGATTGTTCTCACGCCCCGTCTGCAGGAAATGCTCGATCTTGCCGAGCGCCTCGGGGTCCTTCTCTTTGATGAGGTGGTTCCACGCGACGAAGGACACAGCCTTCACCGGACCATAATCCGGCGGTCTGCCGAACACGCCGAAGGTCAGTGTCGTGCTGTGACGGATCATGGCGTCGTAGCGCTTGAGGTCGTCGATCGAGCGCGGCACGAGCCATGCGGTCGAGAACCTGTTCCCCGTGGCAGGATCGACGGTGGTCAGGAGATCCTGGGTTTCAATAGCCACCTGCGCGTCGAAGTAGGAACCGAGCGTCTCGATCGCGGTGCCAAGGGAAGGCTCGGCCGTGACGTCGGCGACATCCCTGCCTCCCAAAATCACGTGACGCCCGTCCCTCAGGCTCTGCCGGTAATGCTTACCATCGCGCAGCCAAGGCTGTCCCGCGCTGCGAGCGACCTGGTTTCCGACAAGAAAGTGTCTCGCTCCGTCCTGGACGGGGGTAACGATGTTCATCATGGTGCGCCTCATTTCATGGGAAGACAGTTGCACCGCGCCATTAAATATGAAAATATCATCTTTTCATCCTATGCATTGAAATTCCTGATGCAGATTTCCCTGAAGGAGCTTCGTTTCTTTGTCGCGGCGGCGGACCATCAGAGCATCACGCTCGCCGCCGCGAGCATGAACGTGTCGCAACCTTCGGTGTCGCTGGCCATTGCCGGTCTCGAGGACAGGCTGGGCATCCAGCTTCTGGTCCGGCATCATGCGCGTGGGGTTGCAATCACCGCGGCGGGCATCGACGTGCTCCGCGAGGCGCGGAAGCTCTTGGCGCACGCCAACGACATTCAGGCCATGGCTAGTGCGCTGGGCGAGGCTCCCCGTGGCCGCCTGAAGATCGCCTGTCTCACCTACCTCGTTCCGCGTTACCTGCCGTCTCTCCTGTCGAGTTTCTCGGCGGCCTATCCCGAAATCGAGGTCGATTTCGTCGAGGGTGACCAGAAGCGTCTTGTGGACAGCCTGATGACGGGAGAGGCCGAACTGGCGCTCAGCTATGACCTCGACCTTCCGAACAGCGTGAGTTCAGAACCTCTTGTGGACCTCGAACCTTATGTCATCGTGGCAAAACGCCATCAGTTCGCCGGGCAAAAAAGGGTCAGACTTCAGGAACTCGAGCAGGACCCGGTAATCCTCCTCGACCTGCCCATCAGCCGCGACTACTATACGGCTATCTTCACCAGCCTCGGAATCACGCCACGGATCCGCCACCGCAGCACCTCGATCGAGGCGGTGCGTGGATTGGTGGCCAATGGGCTGGGATATTCGATCCTCAACCATCGCGCTAAGTCGCTGACCGCCTATGACGGGCGCAAACTGGCGGAACTTCAGATCGAGGACAGTCTGCCTCCGGCCCGGGTATCGCTGCTCATGCCGTCCGGCATGAAGCCGCGCCGAATCATCGAAATCCTCGCCGCCCACACGCGGTCGTTCTTTCTGGACTTGTAGATTGGATTTCCGGTACTGGCGGCTATCGCACGGCACGACGACCGCAGCCCTTGCGCCAGGCCGACGGATCGTTCCAGATCGTAGCAAAATGCCGTTTTCTTGTCGCTCGGGCCTGACGGGCACGAACCAGGAGACTCTCGCTACGCGGCAAGCGGCGCCCGCAGGGGATGAAGACGGCGGCAATGGCACGCCCAGATGAGTCCAAGATATGTCCACATCTTCAAGCCCTAATTGACCGGAATATCATTCGCTGGACGTGAAGAGCAGGTGATGGGCCTGAACTTCTGCCGTGCAGCGTAACGCCGCCGATAGTGCCAGCACTGATGGTGACGGCCACCGCACTTGCGTTCTCTACAGGCATGGATCCGAGGCAGAAATTGGTCCTACCGACCGTAGGGTTGCCGGCATAGTAATGGTTCGATGAGAGGCCCTCGCGCTAACCAGAAAGAGGATGCAAAGTACGGCAGCAAGGTCAATATAAAATCAAATAATTTCAACTACTTGCTGCCGCCGTACCATTTTCGGGCAGTCAGGAGCTTTGGAGAATACGGGGCTGAGAGAGACCAAAATAGACCCGGCCGCCATGCCGGCAGTTAGGAGCTTTTCGGGAGGAAGCCCGCAAATACTGGGGATTTTAGGCGCTCAGAAATCGCGGAGAGAGCTTTGCCGAAGGGTTAAATGGCGGAGGGAAAGAGCCTGGCAGCCAACTCTCTTTCGTTCCAAGTCATTGATT
>NZ_JBAXGR010000065.1:0-21077 GCF_037139295.1 Aestuariivirga sp.
ATTGATGATTTTACGCGCGATGGGATCGTCCAGGGCTTTACGGAGGATTCGAACGTCAATCCAGTACTTGAGATGACGCGGCTCATTGCCGTTCAACGGGCCTTTGAAGCAATGAGCGCCAGCCTGGAACAGCGCGACCAGGCCTTTCGTGATACAATTCAGAGCCTTGGCGCGCGCAGCGGGTGAGCGGACATTCCTCGAATTTCAAGCTTCAAATGCTCGCCCGTCGGGTGACAGCGGCCGCGGCAGAAATGCCGTTTGCGCGCTCCCTTGGTGAAATCCGTGCCATTGGGCCTGGCGTGCTGGAAGTCGCCGGTCTCTCGTCCGGCCTCCGCCTTGCGTCACTCGTCGAGATCACTACGGCACGTGGTGCCGAGCTTGCCGAAGTGATCCGCCTCGATCACGACGTCGCTCATTGCAAGCTCTACAATGTTAGGGCTTCCGTGGCGTTGGACGATCCGGTGCACACACGTGGCGAGATTGTCTATCATCCCCATGAAAGCTGGCGTGGTCGCATCATAGATGCATTGGCGCGGCCGGCGGATGGTGGCAGCGGCCTGCTCAGGGGTGAGCGCCCGTTGCGGCTCGTATCCTCCCCACCTGCCGCCATGGCACGACAGATCGTCTCGAAGGGCCTCGGCACGGGGGTCAGGGCGGTTGATTTCTTCACGCCCCTTTGCTTCGGGCAACGCATCGGCGTTTTCGCCGGATCGGGCGTCGGCAAGTCAACTCTGCTGTCTATGTTCGCGCGCGCGGCCGCCTTTGACAGTGTGATTGTCGCCCTGGTCGGTGAGCGAGGGCGCGAGGTCCGCGAATTTGTCGAGCACACGCTGGGCGCTGCAGCGGCAACGGCGATCACAGTTCTTGCAACTGGTGATGAGAGCGCAATGATGCGGCGCCTCGCGCCACAACTCGCGACGTCTCTGGCCGAACACTTCCGTGACCTTGGACAGAATGTCCTGTTGATCATGGATTCTGTTACCCGATATGCCCATGCATGCCGCGAGGTAGCCCTGGCAGCGGGTGAACCACCTGTGGCGCGCGGCTATCCCCCGTCGGTGTTCAGCGATCTTCCGCAGCTTCTGGAGCGCGCCGGCCCCGGAGTTGATGGGCAGGGCACCATCACTGGCATCTATTCCGTCCTGGTTGATGGCGACGATCACAACGACCCGGTGGCGGATGCTGTTCGTGGCACGCTCGATGGACACATTGTACTCGACCGGGCCATTGCGGAGCAGGGCCGTTACCCCGCGGTCAATCTTCTTTCGTCGCTCTCCCGCCTGTCTCAACGAGTATGGACGCCTGACCAGGCCAAGGCCGTGCAGGAGCTGAGGAAGCTCGTGGCGCGCTTCGAGAACACGCGTGACCTTCGTGCGATGGGTGGCCACGCGCCTGGTGCGGACCCTGAACTCGACCGCGCCATTGACGTTGTGCCCAGGCTCTACAGGGTTCTTGCCCAGCAGGTCTCGGATCCGCCGTCGGATGATCCGTTCCGGGAGATTGCCGTCGCGCTGTCAGGCAGCCTCTGAAGCTACCTGTTCGCGCGAGAGAATCTGATAGCCGAGATAGCGCTTGGTATCGATGGGATCATAGCCAAGCACGTTGCGCAGCTTCTTCCGCAGCTTGCTGATGTGGCTTTCGACTACACTTTCCTCAACTTCCTCATCGAAGAGCCCATAGACGGCATTGAAGATCTGGTTACGGCTCACGCGGCGGTTCCTGTTGCCCGCGAGATACTCCAGAATCCTCCGTTCCCGCCGCGGAAGCACCAGCGAGCGTCCGCCGACTTCGGGATCACGGCCGTCGTTGAAAACGCGCAGGTCCCCGAGGTCGGTTGCCTTGAGTTGAATGCTGGCACGCCGGCGAATTGCGCCGATGCGGGCAATGATTTCGCGGGCATGCACCGGCTTTCGCACCACGTCGTCCATCCCGGCCGCAAAGAGCTTCAGTGTTGATTCGAGACCTGTCGAATCATTGAGAGCAATGGCGGGCGCTTCCGAACGTGTCTTGATGGCGCGCGTCACCGTTTCCCGATGATCGAAGTCACCAAGGATGAAAGCCTCAACTGCAGCAAGGTCGGGGCCGCTTGTTGAATGGAACCAACTGTTGAAATCGGTCGGCGTGAAGCTGGCGGCGGAAATGCCTTCGCGCCCAAAGCTGGCGCAATAGGCGTCCGTCACATCGCTGCGGTCATCGACGAGAATGATCATTTTGCAGTCTGCCTTCTTAAGTTTTCGGGATGCCGATCTAGTTGGCAAGAGCAGTTTCAAGAATATCTCGTTAATAATTCATTAAATACCAAATAAATCATGGATTTATACTAACAGTAATTGAATTCATAAAATGACTTATAGTCCATATGATATCATTTAATACTCCAACAGCATTAATTTACACTTTGTATAGCCTGTTCAACTTGGAAAATGACACAGGGGGTCGTCTCAGACGGGTACCCGAAAAGGTGGTATAAAATTATTAATACACCCTTGACGCGAATATTCCGCCGAGGTTTAACTGTGACCAGACGACCGATCGATTCAACCTGTAATATGAGGAGACCCATGGATAACCTGCTCAAGGACAGTGCCATGACACAGCCCGAGGATAGCCTCGTGCCTCAGGATGGCTTCCTCTTCATTGGGGAACTGGCCAAGCTGACGGCCACCGATCCGAAGACAATCCGTTTCTACGAGCGTGTCGAGTTGATCTCGCCGCCAAGGCATGGCCGCTTCCGCACCTATCTCGCAAGTGACGTGCGGCGCCTCAAAAATATCCTCACCCTGCGCCGGTTGGGTGTTTCCATCGCCCAGATTCGTGAGATTCTCGACATGCTCGCGCCAGAGGAAGACGTGCTGTCCAGCGAGAAAGCAGTGCGCCACCTGAAGCAGCACCTCGACCTGCTCAAGAACCGCCAGGGCGAACTTCTCATGCAGATCGAGAAGACAAGTAGCGCCCTCGACAGCCTCGTCGCCTAGACGATGCCGGCGGAGGTGCCCTCGACAGGGGGGCGTTCCTCCGTCTTCGCCACGCGATAACCGCTCGACCGATAGAGGCCGAGCGGGTCGATCGCTCCTCCCTTTCGCCGTCTTGCTTCTGCGAGGATCGGCGACACATCGGTGATGAAGGCCTGCTTGATGATGCGGTGGCCCAGCATCACGTCGCTTGCGCTCTGCGCAGACTCCAGCAGTTTCCGGTCAATCAGCGTCGCCTGTACGAAAGCGCGCTGGATTTCCATCGCCGACACCGTGAGGCTTTCGATCGGATCCGTCACATTGTGCGACTGATCTATCATGTAGGCAGGTGAAAATCCTTCCACCTGGCGCAACTCCGCATCCACCAGTTCATTGAACACCAGGAACAGGCGGAAAGGATCGACCGAGCCCGAATCAAGGTCATCGTCACCGTATTTCGAATCATTGAAATGGAAACCGGCCAGCTTCTTGGCGCGAATCAGCCGTGCCACGATCTGCTCGATGTTGGTGTTGGGCGCATGATGCCCCAGGTCGACGAGGCAGCGAGCCCGGGGGCCGAGCTCGAGAGCTGCCATGAAGCTTGAACCCCAGTCGGAGATGACCGTCGAATAGAATGCTGGCTCGTAGAGCTTGTGCTCAAGAAACACGTACCAGTCCGTGGGCAGCGCGTCGTAGACGATGCGCAGCGCTTCCATGTAGCGGTCAAACGCGGCATTGAGGTTCGACTGGCCGGGGAAGTTCGAACCATCCGCAATCCAGACGGTGAGCGCTGTTGAGCCAAGCTGCCGCCCGATCTCGATGCATTCCAGATTATGCTCTACCGCCTGCATGCGTGTTGCCTTGTCGGCATGGGTGAGCGAACCGAACTTGTAGGAAAGGCGCTGGTCGCGCTGGTCCTGGAAGGTGTTCGAATTGACTGCGTCGAAGCCCAATTCATGCGAGGCCGCTTCCTGGCGCAGTGCGTTGTAGTCCTTCACCTTGTCCCACGGAAAATGTGGTGAGACGTTGGGTGTCACGCGGGTCAGCTGGTTGATGACGCTGCAGTCCTCAAGCTTGTCATGAATGTTGCGCGGCTCGCCGGGGCCGGGAAAACGCGCAAACCGCGTGCCGCCAGTACCCACGCCCCAGGTTGGTACGGCAACCGCATAGGACATCGCCCGCTCGGTCATTGCCTCGATGGAAATACCCCGTCGCGCCAACTGCCTGCCGAGCGCGTCGTAATCCTCAGTCTGCGCAGCCTCATGCTTCGCGTTCTCAGTCGCAATGTAGTCTTCGGAAATCGCAAAGCTCATTGCGCTACCTCGTGAAGGATGCGGCATTGCCGGCATCGACGTTGAGGAAATTGCCCGTCGACTTGTTGGAGAGATCAGAGGCGAAGAAGTAGACGCCCTCAGCAATGTCCTCCGGATAGACGGAGCGCTGCAGTAGCGAGCGCTTGCGGTAGTGCTCCTCCAGCTCGTCCTGGCCAATCTTGAGAGATGCAGCGCGCTGCTCGCGCCACGGGCCCTGCCAGATCTTGGAGCCGCGCAGCACGGCATCCGGGTTCACCACGTTGACACGGATGCCAAGCGGCGCGCCCTCAAGTGCCATGCAGCGCGCAAGGTGCAGTTCTCCTGCCTTCACGGCGCAGTAGGCGGAAGCACCCGGAGAGGCGGCCACGGCATTTTTGGAGCAGATGAACACCATGGAGCCACCGAGGTTCTGGCGTTTCAGCAGGCGATAGCCTTCGCGGCCAACAAGGAAGTAGCCCGTGCCCATGACGGCCTGGTTCTTGTTCCAGAGGTCGAGGGTCGTGTCCTCCACGGGTGCCGCGATGGTGATGCCGGCATTGTTGACGACGATGTCAACGCCGCCAAAAGCCAGTGCGGTCTCGTCCATGGCGCGAATCACGGCGTCTTCCGAGGTGACATCCATCTTCACGCCCCGGACGTTGTCCTTGCCGTAGGTCTTGGAAAAGCCAGCCGTCACCTCATCGAGCGAGGTCTGGTCGATGTCCGCCAGCACCACGCAGGCGCCTTCGGAAAGCAGCTTCGCGGCGATCGCCGATCCGATGCCGCCAGCACCACCCGTGATGAAGCCGACGCGGCCCGCGAGGCTTTTCGGCTTCGGCATGCGCGAGAGCTTGGCCTCCTCGAGCAGCCAGTACTCGATGTTGAAGGCCTCCTGCTCCGGCAGGCCCTTGTAGGCCGAAACGCCCGATGCGCCGCGCATCACGTTGATGGCATTCACGTAGAACTCGGCTGCGATGCGGGCGGTTGCCTTGTCCTTGGCAAATGACAGCATGCCGACGCGCGGCACGAGGTAGATCACCGCATTCGGATCGCGAATGGCGGGTGAGTTTGCGTGCTTGCAGCGCTCGTAATAGGCCGCGTAGTCGGCCCGGTAGCATTCGATCAGCTTGTCGAGCGCCGCGCCATCGGCGTCGTGCGGCACGATCAGCGGACGGATCTTGGTGCGCAGGAAGTGGTCGGGGCAGGAGGTGCCGAGCGGCGCCAGCATCTCCAGCATGATGGAGTTCACGAATTCCAGCACCTCGGGAGAATCGACGAAGTGCCCGATCTTGCGCTCGTGCTTCGAGATGCGGCCACGGATTTCGGGCAGCAGGCGCAGCGCCACGGCGCCGCGCTCGGCATCCGGCAGGGTCTCGACCTTGGCGCCCTTGAAGGCGGGCTTGGCGGCGTTGCGTTCCAGCCAGACGGCGGCCTTGTTGATGATGCGCAGTGTCGTGTCGTAGCAGTCCTTCGCGGTGTTGCCCCAGGTGAACAAGCCGTGGCTGCCGAGCACGACGCCCACATACTGCGGGTTCTTCTTCGCCATTTCGCCAAGCTTGATGCCAAGATCGATGCCGGGGCGCTGCCAGGGGAGGTAGCCCATCTCGTCGCTGAAGATTTCCTTCGTGAGCTTTTCGGAATCTTCCGAGGCGGCGATGGCGATGACGGCATCGGAGTGCACGTGGTCGACATGCGGGTAGGGCACATAGCCGTGAAGACAGGTGTCGATCGAGGGTGCCCTCGGATTGAGCTCGAAGATGCAGTGGTTCAGTGCGTGCACCATCGCATCTTCATGGTCGAGGCTCTTGTAGAGACCTTTCAGGGATTCGAGCTTGTCCATGTAGAGGGTCGCGAAACCATCGAGTTTCATCGAGCCGATGTCGCCGCCGGAGCCCTTGACCCACAGCACGGTGGTGGGGTTGCCCGTCAGCGGGTCCTTCGCCACGACCTTGGCAGAGGTGTTTCCGCCGCCGAAATTGGTGATGCGCAAATCCGCGCCCAGCAGATTTGAGCGATAGAGGAGGAGGCCCGGCTCATCCATCTTGGCGGCCTTGGCGTCGTCCCACAGGGAAGGGACAGTGGCGGAATTGCTCATGGTGCACTCGCTTTCGGGAAGAACGAACGCGCCGGGTGTTGCCCGGCGCGCTCTGGGGTTTGATATTTAGAAGTCGAACTGGCCAATGTTTTCCTTGGTGAAGGTGTAGGGTGAGCCGAGCAGGATTTCCGAGCCGTTGATGACCTGGAGATCGCCGAGCTTGCCGGCCTTCACCGAGGTGGCGCCCGGCTGCAGCGTGCCGTCAGCCACGGAACGGAGCACCATCATCGCGGCGTAGCCGAGATCGACGGGGTTCCACAGCACCACCGACTTCACGCATTCCTTTTCGACATAGGGCTTCATGGCATTCGGCGTGGCGAGACCCACAACCGAGATCTTGCCGCACTTGCTGGCCTGGGTCACGGCTTCGGCCGAGGCCGGAGTCGCTACCGAGGTCATGCCGAAGATGCCCTTCAGGTCATCGCCATATTTGTTGATGAGGGTGGTGGCCTGGTTGAAGGACAGGTTGTTGTCTTCCTGGGCTTCCACCGTCTCGAGCCACTTCATCTTCGGGTGGCACTGCGCGGCATAGGTCGCCATCTCGGCGATCCAGCGCGCCTGGTTGGGCGTGGTGAAGGTGGAGGTGACGATGGCGACACCCGCATCCTCGCCCGCTTCCTTGGCCATGTTGTCCACCAGCGCCTTGGCGATGCCGTTGAACTGCGCCTGGTTGACGAACCACTGGCGGGCGTCCGGCGTCGAGTTGGCGTCATAGCCCACCACGTTGATGCCCTTCTCCAGCGCCTTCTTCAGCACCGGCGCGATGGCCACGGGGTCATTGGCGGCGAACAGGATGCCGTCAACGCCGCTGGTGATGTAGTTGTCGAGGAAGGTGATCTGCTCGTCGATGTTGGCCTTGGTCGGGCCGTCGGTCTTGGCGTCGACATTGCCGAGTTCGGCGGCGGCGTCGGCGATGCCCTTGGAGGTGGCGTTGAAGTAGCCGATGCCGATCAGCTTCGGCACGTCGACCACGGTGATCTTCTTGCCCTTGCGGTCCGGCGGGTTGGTGGGAACGCCGCCGTCAAAGGGTTTGGCAACCGCCGCCGCCGGCGTGCCGTCGCAGGCGAGCGGGTTGGTCGGCAGATCGTCGCCGCCGGTCCAGGCGGAAGCGGCAAGGGCTGAGCCGCTCATCAGGCCGAGGCCCAAGATGGCGGCGAGGGTCAGTTTCTTCATGTCGTTTCTCCCATGTTTGTCTCCTTGGCTCACAGGCGGTTGAGCCCGGAGACAGCCTCCCTTGGTCAGCCGCCTCTGTTCCTGTCGAACAACGCGCCCACCAGGATCGCGCCGATCAAAACCAATCCGATGACGACGATGGTGCCGTCGCCCTTGACGCCCGACAGCGCCAATCCGTTTTTCAGCGCCTGAATCAGGATCAGGCCCAGTGCCGTGCCGATGATGGTGCCGCGCCCGCCGAAGATCGAGGTGCCGCCGAGCACGACGGCGGTGATCGCATCGAGCTCCAGCCCGGTGCCCATGTCGGAGCGCGTGGTGGTGACGCGCGACACGAAGATCACCGCCGCGAGCGCCGCGCAGAAGCCGGACGCCGTGTAGATCCATAGCTTCGTCGCATTGACGCGGATGCCGGAGAAGCGTGCGGCCACCTCATTGGCGCCGATTGCGTAGGTGGCGCGGCCGAAGGGGGTCAGCCCCAGGATCACAGCGGCGATCGCCGTGGCGATGCCCAGCACCCAGAGCTGGAAGGGAACGCCCAGAACCTCGCCCTGGCCGAAGAAGAAGAACCATTCGGGGTAGCCGCGCACCGAGCGGGCCTCGCTGATGCCTTCCGCCAGCCCGCGGTAGAGCGCCAGCGTCGCCAGCGTGGCGATCAGCGGCGGCACGCTGAAGCGGGTGATGATGAAGCCGTTCACCCAGCCCGCGAAGGTGCCGCAGGCGAGTGCGAGGAACATGGCCGCAGGCAGCGGCAGGCCGACATTCTTCCAGAACACGCCGAGCAGGATGGCGGTGAGCCCGAGGATGGAGCCCACCGAGAGATCGATGCCGCCCGTGACGATGACGAAGGTCATGGCGAGCGAAATGAGTCCCACCTCCGCCATCAGCCGGCCTTGGTTCAGCAGGTTGTCGACAGTGAAGAACTTGTCGGAGAGCGAGGCGAGCACGATCATCGCGATGACGGTGAGGACCGCGAGGATTGTCTCATGCCGGAAGACCTTTGCCGCCGTCATGTGTCCCTCCGGCGGCGGACCATGTCGGCGAGCACGGTGGCGAGGATCATCAGGCCCAGCACGGCGCGCAGCCAGTAGGCCGAGACGTTGAGGAAGATGAGCGCCGAGCCGATGCAGGCGAAGAGGATGGCAGCCAGAGTCGAGCCGATCACCGTGCCGGTGCCACCGAGGATCGACACGCCGCCGATTACCGAGGCGGTGATGATGGTGAGTTCGAGGTTGGGCGGCACGGTGGACTGGATCACTTGCAGCTGGGTGGCAAAGAGAATGCCGGCGATCCCCGCGAAGAGGCCATGCAGCGCGAAGACGCCGATCACCGTGCGCTCGGGGTTGATGCCTGCCGCGCGCGCCGCCTCCATGTTTCCGCCCACCGCATAGATGGAACGGCCGAAGTCCGTGTAGCGCAGGAAGAGGGAGGCGATGATGGTGAGCGCTACCATGAACCACACGGCAGACGGAATGCCGAATGGCCGCATCTGGGCGATCATGAATTCAGGCGGCAGGTTGGATATCCATTCGCCCGCCGTGGCGCTGATCAGGCCGCCCTTGAGGATCGACAGCATGCCGAGCGTGACGACGATCGATGGTATACGCGTATAGGCAACGAGCGCGCCCACGCCGGCGTTGACCGCGATGGCGAAGAGAATGGGAACCAGCCATGCCACCCAGATCGGATAACCGCTCACCGCCAGCGTGCCGGCGATGGTGGCGATGACGCCGATCAATGCACCGACCGAGACGTCGATGTGGCCGGCGATGATGACCATCGACATGCCGATCGCGGCGATGGCGATATAGGCGTTGCCGGCGAAGATCGAATTGATGTTGGTGTCGGAGAGGAAGCGCTGGTTGACCGCACCCACCACGACGAAGAGCGCCACGATGGAGAGCGCCACCACGATCTCCTGGCCATAGCCCGAGAGGAAGCGGTGCAGGTTGGTCCGGCCGGGTGAGAGGGCAGCCACGCTCATGCCGCCTGCTCCTTGTCGTAGCTGCGCGTCATCACCGTGCCCACCGCTTCCGCCGTGGCGTGGTCCTTGTCGAACTCGCCGACGATGCGGCCGCCGTTCATGACCAGCACGCGGTCGCTCATGCCCAGCACTTCGGGAAGCTCGCTAGAGATCATCAGGATTGCCATGCCTTCGCCGGCGAGCTTGCGCATCAGCTGATGGATCTCGGCCTTGGCGCCCACGTCGATGCCGCGCGTCGGCTCGTCCATGATGAGGATGCGCGGGTTGGTAGCGAGCCACTTGCCGAGTACCACCTTCTGCTGGTTGCCACCGGAGAGCTGGCGCACCAGCTGGTCGGGTCCACGCGCCCTGATGCCGAAGCGGGTGATGGCGTTTCGCGCCTCCGCGGCGACCTTTGCTGCGTCGACGAAGATGCCGCGCGTCAGCCGCTTCAGATTGGCGAGAGCGATGTTCTCCTCGATGGACTGCGGCCGGATCAGGCCCTGCTGGGCGCGGTCTTCCGGCACATAGGCGATCCCCAAATCGCGAGCACCTTCGGGCGAGGTGATGGAGACGGGCTTGCCGTCGATCAGGATCTGGCCCTGCGTGGCAGGCGTGATGCCGAAGATGGTGAGGGCCGTTTCGGTGCGGCCCGATCCGACGAGGCCTGCGAGGCCGAGGATTTCGCCGCGCCGCAGCTTGAAGGAAATGTCGCGCACCACGCTGCGGTGGGAGACAGCGGTGAGCTCGAGGATGACGTCGCCGTCCGTGCCTTGCTTCGCCGGATAGAGCCGGTCGATGGAGCGGCCGACCATCATGGAGACGAGGCCTGGCTCGTCGACCTCCGAGATGGGCTTCGTTGCCACCAGGTGGCCGTCGCGCAGCACGGTGACGCGGTCGGCGAGCGCGAAGATCTCCGGCATGCGGTGGCTGACATAGACGATGGCCACGCCGCGTTTCCGGAGATTGCGTACGATGCTCATGAGCCGCTGCACATCATGTTCGGCCAAGGCCGCCGTGGGCTCGTCCATGATCAGCACGCGGGCGTCCTGGGCCAGCGCCCGGGCGATCTCGATCCTCTGGCGGTTGCCGACCGAGAGGTGCGCCACCTTCTGGTCGATGTCGAGGTCGCCGCTGTCGAGCGAGTCGAGGAGCTCACGCGAGCGCTGGCGCATGGTCTGCCAGTCGATGGTGCCGAAGGAGGTCTTGGGCGTCTGGCCGAGGAAGATGTTCTCGGCCACTGTCAGTTCGGGGAAGAGCAGCAGTTCCTGGTGAACGGTGGCGATGCCGGCGGCATGGGCATCCTTGGGCGAGGTGAAACGTACCACCGCGCCGTTCACGAGGATCTGGCCCTCGTCCGGCTGGTAGAGGCCAGCCATCACCTTGATCAGGGTGGACTTGCCGGCACCGTTCTCGCCCATCAGCGCATGCACCTCGCCGGGGCGCATGTCGAAGCTGACGTCATTCACCACCTTGATGCCGGCGAAGGACTTGGAAATCCCGCGCAATTCAATGGGTAGCCCGGCACCTGATGCCGCTGCGTCACCAATATGCTCGGTTCGCATGTGATCGCTCCCATTCCACCCTGCCGCCGCCCGCGATTCACTTTGTCCACGGGTCTCTTCCGGGCCTGTTTACAGGCCACAAGCGGTGAGCGATAATAGACATCTGTGAGCAAAAAGCGTCAAGTGAGTTAGTTTATGAGCTTTGAGTGATTTTTGCAGTGCACAAATGAGTAAAGTTACTCACATGACGTGGGACGATCAATGACCGAAGCCGAGCGCCACAAGTTAATGCTGGACCTGCTGCGGGACCGGCCCTTTGCCTCGGTCCGCGACCTGCAGGCGGTGGTGGACGCTTCGCCAGCCACCATCCGGCGTGATATCGGCAAGCTCCACGCGACGGGAGCGGTGCGCAAGGTGTTTGGCGGCATCGCCGCCGCGGAGGCGGGGGGCCTCGAGGGCGTCACGGCGCGGCCCTTCACCGAGAACCAGATGCTGGGGGTGGCAGCCAAGAAGGAGATTGCCCGGGAGGCGGCAGCCCTCGTGCAGGATGGCGATGCGCTGATCATCCACGGCGGATCGACCTGCTACCTCTTCGCGCTGCTGCTGGCGAACCGCAACGTGAGGATCTTCACCAACTCCATGCCGCTGGCCGCGACGCTGTGGCAGAACGGCACCTGCCACCTGTCGCTGGCCGGTGGCGAACTCTACCGCGAGCCAGGCCTCGTGTTTTCACCGCAGGCGGGGCCGCCAGAATTCTACGCCTCAAAATTCTTCCTCGGCGCACAGGCGATCACGCCTGCGGGCATACAGGAATCACATCCTCTCATCGTGAGGGAGACCGAGCTATTGCTGCAGCAGGCCGATGAAGTGATCGTGCTCGCCGACAGCCGCAAGTTCGGCATGCGCGCGCGAAACACCATGATGCCCCTCAACCGCATCGGCACGCTGATCACCGACGACGGGATTTCCGAGGCAAATCACAAGATGCTCACAGACGCCGGCATACGGGTGATCATCGCCCGGCCGAATGCCGAATTTTCATGAGTTTTTCATAGGTTTTTGGGCGCTCTGCCCAAACTTGGCCGGGTTTTGCGGTTATAAGCCTGCCCATGTCGAGAGTGATTTTATTCATTGCCGTGCTGCTCAGTGTCTTCGCCGCTCCGGCGCAGGCGCAGACCCTCAATACCAGCCAGTTCAAGATCGAATGGCAGGTCACCAACCGGTTCCGGATGTTCCAGGATCCGGGCTTCTTCAAGCAGCACGAGAATGCCTGGCGCCAATATCTGCTCCACGTCGACCAGCAGGGCATGGCCTCGGATGCGCGCGATTCCTTCGTTGCCCGCAGCTCTGTTGTCGGCTCCGAGCATGTGCTGAATGACCGCTTCATCGCCTTTAGCAACATCCTGCGCAAGAACGTCGACTGGCGCGGTTGGGCCGCCAAGGGTCAGGACGCGACCTGCTATGATCCGAAGAAGCGCACCTACTCCGCCTGTGGCGGAATCGATGCCTATGTCACGCCGCAGTCGAACGCGATCGAGATGTGGCTGTCAGGACAGAACGTTCCTGCCACGGCGGTGTGCGAGTGGCGGATCGGCGGGCAGGTCGTGGCCCAGACCTCCTGCGCCGACCGGGTGAGCGGCGCCGGTGTCGAACTCCCCTATCCGGGTGGTGCAGAAATCTCGGTCAATGTTGTCGGCGAGGCACCCATCATCACCGAGGCGCGTGTGAAGGACCTGCTGATCGCGGGGCTCGGTGACAGCTTTGCCTCCGGTGAGGGCAACCCCAACCGCCCCGTCGCCTTCAGTGATACCCGCCGCTTCCGGAATTTCTATCCACTCCGCCGACAGAACGATGCAGGCGGCAATGCCGAATGGACGGATGAACTCTGCCACCGCTCGCTTTATGGCCAGCAGCTGCGCGCTGCGCTGCAGATTGCCATCGAGAACCCGCAGGCCTCGGTCACCTTCCTCGACTACTCCTGTTCCGGCGCCAGCATCGCGGAGGGCATCCTGGGTCCCCAGACCTATGTCGAGCGCGTCGCGAGCACCGAGCGCTCGGCACAGCTTGCGGCACCGATGATCGCGGGCGGAGCCAAGGACTCGCAACTCTACCGCCTGATGCGCGAACTCTGCCGCGACAAGCCGGAGACGAAGGACGGCATACCCACTTGCCCTGGAAACAACTTCCGCCGCTCGCTGGACTTCATCTTCCTGTCGGTGGGCGGCAATGACATTGGCTTCTCCAACATCGTCGCCTGGGCGTCGCTGCGCGACTCCGTCTCTGCCACCATCGCCTCGTTCTTTGGCGCAACGGTGAGCGCAAAGGAATTCGCGGCACGCATGCGCGACATCCTGCCCGACGCCTATGCGCAGCTTGCCTCCGCAATGGAACGCACTCTGCCCGTCACCTCCGCCGGTGATGGCGTATTCGACCCATCCCGTATCGTGCTCACGGCCTATCCGGATCTTGTCACCAATGAGACTGGTGACATTTGCGAGGCCTCACCCGAGGATGGCGATGGCGCGGACCGCTACGCCGCCAACCAGTCGCTCGACATGTTCTCGTCCTGGCTCACCGCGCGGCCCGACCGACTGGCCAAGGTGCGCAAACAGTTCTCCCGCCTCTACACGCGCATGCGCGACCTTGCGGGCGACCATGGCTGGACCTTTGCGGGGCGCATCTATGCCGACAAGATGTTCGAGGGCCACGGCTTCTGCGCCCAGAATATCAAGCGAATCACCGACCCGGCAGAACAGTTGATGATGCCCTGCCACGGCACGGCGGAGCGCGATACCCAGACCTGCCAGACCAGCCTCTCCGGCAAGGAAGGTGCCTGGCGACCATACGATCCAGCGACACAGAATTACCCCTATGCCCTGCGCCAGCGCTGGGTGCGGACCTTCAACGATGCCTACCTCGTTATCAACCAGAAGGTACGGGACCGGTTCGGGAAACTGGACGAGAAGGCCTCGGCCGCGGTGTTCTCCGAGACGACGGGTGCGCTTCACCCGTCCGCCGAGGGCCATGCCGCGATGGCGGACAGCCTGATGCTGACGCTGAGGCCGGTCGTCTATGACATGCTCTACGGCGACCGCTGATCGGCCTTGCGGAACTGGATCAGGATCTGGCCGAGGCGAATGCCCCACTTGCTCATGGTCGAGCGGTTGAGGACGAGGCCCGGGCCTGCCTCGTAGAAAGCATCATCGAAATGCATGGCGATGGCGCGCTTGCCGATCTTGAGCCTGAGATCTGACGCGAGATAGGCAACGCCCTCCGCAAAGCGGCCCTGTGCCTCCGCAACGGAGTCATCGGCGCGGCCTGTGAAGTTACGACCGGTCCCGCGGGTTAGCACCCAAGTGCGCTCCTGCCGCTCGCCGTCATCAAAGATGAAACGCTCATGCAGGCGCAGGGTGTTGCCGTCTGCCTGGCCGTTCATGTCCACGGTGAAGCGGCGACGAACGCGGCCCTTGCGGTCCTCGAAGACGCCGTTGGCATAAGTAACGCCCTCCAGCCAGGAGAGCAGATCGAAGGGAGCCGTATCATTGCGCTTGAGCATGACCCAACTACGGCGCCAGCCCGGCAGCCGATCACTCAGGCCGGTGGAAACGGTAAATGCCGACGTCGATTGAGCCTTCGCGGAAGCCAGCCTCGCAGTAGGAGAGATAATAGGTCCAGCGGCGACGGAACTTCTCGTCGAAGCCGAGCTTGGCGATTGACGGCCACGCCGCCTCGAAGCGCTCCCGCCACAGGGCAAGCGTCTGGGCGTAGTCGTTGCCGAAGACCTCGACGGCCTCGAAGTTCAAACCTGCGCGCTGCGCCTGATCGGCGAGGATGCACTTGGTGGGAAGCATGCCGCCCGGGAAGATATAGCGCTGGATGAAGTCGGCCTTGCGCCGGTAACCGTCGAACAGGCCGCGATCGATGGTGATGGCCTGGACGGCAGCGTTGCCTCCCGGCTTCAGACGGTCGTGCAATACTTTGAAATAGGTCGGCCAGTTTGCTTCGCCCACGGCCTCGATCATCTCGATCGAGGCAATGGCGTCGAATTGCTCCGTCGTGTCGCGGTAGTCCTGGAAGCGGATCTCGGCGCGCTCGCCCAGCCTGCTGCGGGCAAAGTCGAGTTGCTCACGCGAAATGGTGAGCCCCGTGACGTGGTGGCCGCTATCGGCGGCAACTTCCGCGAAACCGCCCCAGCCACAGCCGATCTCAAGGATGTTGGCGGGCTTTTCGAGGCGGAGCGCATCGATGACCAGCCGGTATTTCGCGAGTTGGGAGGCTTCCAGCGTCTCAGCGCCATTTCCGAAGAAGCCCGACGAGTAGCTCATCGTCTCGTCGAGCCACTGGGCGTAGAAGTCATTGCCGAGATCATAGTGGGCGCTGATGTTGCGGCGAGACCCGGCGCGCGTGTTCTGCTGCAGGAGGTGGAAGATACGGTCGCCGATGCTCTTGAAGAAGACCGACTTGCCGGCGCGGTTCAGGGCATCCCTGTTCCCCAAGTAGAATCGCAGCACGGCGGTGATGTCGGAACTCTCAACATCGCCCAGCATGAAGCTTTCAGCGAAGCCCACGGCGCCACGGCGCATGGCAGAGAACACCGGCTTGTAATTCCGCAGTGCCAGATCGCAGTGGATGCCCGGGTTCTGGAAGCCGATGCGGTGCTGGCGCCCCGAGGGCAGCGTGAGGGTGATGCCGCCCGCGACATCGCGCGGTATCAGGCGGCGCCCGGTGGCGGCCACGGCCTGTCCGATGAGGCTCTCGCGCGTGTGAAGAGTTTCGGTGGTCATGGCAGTGTATGAGCCTCGGGCAGATAGTCGACAGTGTGGTTTGGGGCGGCAGGCCGGCGTTTGAGTTTGAGGCCCTTCCACCAGAGTTTCAAGGCATGAAGATGGATGGCGCCGATCACCTTCAGGGTGAGGAATGGAAAGCCCAAGAAGGAGCGCAGCAGGTTGGCATCGGTCAGCGGCCTGCGGGTGCCGCTGACATAGGCCTTGAGCACTGCCGCCCCGTCGACACTGAGGGCCACGCCCAGGGCCATTTTCTCCTCAGGAGCCGTGAAGTTGAAGGTGTAGTGGCCTTCCACTGCATTGAAGGGGGAAACGAAAAAGTGCTTGGGCGCGCTCTGCGCCATGCTGTGACCCACCGGCAGCACATAGGAGTGGCGGCCGCCGAAAGTGTTGTTCACCTCGTAGATCATCAGGCGCAGCCGGTCGTCCCCATCAAGGCCATAGTAGACGGTGATCGGGTTGAAGACATAGCCCAGCACGCTCGGGTAGCAGAACATGAAGACGCGGCCCACGCAGGCGCCGCCCTCCGCAGCGTGCACCAGTTTCCAGGCGTGCTCGCGCACCGGCGTTCCGTCGCCCGGCCCGTGGTTGCGGTCCATGACAGAGAACAGGTTCAGGCGGTTGTAGCTGAAGAGCTTCAGTGAGCCTGACAGTTTGTCCAACTGATCGACGTCGGCAAGCAGATTGAAGACGCGGTAGCGCAGTTCGTGGCGCAGCGGATTGAGACGCCGGTGAACGACTTCGCCATGATAGAGGCAGCTTTCTGCCATGTCAGTCTACGGACACTTGGACGGGCGGCGACCGCGGGTCCTGTGGCCCCAGGTGAATGCGACCGGATTCATTGGCGACCGACCACGGGCGCTTCAGATAGCCCAGGTGCTCTGCCACTGCGAGGCCTGACTGGATGCCGTCCTCGTGGAAGCCGGAGCCCATGTAGGCGCCGCAGAACCAGGTGTGCTGGGCGCCCTGGATCGTCCACATGTCGCGCTGCGCGGCCATGGCGGCGGGATCGAAGATGGGGTGTGCATAGTCAAATTCGCCCAGCACCTTGCTGACGTCCGGTTCGGTGAGCGGGTTGAGGCTGACGAAAAGTGGCACGTCGACGCTGAGCGGCTGAAGCTTGTTCATCCAGTAGGTGACGGAACTTGCCCCGTCGCCATGCGGCGGCAGGCCGGAGAGATAGTTCCAGCTTGCCCACAGCCTGCGGTGCCGCGGCATCAGGCGCTGGTCGCGGTGCAGCACGGCCCGGTTCTGCGAGTAACGGAAGCAGGAGAGCAGGCGGCGTTCCTCCGGCGAAGCATCCGACAGCATGGCCAGAGCCTGGTCGGCATGGCAGGCGAGCACCACGTCGTCGAAGGTCTGCTCCTGGCCGTTGACGGCGCGCAGCGTGACGCCTGTTGCCGTGCGGCGGATGGCGGCGATGGGCGTGCGGAGCCTGGTTTCGAAGGCGCCGTCGCGGATGACGCGTGAGACATATTCGCGCGATCCGCCCTTGACGGTACGCCACTGCGGGCGGTTCCTGATCTTGAGGAGACCGTGGTTCTCGAAGAAACGGATGAAGGCCCTGGCCGGGTAGTCCCGCATGTCACCAGGTGCAGCAGACCAGATGGCGCCCGCCATGGGCAGCAGGTGCCGGTCGCGGAAGTAGTCGGAATAGCCCTCGGCCTTGAGAAACTCGCCGAGCGTCACGTCATCCGACAGGGACGACAGCTTGGCGAGCGCAGTCTTGAAAAAGCGCGGAATGTCCCGCATCAGCTGCCAGTGGCCCGGGTTCAGCAGGTTCTTGGGTTGTCCGACCAGCTGGGAAAGGCCAGTGCCCGCATATTCATAGGCGCCTTCCCCCATCGACACGGAAAAGCTCATGTTGGAGGGGGCCGTCGGCACCTTCAGCCGGGCGAAGAGCGCGGTCAGGTTCGGATAGGCTGGGGGGTTGTAGACGATGAAGCCGGTGTCGACGGAGACGTCGGCGCCATGCACCTCGCAGTCGATGGTATTGGCGTGCCCGCCGGGTCGCGCGTCCGCCTCGATCAGCGTGACGCGGTGGGTGCGGGACAGGAGCCAGGCAGCTGAAAGCCCCGCGATGCCCGACCCGACGACGGCGATATGGCGTGGTTTCACGAAATCTGGTTCCTTGCCTGAAAAATCGGTACGCCCTGCCTCCGGGCACGGATCAGGTGATCCGGCCCTACCCCGAAAGCGTATCCCCGTCAAACAAGGGAACATGCTATGTATGCCGTCATGAACGTGGCAGACAGGCGAAAAAATGAGGAAAGACAACGCCTCGAGGCGTTGTTTCGGTCTCTTATAACGAGGGTGGCGCAAAACCGCGACCGGCAGGCATTTGCCCAGCTGTTCGACCATTTCGCGCCGCGCCTCAAGAGTTTCATCATGCGCAAGAACACTTCGGCTGAACTCGCCGAGGATCTGGTGCAGGAGGCGATGATCTCGGTGTGGACCAAGGCCGCGCTCTATGAGTCCTCCAAGGGCTCGGTGACGACCTGGGTTTTCACCATTGCGAGGAACCTGCGCATCGACAGGATCCGGCGGGACGTGCACATGCCGACGACGGAGCTCGGCGACTACGACGAGCCGTCAGAGGCGCCGGAAGGCGAGGAGCTTCTGGGTCGCAAGCAGGAGGATGGGCTGGTGGCCCGGGCCCTGCAGGGGATCCCCGAGGAGCAGCGGCAGATTCTCGTCCTGTCCTTTGTTGAAGAAATGCCGCAGAGCGAGATCGCAGAGAAGCTGTCGATCCCTCTCGGCACAGTGAAATCGCGCATGCGTCTCGCCTACGGGCACCTGCGCCGCATATTGGAGGCCGGACTTTGAAACCGAACCATCATCTCGATGACAGCACGCTGCTTGCCTATGCGGCGGGCACGCTTGACGAGGCTTTCTCGGTGGTTGCCGCGGCGCATGTTGCCGTTTGCCCGGCCTGCCGGAACGCGGTTCGCGCCGCCGAGGCTGTGGGAGGCGAGCTTCTGGAGACGGCAGGCAGTTCGGCCGTTTCGGATGATTGCCGCAGCAAGACGTTCGCCGCCCTGGAGCAGGCTGGAATCTACCGCCTGCCGGTGGCCGCTCCCCGCTCCAGCGTGCCGCGCGCGCTTGCCTCGCTTCTGCCTGTCGCCAACCTCGATGACCTCGCCTGGAAGAAGAAGGCGCCGGGCGTGGCAATCTTCGACGTGAAACTTCCGGCCTCGGCCAGGGGCCAGCTCAGGCTGCTGCGCATCGGCGCCGGTCGCGCCATGCCCGAGCATGGCCACGGTGGCGAGGAAATCACCATGGTGCTGAAGGGCGCCTACATCGATCATATGGGCCGCTTTGCGGCGGGTGACGTGGCCGACCTCGACGAGGAAATCGAGCACCGGCCGGTGGTCGAGCAGGATGGCGACTGCATCTGCCTTGTCGCCACCGAGCGCCCGACCCGCTTCAAGTCCATTGCCGCGCGACTGATGCAGCCCTTTGTGGGCATCTGAGGCGTGAGAAAACCGCTGCCTTGGAAGACGGCCTGGGTCACCGGGGCCTCGACGGGCATCGGGCGTGAGATTGTCCTGCAGCTGAAGGCGGCGGGCGTCAGGGTTGCTGCTTCCGCGCGGTCGCCTGAGAAGCTCGCGGCGCTTGGGCCAGGCGTCCTTGCAATTCCCCTCGATGTCACGGATGCCAAGGCTTGCCATTTTGCGGCGGAGCAGGTTGAGGCAGAGCTGGGCCCGATCGACCTCGTCGTATTCGGCGCCGGGACCTACGCGCCCGTCGCGGCGGACAACATCGATCCGGACCTCTTCGCGCACACCATGAACACCAACTACATGGGCGTGGTGAACTGCCTTGCCGCCGTTGCGCCACGGATGACCGCGCGTGGCAGTGGGCACATCTCGTGGATTGCCTCGGTTGCGGGCTTCATGGGGCTTCCCAAGGCTGCAGCTTATGGGCCGACCAAGGCTGCTCTCATCAACCTCGCGGAATGCCTTGAGCCCGAGATGAAGCTGAAGGGCGTGCTCATCAGCGTGATCAACCCGGGGTTCGTCGCCACACCGCTGACGGCGCAGAATGACTTCGAAATGCCCTTCCTGATGCAACCCGAAGAAGCCGGTCGCCGCACGATTGAGGGCCTCGCAGCAGGCCGCTTCGAGATTGCCTATCCGCGCCGCTTCGTGGCGATCTTGCGGACGCTCAGGGCGTTGCCTTATCCGCTCTTCTTCCGTCTCATCACGCGCTTCGTGCTGAAGGCGAAGTGATCACAGAAGGGCATGGTCAAGCCGAGCTAGTTCGGAGGCCTGCCAGTACTGGTGTCAAGTTCGGTTGAAGCGATTTCCTGTACCGGGTCGACTTCACCAACCATGATATGCTCAGACACGAGATAGCTGGGCCTGCCGCGCACTTCGATTGAGATGCGACCGAGATACTCACCAAGAACGCCTATTGCGACCAGGTTTACGGCACCCACCAGCAGCATGACGACCATGAGTGATGCATAGCCTGGTACGTCAATTCCCCAGATCAAGGCTCGCAGAATGATGAAGCCTGCAAACAGGACCATGAGAAGAACAAGGAAACTCCCGACATAGGTCCACATCCGAAGAGGAAGCGTCGTCGAGCCGGTCAGCCCATCAAGGGCAAAGTTCCACAGCTTCCAATAGTTCCACTTGGTGGAACCCGCAGAGCGGGCCGGTCGCTGATAGGTGATTGTGTATGGGTCAAAACCAACCCAGGAGAAGATGGACTTGTTGAAGCGCACCCGCTCGGTCAGGCTATTGATTATGTCAACGACCTTTCGGTCGAGAAGTCGGAAGTCCCCGACGTTGGGCTCGATTGCATGATCCGACATGCTGTTGAAGATCGAATAGAACCATTCGCTGGTCGCACGCTTGATGAGGCTGTCTGAACCTCGGTGCGATCGCTTCGCGTTCACGACCAGACGTCCTTGCAGCCAGACCCGCACCATCTCCGGCAGGAGCTCCGGCGGGTCCTGGAGATCGACGTCCATGGGCACGACAGCCTGACCGCGGGCATGCTTCAAGCCGGCTGAAACCGCATTTTCCTTTCCGAAATTTCGGCTCAAGCGAACAAGAATGACGTCGAAGTCAGGTGACTTGGACTGGCGGATCATACTGGCCGTACCGTCGTGGCTGCCGTCGTCGACAAAGACGATCTCGACTCGTCCTTCCGGCCCCAACAGTTGCTTCACGCCATGGATGCCTGGACGAATGGCGTCAAGAAAGGCCGGTAGCGCCTCTTCTTCATTGAAGACCGGCACGACCAGAGAAACCATTTTTGCATTCGTCTGCTGGTTCTGCGCCACGACTCAATCCCTCTGCATCAG
>NZ_JBAXGR010000066.1:0-21001 GCF_037139295.1 Aestuariivirga sp.
ACCTCGCTCTTCGGCCGCGCCTGGTGCGGCTATGCCTGCCCGCAGACGGTGTGGACCGACCTCTACATCTGGGTCGAAAGCAAGATAGAGGGCGACCGCAACGCCCGCTTCAAGCTCGACGCCGCCCCGTGGAGCGCCTCGAAGCTCTCGAAGCGCGGCTTCAAGATGCTCGTCTGGCTGCTGATCGCCATCGCCACCGGCGGCTTCTGGGTCTTCTACTTCGCCGACGCCCCCACCCTGTTCCGTGAACTCATCACTGGCCAGGCGCCCTCGGTGGCCTACTGGACCATCGCCATCCTCACGGCCACCACCTTCACCTTCGCGGGCTTCATGCGCGAGCAGGTCTGCACCTACATGTGCCCCTGGCCACGCATTCAAGGAGCGATGCTGGATGAAGAGTCGCTCATCGTCACCTACAACGCCTGGCGCGGCGAGCCGCGCCATTCGGGCCTCAAGAAGGCCGAGGCACAGGGACTGAAGGTCGGCGATTGCATCGACTGCAACGCCTGCGTCGCGGTCTGCCCGATGGGCATCGACATCCGCGACGGCAACCAGCTCGAGTGCATCAATTGCGCGCTGTGCATCGACGCCTGCGACGCGGTGATGGACAAGATCGGCAAGCCGCGCGGCCTCATCAACTACACCACCTCGGAACTCTATGCCGCCAATGTGGCCGGCAAGAACGAGCACTGGAACTGGCGCCACCTCATCCGCCCGCGCACCGCGATCTACTTCACCGCCTGGGCGGGCGTCGGCCTCGCCATGCTGTTCTCGCTCACCCACCGCACCCAGCTCGACGTCAACGTGGTGCCGGACCGCAACCCGCTCTTCGTCACGCTGTCGGACGGGTCGATCCGCAACGGCTACACCATCAAGATTCTCAACAAGCGCCAGGAGCCCCGCACCTTCAGGCTGACGGTCGACGACCTGCCGGGCGCCACCATGGAAATGGTGGGCGATGCCGGCGCCAAGGGCACCAGCTTCGACATTGCGGTGGACCCGGACAAGCTGAAGGCCGTCAAGATCTTCGTCTCGACCAATGACCCCAAGATCATCGAGCATGAGCACAACAGGTTCGAGTTCAAGGTCGAGGAGCTGAACCCCAAGGGCGATGCCCCGGCTGAATCCAAGACCTATGATGCCATCTTCCACGGCCCCGACGACAAGGAGTAAGACATGTCCATGGCAAGCGTTCAGAAAGAGATCAAGGGCGGCCACGTGCTCGCCATGCTCATTGCCTTCTTCGGCGTGATCTTCGGCGTCAACTTCGTGATGGCCTATCTCGCCAACTCCACATGGTCAGGCCTCGTCGTCGAGAACGGCTATGTGGCAAGCCAGAACTTCGACAAGGACCTCGCCAAGGCCAAGGCACAGGAAGCACTCGGCTGGAACGTCGGCTTCTCATATGACAAGGACCGCGTGAAGGTCACCTTCGCCGATGCCAAGGGCGCCAAGATCGACACCCTCAACCTCACCGGCAAGCTGCAGCGCACCGTCACCGACAAGGAAGACCAGCTGCTCACCTTCGGCTGGATGGGCTCTGGCGTCTATTCCGCGCCCGCCCGCCTGGCACCTGGCCTGTGGGAGGTCGAGGTCGACGGCAAGGGCGATGGCGTTGCCGACTATCACAAGATCTTCCGCTTCGTCGTGAACCCCTGATGACCCTTCCCTGCTGCACCCTCGACGGCGAATACTTCCAGCCCTTCAAGCTGGAAGGCGAGGATGCAGCACGCTGGATATCCTCCGCCGGCCCGGGCCT
This sequence comes from Aestuariivirga sp., assembly GCF_037139295.1. Classification (GTDB taxonomy): domain Bacteria; phylum Pseudomonadota; class Alphaproteobacteria; order Rhizobiales; family Aestuariivirgaceae; genus Aestuariivirga. Next base: position 1,760 of record NZ_JBAXGR010000066.1, read on the forward strand.
GAAGCGCATCGAGTTCCTGGTGCCGCAGGCCAACCGGCCGGAATCCATGGCACACATCGAGACGGACCTCGGCGCACTCGCCGGTGTGAAGTCGGCGCGCGTCAACCTCACCGGCCGCCGCGTGACGGTGGTCTATGAGGATGGCACCATCGAACCGCAGGCGCTGATCGACCGGCTCGGCTTCCTCGGCTACATGGCCCGCCCCTTCGACCCGCGCGAGACAGGCCTCACCAAGGACGACAAGGAAAACGCCAAGCTGCTGCGCGCCCTTGCCGTGGCGGGCTTCGCCGCGTCCAACGTCATGCTGCTGTCAGTCTCCGTCTGGTCGGGGGCGGAGGGCGCCACGCGCGACCTGTTCCACTGGCTCTCGGCGATGATCGCCCTTCCCGCCGTCGCCTATGCCGGACGGCCATTCTTCTATTCCGCCGTAAATGCGCTGCGCCTCGGCCGCGTCAACATGGACGTGCCGATCTCGCTCGGCGTGCTGCTCGCCTCCTTCATGAGCCTGTTCGAGACCATCAACGGCGCCGAGCACGCCTATTTCGATGCCTCCGTCACGCTCCTCTTCTTCCTGCTCGCCGGGCGCTACCTCGATCACCTGATGCGCGCCCGCGCCCGCTCGGCCATCTCGCAGCTCATCTCGCTCTCCTCCGAAGGCGCCTCGGTCATAGAGGGTGATGGCACGCGCCGCTACGTGCCCGCGCGTGAACTCAAGGCTGGCATGCTGGTGGCCGTCGCCGCGGGTGACCGCCTCCCCGCCGATGGCCTGATCCGCGAAGGCACCTCCGACATGGACCGCTCGCTGCTGACGGGAGAGACCGCACCCGAGACGGTGAAGCCCGGCTCCCTCGTCCACGCGGGCGAGATGAACGTCACCGGCCCCATCACGGTGGAGATCACCGCCGCGGGCAACGACACTTTCTTGAGCGAACTCGTCCGGCTCATGTCATCGGCTGAGCAAGGCCAGTCGCGCTACATCCGCATCGCCGACCGGCTGGCGCGCTTCTATTCTCCCGCCGTGCACACGCTGGCCGCCACCACGCTCATCAGCTGGCTCATCCTCGGCAATGGCTGGCACAATTCCATCATGGCGGCCATCGCCGTGCTCATCATCACCTGCCCCTGTGCCTTGGGCCTCGCCGTTCCCGCCGTGCAAGTAGTGGCCAGTGGCCGGCTGTTCCGCTCCGGCGTGATGATCAAGGATGGCGCGGCGCTGGAAAAGCTCGCCGGCGTCGATACCGTCATCTTCGACAAGACCGGAACCCTCACCAAGGGCGAGCCTGCCCTCGTCTCGCCGCTCATGGTCTCCACCGATACGCTCGCCCTGGCCGCGGGCCTCGCGCAGGCCAGCAAGCATCCGCTGTCGCGGGCACTCGTCCGCGAGGTGACGAAGCGCGGGCTTCAGCCAGTCACAGTCTCCGACATTGCTGAACACCCCGGCCTCGGCCTCTCCGGCACCCATGGCGGTGAGAAGCTCCGCCTCGGCAACCGCGCCTGGTGCGGCCTCGAGGAAATCGGCGAGGACCATGGCCTCCTGGAATTCGCCTTCCGCCGCGGGGCCAAGGCGCCCGTGCTGTTCCACTTCGAGGATCAGCTTCGCCCGGATGCCGCCGAGACCGTCGCCGCGCTGAAAGGCATGGGCCTCGCCGTTCACCTCCTGTCGGGCGACCGCGAAGCCGCCGTCACCCGCGTGGCCGGGGCTGTCGGCATCGACACTGCCGTGTCGCGCGCCAGTCCGCAGACCAAGCTTGCCTATGTCGATGCCCTCACCAAGGCCGGCAGACACGTCCTGATGGTGGGCGACGGCATCAACGACGCGCCCGCCCTTGCCGCCGGCTACACCTCCATGGCGCCCTCCTCGGCCTCCGACATCGGCCGCACCGCGGCGGAAACCGTGTGGATGGGCGAGTCGGCCTCGGCCGTCGCCAATGCCATCAAGGTCAGCCGCCGCACCCAGCGCATCGCCAAGGAAAACTTCGCGCTCGCCGTGGGCTACAATGTCTTCGCCGTGCCGCTGGCGATGGCGGGCTTCGTCTCGCCGCTGGTCGCCGCGGTTGCAATGTCCACCTCTTCGATCATCGTCATCGCCAACGCGCTGCGCGTCGGCCTCGGCAGGACGGCGCAGGCGGGTTCTGCTAGACTGAATGCCGACACCGCCCCGGGCCGCAAGGCCCTGAAGGACGCCGCATGAACGTTCTGATCTATCTCATCCCCATCGCGCTCTTCATGGGTGCTGTTGGCCTCGGCGCCTTCATCTGGTCGCTCAAGTCCGGCCAGTACGACGACCTCGAGGGTGCGGCCTGGCGCATCCTGCAGGACGACGACACGCCGAAGCCGTGACGCGGGTCACTGCAATTCCGCCGCAAAGCACATGAAACTGTCACCCGCCTGATTGACAACCGGGCGGCGTCGGACGGACACTTCCTCCACGCACAAAAGAACGAGCTTGTGGAGGCCCCCCGATGTCGGCGCTTGGCGAATTTTCCCCACTCTTCACACAGTCTTCATCATCGCCGGGCTTGACCCGGCGATCTTCCGCGGGCCGCGTGGAAAGGGATGCCGGGGTCGAGCCCGGCCATGATGAACGTGGGGTGTGGAGTTCCCTCGCCCTCCTCCTCGCCACGCTCGTCTCGCTCCTCCTCGCGACAACGCCATCGCAGGCCGCCAAGCCCTTCCCCGTCGACCAGTTCAGCTGGTACCTCAGCGACTACGACATGGACCTTGCCAAGGTCGCCAAGGAGTTGAAGCGCACCGAGCCCGAAATCCAGGCGGACCTCGTCGCCGCCCGCGCCGCCAACAATTCCCGCCTCGCCACGGCCTCCATCGAACAGCTGCTGACCAAGCAACCCACCAACGGCACGCTCTGGCTCGACCTCGCACAGGAGCTCTCGGTCGCAACACCGATCAATGATTCCGATGGCTATACCCTGCCCTCCAAGCTCATCGGCGCGGCGCTCAAGGCCTATACGCTGCTCTCCTCGCCGCAGCAGGACTCGCAGGCCCTCAACCTCGCAGCCCAAGGCTTCGCCAAGCGCGAGATGTGGCGGCCTGCACTCACCGCCTACAAGGAAAGCCTGAAGCTGCAGGAAGACCCGGCGATCCGCGCCGCCTTCGAGCAGATGCGCGTCGACCACGGCTTCCGCGTCTCCGACTACAAGGTCGATACCGAAACCGTGCCGCCCCGCGCCTGCTTCGAAATGTCGGAGCCGGTGTCACGCACGGTCACAGATTTCACGTCCTACTTCACGCAGGATCCCGGCCCCGTCGCCGCCGTCACGGCGGAAGGAACACGGCTCTGTGTTGAAGGCCTGAAATATGGCGAGCGTTATTCCATCACCGCCCGCCAGGGCCTGCCCAATGCCACTGACGATACGCTGGCCAAGGACGTGACCTTCGATTTCTACGTCCGCGACCGCACGCCGTCCGTGCGCTTCACCGGCAATGCCTATGTCCTGCCGCGCACCGGCCAGAACGGCATTCCGCTGGTCTCGGTCAACAGCAGGCAAGCGAAGCTCCAGCTGTTCCGCATCGGCGACCGCAACATGATCGGCAGCGTGCTGGGCTCCGACTTCCGCGGCCAGATCACCGGCTATTCCGCCTCCTCCATCGGCAGCGACAAGGGCAGGCTTGTCTGGGAAGGATCTCTCGAAACGCCCAGCCCCCAAAACCAGGACATCACCACCGCGATCCCGGTTGATGAAGCCATGGGCAAGCTCGAGCCCGGGCTTTATGTGATGACGGCAACGCCCGCGGCCATCGAGCCCCAGGACTATGACAACGTCGCCACCCAGTGGTTCGTCGTCTCCGATCTGGGCCTTGCCACCATGTCCGGCAAGGACGGCCTGCATGTGAGCCTGCGCTCCATCGCCACCGCCGATCCGATCGCCAATGCCAAGGTGCGCCTCATCGCGCGCAATAACGAGGTGCTGGGCGAAGCGTCCTCCGATGCCTCCGGCAATGCGCTGTTCGATGCCGGCACGCTGAAGGGCGACGGCGGCCAGTCGCCTGCCCTCGTCGTGGCGCAGTCGGCCGACAATGACTACTCATTCCTCGACCTGCAGCAGCCCGCCTTCGACCTGACTGACCGTGGCGTCACCGGCCGCGCGCCCTCGGGCGCGGTGGATGCCTTCGTCTATGCCGAGCGCGGCGTCTATCGCCGTGGCGAAACCGTGCACGCCACCGTGCTGCTGCGTGACGACAAGGCCAATGCCATCACCGGCCTGCCCTTGACCTTCGTGGTCGAGCGCCCGGATGGCGTCGCCTTCCTCACCGACAAGCTCGACGACAAGGGTGCTGGCGGCTTCGCGAAGGACTTCCAGATCGCGCAGGGCGCGCAAGGCGGAACCTGGCGCATCAAGGCCTTCACCGATCCCGCAGGTGACTCAGTTGGCGAGACCTCCTTCCTCGTCGAGGACTACATCCCCGACCGCATCGAGTTCGACCTGGTGTCCAAGACGCCGAGGGTCCGCGACACGCTGCAGATGACGGTCAACGGCCGTTACCTCTTCGGTGCACCCGGCGCGGGGCTGGACCTCGAGGCCAGCGTCTCGATCAACGTCGACAACACGCCCTTCCCCGAATGGAAGGACTACAATTTCGGCCTGATGGACGAGCGGCCGGACCCGACCCAGGTCACCGCCGCCGACCTGCCCGCCACCGACATCAACGGCCATGCCGACATCGACATCGCGCTCCCCGAACTGCCCGTCACCTCGCAGCCGCTGAAGGCCGATGTCTCGGTGCGCATGCGTGAGCCGGGTGGCCGCGCCGTGGAGCGCACCGCCAGCCTTCCCATCGAGGCCTCGCAACCGCTGTTCGGCATCATGCCGAATTTCGAGGATGGTGCGGCACCCGAAGGCCAGGCCGCCTCCTTCTCGCTCATCGCGGTCGACCCCGACGGCAAGCTGAAGCCCTTGAAGGGCGCCAACTGGACGCTGAAGCGCCTGGTGCGTGACTGGCAATGGTTCAACAGCAATGGCCAGTGGCAGTGGGAATCCGTCACCCGCACCTCGAAGATCGCCAATGGCACGCTGGACCTCACTGGCGACAGGCCCACCGACTTCGCGCAGACGCTCTCCTGGGGCCAATACCGCCTCGAGATCGATGCGGCGGGCATTACGCCCGCATCGATCGACTTCGCCTCGGGCTACTATTCCGGCGACACCTCGAAGTCGGACACGCCCGACACGCTGAAGGTTGCCCTCGACACGACGGACGTGAAGACGGGTGACACCATCAACGTGAAGATCGACGCGCGCTATGCCGGCAAGGCCACGGTGCAGATCATCGGCGAGAAGCTGCTGGCCTCGCAGGACGTGGATGTGCCAGAGGGCGGCATCAGCCTGCCCTTCACCGTGGGTGAAGGCTGGGGCACCGGCGCCTATGTGCTGGCCAGCCTCTACAAGCCGATGGACGTGAAGGCCAAGCGCATGCCGTCGCGCGCCATGGGACTTGCCTGGTTCGGCATCGACCGCGCCCAGCGCACGCTCGACGTGGCACTCGACACGCCGCAGCTGATGAAGCCGCGCACCAGGCTCACCGTGCCAGTGAAGATCGGCAACCTCACTGCGGGTGAGGAAGCCTTCATCACGGTGGCGGCGGTCGACGTCGGCATCCTCAACCTCACGCGCTATGACCCACCGGCGCCCGAGAAGTTCTACTATGACCAGAAGCAGCTCACCGCGCAGCTGCGCGACATCTATGGCAGCCTGATCGACGGCATGCAGGGCGAGCGCGGCAAGCTGCGCAATGGTGGTGATGGCGGAGCTGCCTTCAACGCGCCGCCGCCCGCGCAGAAACCGCTCGCGCTCTATTCCGGCATCGTCAAGGTCGGCGATGACGGCACGGCCTCCGTCGACTTCGACATCCCCGCCTTCAACGGCACCATCCGCGTGATGGCGGTGGCCTGGGGCAAGACCAAGGTCGGCCATGCCACGAAGGACGTGATCGCGCGTGACCCGGTGGTCGTCTCCGGCACCATGCCGCGCTTCCTCGCCGTGGGTGACAGCTCACAGCTGCGCTTCGACATCGTCAATGCCGAAGGCCCGGCGGGCGACTACACGCTCGGCGTCTCCATCGACGGCCCGGTGACGCCCGATGCCAACACCGCGATCCAGAAGCTGACGCTCGGCGCCGCCGGTGGGCGCGCCACCGTCATCGTGCCCGTCAAGGGCACGGGCTATGGGGTCGCCAGCATCGTCGCCACGCTGAAGGGCCCGGGCGACATCCTGCTCGACCAGGATTTCTCGCTCGGCGTCGAGCCCGCCAACCCGCTGGTCACGCGCCGCACCACCATGCCACTGCAGGCCAAGGGGGGCTCTCTCACCATCGGCAAGGACCTGCTCTCCGACATGGTGCCGGGCACCGGCACGGTGGCGCTCTCCATCAGCCCGCTGCCGCAGCTCGATGCGGCGGGCCTGGTGCGTGACCTCGACAAATATCCCTATGGCTGCTCGGAGCAGACCGTCAGCCGCGCCCTGCCGCTGCTCTATCTGAGCGACTTGGGCGTTGACCCCAAGGACCTCGATGCCGAAATCCCGGACCGCATGCAGAAGGCGGTGACGCGCCTCGTCAACCGCCAGTCGGCGTCCGGTTCCTTCGGCTTGTGGTCGGCCTATGGCGATGACTCGAGCCTGTGGCTCACGTCCTATGTCACCGACTTCCTGCTGCGGGCCCGCGAGAAGGGCTTCGCCGTTCCGGAAGACGTGCTGGTCGGCGGCCTCGACTACATCCGCAACATGGTCGGCAACGCGCCGGACATCGAGGAAGGTGGCGGCCAGGACATGGCCTATGCACTCTATGTGCTGGCCCGTGCCGGCCGTGCGCCGGTGGGCGACCTCAAGTACCTCGCCGATACCAAGATCGCCCAGTTCGGCTCGCCCCTTGCCCGCGCGCAGGTCGCAGCCGCCCTGTCGATCCTCGGCGACCAGGAACGCTCCGACGCCGCCTTTGCCTCGGCGATCGAGTCACTGGGTGACGAAGTGGACTCCTCCACCCGCGGTGCCTATCGCGCCGACTATGGCTCGGTGCTGCGCGATGCCTCGGCCATCCTGGCGCTCGCCACGGATTCCAAGGCCAAGCCCGCCGTGATCAAGACGGCAATGAGCGCCATCGAGGTGGAACGTGCGCGGTCCAGCTACGCCTCCACCCAGGACATGGCCTGGATGGTGCTCGCCGCCCGCTCCGTCATCAACCAGGCGAAGTCGATCCGCCTCGATATCGACGGCACGAAGCATGATGGCAGCTTCAACCGCGTCTACAACACAGGCGCCCTCGCCAAGGACGTGAAGGTGGAAAACACCGGACCCGATCTCGTGAAGGCGGTCGTCGCCATCTCGGGCTCGCCACTCGTGCCGGAGCCTGCGGCCAGCAACGGTCTCACCATCGAGCGCAAGTACTTCACGCCAGATGGCCAGCCGGTGGACCCGGCAACCGTCAAGCAGAACACCCGCCTCGTTGCGGTGCTCAGCGTGATGAAGCAGCAGGGCGAGGCCGACAGTGGCCAGTTCCTGCTGGTCGACCGCCTGCCCGCCGGCTTCGAGATCGAGAACCCGACGCTCGTCTCCTCGGGCGCAACAGCGGATCTCGCCTGGCTCTCGGACACCAGCTACGCGTCCTACACCGAGTTCCGGGATGACCGCTTCGTGGCGAGCTTCACCAGTTCCACCGCCAAGCTCGCCTACATGGTGCGCGCCATCTCGCCCGGCGCCTATGTGCATCCGGGTGCGACGGTTGAGGACATGTATCGCCCGGAACTCAACGCCCGCACCGTAACCGGCACCGTGACGGTGACGGCACCCTGACATGAAGACGCCCCGCAGCAGCTGGCCCTTGCGCCTCTATGCGGGGCTGCTTTTTGGCATCCTCGCAGTCAACGCCGCGGGCTTCACGGCAAGCGAGGTGCTGCGCCGCCTGGGGCCAGTGCCCCTCGGCAAGGGCATCACCTATTCCACACTGGTGACGGACAAGGACGGCAAGCTGCTCCGCCCCTTCATCACGAAGGATGGCTACTGGCGCCTGCCGGTCACGACGAAGGACGTCGACCCGCGCTTCCTCGCGATGCTCATCGCCTATGAGGACAAGCGTTTCTACGCGCATGCGGGCGTTGACCCCTGGGCCCTGCTTCGCGCCGCATGGCAGGCCGCAACGCACGCCCGCGTCGTCTCGGGCGGCTCCACCCTCACCATGCAGGTGGCGCGCCTGCTCGAACCGCACCCCGCGCGCAGCGTCTCCGACAAGCTCGCCGAAATGGTCCGTGCACTGCAGATCGAGCGCCGGCTGTCGAAACAGCAGATCCTCGACCTTTACCTCGCACTCGCCCCCTATGGCGGCAACATCGAGGGCACGCGCGCCGCATCTCTCGCCTATTTCGGCAAGGAGCCGAAGCGGCTCTCGACAGCCGAGTCGGCACTGCTCGTGGCATTGCCGCAGGCGCCCGAGACGCGACGCCCGGACCGGTTCCCGAAACCGGCCGTGGCTGCCCGCAACCATGTCATAGCACTCCTCAACGCTGCAGGCATCGTCAATGCCGATCAGGCCGTGGCCGCCGCATCGGAAAATGCACCCAAGGGCCGCCTCGCCTTCCCGATGCTGGCGGCACACGTGGCGGAGCGCCTCGCCAAGGCCGCGCCGCCCGGCGCCGTTGCCGAGACCACCATCGCGCGTGACCTGCAGTCCTCGCTCGAAACGCTCGCGCGTGACCGTGCGCTGCTCATCGGCTCCGGCGTCGCCGCAGCCATCCTCGTCATCGACAACGACACGGGCGAAGTGCGCGCCCATGTTGGCGGCACCGGTTATTTCGACACGGTGCGCGCAGGCCAGATGGACCTCGCCAACGCCCTGCGCTCGCCCGGTTCCACGCTCAAGCCCTTCATCTATGGCCTCGCCTTCGAGGACGGCCTCGTTCATCCCGAAACGCTCATCGACGACCGTGCGGTGCGCTATGGCGCCTATGCGCCGGAAAACTTCGACGACAGCTTCCACGGCACGGTGACGGTGCGCACGGCGTTGCAACAGTCGCTCAACGTCCCTGCCCTGCAGATCCTCAATGCGGTGGGCCCCGACCGCCTCATGGCCCGCCTCGGCAATGCCGGGGTAAAGCTTGTGCTGCCGCAGAATGCGGGCCCCGGACTTGCCGTCGGCCTCGGTGGTGCAGGCATCCGCCTCACCGATCTCGCAACGCTTTATGTGGCGCTGGCCCGCAAGGGTGAACCGAAACAGCTCAGCTGGCAGCTGTCGGAGGAGCGCAATGCAAAGCCCATGCGCCGCCTGTTCGAGCCCAATGCCACATGGATGATTGGCGACGTTCTGAAGGGTGCCCCCACGCCGCAGAACGCAATCGGCGGCCAGATTGCCTTCAAGACCGGCACCTCCTATGGCTACCGTGATGCCTGGGCCGTGGGCTATGACGGCGCCAACACCATTGCCGTGTGGGTGGGCCGGCCCGATGGCGCGGCGGTGCCCGGCGTCGTCGGGCGGCTTGCCGCCGCTCCCATCCTGTTCGAGGCCTTCCAGCGCATCGGAGCGAACCGCGCGCCGCTGGGTCCCGCCCCGCCCGGCACGGTCATCGCCCGCACCAATGAGCTTCCCGCCAATCTCCAGCGCTTCCGCCCCAATGCCCTGCCGGAGGTTGCCACGGCTTCGCAGGGTGATGCACCGCCCTCCATCGCCTTCCCACCAGATGGCGCGCGGATCGATCTTGACGGCGATGCAGCGCCCGCTGTCAGCCTCAAGGTCTATGGCGGCACGCCGCCCTTCACCTGGCTCGCTGACGGCATTCCCATCGCCGAGCGCGAGTTCCGGCGCGATGCCTTCTGGGACCAGCCCTCGCGTGGATTTGCCCGCTTGTCGGTGATCGACGCGAAGGGCAAAACAGCCTCAGCGCGCGTGCGCGTCGAATGAGCTGAAGGATTGCAATGCCTGACACCAACTGGACCACCCGCCCCTGGCACCGCGACTGGCTGCAGGCGCGCGCCAATGAGCTTTTCGATCTGTTCCAGCGCAATGCGGTGAACCCCAAGGGCGGCTTCTACGACCTTGATGCATCGGGCCGCCCCTATGGCCACATCCGTCATCTGCACCAGACCTCGCGCATGGTGCATTGCTTCGCCATCGCCGCCAAGCTCGGGCGGCCGGGTGCCGAAACCATCGTCGACCACGGCATGCGTTATTTGTGGGAAGGCCACCGCGACCGCAAGTCTGGCGGCTATTGCTGGTCGCTCGACGACGACGGCTTCAAGGACGACAGCAAGCAGGCCTATGGCCACGCCTTCGTGCTGCTCGCCGCGTCCGACGCCGCGATGATCGGCCATCCGCTGGCGAAGGACATGCTGGCCGATGTCACGGGCGTTCTCAACATCCGGTTCTGGGATGAGCACTACGGTGCGGTGTCGGAAGAATTTGCCCGCAACTGGGCGAAGATTTCAGACTACCGCGGCCAGAACTCCAACATGCATCTCACCGAGGCGTTGATAGCGGCCTTCGAAGCCACGCATGATGCAGCCTATCTCGACAAGGCCAAGCGCATCGCCACGCTCATCATCCGCACTCATGCGGCATCGCTTGACTATGTGGTGGCCGAGCATTTCGACGAGCAGTGGAAGATCGACAAGGGCTACAAGGGCTCGGACATGTTCCGCCCCGCCGGCACCACGCCGGGCCACTGGCTGGAATGGTCTCGCCTCTTGGCCCAGCTCTGGGTGCTCGACGGCCGCCGCGAGGCCTGGATGATCGATGCGGCTGAGCAACTGTTCCGCAGCGCCGTCAACCGCGGCTGGGATGAGGCGAAAGGTGGCTTCTACTACACGCTCGACTTCGAAAACCAGCCCGCCATCACCCACAAGATCTGGTGGCCCGTCACCGAGGCCATCGGTGCGGCGGCCTTCCTCAACGCGCTGAAGCCGGACAGTTTCTATGAGCACTGGTATCGCAAGCTGTGGGATTTCTCGGCAATCCACTTCATCGACCCCGCCAATGGCGGATGGTTCCCCGAGCTGGGCGACGATCTGAAGCCCTTCGACCGCTTCTTCACCGGCAAGCCCGACATCTACCACGCGCTCCAGGCATCCCTGATCCCGCTGTTCCCCGCGACAGGCAGCCTGATGCGGGCGATCTCCTGATGAGCATGTCTTCTCCCGCTCCTTCGGCGGGGGAAGACACAACGTCAGCCTGCGGCCAGCGCTTCGCCCAGCAGGCGCTTCAGCCTTTCGCCCATCGGCACCTGCGCCGCGGCGGTCAGCCCCAGCGGCGACATCTTTTTCGCCGTCTTCGCCAGAATGTCGCGCACCTTGTCGTCATCGTGCTTGGCGATGAATGGGTCTGCCTCGTAACGGAGGAACACAAGGCAGATCACGTCCTCCAGCGTCTGGGCATCGGCATCCTGCTTCAGGCGCTCCTTCTTCAGCAGCGATCCGGTGCGGGCGATCTCGTCATCGGAATAGCCGCACTCCGCCATGATCTCGCCCGCCCGCCGGGCATGCAGCTTCTGCAGGTCCTTGCGCCAGGTGAGATAGGCGATGCGCCCTTCGGGGTAGGAGGTTCTCGGCACCGTCCAGCGCTCGATGTGCTGGGCGCGCGCCGCGATCTTCAGCGTCTCCGGCGCATCGGGGCGGAAGGCATCCAGCGTCTCCGTCATCCGCTGCCCGTAAGGCGCGGCCTGGCCTGCCGGGTCCTGGGCGTTGGCGGCATCAATCAGGGCATAGGCGGCTGCGAGTCGGTCGGTCATGGCTCAAGAGTGGCGGAGCAGCCCAAATCCCGCAAGCAGACCGCATTTGCCAAGTGTAAATCGTGTGTTACACATTGCCATATGTCACTTCGCTATCCCTTTTCCGCCATTTCAGGCCAGGACGAACTGCTGCTGGCGCTGCTCCTCACCGCCGTTGACCCGCTGATTGGCGGGCTGCTCGCCTTTGGCGACCGCGGCACCGGCAAGTCCACCGCGGTGCGGGCTCTCGCTGCCCTCCTGCCCGAGATCAGGGCCACCACCTGCGCCTATCACTGCGACCCGGACAGTGCCTCGGCCCAGTGCGATCACTGCCGCAAGGAAGCAACCCACAAGCTGCGCAAGATGTCCATTCCGGTGGTCGACCTGCCATTGGGCGCCACGGAAGACCGGGTGCTGGGCTCGCTCAACCTCGAGCGCGCGCTGTCGCACGGCGAGAAGAGCTTCGAGCCGGGCCTGCTGGCCCAGGCCAACCGCGGTTATCTCTATGTCGACGAGGTCAATCTTCTCGAAGACCACATCGTCGACCTGCTCTTGGACGTTGCCGCCTCGGGCGAGAACGTGGTGGAGCGCGAGGGCCTTTCCGTGCGCCATCCCGCCCGCATCGTGCTGGTGGGCAGCGGCAACCCGGAAGAGGGCGAACTCCGCCCGCAGTTGCTTGACCGCTTCGGCCTCTCAGTGGAAGTGCGCACGCCGACCGAAGTCAAGACCTGGGTCGAAATCGTCAAGCGCCGCGATGCCTTCGAGCGTGACCCAGAAGGCTTCACCGCGCTGTGGGAAAAGCAGGAAGACCAGACACGCCGTCGCATCGTCAAGGCCCGCAAGCACCTGAACGACGTCGAGGTGCCGGATGCGATCCTCGAGCGCGCCGCAGCACTCTGCATCAACCTCAAGACCGACGGGTTGCGTGGCCAGCTGACGCTGATGCGCGCCGCCCGGGCACTCGCCGCCTATGAAGGCGCCAAGCGTGTCACCGATGATCACCTGAAGCGCATGGCCGCACCCTCGCTCCGCCATCGCCTGCGTCGCAACCCGCTGGACGAGACGGGCTCCACCACCCGCATCGACCGGGCGGTCACCGAGGTGTTCGGCGCGTGAGCGAGGCGGCCCTTGCCTGCGCGCTCTTGGCCCTCGACCCCGAGGGCCTGAAGGGCGCCATCCTCAAGGGCCCCGCCGACGGCTTTCTCGTATCACTCCGCCACCTCTCGCAGCGCCGGACACACCGCATTCCGCCGCACATCGGCATGGACCGTCTCACGGGTTCGATCGACGTCGCCGCCACGCTGAAGTCCGGTGCCCCCGTCCATGACAGGGGCCTGCTCGCCGAGTCCGACAGTCTCCTCCTGCTCACCTCCGCCGAGCGCCTGTCGTCCGACAAGGCAGCCCTTATCGCCGCTGCGATGGACCACGGCGCCGCCTTCACCGTCATCGCCCATGACGAAGGCATCGACGACGAGCGCGTGGCCCCGATCCTCGCCGAACGCGTCGCCTTCCTGCTCGACCTCAAAGGCTTCGAACCACTCGACATCGACATCACAACTGCGCGCAAGCTTCTGCCGCACGTCGCAATCAACGATCGCATCACCGAAGGCCTGTGCCAGACGGCGCTGGCGCTCGGCCTCTCGTCCATCCGGCCCGCCGTCATGGCGCTGCGTGCCGCGCGCGCGGCAGCGGCCCTCGACGGCCGCGCGGAGGTGGACGACGATGATGCAGCGCTCGCCGCCCGCCTCATCCTCGCGCCGCGCGCCGTCACTTACCCCGCACCGCCGGAGGAAGAGCCTGACCAGCCCGCACCGCAGGATGCACCCGAACCCGGTGAGGAGGATGGTTCCCCCACCCCGCAGGAACTGGCCGACCGCCTGCTCGAAGCCGTGAAAGCCTCGCTTCCGCCCGGCCTCCTTGCAGCACTGGAAAAGAACCTGCGCCAGCCCGGCTCCAAGGCCGGAGCAGGTGCCGTCTCGCAGAAGACGGGCCTGCGGCGCGGCCGCCCGGCGGGAACGCGCCAGGGCGAGCCGAAGAACGGCGCCCGCCTCGCCCTCATCGACACGCTGCGCGCCGCCGCGCCGTGGCAGCCGTTGCGCCGCCGCAGCAACCCTTCAGCCAAGGGCGTGCAGGTCGAGAAGGCCGACTTCCGCATCCGCCGCTTCAAGGAGAAACGCGAGACCACCGCCATCTTCGCCGTCGACGCCTCGGGCTCCGCCGCACTCCACCGCATGGCCGAGGCCAAGGGCGCCATCGAACTGCTGCTGGCGGACTGCTATGTGCGGCGTGACCGGACAGCGCTCATCGCCTTCCGCGGCAAGCAGGCGGAAGTGCTGCTGCCCCCCACCCGCTCGCTGCAGCGTGCCAAGAAGTCACTGGCCGATCTTCCCGGCGGCGGCGGCACGCCATTGGCCGCAGGGATCGAGCAATCGATGCTGGTGGCTACCCAAGTGCGCCGCGCGGGCGGCATTCCGCTCGTCGTCTTCCTTACCGATGGCAAGGCCAACATCGCGCGCGACGGCACCGCCGATCGCGCGGTGGCCCTGCGTGATGCCGAAGCCGCCGCCAGGGCGCTGCGGCTTGCCGGTTTCCGGACGCTGATGATCGACCTCTCCGACACGCGCACCGGCCCCGCGGCCAAGCTGGCCGAGGCCATGGGTGCCGATTATCTGCCGCTGCCCCATGCCGATGCCTCGCGCATCTCCGCCTCCGTCAACGCGGCCATGAAGGCCGGGGCCTGACATGGGCTATTATCTCGACTGGGCCAGGGATGGCCGCGACTGGCCCAACCACGCGGCCAGCCGCTTCGTCGAGGCCGCCGGCATGCGCTGGCACGTGCAGGTAATGGGCAATGGCCCCGCCCTGCTGCTCCTCCACGGCACCGGTGCCGCCACCCATTCCTGGCGCGACGTGATGCCGAAACTCGCCGCCCACTACACCGTGGTGGCCATGGACCTTTCCGGCCACGCCTTCACGCAGCCGCCATCGAAGAACAGCCTGTCGCTCCCCGGCATGGCCGCCGCGGTCGCCACTTTGCTCCGTACACTGAACGTCAACCCCGTCCGCGCCGTCGGCCATTCGGCCGGTGCCGCGGTTCTGGTGCGCATGGCGGTTGAACGCCTCTTTGCTCCGCAAGACATCATCAGCTTCAACGGCGCCTTCTTCCCCGTCACCGGTGTGGCGGGCCAGTTCTTCTCGCCACTTGCCAAGACCTTCGCCAACGCCACCCTCGTGCAGAAGCTCTTCGCGAAGATGGCCGACCGCAAGGCGGTGGAGCGCCTGCTGCGCGACACCGGCTCCAACATCGATGCCGAGGGCATCACGCTTTACCAGAAGCTCTTTTCCAACGAAGGCCACATCGCCGGAACGCTGGGCATGATGGCCGCCTGGGACCTGCACTGGGTGCCGCAGGACCTGAAGAACCTCCCCGTCCCTATCACGCTCGCCTTCGCCTCGGGCGACCGCACCATCCCCCCCGCCCGCGCCGCCGAAGCGGCGAAGCTCGCGCCCCATGCCAGCCTCGTCGAGATCAAGGGCCTCGGCCACCTCGCCCATGAGGAAGACCCGACGGGTGCCGCCGCCATCATCGCCGACCCGGTGTCCTTCGTGCTGCGCTAGGGCCATGTGCCCCCTTGCCAAATCTCGGGTGACCGTTTCTACTGTCAACCGATGTTTACAGACATCGATCATCCCTCGCCGCCCGGCCAGACGGCTGACCGGCGGCCCCATGCCGCCGTCATCGGCAGCGGCCTTGGCGGACTCGCGGCTGCCATCCGGCTGGGTGCCAAGGGCTATCGCGTCACCGTGTTCGAGAAGCTGGAGCAGCCCGGCGGCCGCGCCTGCGTGTTCCGCCAGGACGGCTTCACCTTCGATGCCGGTCCCACCATCATCACAGCGCCCTTCATCCTCGATGAGCTCTGGTCGCTGGCTGGGGCGAAGTTCTCGGATGACGTGACGCTGAAGCCGCTCGACCCCTTCTACGACATCCGCTTCGATGACGGCACGGTGATGAGTTGCTGCGCCGACCCTGCCCGCATGCGCGAGGAAGTCCGCCGCATCTCGCCGGGCGATGTCGAGGGCTATGAGCGCTTCATGGCCGAGAGCGAGGCCATCTACCGCATCGGATTCGAGCAGCTCGGCCACGTGCCCTTTGGCTCGCCGCTCGACATGGTGAAAATCGCCCCCGACCTCCTCAAGCTGGGCGCCTGGCGCACCGTGCACCAGCATGTGGCGGCGCGCGTCAAGAACCCCAAGATCCGCATGGCGCTCAGCTTCCACCCGCTGTTCATCGGCGGCAATCCGTTCAAGGTCACCGCCATCTACAGCATGATCGCCTATCTCGAGCGGCAATATGGCGTGCATTTCGCTGTTGGCGGCACCGGCGCGCTGGTCGGCGCCATGGCCAAGCTGGTGGAACGCCAGGGCGGCAGCATCGTGCTCAACAGCGAAGTGGCCGAAATCACCTGCGATGGCGCCCGCGCCACGGGCCTGCGCCTCGCTGATGGCCGCATCATCAAGGCCGATATCGTCGTCTCCAATGCCGAAACCGCCCACACTTATACGAAGCTGCTCGCCAAGGCCCCGCGCAAGCGCTGGTCGGATGCGAAGCTCGCCCGCGCGCGCTATTCCATGAGCCTCTTCGTCTGGTACTTCGGCACCAGCCGTCAGTACCCGGATGTTCCGCACCACACCATCCTCATGGGTCCGCGCTATCGCGAACTTCTGCATGACATTTTCGAGAAGAAGATCCTCGCCAAGGACTTCAGCCTCTACCTGCATCGCCCCACCGCATCGGACCCGTCGCTTGCACCTCCCGGCTGCGATGCCTTCTACGTGCTCTCGCCTGTGCCGCATCAGGATTCAGGCATAGACTGGACCACCCGTTCTGCCTCCTACAAGGCGGCCATCGCCGAACACCTCGACCGCACCATGATGCCCGGCTTCCGCGAGCACATCGTCACCGAAAAGCTGATCACGCCCATCGATTTCGCGAACCGTCTCTCCTCCGCCAAGGGCGCTGCCTTCGGTCTCGAACCCACGCTGCTGCAGAGCGCCTGGTTCCGCCCCAACAACCGCTCGGAGGACATCGAGAACCTGTTCATCGTCGGCGCCGGCACCCATCCGGGCGCGGGCGTTCCCGGCGTCATCTCATCCGCAAGAATCCTCGATACCGTGGTGCCTGATGCATCCGCCTTCGCCTGATCGCTCCCTCGTCTCGCCTGCTGATCTCGCCCAGTGCCGGCAGATGATCCGCGACGGGTCGAAGACCTTCTACACCGCCTCGTTGCTGCTGCCGCAGCGCGTCTGCGATGCCTCGCGCTCGCTCTATGGCTTCTGCCGCGTGGCGGATGATCTGGTGGATGGATCGGCCGACAGCCGCGCCGCAGTCGACATGCTGCTGGAGCGGCTTGACCGCATCTACCAGGGCCAGCCCGACAATCAGCCCGCCGACCGTGCGTTCGCCGACGTGGCGCTGCGCTTTGCCATCCCGCGAGAAATCCCCGAAGCCCTGATCGAGGGCTTCGCCTGGGATGCCGCGGGCCGCCGCTACCAGACGCTCGACGAGCTCCACGCCTATGCCGTGCGCGTCGCAGGCACGGTCGGCGCCATGATGTCCCTCGTCATGCAGGTGCGTGATCCCTTGGCCATCGCGCGCGCCTGCGACCTGGGTGTGGCCATGCAACTCACCAACATCGCGCGCGACGTGGGCGAGGACGCCCGCAACGGCAGGCTTTATCTGCCGGAGGACTGGCTGGCGGAAGAAGGGCTCGACTCCAGGGCTTTCATGGCCACGCCACAGCCCTCCCCCGCCCTCGCGAAAGTGCTGCGGCGCCTGCTCGCGGAAGCTGATCGTCTTTACGCCCAAAGCCTCTCCGGCATCGTCATGCTGCCCGCAGGATGCCGCCCTTCAATCCATGCCGCCCGCTTGCTCTATGCCGAAATCGGCCGCGCCGTGGAGAAGAACGGCTTTGACAGCGTCACACGCCGTGCCGTCGTCCCCACCCCGCGCAAGCTGGCACTCCTCGCACAGGCCGTCACGGCGTCACTGCAATCGGCACCCGGCTCCTCAGCCCCCGCCATTGCCTCCGCGCAGTTCCTCATCGATGCCGTCGCCACGGCAGGCCAGCCCATCCACCCGCCCCGCACGCTCGACGAGCGCGCAAAGTGGCTCACCGACCTCTTCATCCGGCTGGAAAAGCAGGGCCCATGAGCGGCAGCGCCATCGCACTCGCGGAAGGAATTCTCGTCGCCGGCGTCGTTTTGGGCTGGGCCTTCTGGGAATTGTGGACGCTGAAGCGGGATAAGCGGAAATGATCAATTTCCGCCTGTTCACACCCTTTTTGGTTGTTTTACCCTCCTTTTATAAAGGTTTCGGAGGTTCTATTCTCGGAGAAAAAGGCTATCGGCGCCACTAACTGGACTGGAGAGAAAATTCGCACAAAGGATTTCCCTCTGGGCAGAGGACGGTTTCCCCTGACGAAGCGGTGGCGATGGAGGCTTCAGAGGTTTGAGGCGCTCAGAAGACAATTTCGTCTGCTGATCGCCTATCACATAACTGTTCCCGAGTTCCTCGCAGTATTGGGGGAGGAAGTGGCTGGCGATTGCCGAGTAATCGCGTCTTTAGAATATCATCGGAGCCATCCCGGTTGGCACGTTCACTCGACTTGCGAACATTGCGAATTGTTGCCAATCGGGCAGACGCGGCCCCCGGCGTTCACGCGGATTCCTAGAAGTATGGTGTATCGCCGGAACGTTGACTTTCTGCCTGCCAATCTTGGAATGACAGACACAAGCGCCGATGATATCGCAATAGACTTCTTTCATCTTGACGGTACAAGGGATCTATTTTCCCGACAATCGCTGCCATGGTAGGACTTAAGAAGGCGATTTGCGATGTGTTCTGCTCAGAGACACAGATTTCTGAGTTCGAAGGGGGATTCGCAGTTGGCACACCTTACACGGGCAAGGACGGTGATAGAATTGGGCTCTACATAGTCGGATCTAAGGGAGGTCCATACAGGGTCATCGACAACGCACTGACCGTTTCTTTCCTAGAGGCCGCGGGAGCTACACTCGACAACGAAAGCCGCCGGAGTGCATTTTCTGGATTGCTCAATCAATATGGCGCCCACTACGATGAGGAAGCCGGTGAGCTTTATATGGATGAAGTCGCTGAGGACAGACTCCCTCGTGCTGTTCTAGATTTTTCCGCGATGCTGCTTAGGATCTGCGATCTGGAGTGGATGTCTAAGGAGCGCACCAGGAGCACCTTCAAGGATGATGTTCGAAAACTGCTGCATCAGGAGCTTGATGAGAAAGTCCGGATCACGGAGAGCGAAGCTATCTCGGAAAGCTTCGTCGACATTATTCCTGATATGGCGTTCTTTCCGGTCGACAGAGAACCGATCGCCCTCTTTCTTATCTCGGACGATTCGAGATTGTGGCAAGCAATACATATGAAGATGGTCGCGTACCATGAAAAGCGCTTAGACATTCTTGTGGTGGCCCTTCTTGAGCGAGAGTCAGCAGTATCGCACCGA
>NZ_JBAXGR010000067.1:0-20210 GCF_037139295.1 Aestuariivirga sp.
GGCAAGGGCTTCCCCATCGAGGTCTATAACGTGCTGGGCGCGGGCGACAGCTTCATGTCCGGCTTCCTGCGTGGCTGGCTCAAGGGCGAGGATTACGCGACGAGCGCCACATGGGCCAATGCCTGCGGCGCCTTCGCGGTGTCGCGCCTGCTGTGTTCGCCCGAGATTCCGACATGGGAGGAACTGCAGTATTTCCTCACTCACGGCAGCCCGTACAAGGCGCTGCGCAAGGATGAGGCGATCAACCACGTGCACTGGGCGACCACGCGGCGCAAGCAGCCGGAGCAGCTGCTGGCCTTCGCCATCGACCACCGCATGCAGATGGAGAAGATGGCGGATGATGCAGGTGCACCCCGCGCGCGCCTCAACGACTTCAAGCGGCTGGCAATCCAGGCCATCGGGCGGGTTTCGAAGGGCAAGCCCGGTTACGGCACGCTGCTCGACGACGTCTATGGCCGCGAGGCGATGTTCGATGCGGCGAAGCTGGGGCTGTGGGTGGGACGCCCGCTGGAACAGCCGGGCTCGCGGCCCTTGCGCTTCGAGTTCACCCAGGACGTGGGAGCGAGGCTGGCCGAGTGGCCGGTGACGCACACCATCAAGTGCCTTGCCTTCTATCACCCGGATGATCCGCAGGCGCTGAAGGACGAACAGGCACAGAAGCTGCGAACACTCTATGAGGCCGCACGCAAGGTGGGGCGTGAGTTGCTGGTGGAGATCATCGCCGGCAAGAGCGGACCGCTGGACGACATGACCATCGCGCGCGCCATGACGGAACTCTATGCGCTGGGCATCAAGCCCGACTGGTGGAAGCTGGAGCCGCAGGCGTCGGCCAAGGCGTGGGAGAACATCGCCGCGGTGATCGAGAAGAACGACCCGTGGTGCCGCGGCGTGGTGCTGCTCGGGCTCGACGCGCCGGAGGCGGAGCTGGCAAAGGGATTTGCCGCGGTTGCCGGTCAGCCCGTGGTCAAGGGCTTCACGGTGGGCCGCACCATTTTCAGCAATGCGGCACAGAAGTGGCTCAAGGGCGAGATGACGGACGAGCAGGCGGTGACGGACATGGCGGCGCGGTTTCAGGCGCTGGTGGACATCTGGAACAGGGCGCGGACGGCGTGATCCCCACATTCCGTCACCCCGGCGAAAGCCGGGGCCCCGCTTTGAGAGCCACAAGAAAGCTGGGTCCCGGCTTTCGCCGGGATGACGGCAAGTAACAAGATACTGAATTCCTCAAGGAGCCTTCACATGAGCAAGACCATTCGTCTCACCGCCGCGCAGGCGCTCGTCAGGTTCATGACGGAGCAGATGACCGTCGTCGACGACAGGGACGTGCCGGTCTTCGCCGGCATGTGGGCGATCTTCGGGCATGGCAATGTGGCCGGCATGGGCGAGGCGCTGTGGCATGTGAGGGACGAGCTTCCCACCTATCGCGGCCAGAACGAGCAGTCGATGGCGCATGCGGCGATTGCCTATGCCAAGACGATGCGCCGCCGACGCATGATGGCCTGCACCACCTCGATCGGGCCTGGCGCCATCAACATGGTGACGGCCGCCGCTGTTGCGCATGTCGACCGCATTCCGCTGCTGCTGATCCCCGGCGACATCTTTGCCAGCAGGCGACCCGACCCGGTGCTGCAGCAGGCGGAGGATTTCGGCGATGGCACCATCTCGGTGAATGACTGCTTCAAGCCGGTGTCGCGCTATTTCGACCGCATCATGCGGCCCGAGCAGCTGATCCCGGCCTTGAACCGCGCCATGGTGGTGTTGACGGATCCCGCCGAATGCGGGCCGGTGACGCTGTCCTTCTGCCAGGATGTGCAGGCCGAGGCTTATGACTATCCTGTAAGCTTCTTCGCGGAACGTCTGTGGGTGCCGCGTCGCGTCCGCCCGGACGAGACCGAGCTGGCCGATGCCGTGGAGGCGCTGCGCGAGGCGCAGAAGCCCGTGATCATCGCAGGCGGTGGCGTGCTGTTCTCGGAAGCCTCCGCGACGCTGGCGGCCTTTGCGGCAAGGCACGGCATTCCGGTGATGGAGACCCAAGGCGGCAAGTCATCGCTGCCCTTCGCCGATCCCTTGAACATGGGCGCCGTCGGCGTCACCGGCACGGGGGCTGCGAACCGGCTGTGCGAGCAGGCGGACGTGATCCTCGCGGTGGGCACAAGACTTCAGGACTTCACCACCGGTTCATGGGCGCTGTTCCAGAATCCGGAGAAGACCCTCATCGGCCTCAACACGCAGGTGTTCGATGCCACCAAGCATCGGGCACTTCCGCTGGTGGCGGATGCGCGGGTGGGCCTCGAGGAGCTTTCCGCAAACCTTGGCCCTTGGGCCGCGCCAAAGGCGTGGACGGCGGACGCCAAGGCGGGCTTCACGGCGTGGATGGCGACGGCCGACACCTACACCGCGCCCACCAATGCCGAGCGGCCTTCCGACGCGCAGGTGATTGGTGCCGTGCAGCGCGCGCTGGGGCGCGAGGTGTCGCTGATGGGGGCATCGGGTGGCTTGCCGGGCGAGCTGCACAAGCTGTGGCAGGCGAGCTATCCCTCCTCCTATCACCTCGAATATGGCTTCTCCTGCATGGGCTACGAGATTGCCGGTGGCATCGGCATGAAGATGGCGCAGCCCGACCGCGAAGTGGTCGTCATGCTGGGCGACGGCAGCTACATGATGATGAATTCGGAGCTCGCCACGAGCGTGATGATGGGGGTGAAGATCACCGTCGTGCTGCTCGACAACCGGGGCTATGGCTGCATCAACCGGCTGCAGCATGCCTGCGGCGGCGAGCGTTTCAACAACCTCTATGACTACAACACCTTCCAGGAGCAGAGCCCGCAGATCGACTTCGTGATGCATGCGCGCTCACAAGGTGCCATCGCGGTGAAGGCGAACTCGCTGGCGGAGTTGGAAGCAGCGCTGGTGGAGGCGAAGTCGGCACCGCGCACCACGGTGATCGTCATCGATACCGACCCGATGATCTCCACCGATGCCGGTGGACATTGGTGGGAAGTGGCAGTACCGGAAGTATCAATAAGGCCGCAGGTGAACGTGGCGCGCAAGAACCATGAAGCCGCTCTCGCCAAGCAGCGCGTGGGCGACTGAAGGAGAACCGCCATGTCGAAGCTCAAGATCCACCCGACCCGCGACACCGGACGCATCGTGCATGTGACGCCCGAGAGTGCGGGCTGGACGCATGTGGGCTTCGATGTGTGGAAGCTGAAGCCGGGCGGGGTGACCGAAGGTGGCGAACCGGGCCGCGAGGTCTGCCTCGTCTTCATCGGCGGCAAGGGCCATGTGTTCGTGGGCGCCAAGGACTTCGGCGTGCTGGGCGAGCGGAACTCGCCCTTCGAGGGCAAGCCGTGGTCGGTCTATATCCCGGCGGGCGAGCGCTGGAAGGTTACGGCGGAGAATGCCGTGACGCTTGCGGTCTGCACCGCACCGGGCGAGGGCGGCAAGCACCCGGCGCGCGTCATAGCCCCCGATGGCCTGCACCAGGAAACGCGCGGCAAGGGCTCCAACACGCGGCACGTCACCAATATCATTCCCGAATGGGATGCAGCCGAGGGGCTTCTGGTGGTCGAGGTCATCACGCCGGGTGGCTGCACCTCGAGCTACCCGCCGCACAAGCATGACGAAGACAATCTACCCCACGAGTCGGCGCTGGAAGAAACTTACTACCATCGCATCAGTCCGCCGCAGGGCTTCGCCTTCCAGCGCGTCTATACCGACGACCGGTCTTTGGATGAGGCGATGGCGGTGGAGGATGGCGACGTGACGCTGGTGCCCAGGGGCTATCACCCCTGCGCCACCACGCATGGCTATGACCTCTATTACTTGAACGTGATGGCCGGGCCGCGGCGGACATGGAAGTTCCACAATGCGCCGGAACATGAGTGGCTGCTGAAGGCGTGAGGGCGTGTGGGCCAAAGGATGCGCGGGTCGAGCCCGCGCATGATGAATTGAAAAGACGCTCCAGACCTCATCATGCCCGGGCTTGTTCCGGGCATCTTTTTTGTGCTGCTCAGTTCACCTTCAGCGTCTGGCGATATTTCTCCGCGTCCCAGTTCACCAGCCGGTCGACGTCCTCATCGGTCAGCGCCACCAGCGGGTCTCTCTCTTCCACGCGGCGCATGACGTCGGCGAGGCAGCGGCCCATGGGTTCGATGGCGGGCTTTGCATCGTTGCGAATGAGCACGCCGACACCGGGGATGGCGATGAGCGGCGGGTTGCCGTCGAAGGTGGTGGCCACGCCGACGCCGAGGAAGACCACGTGGTCAGGGTAGAACACCTTGTGCTGGCCGCGCCTCAGGGCGAGCGGATCGGTTGCGAGCGCGTGGGTCTCGTCCATCACCGCGGGCGCGTAGGCGGTTCCCGCACTGTGACCTTCGAGCGCGGCGCGGTCCACCTTCGCGGCGGCGCGAACCGGACGGGTGACGGCGGCGACCACCTTGTCGAGAAGCGCTTCGGCATCTTCCACCGTATCGGCGGCAACTGCGAGGCCGTGGTTGCCGAGGACGAGCACATTGACGCCGGGGCGGATGCGCGACTGGATCGCACCCGCCAACGGCAGGCCGGGGCGGGCATAGGGGATAAAGGCCCAGTCGAAGCCTGCGAGCTTCTCGGCGAGGCGCTGCTCGCCATCCGCACGGATGGCCCAGGCGATGGTGTTGACGCAGTGGACATGCACCACCACGCGCTGCGGCATCAAGGCGTGCACGGTGGTTTCGATCGAGGGGCGAAGGCCGGTGCTGTTCAGGTCGGTGCGCACGAAGGCTGTGCAGGACTCGCAAGCGGGGTCGTCCTTGGCGAGTGCGGCGAGGATTGCGGCGTGGTCGAGCGGCACGAAGATGTCACGCGCGGCGGCATCCTTCAGCCATGTGCCGGACGCCTTGATCCACATGACGCCATCGTCCTTGAGCGACGTGTTGCCGCCGGCGGCCTGTACCAGCAGCGGGTCACTGCCGACTTTGGCCGAGAGTGCGCGCAGGCGGTCGATCTCTACCATTGGAAGGCATCCATCACGTAATCGGGTTGGGGAGAGAGCGTTGCGGCGTCATGTCCTGCCGAGACACCCTGCAGCACGAGGAGGGTTTCGAGCCCGGCATTGCGTCCACCCGCCACGTCATGCTCGGCACTGTCGCCGATGCAGAGGATGCGCGAGGGATTGCCGATGAGGCGCGCGGCTTCGCGGTAAATCCCTGCATAGGGCTTGCCGATCCATGTGACCTTGCCGCCCATCTCTTCGTAAAGCGCGGCGATGGCGCCGGGAGCGGGCATGAGGCCCTTTGGCGTCAGCATCAGCTTGTCCGGGTTGCAGCAGACGGCGGGGAGCGTGATGTCGGTGAGCATCTTGCGATAGTTATCGAGCGAGGTTTTCGGCGCGTTGGAGCCGAGAATGAGGATGATCTCGGCGTCGCGCGGATCGTTCACAAAAGTGATGCCGTCGAAGCCATAGTCCTCGCCGTCCTTGCCGATGAGGAAGGCGCGCTTTGCGGTAAGGCCCGAGAAAGCGACTTCACCCGAGCTCACCGCATCGACGAAGTGATCGCGCGGCACGCCCATCTTCACGAGGCGCTGGCGGTTCGATTCTGCGCGCTTGCCAGAATTGGTCATCACCGCAACGGGAATGCCGAGCGCCTTCAGCTCGCTGAGCACGCGCGCCGTGCCGGGGTAGAGCGTCTGGCCGTCATGGATGACGCCGAACTGGTCGATCAGCATCCCGTCGAAGCGGGACGCAATCTGGTGAAGGCCGTCAATTCGCTTTGCTTCAATTGGCATGGCCGATGCCTCGCCATGCCAGTCGTGCGGTGCCGACGGCGGCGTGTTCGCTCAAGGACGGTTTTTCCGGCACGCCGAGTGCCTTCAGCCGGATCGCCGTCCATGCCGCATTGGCGGCACCGCCGCCTGCGGTGCGGATGCTGATCAGCGGCGATGCGCCGAGCTGGCCCAGCTTGGCATAGGCCTCCGCCTCGATCCGCGCGATGCCTTCGAGGATGCCCTGGAAGAACACGCGGTCATCGGCGGGCCGCGGCGTGAGGCGCGGCTGGAGATTCGGATCGTTGACGGGGAAGCGTTCGCCGGGCTTGGGGAGAGGGTAATAGTCGAGGCCAGTGGGCACGCCGGGGTCGAGCAGCGGCGTGAGGCGCGCGATGTCGTCCTTGCTGAAGTAGGCGCCGATGGCAGCACCTCCGGTGTTCGATGCACCACCTGCCAGCCACTGGTCACCGATGCGGTGGCTGTAGATGCCGAAGTCCGGGGCGAAGACAGGCTCGGCCGAGAGCAGCTTCAGGGTGAGCGTGGTGCCGAGCGAGGTGACGCCGTCACCCGGTTCGGAAGCACCCGATGCGAGGAAAGCGGCGCAGCCGTCCGTCGTTCCGGCGACGATGGCGGTGTTGGCGGGCAGGCCCAGCTGGGCGGCCATTTCCGCCGTGATGTTGCCGATCTTGGTGCCGGCGGGAACGACGGTGGGGAAGAGCGCCACGTCGAAGCCCGTCTTCGCGATCCATGACGGCCAGGTGCGGGTGACGGGGTCGTAGCCCGATTTGAGTGCGTTGTTCTCGTCCGTCACGTCATAGCGGCCCGACAGCTTGCCGAGCACCCAGTCGGCCTGGTGAATGATGCGGGCGCCCTGGCCCACGAATTCCATGGCGCGAGCGAGCGGCGAGGTGCCGCCCAGCGCCGCCGTCTCACGCGGGGCGACGGCGACGATTTTCGCAAGGTTGGCCTTGTCGCAGACGTCGTTGTACATGGAGCCGAGGCTTGCTGGCGCGCCATCGGCGTTGACGGCGAGGATGGTGCCGGACGTGCCGTCGATCGAGATGGCGCGGACCTGCAGGCCATCGAGCTTCAGCGCGGCGAAGGCAGCAAGCGTGGCGTTCCACCACAGCTGCGGGTCCTGCCATGCGCGGCCGAAATCGGTGATCGGCGCCACGATGGGCGCTGACGACATGGCCTTCAGCGCGTTGTTCTCATCGGTGGCGGCGATGCGCACGCCGGAGGTGCCGATGTCGATTCCCAATGCGACGGGGATGGTCATTTCGTTTCCATGGCGAGGATAGATGTTGCGGTCAGCTCGTCGGTGATGATGACGTCGCACATGCCGCCCTTGAGCACGCCTCGCAAGCCCGGCACCTTGGTCTTGCCGCCGGACGCGATCATGACGCAGGGAATGTCCTTTAGTTTCTCAGGGCTCAGCGCCACGACGCGCTGGTTGAGCGGGTGGTCGACGACGCGGCCCTCGCGGTCGATCCAGTGGGCGGAGATGTCGCCCACCGCACCGGCCTTGAGGAGATCGTCGACATCGGCGCGCGACACGAGGCCGACCCTTGTCATGGTGCAGGTGGGGGTGAGTTCACCGACCGAGAGGAAGGCCAGGTCCACCTTCTCGCCGCGCTCGAAGATTTCCTTCAGCATGGGCTGGGCCATCAGCAGGTCGCGCGTCGACTGCGTGTCGGTCAAGGCCGGGGCGGCAACGTAATAGCATTGTGCGCCGACGAGATCAGCGAGGTGCGAGGCGGTCTCGTGCGGGTTCATGGCCGAGCCGCGCGTGAGGCCGCCCAGGAGCGAGACGACGGAGAGGCGATTGAGCTGGCGGCGCGGCACCGACTGGATCGAAAGCCTGAGGGTGCGGCCCCAGCCCACACCCACCGACATGCCGTCCTTCAGCCGCGCCGACAGGGCAGCCGCCGCGGCGGTGGCGATGACCTGCGGGATCAGCGCCTGGTCGGGCGGGGTGGGAACGACCACCGCATCCTCGAGGCCATACTGGTTCCGGAGCCTTTCCTCGAGTTCGACGCAGGAGGCGAGGCGGCCCGTGATGTTGATCTGGACGAGGCCCTGATCACGCGCCTGCGCGAGGAGGCGGTTGACGCGGGTGCGGTTCAAGCCGAGCTTCTTGCCGATCTGCGCCTGGGTGAGGCCCGCCACGAAATAGAGCCAGGCGGCACGGGTGGCGAGCTGCTCATCGGGGTCGATGGCGAGAGCGACGCCGAGGGGCGGCGAGGTATCGGGAAGTGCGCGTGTCTCGCCCTCGTCCATCATCGCCTCATGAACTGCGGTGCAGGGCCGCCCAGGGAATGTCGAGTGCGGTATCGTTCGTCAATGCATCGAGCAGGGCGGAGGTGAGCGGCAGGGATTTGGCATCCAGCCTGCCGTTCTTCATCATGGCGCGCAGCGTTGGCGCCACGGTGACGCCGAGCTCGGCCCCCTCGATGGTGTCGCCCTTCATCGGGCCGTCCTTTGTCTGCTGGTAGGTGAGGCCGCGGCCGAGGTTGTTGCCGAGCCTCGAATTGCGGCCAGCTTGGGCAGTGACATAGAGATCGCCCGCACCCGGCATGCCCCAGACGCTCTGTTCCGTGCCGCCATGGGCGGTGGAGAGCACCATCAATTCGCGGATCGCCTGATCGAAGATGATGGCAGCGGCATTGTGGTTGAAGGCGCGGTTCTCGGTGGCGGCCATCTTCTCCAGATGGCCCGCCGCCCAACCGACGCCAATGGCGAAGAAATTCTTGAAGGCCGCACAGATCTCGACGCCGATCACGTCGCCCGAGAGGCGCGGGTGATAATAGTCGCACTCCAGCATGTCGCAGAGCGATTGCGCGAACGGCAAATCATGCGAGGTGATGACGGTGCCGGTGTGACGCCTGACCGCGAGTTCGCCCGCGATGCAGGGACCGCCGATGGCGGCGATCTTCAGCACAATGCCGGTGCGGCGCTTCACTTCAGCCGCAACGCGGTCCGGCAGTGCCGTGAGGCGATCAGTCTCCGGGTGCATGCCCTTGGTGATCATGACGACGGGCACTGGTGCTTTCAGTGTCTCGCACAGCCGGTCGATGGCCCAGTTGACGCCGGCCGAGCTGATGCCGAGCAGGATCAGGTCCGTGTCGGTTCCCAGCGCCTTGGCGAAGTCGCCATGCTGGTAGGCGACGACGCCGTCCGGGAGCTTGACGTTGAGCTTGGGGTGGCGGCCGCAAGCCTTCACGCTATCGATGATCTCGGTGTCGAGATGGGTGCCGACGAGGCGAACGCTGTGGCCACGGTCACGCAGCGGCAGGCACATGGAGGAACCCATAACGCCGGCGCCGAGGATGGTGACGATGCTCACGCCAGGGCCTTTCCGCTTTCCGCGTCGAACAGGTGGACCTTGTCGAGGCGCGGCATGAGGTGGAATGTCTCGTCACGCGCCAGCGATACGCGATCCTGGGTGATGGCGCAGATTTCCTGGCCGCCCATGTCGGCGTAGATGTGCATTTCGGGGCCGGTCGGCTCCACCACCACGACCTTGGCGGGCGCACCTGAGCCAAAGGTGAAGTGCTCCGGCCGGATGCCATAGACCACCTTCTGCCCGATCGTGGCGTTGTGGACCGGCGGCAGCGGCAGGGTGGTGCCTTCGCCGAGCAGCACGCCATTGGGCGTCACTTCGCCCTTCAGCAGGTTCATCGACGGCGAGCCGATGAATTCCGCCACGAAGAGGTTGGCGGGCTTGTCATAGACCTCGAGCGGCGAGCCTTCCTGCTCGATGTAGCCATCGCGCAGGATGACGATCTTGTCGGCCATGGTCATGGCCTCGATCTGGTCATGGGTCACGTAGACGGTCGTCGTCTGCAGCCGGTCATGGAGTTCCTTGATCTCGGTGCGCATCTGGACGCGCAGCTTGGCATCGAGGTTCGACAGCGGCTCGTCGAACAGGAAGACGGCGGGGTTGCGCACGATAGCGCGACCCATGGCGACGCGCTGGCGCTGGCCGCCCGAAAGCTCACGCGGGTAGCGGTCGAGATAGGGCTCGAGGTTGAGGATCTTGGCGGCCCATGCCACCTTCTCGTCGATCTCGGCCTTGGGACGCTTGGCGAGGATGAGCGAGAAGCTCATGTTGTCGCGCACCTTCATGTGGGCGTAAAGCGCGTAGTTCTGGAACACCATGGCGATGTTCCGGTCCTTGGGATGCACGTCGTTGACGCGGCGGCCCTGGATTTCGATGTCACCACCCGTCACCGACTCGAGGCCGGCAATCATGCGCAGCAGGGTGGACTTGCCGCAGCCCGATGGGCCGAGCAGCACCACGAAGGAACCATCCTCGATCGTGAGGTCGATGCCGTGGACGACCTCCAGGTTGCCGTAGTTTTTTCTGACGTTCTTGATCGTTACCGATGACATGTCTTCTACGGTCCTATTGTTCGTCGCGGGCGAGGAATTCGTCGAGCAGGCCCGCATCATCCGCAAGATCCAGGAAGGACCAGCGGTTGCGGACGTCCCGGGCATGTTTCATGGCGTCGCGCCAGACCTTGCGGTCCAGCCCGAGCTCGGTTGCGGTGGTGGGGCCACCGGCGGCGGCGAGCGTCGCCTTCATCTTGGCGGGGTCCATGAGCATGGGGCGCAGTTCCTCGCGGAGCTGCGGCCACATGACAGCAAGCTTCTTGTTGAAGGCTTCTGCTCCCGCACGGTCGAAGGACTTCTTCTTCGCTTCCGCGTAGCACATGCTGCCGATGGCCTCGCCGTAGCGGGCGATGAATTCCTTCTCCTCGATGTGTGTCGCCTTGATGAGGGGCGGCTGGTCCATCGCAAGGAGTTCATGGTGGAGGCGCGCGATGGCGAGCGATGCCACACCTACCTGCTGGCCGTGGGTGGAGCCGGGGTGCTTGTCGCCTGCGAACATGTCGATCCAGTGCGACACCTGGTGCTCGCCCATCGAGCCGTGATGCGAGACGCCGGTGAAGCAGACGCCGAGGCCGCAGAGCGTCAGCACGCGATGCAGGTGGCCGTTGGCAGCGATGTCATGCGTCTTCAGCCCCGCCGCGGACTCGATCATTCGCTGTTCGTCTTCACCGATCAGCGTGTAGGGCACTCCCGAATAGAAGGTGTCGAACAGGCGGTGCGAGGTCCACCATTCAACCTGTGCGGTGGGGCGGCAGAGCGAGTCGCCCAGGCCCGCGGCAGACAGCCAGTGCGGGGCCTTTGCCGAAACCTTGAGATCAAGGAAGATGCCACGCGGCGCGTGGGCGGGAAGCGACGTCTTGTAACCGTTGGCCAGCGTTACCGAGGCGGTGGAGGCCGCATAGCCGTTCATCGAGGCGGCGGTGCCGAAGGTGGCGTATTTCCGGCCATCCTTGAAGGTTGCGTATTTGCAGGTGTCGGACAGCGCGCCGGAGCCGACGGCGACGATGGCATCGGCGTGGCGGGTCGCTTCCTGCACCATGGCGATGGTGGGCTCGTCGCAGTGGATGTGGCCCGGCAGCACCAGCTCATCGATGGTGCCGAGGCCCTTCAGATGCTTGGCGACGCGGCGGCCCATGGCCTCATGCGTGTTGACGTCGGAGACCACCGCGATGCGCTTGCCGAGTTTCAGGGGGGCCAGCATGTCGGCCTCGCCGCCGTCGAGATCGTCCTCGATGCGGATCACCTCGAAGGGGACGGTGGCGGTCTTGCCGGTCGCCGGGTCCTTCCAGTGGCCTGCGACGACATCGCTGATCAGTTCATTCCAGTCGGTCATTTTTGTGCACTTCGCGAAAAATCGACGAGTTTCTGGTTCCAGTCGGAGAGCTTCGGCCAGAGCTCCGAATAGACGCCGAGGAGTTCCTGGTAGCGGGCCGAATCCTTCTTCCGTGGGCGGAAGGTCTTGGACGGCTTGCCGGACATGGCGGCGGAGGCTTGCGGCACCGACTTGTACCAGCCCGCACCCTTGGCTGCGGCCATGGCGGCGCCCAGCGCCGAAGCTTCCGCCGTTTCGAGCCGCTTCACGTCACGCGCCGAGGCATCGGCGAGAATCTGGCACCAGAGATCCGAGCGCGAGCCGCCGCCCACGGCGGCGAAATGGGTGATGGGTGTCGTCGCATCGGCTACCTGGTTGGTCATCATCGCCTGTTCCAGTGCCACGCCTTCGAGGAGTGCGCGATAGACATCGCCGCGGCTGTGATTGCCGGAGAGGCCGGCGATGACGCCGCGCGCCGCGCTATCCCAGTAGGGCGTCATCACGCCGGACCAGTAGGGCACGAGCACGAGTCCGTGGGCGCCGATGGGCGAGGCTTTCGCTTCCGTCTCCAGCGCCTTGAAGATGCCGGGGTCCTTGCCCGGCGAGACGTTGAACAACCGCTCCACCATCCAGTTGACGAGGAAGGTGCCGGTGCGGATGGCGGTTTCGAAGGAGAAGCCCTCCTCGCCCACCGCCATCATGGTGCGGAAGGCGCGGTTGGCAGCGTAGTGCTTGCCATAGCTGCCTGACACCGCAGCGGTGCCGAGGTTCACATAGGCGCGGCCCTCGAGGAATGTATTGGCGCCGGTGCCGGCGCACTGGCCATCGCCGCCGCCGGCGATGACGGGCGTTCCCGCCTTGAGGCCGGTGAGCTTCGCAGCTTCGGCGGTGACTTCGCCCATGATCTCGCCGGGTCGATGGAGTCGCGGCAGCTGCTCTCGCGTCAGGCGGGCGGCCTTGAGGAGAACGTCCGACCAGTCATAGGCACCGACGTCGAGCAGGCCCATGGGATCGGCGGAGGCCGTCGAGGTGGCCCACTGGCCGGTGAGGAAATGGGTGAGCACGCCGTGCACTTCGGCCGTCTTGGCGGTCTTCGCCCAGACCTTCGGCATGTGGGTTGAGAGCCAGCGGCAGCGATAAAGGCAGGGGGTGACGTCGGCGGGCTTGCCGGAAATATTGTGGACAGCCTCGGCACCCAGCTCGGCGACGATGTCCTTCACTTCCTTTTGCGCACGCTCGTCGAGCCACAGCGTGCCGGGGCGCAGGGCTTTGCCCTTGGCATCGAACTGCGCGAAGCTTTCGCGCTGGTTGGAGATGGCAAGGCCCGCGACGCGCTTTGCGTCGATCTTCTTCGTCAGTTGCTTCAGCGCCTTGGTGAGGGCGCCTGTCCAGTCGCTGACCTCCTGCTCGAACCAGCCTGGATGCGGGTTGGAGAGCGGAACGGGTGCCCGGCCTTCGGCCACGATTCGGCCCCTGGCATCGAAGGCGATGGCCTTCGTGGCCGTGGTCGAACTGTCGATGCCGATGACAAGATCGCCGCGCATGGGACGGATGATTTCTTTCTGAGATGAAAACGGAGGCGGCAGTGATGCCGCCTCCGCGTATGGTTGCTTAGAGGCCGGCTTCGGCCACTGCGGCATCGATCGCCGCGGCGATGGTGTCCATGCACTTCTTCGGGTCGCCGCCGAAGTCCTGGCCGGTCAAGAGCTTGCCAAGGTTGACGGGGATCTCGTTGTTCGAGAAGCCAGCCCACAGCGGCATGTCAGGCTCAGATGCCATGTCGTTGTCGATGATCCACTTGACCATTTCGAGGTGGCGGGTCGTGCCGGGGCCGACCTTGGCCTTCTCGTTGACGCGCGGATCGGTGAACGACGACAGGCGCATCGGGGCGAAGCCGCCGATGAGCGTGCTGCGGGTCATCACGTCCTTCGAGCAGGCCCACTGCATGAACAGCCAGGCTGCGTCGACGTTCTTGGAGTACTTCGACAGGCCGAGGACCGAGCCGCCCTGGTGGGCGCGGTTCGGAACTTCGCCGAAGCCCACTTCAGACTTGGCGCGGAGCGGCTTGCCGGTGAACGGCTTGGCCGGCATCCACAGGCCCTGCACCTTCGAGTCCGCCGCATCGAGACCGGGGAAGAACTCATCCCAGGATTCGACAAGGGCGCACTGGCCGGACGCCATCATCTGGAACTGGCCGTCCCAGGTGGAGTTGAGCGATTCCGGCGGAGCGTTCTTGATCCACTCCTGGTACAGCGCGAGACCGGCGACACCGGCTTCGTCGTTGCCCTTGAACTTCTTGTCGGCGCCGAAGATCGAGCCGCCGGCGTTCCACACCATCTGGGTCCAGTCGCAGTTCAGCGAATAGTGACCCGACTTGGCCTGGAGGCCGGTGCCGTACATGCCATTGGCCTTCTCCGCTTCCGTGATCTTCTGGATCGCGGCGGTGAATTCCTCCTGCGTGGTCGGAACGGCGATGCCGTGCTTCTCGAGGATGTCCTTGCGGTACATCAGCATGAAGATCGGGATGTCGAAGGGAATACCGACCATCTTGCCATCATACATGGCGAGGCCTTCGACGAGCGGCTTCGAGAAGTCATCCCAGTCGAAGCCCGGCATGGCCAGGTTCGGCTTGTCCTTGTAGTACTGGGTGGGGTCGATCGTGTCCTGGGCGAAGGTGGCAACCCACGACTGGTCGAGGTAGTAGAGGTCGTAGGTGCCGAGCTGGCCCTGCACGTCCTGCGTGGCCTTGGCGAGAACCTGCTCGAGCGGAACGATTTCGACTTCGACTTCGATGCCGGTCGGGTCGGTGAACTCCGCCTTGATCTTGTCGAGCACGACCGTCGGAGGCGTTGCTTCCGAGGTGTAGCGGATCTTGGTGCCCTTGAAGGGCGAACCCACATCCTTCAGCCACTGCGTGACCGAAGCGTCTTGTGCCATGGCCTCGGTGCCGATAAGCCCCAAGTTGCCACGGAAGCCGCGCGAGCCGCCGAGGAGACCGGCCGAGAAGGCCGAGAAGCCGACGCCCGCAAGCGCCATCTTCTTCATGAAATCGCGCTTGGAGATGCGGCGCGCAGCGAATTCGCGTGCCGTATCGGCGATGAAGGTTTTCTTGTCGTAGTCTTTGAAGCTCATAGAGATCCTCCCATGGGTTTGAGCCTTAGGTTCTCGCGCGCGTCTTCACTCTTTCAGGGAGCCAAGCGTGAGGCCGCGCACCAGATTCTTTTGAACGAGCAGGATGAAGATGAAGCCCGGGATCATGGCCGCCGTGCCCAGCGCCGCGATGAAGCCCCATTCATTGCCCGTCGACGTCACGAAAGTCTGGATCTTCACCGGAACGGTTCTGATCTCCGTCGTGAGGAAAAGTGACAGCAGGAACTCGGTCCAGCAGAAGATGAAGACGAGGACCGCAGAAGCCGCGATGCCGCCCTTGACCATCGGCAGCACGATCTTGCGGAAGGTCTGGAACCTTGTGGCGCCGTCGATCATCGCGGCCTCGTCCACGTCCTTCGGCACGTCGTCGAGGAAGGACTTCATCAGCAGCACGGCGATGGGCAGGTTCATCAGCGCATAGATCATCATCAGGCCGAAGTAGCCGGCGTAGAGATTGTCGGTGTCGCGCATGCCGACCGTCTTGTAGATGGTGACGAGCGGCACGAGGATGGCAATGGGCGGCATGAAGCGCTGGCCCAGCACCCAGTTGAGATAGCTGTTGCGGCCCTTGAACATCATGCGCGACACGGCATAGGCCGCGAGCACCGCGATCACCAGCGTGATGGCCGTCGAGCCGAGCGAGATGATGACCGATTCCATGATGGACTGGCGCGAATCGTAAGCCGCCTCGCCGCCAACGCCCATGCCGAGGCCCTGGTCGATGGCGAGCTGCGAGCGCGACATGCCGAACAGCGTCACGCCATAGTTGATGATGGTGGGCACGAAGTCGAAGAAGTTGACGCGGTCCTTGTCGAACACCGCCGAGATCGGCTTGATCGAGGTGAGCGCCCACCAGAAGATGGGGAACATGAAGATGGCCACCACGGTGACGGCGGCAATGTCGCGCAGGATCTGGAGGGGACGCGAGGTTTCCATCACAGCTTGACCTTGAAGACCTTCATGAAGGTCGAGGAAACGAGGATGACGATGATCAGCGTGAGGAGTGCGATCGTCGAGGCATAGGGGAAGTCGGCATTGCCGAAATAGATGCGGCCCGCATAGGAGGTGAGGGTCTCCGTCGCGGTGCCGGGACCTGAGTCGGTCATCACCTTCACGTAGTCGAAGGCGCGGAACAGGTCGATGCCGCGGATCAGCACCGCGATGGCGATGATCTTGCTCATCATGGGCAGCGTCAGCTTGAAGAAGGCCTGGGTGGCCGTGGCGCCGTCAATTGCCGCGGCCTCGAAGGGTTCCTTGGGCAGCGAGCGCAAGCCTGCCAGCATGATCAGCACCATGAAGGGCGTCCACTGCCAGATCTCGGCGGTGAGCACGCCGGCCATGGCGGTGTTCGCCGTGCCGAGGATCGAGAAGCCCGTGGGGAATATCCCCATCGCGATGAGGCCGCGGCTCAAGACGCCGAAGGAACCGTTGAGCATGAGAAGGAACATCATGCCGGTGACGGCGGGCGGGATGACGAGCGGCAACGTCATCATGGCGCGCAGCACGCCATAGCCTTTCCGGTCCGAATCGAGCAGCAGCGCGATCAGCATGCCAAGCGTCAGCTGGAAGAACAGCGCCACGCCCGTATAGAGGAAGGTGTTGTAGATGGCGTTCCAGACGCGCTCGTCGCCGAGGATCTTCGACCAGTTGTGGGTGGGGTCGAACACCATCTTCCGGGTGGCGGCGTTCTTCTTGTAGAGCGACAGCGTGATGGCATAGAGCAGCGGATAGATGCCGAAGATGACCATCAGCGCGGCGGCGGGCAGCAGCCAGGGCACCGGGCTCTCGGACGCCATCCAGCGCGGCAGCCAGGGACGGTTTCCCGTCTCGCGGGGCCCCTCGGCAGAAAGGCTGGCGGAATCGGCAGGCATCAAGACGGCTCCCATGTCCCGACGTTGCGGGCAATTGCATTTGTGATTTTCAAATTGCAAAAGTGCAGGGGAATCCGGCCAGAGTCAACGGCGCACTGGAAATACCGCAACGCAAACAATATGTT
The DNA here is from genome assembly GCF_037139295.1 of Aestuariivirga sp. GTDB lineage: Bacteria > Pseudomonadota > Alphaproteobacteria > Rhizobiales > Aestuariivirgaceae > Aestuariivirga. Next base: position 16,602 of record NZ_JBAXGR010000067.1, read on the forward strand.
GCGGTGCGATATGGGGCGTTTGCAAGACCGATGGGTCGCCATCTTGACCGATTCCTCAGCGCAACCTATATTTAAGAGGTAGCTGGCGCCGGTTGATAAGAGCCCCTTGGGCGCTTCGCAGGATAAACGGGAGTGCGGCCACGCTTCCTCCGGGGTCAGTAAAAGTGGGCTGACCCTTTGGACCAGAGGTCGAACTCATAAGTAATCTGATCTTTGATGAGATCATACGATCGTGTGTCGTTTCGTTCCCATTTTCTGTGAATTGCCCAAGTGCAGTAATCCGTCATCTGCAACATAGGGTCTGTTGCGCAAGGCCAAAAAGCCGTTCGCCAGAGTCGTCTCTTGATCGTTTGGCGAACGACATCATTCACCATTCACCGCGTCTGTAAAAACGGCTTGGCCTTTCTTTGTGCCCACCGAAGCTGCGGTCACAAGTATCTCCTGATTTGGTATCACGTGTTTCGCCATTCCAAATCTGAAGTGGTAATACCATCCATACTGATAAAACCGATGATTGCTCGGCCTTACCTTTGGATCGGCCTTGGATTTCTCCATAATGGTCGCCTGAACTCCAAAGTTGTGCTTGCAGATCAGCTCAAACATTCGATCTCTTACGATCTGTACGTCGGTTGTCGCATGAAAGTACTCTCCAAGCCGATGCCCCTCCCACGCCAGTTGACGCCGAAGCTCCTGGATTTCATCACTGGCTGCGCATGAGTGTGACGTGAGGGTACAGACGATGAAGTAGCGGGACACGTTTGGGGCACGCTTGAAGGCGAAGTCCCCAGCTTCGTCTGCGAAGATGTAGAGGCGAGTCATTCTGACGCAAGGAAAGTCGCCTCTGCCGCCCAAGTCAAATTAATTTACGATCTTAGATTTAGTATTTAACCCAAAAATGACAATTCAGGTCAGAGCGCGTGGAAGCGGGTGTCGGCCTGGTCAAGCCTGCGGCGGATCTGGGTGACGAGCAGGGAATCATCCGGCGCGCAGTTGTCGTAGGTAAGGCGCTCGCCCGCCTTGATGGGCTTCAGCACCTTGGCACCCTGGGCGAGGCCCAATGGCACGGCGTTGGCGTTGCGCGCCTCGGCATGGGTCATGGCCCAGGCGCGATAGTCGATCTCGCCGATGCGGCCCAGGATTTCACCGGGGGAAAGATCGCGCTTGGCCACCGTTACGCATTCGGCGACGGGATGCTCGAGCGGCACCATGTCGGCCTGGCCATGCAGCACGGCGCGGGCGGCCGACAGCGGCACTTCGAGGCTGGTGAGGTGATAGGGGCGGGTGAGGGCGAAGTAGGGGCCCTTGCCGACCTTGAGATCGATCATGCGTTCCTGCAGGCGCGGGTGATCGGTGGTGACGATGCAGAACACGCCGGGGGCAACGCCCTTGCCGATGGAATAGTCGACGCAGCCCTTCTTCGAGAGGACGCCGCCGTCTGACTTGGGGATCAGCACCGAGGCCAGTTCCTCGCGCGTGGCCGCAGGGCCGTGCATGCCGGGCACGTCCGGCACGAGGCCGGTGCAGTTGGCGATGGCCACCATCTCCACCATGGTCTTCGAGCCGTCGACGAACTCGACCAGCATGCGGGCGTTCATGTTGCGGGCCTTGGCTTCCGCCTCATAGTCGGCGGGCACGGCATCCCATTTCAACGGGTTGTTCTTGCCCTTGCCGGCGCAAACGACCTCAAGCCCGATGGACTGGGCGAAGCCAATCAGTTCCAGCGTGGCGGCGGGCTCATCACCTGCGGCACCGGTGTAGACGACGCCGGCGGCTTTCGCGGCCTGGTGCAGGTGGCGGCCGATGGTGATGTCGGCCTCGACGTTGAGCATGACGACATGCTTGCCGTTGGCAATCGCCTCCAGGGCGAACTGCGTACCGGTGTTGGGGTTTCCGGTGGCATCGATCACCACGTCGATGCGGCCGGACTTGGCCAGCACCGCAGGATCCGATGTGATGGCGATGTGCCCATTCTCGATTGCCGCATCGATGGCCGCGGGCGTATCGGCATAGGTGGTGTGGTCTTCGGTGAAGCCCGCCATGGCGGCGGCGGCGCGGGCCTGCGGCGGGCGCATCTCGGCCACGGCGCCAAGGCGCAGGCCCGGCATGCGGTTCAGCTGCACCATGATGTCGGTGCCCATCTGGCCGCAGCCGGCAAGGCCAATGGTGACGGTTCTCCCCGCTTCAGCGCGGGCTTTCAGTTCGGAAACGAGCGGGGAGACGCCAGCGATCACTTCTTCCTCGTGCCTTTCTTCTGCGCGGCGGCCTTCTTCGGCACATCGCGGCGCACCAATCCCGTCACCGAGGGTGCATCGGTCTTCTTGAACTCGCCTGTCTGCTTACCATAGGTTTTCATGCGGGCGAGCACGGTATTCATCTGGTTCGACTTCAGGATGATGGGCTTGCCGACCTGGAGTGCAGCCCAGTACTGGTGGGCGATGGTCTCCACCTCGCCCGCCCGCCACAGCGCCTTTTCGAGGTCGGGGCCGAAGGCGATCTGGCCATGGTTGCCGAGAAGGCAGGCCGAACGGTCCTTCAGCGCCTTCAGCATGAGAGCCGAGAGTTCGGGCGTGCCGAACTCGGCATAGCCGGAGCAGCGGATGTCGGTGCCGCCGGCGATGCCGATCATGTAGTGGAAGGGCGGAATGTCCTTTCGGAGGCAGGCGAGTGCCGTGGCATAGGTCGAATGGGTGTGGACGATGGCACCCGCTTCAGGGCGATGCTTGAAGATGTCGAGGTGCATGCGCCATTCGGTGGAGGGCAGATACTCGCCGATGTAACCGCCGTCGAGATCCATCTCGACCACGTGCTCGGGCTTCATCCGGCCATAGGGAATCCCCGAGGCCGTGATGAGGAAGCCCTCGGGCGTGCGGACGCTCACATTGCCCGACGTGCCCTGGTTGATCCCTTCCTCATTCATTCTGAGGCAGGTGTCGATCACTGCCTGGCGGAGGTCGAGATACTTGAGCTTGGCCATGTAAGCGCTTCCCGGAATGATTGTCAGGTGAATGGCTATAGACCGCTGGGGCCGCCCGCTTCAAGTGTCGAGGGTGATTGACGCCCATGCAGCGAATGCGAGAGAGTGCCCGCAAAGAATTGGAAAGAACGGCATGCGGGAGAGAAATTTGCGCGGCATCGCGGTGGTGGATGTCGGCTATACCAACACCAAGATCGCGCTGTTTTCACCGCAGGGAGAGCTGCTGGCGGAGAGGAAGGCGCCGAGCCTTCACGTGCCCGCGCCCCCTTACAAGCACATCGACCCGGAGCCGATGGTGGCGCTGTGCCGCGCGGCCCTGCCCGAGCTTGATGCGATGCTGCCCATCGACGCCATCGTGCCCACCGCCCATGGCGCGGCCATGGCCTGCCTCGACGCGCAAGGCAACCTCGCGCTGCCGGTGATGGACTATACCAGCGAGCCGCCGCGCCACATCGTGGCGGATTACGAGAAGATCATGCCCAGCTTCGAGGAGGCGCTGTGCCCGCTGCTGCCGATGACCATCACCCATGGCCTGCAGCTTTACTGGCAGCAGCGCATGTGGCCGCAAGCCTTCGCGAAGGTGCGCACGTTGCTGCCGTGGATCCAGTATGTGGCCTTCAGGCTCAGCGGCGTTC
>NZ_JBAXGR010000068.1:0-19779 GCF_037139295.1 Aestuariivirga sp.
CGAAGATGCGCGGGACGACGCCGCGCAGTGTGGCGCCGTACACGCTCTTGAGCTCAGAGCTCAACGTGGTCTGCAGGCGCTGGATGGTGCGGGCGATGGTGGGGATGGTCGGCGGGGTCCACCGGGCGCGCGCCGTTGCGTTGTGATCGGGCGCATGGGTATCATTCATGGGTAAGTCCTTCGTGATACGGCGGTGCAGCCCGGGCGTGGAAAAACGCGGGCGGCCGCCGTGCTGCGTTTCAGGCGGCGGTGCCGAGTGTCGGAAGGCTGTCGAGGTATTCGAGGATGTGCAAGCCACGGGCACGCGTGCTGCGGCCCACCTTTACCAGCTTGAGACGGCCGGCGCGGGCTTCACGGTAGATGGTGGCGCGGCTGCCGATGTGGGGCTTGAGCTCTCGGAGCTCGTAGAGGCGGTCAGGATCGATCATTTTCAGGCTCCTCTTGCCGCAACTGATTTGCGGTTGAGCCTGATCGTCGCAGGGTGCGCCTCTAAAGTCGGCCTGTAAGGCCTGTAAAGGCCTGTAACTCAGTTTCCGGAGTTAGCGGCCTTGATTTCGCGTAGCACCGATATGACCAGCTCGCGCACGCGGCTCTCGCTGATCTTCTGTCCAGTCCATTGCAGCATAAGCCGCTCAAGGTCCGCTTGCCGCCAGTCGGGATCGAGCGCAGGGTCGGGGTATCCATTCTCGTCGATCAGCCGGATTGCCTCAGCCCGGAATGCAGCAGGGTCAACTTTCGGCTTGGGACCGCCACCGCGCCGCACAGCTACGTCGGGCGCCGCAGGGCTCGCGGGCCACTCCTCACGAACGTCGGCGCTGGCGACGGTGACCTCGGTGAAGCCGTCGCCCGGGTGAAGGGCGTGGTTCTGCAGCTTCTCGGTATTGCGGTGCATGTAGGGCTGCAAGTCCTGCCACTGCCAGGGTGGGATTGCGCTGCGCTTGCCGTCCGGCCCAATGCCTGTGGCGGTGACCGTGCCAGCCTGTAGGGCCGCCCACAGCACGGTCTTGGCCTCAGGTACTCCGCCGCCCTCCGTCACCAACATAAGGTAAACAACGGCGCTGGGTGCCTCTGCAACCGCGTCGTCACTGCGACCGGCGATCCACGCGATGGCTTGTGACAGTCTCCAGAATACATTCATTTGCTGGTCCTGCCCTTCAGGGTGATGACGTTGCCGGAGGGGGTGGCTGCAGCCTTGCTTGCTGCAGTGGCATACCAATGCTCGATCACCAGCAGGGCCTTCCGCACATCGTCGAGCCGCTGGGCGCGGTCGTAAACACGGCCGTGTATGTCCTCGGCTTGATGGCCGGTGACGCGACGGCGGATATCGCCATCGATGCCCGACTCGGCCATGACGGTGATAGCGGTGCGCCTGCAGTCATGTGGTGTGAATGCGGGCAGCTTAAGCATCGCCACCAATGTTCTGCCTGCCCGGCTGATCTCGCTGGAGCGGATCACAATACCGGCGCGGGGCGACGGGAACAGTAACTGCTGGCCCTTGGCGCGAGGCAGTGCAAGCTGAGCCTCGATCACGGAGAGCGCTGCCGGCGTCAGAGGCAGTGTGCGGCGCGAAGCAGCAGTCTTTCCATCGGTAATGCGGATGGTGCCAGCATCCAGATTGATGTCATCGGTGGTCAGAGTGGTGATCTCCGAGCAGCGCGCGCCGGTCAAGGCTAGGAGTTGGAGGACGCGGGCATGCACGGGCGACACCGCTCCCGCGTGGGTGGTGCTGGATGAGGCCGCAGCGTGCAACGCAGTCCACAGCGCCCCTGCCTCGTTAGCGCCTTCGGCGGCGCTCAGGGCGCGCTCCTTGGCCTCCTCCTTCGCAGGCTTGGGCAGGCCGGTGGAGAGATCCCTCGCGACCCAACCCTGCTGCGCACACCAGCCAAAGAATTTGGTGATGACAGCGCTCAGGCGATTAGCGGCCGTACCCTTGGCGTTCTTTCTCTGTCGCAGCGCACGCGCCTTTCCCTCGATCAGAGCGGCCAGGTCGGAGCGATGGATCTGCTGCAGGGGATAGTGACCGAGAGCCGGCAGCACCTCTACGTTGATATAGCGGGCCGCCTCCTTCGCCCAGCGTTGACCCACCTGTTCGCCGAGGTAACCTTCGCAGAAGCGTGCTGCGGCCTCGCTCACGTTCCTCGGCACCGAGCCACCGCCGGAGGCGCGCTGTTCGGCTACGAGCGGGTGCAGTCCCTGCTTCATCAGGGACCGATACTGGGCCGCCTTGGCGACGGCCTCGCTCACCGTCGTGCCGGGATAGAAGCCTACCCGAAAGCGCTGAACCTTGCCGTGGAGCCGGGCGCGCAGCTCAAGGGTCTTGAGACCATTCGGCGCGACCCGGCAACTCATGCCGTCGCCCAACGCCACCGCGTAGGCTTCGCCTCGGGGCTTCAGGTTCCGCAGCACCTTGTCTGCCTTGTTGAGATCCATCGCGCTCGTCCTCCAGCTCTTCCAGTGTCACGCCCAATGTCACGCATCTGTGACACTGGGAGGGACATCAAGAGCCGAACAGATACACTGTGATGCACCGCTTGCGCAACTGCGGATGTCACGCACTTCGCATTAATATGCCCATTTCAGTGATGTTCGGCGTTTACACCCTTGCAGTTAAGGGGTCTTCCCGGGGCGCAGTCCGGTGGCCTCAATCATCTTGCGTACTGACAGCCGGGCAGCACGCAGAGCATTTCGAACAGGAAGTTCGCCCCGATCAGTGCGGTGTTGCCGACGGGATCGAGCGGTGGCGAGACCTCGACGAGATCGCCACCCACGAGATTGAGACCGCGGCAGCCGCGGATGATCTCGAGGGCCTGCCACGTCGAGAGGCCGCCCACCTCCACCGTACCGGTGCCGGGCGCGAAGGCAGGGTCGAGGCTGTCGATGTCGTAGGTGAGATAGGCCGGCTGGTTGCCGACCCTGGCGCGCACCTGCTCCATCAGGGGTGCGAGCGACTTGTACCAGCACTCCTCGGCGGTCACGACGGTGAAGCCCTGATTGCGCGTCCAGTCGAAGTCATCGGGCGAATAGCCAGAGCCCCGCAGGCCGATCTGGAAGCTCTTGTCGCAGGCCAGCAGGCCCTCCTCCACCGCGCGGCGGAAGGGCGTGCCATGGGCGATCTTCTCGCCGAACATCTCGTCGTTGATGTCGGCATGGGCGTCGATGTGGATCAATGCCACCGGCCCGTGCTTCTTCTTCATGGCGCGCAGGATGGGCAGCGTCAGCGTGTGGTCGCCACCGAGCGTGAGGGGCGTGCAGTTCTCAGCGAGGATCGCGTCATAGGCCTTCTCGATGATGCCCACCGTCTTCTTGAGGTCGAAGGTGTTGATCGCCACGTCGCCGATGTCGGCCACCTGGAAGGTTTCGAAGGGCTTGGCACGGGTGGCCATGTTGTAGGGGCGGATCATGCAGGACTCGGCCCTGATCTGCCGCGGACCATGGCGCGTGCCGGAGCGGTTCGAGGAGCCAATGTCGATGGGCACGCCGACGAAACACACGTCGAGGCCCTTTGCCGTCGCCTGGCTGGGCAGCCGCATCATGGTGGCGGGGCCCGCAAAGCGCGGCATGTCGTTGCCGCCGAGCGGCTGGTTGAACTGGGTCATCTGCGGAACACTCCTTGGCGTTGGCGCGCATGATAGGGCCGCGACCGCGCGCTTCAACCCCCTCGTGCGCTCACCTCAGGCGGGGCGCTGCTTCAACGCCGAGAAGGAGATCATCCGGTGCCGCGCCTTGTCCCACAGGGTGAGGCGCACATTGGCGAGGCTCTGCCACAGCGTGAGGCGCCCGATGCCGCGCAGCTCGGGATAGTCCGCCAGCGCCTCCGGCAGGCGGTAGAAGGGAATGCGGCTCGAGAGATGGTGGAGGTGGTGGATGCCGATGTTTCCGGTGAGCCACATCAGCCAGCGCGGCAGGTCGTAGAAGGAACTGCCATGGAGTGCGGCGTCCGGGTGTGACCAGTCGGTATCCTGCTCCCAGTAGGTGTGCTCGAACTGGTGCTGCACGTAGAACAGCCAGACACCGATCGAGGCGCCGATCACCGTCATTGGAAGATAGAGCAGCAGAAATGTCGCAAGCCCCATGAGCGCGATGATGAGGGTGAACAGCGCCGCAATGCCGAGGTTCGTCAGCATGGTGCTGAGCCATGGCATTGGGCCCAGCCGTGTTGCGCCCAGCGGCAGGCGATGCAGCAACAGGAAGAGGAAGCTGGGACCCAAGCCGAACATCACCAGCGGATGGCGGTACATGCGGTATTTCAAACGACCCCAGCGGCTGCGGGCGAGATACTCTTCAACGGTGAGAGTATCGATGTCACCAATGCCACGCCGGTCGAGATTGCCGGAGCCCGCGTGGTGAAGCGCGTGTGAGTGGCGCCAGAAGTCAAAGGGCGTCAGCGTGAACACACCGAGGATGCGACCCGTCCAGTCATTCGCTTGCCTTGAGGAGAAGAAAGCATTGTGACCGCAGTCATGCTGAATCATGAACAGCCTGACGAGCAGCGCGCCACTTGGAATGGCCAGCAGCGCCGGCAGCCACGCGCTGACACCCGCCATCACCCACATCGTAACCCACAGGGCCACGAGCGACAGCACGGTCACCATCAATTCGAAGATGGCGCGAGAGTCATCGGGAATCTTGTAGACATTGAGCCGGAGTTTCCAGCCATTCGAACCGACAGTCATGCAGAGACATCTCACAGGGGTTCAGGAGCGTGCCGCTGAGGAAACCACCGGCTCATCACGATATTCAAACGCGATCCGACGCTGGCAAGTCGTGAACCGTGCAGGCTTTCCATTAGATATGAGCGCTGCGCACCCGGTTTACAACCTGAATGATGAAATGGCGGATCGGCCTTCTTGTACGTAACGCTCTGGAACAATCCGGCGGCCTGCAGCGTAACAGGAATGTGAAGCCTGTAGCGACGACGCATCTTGCCCCGTCATGCAGGTCTTCCCTCTCCGTCACATGGAAGGAACACCACCATGAAACCTGTTCTGTTCTCGCTTTCGCTCACCGCCTCGGCGCTATTCATTGCCTCCGCCGGCCTTGCCGCCGGGATGCTCGCCGACGCAAAGGGCATGACCCTCTACACCTTCGACAAGGACACCAAGGATACCTCCAACTGTTACGACGCCTGCGCGACCGCGTGGCCGCCCTATCTCGTCAATGGCGAGAAGGCCAAGGGCGAAGGCTGGTCCATGACCAAGCGGAAGGATGGCGCCGAGCAGTGGGTCTATGACGGCAAGCCACTCTATTTCTTCATCAAGGACACGAAACCCGGAGAGGCCATGGGCGACGGCATGAAGGGCGTCTGGCACGTCATCAAGGAATAGCATGACGGCGTCCGGGGAACCGCTCCCCGGACGCCTTTCTCATCCCAATGCTCCACCACCTTGGCCATGGTGGCCTCGTCGAGATGAACGCCGAGGAAGTCGGCGATCTGCTTCACGGAACCTGCAAGATCGCGTTTCATGTCGTTGAAGTGGATGAGCATGACATTGGGCAGATGGCGCAGGTTCCACCAGCTGCGCACGTTCGACCAGAAGGGCCACAGCGGATAGCCGTCCCAGGCGAACCATTCGCGGTAGAATTCATGCACCGACTCCGATGGCGGCTTCAGCTGCGGGCCGACGCGGCCCGGCGTGTTGTTGAAGATGTCGAAGACCTCGGGCTTGAAATTGGCGAGGTGGTTGAAGGCGCTCCACACCGCGTCGCGACCGTCGCGGCCGATGTAGAGATATTTCGCCTTGGGCGAGACGATCACGGCGTCGGCTGGAGGTGCGTCTTCACCGAGCGGCGGTGCTGCTGCTGTTTCACCGCCTCGATTGCCTCCTTCGGCATGATGCGCAGGTCGAGCCAGGGCGAGAGCATCGGCACGTTGATGTCCTCCGCACCGTGATGGATGAGCTGCGCCACGATCTGCTGTGTCCAGGTGGTGCCGGACTTGGCCCAGGTGGCGACGATGACATCGTCATTCCGGAATTCGAAGTCGTTCCACACGGTCGAGTCCATGTGATGGTTGTGCATCTCGCGGGCCTTCTTCGGCCATGCGGTGACGGGGGCGGTCGTCATCGGGTCGTTCCTCCAATTTTTTGTGCTGTCTTGCCGGGCTTATCCCTCCCGGCCGGGTCGATCGGTGGTGAAAGTCACTGCACGCAAGAAAGCGGGGTCCGCCTGGCGAACCCCGTCTCAGGTCAATCTGCGACCGATCAGAGAACCGTCACGCGTGCTCCGACCTTAACGTGCAAATAGAGTTCGCTCACGTCCTCATTGAGCATGCGGATGCAACCGGAAGACGCCGCCTTGCCGATGGAGGAGGGCTCGTTGGTGCCGTGGATGCGGTAGATCGAGGAGCCGAGGTAGATGGCGCGGGCGCCGAGCGGGTTGTTGGGGCCACCCGCCATGTGGGCGGGGAGCTCGGGGCGGCGCTTGCGCATCTCCGCCGGCGGGCGCCAGTCGGGCCACTTCACCTTGGAGGACACCTGGTGAGAGCCCTGCCACTCGAAGCCCCGCTTGGCGGTGGCGACGCGGTACATCACCGCCTGGCCGTCACCCAGCACATAGTAGAGCCGGTTCAGCCTGGTGTTGATGATGATGTCGCCGGGGTTGGCCTGGGCCTCGAAGGCGACCAGCTTGCCCCGCTTGAAGCCCTGGACCTGGCCGCTCAGCTCGTCGGGGCTGGCCGACGCCGGGACGATGGTGACGCCCTGGAAGGGGCCGTCCTGCTGGCTGGGGGCGACGGAGCCCGCTGATGCGACGGTGGCGAGAAGGCTCAAGCCCAAGGCGGCGGATGCGAGAATGGTGAAGAGCTTGTTCATGGTGGTGTTCCCTCAGTCCCTGTGTTGCCGTTGCCGCCTTCCTAAACCCCTCAGCCTGAACCCGTTCTGGCTGCTGCGTTTACCTGGCGTTCATCTTGCTTTCGATGACTGAGCTTGTAACCTTGGGGCCGGCCGGATTCTGTGCCGGGCGTCACACGGCGGAAAATCTTGGACGAGATTGAAAAGAAATATGCCGGCCTCGAAGATCCGGGCATCCGCGACTTCCTGATCGCCGGCGAGCGCTTCTACCCGCCCGATGCGGTCAGCTTCACCATGGCCGAGCAGCGCGCCTTCTATGACCGCTACTGCGCGCATTTCAGGAAGCCCCGCCCGGCGGGGGTTTCAGCCGAAGACATCCGCTTTGCCGGCATCCCCTGCCGCCATTATCGACCGATGGGTGCCACCGATGCGCCACTGCTGGTCTACCTCCACGGCGGCGGCTTCGTGCTGGGCGGGCTCGACAGTCATGACGACGTCTGCGCCGAACTCTGCGACGGGGCGAAGATCGGGGTGGTGGCGGTCGACTATCGCCTCGCCCCCGAGCACCCCTTCCCTGCTGCCTTCGAGGATTGCTGGGCCGCGCTGAAGGCCATCGCCTCGATCAATCCCGAGATCATCGTGGGCGGCGACAGCGCGGGCGGCAACCTGGCCGCCGCACTGGCGCTGAAGGCCCGCGACGAGGAGGCGCCGCGCCTCAAGGGGCAGGTGCTGATCTACCCCGGCCTCGGCGGCGACATGACCACCGGCTCCTATGTCACCCAGGCCACGGCACCGGGGCTCTCGACAGCGGACGTCCAGTATTATCGCGACACCTACCGGGGCGGTGGATCGAAATTTGCCGAGCCGCTGCGCGAGACGGATTACAAAGGTCTGCCGCCCGCCTTCCTCGTGGCCGCCGCCCTCGACCCGCTGCATGACGACTGCTTCGCCTATGCGCAGCGCCTTTCCGCCGCTGGCGTGCCTGACATGGTGCGGGACGAGCCGCTGCTCGTCCACGCCTTTCTCCGTGCACGGAACATGAGTGTTCCGGCACGCGCCAGCTTTGATGCCATCACCGCCGCCTGCGCGAGCCTCGCGCATTTTGGCCGCCTTCCGCCCGAAAGGACCTGAATGACCATCACCACCAAGACCGAATTTCCCGCGTCCGTGAAGGAAATAGAGAACCTGTGGATCCCGCTGTCCGACGGCACCAAGCTCGCCGCGCGCATGTGGATCCCTGAGGATGCCGAGGAAAATCCGGTTCCGGCGCTGCTGGAATACCTGCCCTATCGCAAGCGCGACGGCACGCATGTGCGCGATGCCCTCACGCACCCCTACTTCGCCGGCCACGGCTATGCATCGATCCGCGTCGACATGCGCGGCAATGGCGATTCCGAAGGGCTGATGCTCGACGAGTATGCGTTGCAGGAGCAGGACGACGCGCTCGAGGTGATCGCGTGGCTCGCCGAGCAGCCGTGGTGCAACGGCAAGGTTGGCATGTTTGGCATCTCGTGGGGCGGCTTCAACGCGCTGCAGGTGGCAGCGAGGAAGCCCCCGGCGCTGAAGGCCATCATCACCATCTGCTCCACCGATGACCGCTACGAGGACGACGTCCACTACAAGGGTGGCACGGTGATCAACGAGATGCTGGGCTGGGCGGCCACCATGCTGGCCTATTCCTCCCGCCCGCCAGACCCGCTGATCGTCGGCGACCGCTGGCGTGACATGTGGATGGAGCGGCTCGAGAACGAGCCCTTTCTTGTCATCCCCTGGCTCAGCCACCCGCACCGTGACGACTACTGGAAGCACGGCTCGGTGTGCGAGGACTTCGCCAAGGTGGAAGCCCCAACGCTGGTGGTGGGCGGCTGGAACGACGCCTATTCGAACGCCGTGCCGCGGCTGATGAAGGGTCTGCGCACGACGCGCAAGGCCATCATCGGGCCCTGGGCGCACAAGTACCCGCACTTCGCGGTGCCCGAGCCAAGGATCGGCTTCCTGCAGGAAGCCCTGCGCTGGTGGGACCAGTGGCTGAAGGGTGCGAACGCCCAAATCTCGCGCGACCCGGACTATCGCTATTATGTGATGGAGCCGTGGAAACCCGGTTCCTTCCCGACGAAGATCGCGGGCCGCTGGATCGGCGACAGCTTCTGGGGCTTCGGCCATGTGGACGTGAAGAAGTGGTGGCTGAACACCGGCGGCATCGGACCGACGGCGGGCAAGGAGACGCCACTCTCCATCTGCTCGAAGCAGACGACGGGCGCGGACGGCGGCGAATACTGCATCATCTGGCTCGGACCCGAATTCCCAGGCGACCAGGCCAAGGATGATGCCGACTCAATCACTTTCGAAACGCCGGCGCTCGTCACCGACATCGACATCGTGGGCCAGCCGGCCCTTGACCTCGAGTTTTCGGTCGACAGGCCGGTGGCGCATATCGCGGTCAGGCTCAACGACGTGTGGCCTTCCGGCGAAGTCTCGCGCATTACCTACCACCTGCAAAACCTGTGCATGCGTGACAGCCGCGAGAACCCGATGCCGCTGGAGCCCGGCAAGCACTATCGCATGAAGATCAGGCTGGACGACATCGCGTGGCGGGTGCCCAAGGGGCACAAGCTGCGGGTCTCGATCTCGACCTCCTACTTCCCGATCATGTGGCCCGCACCGGAACCCGTGACGCTCACCGTCTATGCGGGGAAGTCGCAGCTGCACCTGCCTCTGCGCAAGGACGTCGCGGGCGAGTCACCCGTCACCTGGCCCGAGCCCGAGGCGGCGACGCCAGTGGACCAGACGGAGATCACACCCGCCTGGAACAAGCGCGACACCGTGGTAGACCCCGTGACCGGGGAACTTCGGATCGAGATCGTCGACAATTTTGGCGAACAGGAGCTCCATCCGCACGGGCTGGTGATCGGCGGCGCAGGCCGCGAGAGCTATTCGATCATGCCGGACGACCCGCTCTCGGCGAAGATGGAAACCCACTGGACCGAGACGCGCCGCCGCGGTGACTGGAACATTCGCACCGAGACCTACGGGCGGCTGACGTCGACTGAGCGGCACTGGTTCGTGTGGGGCAAGATCGAGGCCTATGAGGGCGACACGCTGGTGTTCGAGCGGGAGTTCAACGAGGAAATCCCGAGGCTGCTGCAGTGAACCGCCTCCCCCTGCTTCTGCGCATTCTGATCACCGGGCTCGCCGCGGCGACGGCGGCGGATATCGGGCGGACCATTTACCAGGCGCTCACCGGGTTTCCGCCGGTGAACTGGAGCATCACCGGGCGATGGTTCCTGATGGTGCTGCAGGGGCAGCCCTATGTGGCCAATGTCGGGGCGGCGCCCAGCCTGCCCAATGAGCTGATGGCCGGGCATGCGGCTTACTACACGATCTCGGTGATTTTCGCTGGCGTGTACCTGCTGCTGCTGAAGGTGATGAAGCAGGAGCCCGGCTTGTGGAACGGGTTGCTGTTCGGCTGGGTGACCATGGCGTTTCCGTTCCTCGTGCAGATGCCGCTGATGGGGATGGGGGTGCTGGCGAGCGCCACGGCGACGCCGCTCCTGATCATCGGGCGCACGCTGGTGCACCATTCGAGCTTCGGGCTGGGGCTGGCGATTGGCGCCATGGTGACGGGGTGGCGGAACTAGCACCGGTCATCATGCGCGGGCTCGACCCGCGCATCCTTTCCTCTGGGCCCAAAAGGATGGCCGGGTCAGGCCCGGCCATGATGAAATCGATGGAAATCGAGGAATTTTATCCTTGACTTTTTATTCCTAGCATGCTATATCTCCGGCCATGGTGATGGTCCTCACATGGCTGGTCGGATGGGTGCTCGGAAAGGTTCTAGGACAGCTGGGCGACCAGCTTGCCCATGAAGGCCTCGCACTTCCTCAGTTCGGACGTTTCAATCCACTCATCGGGCTTGTGGGCCTGCTCGATGGAGCCGGGGCCGCAGATGACGGCCGGGATTCCGATCTGCTGGAACAATCCCGCCTCGGTGCAGTAGCTCACCGCATGGGTGGAGTTGGCGCCTGCCAGATGGAGGGCCAGATTCTCCGCCGGGGAATCCTTTTCAGGGGCGAGGCCGGGCACGCTGTTGACCGCCTCGGTGGCGATGCCGGTTTCGGGCGCCACGGCCTTCATCGCCGGCTCCAGCCGGGCGGCGAAGCTGTCGAAGCGGTGCGGCACGTAGGCGGGGTCCGCGGTGGGCAGAAGCCGCGTCTCCCACTGGAAGGAACAGCTGCGCGGGATGATGTTCTTGGCGGTGCCGCCCGCGATGACGCCCACATGGATCGTCGAATAGGGCGGATCGAAGCGGTGGGTCGGGTCACCCACCGCGATCAGATGCTCGCGGATGCGGCCCATCTCGGACAGCAGCTCGCCCGCCACCATGATGGCGTTGACGCCGTGGTGGGTGAGGCTGGAATGCGCCTCATGGCCGGTGACCTCGGTGTGGAAGGTCACCGCACTCTTGTGGGCGTTGACCACCTTCATGGAGGTCGGCTCGCCGACGATGACGGCGCGCGGCTTGGGCAGATTGTCGCGCATGTGGGCGACCAGCGGGCGCACGCCCTTACAGCCCACCTCCTCATCGCACGACAGCGCCAGGTGGATGGGCGACTGCAAGTTAGCCCTGAGGAAGTTGGGCACTTCCGCCAGGCAGACGGCAAGGAAGCCCTTCATGTCGCAGGTGCCGCGGCCGAAGAGCTTGTCGTCACGCGCCGTGAGCTCGAAGGGGTTAGACGTCCAGGGCTGGCCATCGACCGGCACCACGTCGGTATGGCCTGACAGCACGATACCGCCTGCTATGGCCGGGCCGATGGTGGCGAAGAGGTTGGTCTTGCGGTTGGTCTCATAGTCAACGCGGAAATGCGGCACACCCCAGCCGTCGAGATAGTCCTCGACGAATTCGATCAAGGGGATGTTGCCGTCACGGCTTGTCGTGTCGAAGGCGATGAGGCGGGCCAGCATCTCCTCGGTGGAATAGGTTTTGCCTGTCATGGTCACTTCAGTTGATGGCGTGTTTCTCGTGCGGGCTGTCGAGCGAGAAGGGCGGGATCTCGACATTGATGAATTCACCCGATGGCAGCTGCATCTGGTAGGCGCCGGCCATGAAGCCTGACGAGGTCTTCAGCGGGCAGCCCGAAGTGTAGCTGTAGCTGTCGCCCGGGCTGATGGCAGGCTGCTCGCCCACCACGCCCGCACCGCGCACCTCCTGCACGTGGCCCGCCGCATCGGTGATCTTCCAGTAGCGGGTGCGCAGCGTGACCGTTTCGCGGCTGTGGTTTTCAATGGTGATGGAATAGGCCCAGACGTAATGACCCTCCTCCGGCTTCGACTGGCCGTCGAGGTATTTGGGATGGACGATGACCTTTACGCCCTGGGTGATGCTTTCATACATGGCGGCAGTTTAGCCCATATCGCAGGGTTTTCCACAGCGAAGACACTTGCCAAGGCTGCATCATTTCCGCCATGTGATGGGCATGGGAACCCGTTCCGAGACCCGTGGCATTCTGCCCGCCCGCGCCATCGCCCGCTATTGCGAGGAGGGCTTGATCCGCCTTGCCCGCCCGGTAGATGCCGACCAGATCCAGCCCGCCAGCCTCGACCTGCGGCTGGGACCCTGGGCCTACCGGGTGCGCGCCTCCTTCCTGCCCGGCCCGCGCGCCACGGTGGCGGAACGGGTGAAGGAACTGGCGCTTCACCGCATGCCGCTGACCGAAGGCGCGGTGCTGGAGACGGGCTGCGTTTATATCGTGCCGCTTCAGGAGGCCCTCAAGCTTCCCAAGGGTGTGGCCGCCGCGGCGAACCCCAAGAGCTCCACCGGCAGGCTCGACATCTTCACCCGCGTCATCACCGACTACGCGCAGGAATTCGACAAGGTGCCGGAGGCCTATGAGGGCCCGCTCTATGCCGAGATCTCGCCGCGCACCTTCCCCATCCTGGTGCGCGAGGGCTCGCGCCTGTCGCAGATCCGCTTCCGCCAGGGTGCGAGCCTTGCCACCGACGCGCTGATCCGCGAGCTGCACGACACGGAAGGCCTCATCTCGTCAGGCGAGGTGAACATCGACAACGGGCTGGCACTTTCCGTCGATCTCTCGACGCTTGGTGCGGATGGCCCTGTGGGCTTTCGCGCCAAGCGCCATGCGGGGCTCGTCGACGTTGACGCCAAGGGGGCGCTTGCCGTGCACGATTTCTGGGAGCCGATCTGGCAGCGCGGCTCGCTGGTGCTGGACCCTGACCAGTTCTACATCCTCGCCTCCAAGGAGGCGGTGCGCGTGCCGCCGGCCTTTGCCGCCGAGATGGTGCCGTTCAACCCGCTGGTGGGCGAGTTCCGCGTTCACTACGCGGGCTTCTTCGACCCCGGCTTCGGGCATTCGTCAGGCCACGGAGAAGGTGCGCGCGCGGTGCTGGAAGTGCGGAGCCACGAGGTGCCCTTCATCCTCGAGGACGGGCAGATCATCGGGCGCCTTGTCTATGAACCACTCACGCAAGCGCCCGAGCGCGTCTATGGCCAGGGCATCGGCTCCAATTACCAGCGCCAGGGGCTGAAGCTGTCGAAGCACTTCAAGGCCTTCGACCCGGCGCAGCGCTGACGGTACGGCGACACGGAATGTTGGCTAGGGTTCATCCGTAACGCAGTCACATGCCTTTCAGCAGAGCCCCAAATCGAAGGCAACAAGACGACCATGATTGACCGCAGAAAGCTTCGGTCCAACCTTGGGCTCGATGCTGTTGCGCCACGGGGACCAACTGCAGCCAGTAAATTCTGAGCCGCGGCAGTCGTCCGCAGGCGGAGTACCAGAACGGCGGGGTCATTCCCCGCCGGTTTCGTTTGCAGGCACGCAGGGCATCATCTTGTAACCGATTGTTGCGGCATTTCTTGTCGTGGGTTGGCTATCAATAATCTATCTAAGAGTGTATTTTTCACCTGAAGCAGATACGAGCCCATGCCACCAGCAATTTGCCTTCAGGGAGTTGAGAAGATGCGCCGACACGCCCCCGCCAGCCTCGCCGTGATCCTTGGCCTGACGTGCCTGTTGCCCGCTCCGGAAGCCCACGCGAACGCAGGCGTGGTGTTGCGACAGGCGCCTGCCGTCGCGCCGCAGGGCGGCGCGAGCAAGCCGATGCGCAATCGCCTCGCCGCACCCGCCGACAGAGATATCCGGGTCGACACTGCGCCGGATGCCCGCCTGAGCGGCGCCTCGCGCAACCGGGCGGCAACGGCCTCGGCCCGGGCCTTTGGCAGTTTCGGCATTCCCTATACCTCCGTGCGGGTGCAGGACGGGCCGGCCGCCGCCAGTGCCTCGCAGGCCAACCGCCTGAGCACCACCTACCCCTACCGCACCATCGGGCGGCTTGAGTTCGCCACGCCGGACGGCAATTCCTGGTGCAGCGCCAGCCTCATCATGCGCAGCGTGCTGCTGACGGCCGCGCACTGCGTCGCCGACTTCGGCTCGAATGACGGATTCTTTTCCGGCTGGACCTTCCGCCCCGGCTTCTATGGCCCGGCGGATGCGAGCACGCAGCAGATGGAACCCTACGGTGCCTGGACCGCGGAATACATCACCTTGGCGCAAACCTGGCTGACCGGTCGGGACTCGGGCGTCGGCGCGGCGCGCAGCAATGACCTCGCCGTGTTCATCATCGGCAAGAACGGCTCCAACCAGTTCATTGGCGACCAGGTGGGCTGGATGACCTATGGCTGGAACAATTATTCCTTCACCCGCTCGACCAAGACTCGAAACACCTGGACGGCGGCGACCGCCACGCTTGGCTATCCCTTCAACATGGATTTCGGCACCATCATGCAGCGGGCGGACGGCCCCACCTTCCTCACCAACGTGCGCAATGCCAGGCAGATGTGGCAGGGCACCAACTTCACCGGCGGATCGAGCGGCGGCCCATGGGTGGTGAACTTCGGCTATCGTAACGCCGACCTCAACGACGGTGCGACGCCGGGCACGGCATCATTTCTGAACGTGGTGGTGGGCGTCACGTCATGGGGTTCGAGCGACCCCAACGTGATCAAGGACAACTATTCTTCGCAGTTCGGCCAGAACAGGGAGTTTCCCGCCGCCGATTATGGCGGCTATGGCGCGGGCAACATCGGTGCGCTGCTGCAGACCTTATGCACCGCGGTAAAGCCGGGCAGCGGGCAGACCTACGCCCAGCTGGGCTATTGCGACAAATAGAGAGGTGAGGTGCCCTTCATCCTCGAGGACGGGCAGATCATCGGGCGCCTTGTCTATGAACCACTCACGCAAGCGCCTGAGTGGGTTTATGGCCAGGGGATTGGTTCCAACTACCAGCGCCAGGGCCTGAAGCTGTCGAAGCACTTCAAGGCCTTCGACCCGGCGCAGAGGTAAGGCTGCGGCAGGCCTTTCCCACCCAGATCAGGTGACGCACTGCCATTCCCGGTTGAATTTGTCGCAATCTGCAGAAAACAACGTTTGTCAGGATGGCGACAGGGAATGTTGGCTAAGCTCTACCCTTACTGGAGTTACACGCTGTTCAGGAGACACCCAAATGGAAGACAACAAGATGAGCATGATCGACCGCAGAAAGCTTCTCTCCAACCTTGGACTGGGTGCGCTGGCACTGTTCGCCACCGCGGCTGCCGTCAAGGTAAGCCCGGCCTTCGCCGATGACGATGGCGGCGACGGTGGTGATGGTGGCGGAAACGACGGCGGCAGCGACAGCTCGGGCAGCGGCAGCTCGGGCGGCGGCAATGACGACGGCCCCGACCACGATTCAAACGATGACGACTCGAACGACGGTCCGGACGATGACTCGAGCGACGACGACTCAAGCGATGACGACTCGAGCGACGACGACTCGAGCAGCGGCTCCACCACCACCGGAACCACCACGACCAAGTCGTCGAGCGGCAATGACGATGACTGCGCCGCAGGAACCAACTGCAACCAGTAAGTTCTGAGCCGCGGCAGTCGTCCGCAGGCGGAGTACAAGAACGGCGGGGTGAACCCCCGCCGTTTTTCTTTGCCGGTCATGAAGCTGAGGTTGCGCTGAGATGTGGCGGCTCACGTACGGCGTGCAACATGCCTGATGCGCCATGCGAAATCCGCGCGTGCCTCCTGCAATTCCAGGCACTGTACGAAGCCGCCTCCCGAATTGTGCCGCACGGGCCGACCATGATACTGTCCGAGTCCAATGTATGGATGGAGACGGCGGGTGCCCCACTTCCTGGTACAATGGAAGTTCAATCCAAAATCATTCGAAACAATGCGGCGCAATCCGCTGGACCGTTACGCCACATCCGTGAAGCTGGCAGAGGCCTTCAAGGGTTCGATCATCAGCATGTATAACCGAATGGGTGAGTATGACGGACTTGGGATCTTCTCGTTTCCCGATGTCATCCACGCAACCGCCCACTCGGTTCACGCAATGGCGACGGGCGCCTTCCTGAAGCATGAGTGCGAGCAGCTGCTCAACCCTGCCGACTACAAGCTGGCGCTGCTGATGAGCCATGACACGACCGTGGACTACCTGCCGCCCAACAAGCAATCCGAAGTCTGACACCCGGCGCGTGCGTAAAATGCCGGTTTGAATGCCGCATCCGGGTTGCGCTGCAGGTGCCGCAATTTCCTGTCCGGAACTCGCGCAACACCCATGAACGAAACTGCGAAATTCAGGTCAGGGGTGTCACATCATCCACTGGCATGAACGTCGCTGAGGACCTTGCCGATCTGCGCGATCCTCTGTTGAGGCGGGCCAACAAGCTCGATCACCCGAGGACTGCCGCGCCCGGGAAACAGACCAAAGCGGCCATGGCGGTAGATCTGCTTGAAGATGTCATCAACACTATCCCGATATGCCTCATCAACCGGTCGGATTCCGTCATTCTCGAGAATGACTGGCCACTCATCTGATCGCGGCACAAAGGCAAGCAGGTCGATTCGATCAAGCGATTCCCTCACGGCGGGGATCATGGACTCAACGAATGACTGATCGATGTCCGTCGTGCCCTGATCGGCGGTATATTGTGAGTAGGCGATGTAATCGATCGGTGCGCGATCGAAGATGACGCGGTCTTGCTGGCTGGCATAGCGATGAATGCGGCTGATGTTGTAATAGAGCTGAATGCCATTGTGCAATCTTGTGGACTCGTCCCGAAAGCGGATTTCATACGGGCCATGGAGGCTCAAGGCACGGTAGGGCTCCTCCTCGCGGGCGTACTCCGGATGTGCCGACACCCAGTCATTGACGATTGTTGACTTCCCAAGCGAGTGGGACCCCGAAACCGCTATGCGCATGCTGTCTTCCCCTGGCAATGGGGTCGCCCGCCGCCAATCATGGGGCGCGCAGCGCGGCGATGGACTGGCCTTCTTCATCGTCAATTCGGATCAGATTGGCGAAGCCTGACTCTTCGAGGGTTCTTTTCAGCAAACCATTCGGCTGGCACAGTCGCATTTCGCCATTGCCAGACCTGACCAGTTTCGCAGCAACCAGAATGCTCCGCAGCCCAGCACTGCTGATATAACTCACGTGACGCAAGTTGACGATCAACCTGGTGACCCCTGAGTTCACGATCTCATTGAGCTGATCCATCACCTGGCCGGATACCGAGCTATCAAGCCGGCCTGACAGGTCGACCAGCGTAATTCCGTCGATTTGGCGCTGCAGTATATTCATTTTCATTCCGCTCGCTGCGGGCACTTCTTGCTGCCGCCTGGTTGACGCCTTCGCAGGCTCAATCTGGTCCTGCGTATTGCTATGGACAGTGTGACCAGAACTACTGCTCTCTCTTGCCCGTGTCGACTCCCCACTCACCCGCCACGTCTGGGGCGGTCTGCCTCGGTGAACTGCCACCATTCCAATGGCGCCCGCGCAGCGGGGTCGTGACCGGCGTGCTTGAATGTCCGCCTGTACAATTCCACTGCGATCGCATCTGCGTGCGCAGCAACATGGGGTGCTGTTGTTCCCGGCGTGCAGATGCGTGACGCGTCACCCAGCTTGTCTTTGTTCTCGTGGCAGAGATGAATTCTGCTTGAGCGCTGACGGCGAATTTAACAACATGAACGGCTTCAAATTGCGCGTGAAGTACTCAAGATGCTTCTCGATGTGCAAGACATCTTCAATTTCCTGAAGCATGGTCCGGATCTTCCTGACCCGTACCTCAACCAAGTCGCCTATCGAGACGACAGCTATCACTTCACCACCGCTGACAACCGGCAAGTGCTGAACACCGGTCTCAACCATTCGCTCCATGAGGCTGGCTTCAGAGTCATCGACTGTGCAAGTTTCGACCCGGCTCGACATGATATCCTTGGCCAGGAGCGATTGAACAACAGAAAGGCGCGTATCGATCGCCTTGAAGATATCACGCTCTGTGATCATCCCTTCAAATTGACCACAATCTCCAACAACGACTACCGAGCCAGCGCCGTTCTTCTTCATTAGCTCAATTACGCTTTCGACTCTCGCAGTCGGGCTGACAGATACGAGCGGCAAGTGCTTGTTCATGAGGATGGACGTGACTGTCATACGAATCTCGCGCCGGCGTCTGTTTTCGAGAAGAACGATTTAGATGACAACGCTCACTGACTTACAATATCGTGGATTTACTTATATCTAAATCCAATATGATAAATGAACTTTTGTAACGTTGCCTTTGGTTCGTCCCATCGTTTGGCGTGAGAACGATACTACCGGCTAAGCAATGCGCCTTCCCACTTTGCGCACGAGCGCAGCAACACTGTACTCGGTTCAAGCAATCGAGCCGCTGAGGCCTGAGCGTGGCCCCTCATCGCATCAGCTATCTGTGTCCTTGCAGCCGCTGATCTGCGCTGGTCGGCCTCCACCAGTTTCTTTCAGGCACCTGACAGCAATGGCAGCCTCCGTCTGGAGTTCGCTGCGCCTGGCTTGCCCTAGGTTCAAGCTGCGAGGCCTGTGATGAACTTGATCGAGCAGCGCCTCATCCCTATACAACGACAATGATCGTTTCGGCACACCTGTTAGGTCCTGATGTTAAATCTCGTTTGCAAGACGCGTGGCAGGGCGAGGTTTTCGGCATGGCTATGTATCGTTGCATCGCTGAACAGCAGAAGGATTCCTTTCGGCAATGGCAGTGGACAGCTCTTCATCAGCTCGAAATAGAAACCGGCGCAGAAATGCGCCAGTTGCTATTGCGACATGGACTGTCAGTAACAGAACTTGAAGAGTCTAGACGCGCGGGCCTTGCCGAGGCAGCCCGTATTGTCGTGCTGCCATGGCTTGAAATGATGAAGGAGTTCGCCGACGACCTCCCAGCGACTATTGATGACTATCGGACCCTGGAAAGGGCTTGTGCGCTTGAAGGCCGTGATGCTGAGACCATGCGCTTGCTGGTAGACCATGAGGTGGCCTCTCTCGATTTTGCACAAGTGGAGATGCGCGGCGAAAGTCAGATTTCCATCAGCCCCGTGCTGGCACTGCTAAAGGAACCACCTCGCTTCCCCGGCTGATTCACGTCATTCTGCAATGGCAACCTCCGTCTGGCTCTAACTGTTTCCTGGAGCAGGTGTCGCAGTCATGGGGCGGCGGAATTTGTACCGACGAGGGGCACGCGACGATCAACGGCGGCATTTCGTTTTCCAATAACGTTGGTGGTGACGTACGGGCTTACTGGAAGGGGCCAATTGTCTTTCAAAGCTGGAATGGAGCTTCATCTCTATCCGACGCCGCAGTGGGTAACAGCCGGCAGTGCGGGGCCGGAGGGAACATATATGTTCACTCTGGTTCCGTCAGTCGGGACCTGACCGCCTATGCCGACAATCCGTGTGCTTCACTCCCCCAGTGAGGGGGAGTAGCGAGATTTCTTTCTCCGTAAGAGACCACACCACATATCACTGCCCTGCCTGTATATCACTGCCCTGCCTGTATATCGCTGCCCTGCCTGTGCCTGGTTGAAGTCGGAAGTTGGGTTCAACGCGAACTCACACCCCCTTGCCGCCCCGCTGCCGCTCCATTAACCTACACGCCACGCGGGCGTAGTTCA
>NZ_JBAXGR010000069.1:0-19108 GCF_037139295.1 Aestuariivirga sp.
AAATGCCAGGGGGAAGGTCAGAACATGGGTCAATTCTCAGTGGAAACTTGTGCCCCTCCCGGGTCAACTCTCAGTGCAAATCAACAGGCACAGGCCGCAATGCTGGGCCATGGTGTTCTCCTACTGTTGCGCGTGGTTGGCATTCTTCTAGGTCGGTCTGAAGCTCTCAATGACCTCCCAAGATTCACTTCGACTCGCGAAGCCATCAACAGCACACTGCTAATCTCTAACCGAACAAGCCGGATACCGATCCTTCCACGGCAACTCCTCTTCAAGCAGCAGCGCGGCCTGAATAAGACGTTCCTCCTCCGCAAACCTGGCAACTATTTGGATTCCCGCGGGGAGCCCCTGGTCAGTCGAGTGAACCGGTACCGAGATCGCGGGATGCCCCGACGCATTGAACACCGCCATAAATGCGTCGATGCGGTTCATCGATCTGTCCCACCGTTCAGCATCGACTTCACCAGCTGGGTCGCAGTTGAGTTCACCGATACGAGGGGCTGTCGACAGACATGTAGGCGTGACGAACAAATCATAATTCTGGAAGAACTGACCAACGATTCGATTGGTGTTGTCGATAATACCGAGTGCGTTCATCAGACCATCAAGGGTGAGTTTCTTTCCGCGACGGTAATAGGCCAATATCGAGGATTGAATATTGTCGCAACTTGGTTGACGACCAAATTTTTTGGCAAGCGCATCAATCGAATGTACAATATTGCAGCACCAGACGTCGAGAATGGCCGATGAAAAGCCACTGCAATCGAATCTCGGCATGGCCTGCTCCACAGTGTGCCCATGCGCCTCGAATACCCGGATCGTCTTATGGAGCCCATGGAGCATCTCGGGGCTGACGCTATCGCCGGACCAGGGCGCTTCAGCAAAGGCGACGCGAAGACGCGCCATTGACGTCCTCATGCTGTGGGTGAAAGAGCCAGCTGTTACTTCCATGCCATATGGATCGCCTGGCTCTCGACCCTGACACACATCCAGGGCAAGCGCGCAGTCGCGGACCGATCTCGTGACTACAAAACTGACTGACAGTCCCACAAGGGGATCAGCTCTGAAGGGCATTTGTGATATACGGCCACGTGAGGGCCTCAGACCGACGAGGCCGCAATGCGCAGCTGGGCTACGGATAGAACCTCCTGCGTCAGTTGCCGTGGCAATGGGTACGGCCCGTGCAGCCACCATTGCACACGATCCACCACTCGATCCACCAGGGGTGCGATCAAGATCCCAGGGGTTTCGCGTAATCCCGGCGATCCGGCTCTCCGTCACGGTGGCCATGCCGAATTCAGGAGTGGTAGTCCTGCCGAGTACAACGGCGCCCTGCCGCTTGAGACGTCCCGGCAGGCAATCCGTGTAGGGAGCGACGAAGCCTCGCGCCAATTCGCTGCCCATCTCCAGTTTCCGTCCCGCATCGGCGAGTAGATCCTTGTTGAGGATGGGAACGCCCGCAAACACACCAGTACGCGGCACCTGCCGGCGTAGCCGATCGATAAGGTCCGGGAAGATCTCAACAACAGCGTTAAGGCGAGGATTCACCTTTTCGATTGCATCTATGGCCGATAAAGCGAGTTCTAAAGATGTGATCTCACGCCTTCGTACGAGTTCAGCCAGCCCTGTTGCGTCGTAGCCTGCATATTCGGAAGGTCTCACCGCCGCTGCGGCTTATCGCGTTTATTGGACGTCCTTCGCATAGATGTAGCGATAGTTCAGCGGCGTGTCGAAGGGATCAACAAACACGCTCGGGTCTGCACCAATCCGGTCGGAATGGAACGTGATATGCTTCTCATTGTAGACCGGAGCCCACGGAGCATCCTTCATGACATCCCGGAAGATGGATTGCCATTCTGTAATGCGCGCAGCTGCCTGATCGGGTTTTGTCATCGAATCCGCTTTTGCGGCCCGCGCGTCTATTTCCTTGTTGCAGTATTTGGCCCAGTTCCAACCACCCTCCGACGTACCAGCACAGCCTAGGATCGCGGAGTAGAAACCTGCGGGATCTGGAAAATCTGTCAACCAGCCCATCCCGCCCGACCAGATCATGGGTGCCTTGCCGGATCCACCGGCCCCGATTACTTCACCTTGGGCGAGTGAGCGTATCTCGGCCTTGATGCCGATGGCGGCGAGGTCCTGTTGGATCGCCTGCGCGATACGAGGATGCGGATCAACGTTCATGGCGTAGAGTTCCGTGTCAAATCCGTCAGGATATCCAGCATCGGCGAGCAGCTTCTTTGCCCTTTCGATGTCATTGCCATAGCCCTTGTATTCCGGATCATATCCCGGCATCGCCGGAGGCAGAACCTGGAAGGTTGGGTTGGCCCGGTTATTAATGAGGCGAACAATCCGGTCACGGTTGATGGCCATGTTGACCGCTTGGCGGACTTCAACTTTATCGAATGGTGGTTGAGTAACGTTCATGGTGATAAAGGCAGTCTGAAGCCAGTCGCCCATCGCCACCAGGTCCTTTGTGGAGGGGTCAGTGGTAACTGCTGCGAACTGCGCGGGCGGCACGCCGTCGCCAGCAACATCAATTTCCCCCTTCTTGAGACGAAGGACTGAGACGGTGGGATCCTGACCAAATTCGTATGTCAGTCGGTCAAGATACGGGACGCCGGAAAGCCAGTAATCCTTGTTGCGCTCCAGGATTACGTGTTGGCCCGGTATCCACTCGACGAACTTGAACGCGCCTGACCCGACAGGTTGTTTCCCCCAGTCGGCTCCTGCCTTCTCAACTTCCTCTCTAGGAACAACCGACGCAAAGTGAAGTGACATGGAATAGAGGAAGGTGGCATCGGCCCGGCTGAGTTTGATTTCCACAACATCATCGCTCGGCGTCGATATACCTGAAAGCTCCGTTGCCTTGCCCGCCGAAAGTTCGTCGTACCCGACAATCGCACTGAAATAACCGCTACCCGGCGACTGGGTGGCCGGATTCACAGCGCGCTCGAGGGAGTACTTGACGTCGGCCGAGGTCAGCGGACGACCATTGTGAAACTTCACACCCTTGCGAAGGTTGAACGTATAGGTTTTTCCGTCTTCGGAGATTGTATACTTTTCCGCAAGCGACGGAACGAGTTCGACTGTGCCGGGCTTGTAGTCCATCAGCCTGTCGAAGATGCTGCGAATTGCAACATAGTTCTGCAAGTCGTAGCCGACCTGGGGATCAAGAGTCGTGAAATCATTGTTGAAGGTGATGACCGCTGCTCCGCCCTGTTTGGGTTCAGCAAAAGACTGCTGGATGCCAAACTGCTGCATGCCAACAAGCATCGAAAATGCAAACAATCCCGATAGCAAAGTCTTGCGCATAGCGTTCGCCCCCAAGTAATTAAGATTGCTGGATTCTATATCAGAAAGCGCCCACCAACAAGTGCCAACGATCGAATGTGGGGCCTTGCCACACCCGGGATTTTGACCGATAGACTTGCCGCTTCTTCGATGGCTACGGATTTCAGGCAGGTTCATGGGCGACACGTGGAAGCGCTTCCGCGGCGACAAGTTGGCGATAGTGGGTCTCGTGGTCATCTTCATCTTCGCCATGGCCGCCATCTTCGCCCCCGTCATTGCGCCCTATAACCCGACTGAACAGTTCTTCGACGGGCTGACGGATGAAGGCTCGCCCCTGCCTCCGGGCTGGCGTTTCTGGTTCGGCACCGACACCAATGGCCGCGACCAGTTCTCGCGCCTGCTCTTTGGCGCCCAGACCTCGCTGCTCATCGGCATCGTGGCCAACGGCATTGCCGTCACCATCGGCACCGCGCTGGGCCTCGTCGCCGGCTATATGCGCGGCTGGACCGGGGCCTCCATCATGCGGCTGACCGACCTGATGATGGCCTTTCCGCCGCTGCTGCTGGCCATCGCGCTGGCGGCAATCCTCAAGCCGGGATTGAACATCGTCATCCTCGTCATCGCGCTGGTGAACTGGGTGCAGATCGCGCGGGTGATCTACACCGAGACGGTCTCGCTCTCGGAGCGCGAATACATCGAGGCCGCACGCGCCCTGGGCGCCGGCAATGGCCGCATCCTGCTCCGCCACCTGCTGCCCCACCTGATCCCCACGGTCATTGTCTATGCCACGCTGGGCATCGCCACCACGGTGCTGCTGGAAGCCATGCTGTCCTTCCTCGGGCGTGGCGTGCAGCCACCCACCCCCGCCTGGGGCATGATGATCTTCGAAAGCCAGTCCTATTTCCTCAACGCCCCGTGGCTGGTCTTCATCCCGGGTGCTGCGATCCTCATCCTCGCGCTGGCCTTCAACCTGGTGGGCGATGGCCTGCGTGATGCCCTCGACCCCACCCAGCGCGGGAGGGGCTGATGCTGCACTACCTCGCTAGGCGCCTCGCCGCCTCGTTGCTGATCCTGCTCGGCGTCAGCATCGTCACCTTCGGCCTCACCTTCATGATTCCGGCGGACCCGGTGGCGATGATCGCCGGGCGCAACTCAACACCCCAGATGCGCGACAACATCCGCATCCAGCTCGGCCTCGACAAGCCCATCCCGGAGCAATATGCGCGCTACCTGGGCCGCCTCGTCACCGGCAACCTTGGCATGTCCTACGCGCGAAAATCCGAGGTGGGTCCGCTCGTCGTCTCGCGCCTTCCGCCCACGTTGCTGCTCATGCTGGGCGCCATCATCGCCGAACTGCTGATCGGCATCCCGGCGGGCATCTATGCCGCCACCCGGCGCGGCCGCTTTGCCGACAAGGCGGCCATGACACTGTCCTTCGTCAGCGTGTCCACCCCGCAATTCGTGCTGGGTCTCACGCTGCTCTATCTTTTCGCCTATCTCTGGAACTGGTTCCCGCTGGGAGGCTACGGCAAGCTCTCCAACCTCATTCTGCCCGCCCTTACGCTCGGCCTCGCGGGCGGTGGCTGGTATTCGCGCATGATGCGCTCCTCGATGATCGAGGTGCTGCGCAACGACTACATCCGGACAGCGCGCGCCAAGGGCATGAGCGAGTGGCGGGTGACCATGAAGCATGGCTTCCGCAACGCCATCCTGCCGATCGTGGCGATGATCGGCCTCGATGTCGGCATCTTCATGTCGGGCGTCGTGGTGGTGGAGAATGTCTTTGGCTGGCCGGGCATCGGGCAGCTGATGTGGCAGGCAATCCAGTCGCTGGACATCCCGGTGATCATGGGGGTGACCATCGTTGCTGCCTGCTTCATCGTGCTCGGCAACCTCATCGCCGACCTCGTGTCGCCGCTGATTGACCCGCGCATCCGCTTGCGCTGAGATAACATACACAAACGAACAAACGACAACAGGGAGAAGCTCGATGAAGAAACTGCTGATTTCGGCCGTGGCTGCGCTGGCCTTGCTGGCTGCGGCCCCGCTCGCCATGGCGGACGCCCCCAAGCAGGGCGGCCAGGCAACGGTCACCTTCAACAACGACCTCACCACGCTCGACCCGCAGGTGGGCTATGACTGGCAGAACTGGTCGGTCATCAAGTCGATCTTCGACGGTCTGATGGACTACAAGCCGGGCACCACCGAACTCGTGCCCGACCTCGCCGAGAGCTACACCGTCTCGGATGACGGCCTTACCTACACCTTCAAGCTGCGTGACGGTGTCAAGTTCCACAACGGCCGGACCATGACCTCCGCCGACGTTAAGTATTCCTTCGAACGCGCGGTCAACCCCGCAACGCAGAGCCCCGGCGGCGGCTATTTCGGCATGATCGCCGGCTATGACGACGTGGTGGGCGGCAAGGCCACCACGCTGTCCGGCATCGAGACGCCCGACGACAAGACGGTGATCTTCAAGCTCACCCGCCCTGATGCCACCTTCCTGCACCTGATGGCCATCAACTTCGGCTACGTGGTGCCGAAGGAAGAAGTCGAGAAGGCGGGTGCGGACTGGGGCAAGAAGCCTGTGGGAACAGGCGCCTTCAAGTTCGTAGAATGGGTGCCCGGCCAGTCGATCAAGCTCGAGCGCAACAAGGACTACTTCCGCGCCGGCGTGCCCTATCTCGACGGCGTGACCTTCGAGTTCGGCCAGGATCCGACGGTGGCGGTGCTGCGCCTCAAGAAGGGCGAGATCGACATCGTGGGTGACGGCATTCCGCCCGCCCAGTTCGCCGAACTGATGGCCGACCCCGCCAACAAACCGCTGATCGCCGAGGGCGACCAGCTGCACACTGGCTACGTCACCATGAACGTCACCCAGCCGCCCTTTGACAATGTGAAGGTACGCCAGGCGGTGAACATGGCCATCAACAAGGACCGCATTGTCCGCCTCATCAACAACCGCGGCGTGCCGGCCAGCCAGGCGCTGCCGCCCGCCATGCCCGGCTACAACCCGGACAACAAGGGCTATGGCTATGATCCCGAGGGCGCCAAGAAGCTGCTGGCGGAAGCAGGCGTGGGCGAGATCAACACCGAGCTCTATGTCATGAACGTCGACCCGAACCCGCGTATCGCCCAGGCGATCCAGCAGGACCTCGCGGCCGTCGGCATCAAGGCGGAAATCCGCTCGCTCGCGCAGGCCGAGGTGATTGCCGCCGGCGGCGCTGGCAAGGCGCCGATGATCTGGTCGGGTGGCATGGCCTGGATCGCCGATTTCCCGGATCCGGCCAACTTCTACTATGGCATCCTCGGCTGTGCCGGCGCCGTTGAGGGCGGCTGGAACTGGTCCAGGTATTGCAACAAGGCACTCGACGAGCGTGCCACCAAGGCAGACGCGATGGTGAAGGACGACCAGAAGGACGCCCGCATCACCGAGTGGAAGGCGATCTTTGACGACGTGCTGAAGGATGCGCCCTGGGCACCGATCTTCAACGAGAAGCGCTTCACCTATCATTCCGAACGCCTGGGCGGCGACGCCACATTGTTCACCGACCCGATCCATATTCCGGTGAACTACGACTACATCTACGCCAGGGACGCTCAGTAGGCTGATCAAACCACGCATGCTCCCTTCCCCCGCGGGGAAGGGAGCATTGTCATTGAGGGCACCATGACAAAACACGTCTGCAACCACACCATCCATGACCACCAGTGCCATTTCGGCTGGAACCGCGACAATCCGCCGGTCGTCCGCATCACGCCGGGCGAGACGGTGGAGTTCCACCCTATCGATTCCTCCGGCGGCCAGCTCAACGCCAAGTCGACACTCGCCGACCTGAAGGCGCTCGACTTCGGCAAGGTCAACCCCGTTGCCGGTCCCGTCTTCGTCGAAGGCGCTCAGCCCGGCGACGCCATCAAGGTGACGCTGCTCGACTTTGCACCCTCGGGCTGGGGCTGGACGGCCAACATCCCGGGCTTCGGCCTGCTGGCAGACCAGTTCAAGGACCCTGCCTTGCACATCTGGAGATATGACGCCACAACCATGGCGCCTGCCATGTTCGGTCCCGGCGGTCGCGTGCCTCTGAAGCCTTTTTGTGGCACCATCGGCCTCGCCCCGGCTGAGACCGGCACCCATTCCATCGTGCCGCCGCGCCGCATGGGCGGCAATATGGACATCCGCGACATGGCGGCAGGCACCGAACTCTATCTCCCCGTCGAGGTGGCGGGCGGGTTGTTCAGCGTTGGCGACACCCATGCCTGCCAGGGCGACGGCGAAGTCTGCGGCACAGCGATTGAAAGCCCGTGCTCGCTGCAGGCCAGATTTGATCTCGTCAACGGTGCTAACCTCGCCTTTCCGCGCTTCACCACGCCCGGCCCTGTCTCCCGCCACCTCGACGTGAAGGGCTATGAGGTGACCACCGGCATCGGCCCCGATCTCATGGAAGGTGCCAAGGCCGCCGTCACCGGCATGATCGATCTTCTCTCGAAGCGCTACAACATGAACGCCGTCGATGCCTACATGCTGTGCTCGGTGTGTGGCGACCTGCGCATCAGCGAGATCGTCGACATGCCGAACTGGGTTGTCTCCTTCTACTTCCCGCGTGTCGTGTTTGAATGAGTGAACATGCCCTGCTCCGCGTCGATGGCCTGACAGTCGGCTTCAGCACGGAGCAGGGCCCGGTCCGCGTCGTGGAGGATGTCTCCTTCGAACTCAAGGCCGGGCACACGCTGGGCCTCGTAGGCGAGTCAGGCTGCGGCAAGAGCGTCACCGCGCAGACCATCATGCGCCTGCTGCCAAGCCCACCCTCACGCATCGACGCGGGACGCATCCTGTTTGACGGCAAGGACCTTGCCGCCGCCACGCAGCGCGAGATGCAGAAAATCCGCGGCGACCGCATCGGCATGGTGTTCCAGGAACCGATGACCAGCCTCAATCCCACACTGCGCATCGGCGAGCAGATCGCCGAACCACTGATGCTGCACCGTGGCCAGCGCCGCGCGGAGGCCGACGAGCAGGTGATCGGCGTCCTGAAACAGGTCGGCATCGGCAACGCCGAGCGCCGGTTGCTGCAATATCCGCATGAGCTTTCAGGCGGCCTGCGCCAGCGCGTGATGATCGCCATGGCCATCATCTGCAAGCCGAAGCTCTTGATCGCCGACGAGCCGACGACGGCGCTGGACGTCACCATCCAGGCACAGATCATGGAGCTCCTCAAGGCGCTGCAGAAGGAACTGGGCCTCGCCGTGCTGCTCATCACCCATGATCTCGGCATGGTGGCCGAGATGTGCGAGACCATCGCCGTGATGTATGCCGGCCGCATCGTCGAAACGGGGCGCACGGTGGATGTCTTCGCCAATCCGCACCACCCCTACACCTACGGCCTTCTCACCTCATCGCCGCGCCGCGCCCGGAAGGGCGAACGCCTGCCCTCCATTCCCGGCCTCGTGCCGCCGCCGGGAGCGCGCGGGCAGGGCTGCAGCTTCGCCGCGCGCTGCCCCAATGTACTGGAACGCTGCCGCATCGACGCGCCGCCGCTGATTGCCCTGGGCAAGGATGCCGCCGCCTGCTGGAACCCCGTGCCATGACGCCGCTGCTCGAGGCCCGGGGCCTCTCAAAGTTCTTCCCCGCGCGCGATGGCAAGGGCCTCGTCCGCGCCGTCAATGACGTGAGCCTGTCGCTGGCCGAAGGCGAGACGCTGGGCATCGTCGGCGAGTCGGGCTGCGGCAAGTCCACGCTCGCCCGCATGCTCATGCGGCTGATCGAGCCCTCCGGGGGCAAGGTGCTGTTCCATGGCGAGGACCTGCTGTCGCTCTCGCGCGCTGCCATGCGTCAGAAGCGGCGCGACATCCAGATCGTGTTCCAGGACCCCTATGCCTCGCTCGACCCGCGCATGAACATCGCGCAGATCATTGCCGAGCCGCTCGACATCCACGGCATCGGCAGCACGGCGGAGCGTGCCGCAAAGGTGAAGGACCTGATCGCGCTCGTCGGCCTCGACCCGGCCTCGGCCACGCGTTACCCGCATGAATTCTCTGGCGGCCAGCGCCAGCGCATCGGCATCGCGCGCGCCATCGCACTCGAACCTCGACTCCTGGTGCTCGATGAACCGGTCTCGGCACTCGATGTGTCGATCCAGTCGCAGATCCTCAATCTGCTCGACGATCTCAAGCTGCGGCTGCGGCTCTCATACGTCTTCATCTCGCATGACCTGTCGGTGGTGCAGCATGTGAGCGACCGCGTGGCGGTGATGTATCTCGGTCGCATCGTCGAGGAAGGCCCAGCGGACGCCGTGCTCGGCGAGCCGAAGCACCCCTACACACAGGCGCTGATCTCCGCCATTCCGGAGATCGACCCGACGCGCCGCAAGACACATGTGCTGCTGCCCGGCGATCCGCCGAACCCCGAAGACGTCCCGCCCGGCTGCGCCTTCAACCCGCGCTGCCCCATCGCGCAGGAAATTTGCCGGCGTGATGAGCCGCCCTTGCGGAGTTCTGGCGCGTCCCGCGCGCGCTGTCACTTCGTGGATGAGGCCTAGCGCGCATGCACGACGTCTTTGCCGCAGCGCGGCAGCTGATCGCGACGGGCTGAGGCGGCGCGTCGCAGCACGCGCATCCCTATCCTGCGCTCTAGTGCTCTTGGCACGCTTGCCGCTGCGCGCGGCCTGGACGATAGTCGCGCGGCAATGACCCGACTGACCCCCAAGCACCGCATCCGTTCCTCCAGCGCCGAGGAGGTGAAGTCTGCCGCGCGCGGTCCCTTCATCTCGCGCAAGCTGGAAACCTTCAATGTGCTGTCGGGCGAGGGGCTCGAGCTCATCGAGCGCAACGCCGACACCATCCTCAAGGAAACGGGAATGGAGTTTCACGGCGATCCCGAGATACTCGACATCTTCAGTGAAGCCGGCTGCAACGTGCAGGACACGCGGGTGCGCTTCGACCCGGGCTTCTGCCGCAGCACCGTGCGGGATTCGAACCCTGTGAATTCCTGGTGTTAACAAGATCAATGGGTTACAAGCAGAGAGAGTTGGCTGCCAGGCTCTCTCCCTCCGCCATAAACCTCCAATAAAACCTTGATTTATAACAGAAATTGTCGACGGTGCCACGACAGATCCTAGCGTTGCTCCTGGCGCCGTCAATTGCATCCGCGTGCCTTCTTTCAGCTGTCATGTCGGTCGATTGGTCCGTTACCTTATCCTCAGACGTCGGAGTAGGTTCGCAAACTCCCTCTGCGCCTCAAGGCTCTGCGCCTGTTGGGAATAGCGTTCTGTGGTCGACATTTGCCAATGCCCGAGCAGGGGAACCGCACACCGCACGTGGGCAGGATCGTGGATCGCGAGCGCTGTCGTCGCCTCATCCCGAAACAGGTGCGGGTTGATCCCGGTACCGAAAGCCGCCGCAGTACGCTGTTCTTACTGGCCTCGGCGGTGATGAGGATTGTCCAAATATCGCCATTGGCGATCAGGCTCGTGCCCATTGCGGCACCTGTCTCTGAAGCGCGGCAAGCATCTTTTGGACATGCCTGACGACGAACGCCATGAGTTGCACATCGCACTGAGAAACCTGCGGTATGCCGTGGAGTTCTTCAGGAGCCTGTTTGGCAAGTCGAACGGCGTGCGTTCATACCTCAAGAGTGTTGCCGACCTTCGGGAAGATCTTGGTGCCCACAATGATGCTGCTACGGCAAAGGCCTTCATCCATTCACTGGGACTTCCGCCTGATATCGAGACCTACTTCGCGTCTGGCTATCTGCTCGGCTGGTATTGCCACGCGACGCTTGTGGCCGATTCGCATCTGGCAAAGAAGTGGAAGAACTTCAGGCGGCAGGACGCATTCTGGACTTGAACCCGGCACCAGATAGGGTGGCGCGCGAAGCGCCACCCTTTTTGCCTGTTCATTCAGCCGCTTCACGCAGCACTGTGCGAGCTTGCGCGGCGAGGGACTTGGTGGCGGCAATGCACTCGCGGGCAGCGTACCAGTAGCGCTCTTTCAACTCGATGTTGAAGACGACGCCCTGGGGAAAGCGGCATTCCGCCATCAGTTCCGTCCAGGGGATGTCGCCCCAGCCCACCGGCAGGTGCAGGTCGCCATGGCCAAAGGCCAGCCGTTCGCCTTCCGTGAACATCCAGATATCGTCCTGGCGGCCAAAGCTGTCGTGGATGTGGAGATGCTTCGCGAAGGGAGAAAGTGCTGCTACCTCGCTCAGGAAATCTGACCGCCGACCTTCGAAATCAAGCCGGAGATAGGAATGGCTGAAGTCGATCGTCGCCATCACAGCCGGATGGTCGATGGCGGCGAGTTCTTGAGCCAACCGCAGCGGTGTCGGCGTGTGCTGGCTGCCATTGTCGGTGAACAGCGTCTCGACGCACAAGGTGATGTTGCGCTCCGCAGCGAGATCGCCCGCCATCTGCAGCCATTCGCGCTGGCGCAGATAGGCTTCTTCCAACCCCTCGGCCTGCTGCATCGGCGCCACGCCGGCGTGTACTACGTAATTTGCCGCCTTGACCTCGGCAGCGACATCCAGCGAGGCGGCCAGCACCTCGAGATGGCGGGGAAGCCGCCAATCCTCGTCCATGAAGTTGATGGCGAGTGGACCGTGCACGGTGAAAGCGACAGTGCGGCCTGAGCAGGCCTGCTTCAGGGCATCCATCTGCGATTGGCGTATGCGCCCGCCAACCACGATATCCATATCATAGGTCGGCAGTTCGATGGTGGCAACCCCGAGTTCCTCGATCATGTCGAGTTCCACCCCGAAGTCCGAGAGGTCGTTGGCGCGCTTGTGAGCGGAGATGCCAACTCCGATGTTTCCGTTCTGCAGCATTGGCGTGTTCCTGAATGTGGCGGCACCACGCCGCTGCGCGCAGCGATAGCTCCGCCCCATGTAGAACCCGCGACAGCTTTGTTACCGGTTGATGCCACCGAGTTTTTCTTTGATTGACGAAAGAATGACGCCATAATGTCATTCATTCTTCATCGAAAGGTGAGTCGGCATGCGAAGTCTGACCCTGATTGCCTGTGTTCTCATGTGCGGCAGCGCCGCGGCTGGCGACCTCGCCGAGGCGGACCTCAAGGATGCGCTGGTCGGCCAGACCCTGCAGTGGTGGGAAACCGATGGCTGGCGCTATGGCCACATGACACTGTTGCCTGACGGACGAGCGGAGATCACACTCGACGCGCCGGTCGCCACGCGCGACGAAGGCCAATGGCGGATTTCGGGGGGCCAGTTGTGCACGTCCTGGTCGAGCCTGCGCGGGCGCGACACGAAGTGCTACTCTGTATCGCGCACCGCTCCCGATCGGTTCGTGACCAGTGGTGGCAATGTCTTCGTTGTGATCGCTGCGGGGGCGTGAACCCTTCCGTCATGTGAACGTCAGGATTCGTTTACCAATCCGTCCCACAGCCGTCATCCACCGACCTCTAGCTTGTTGGTTGGGGAGCGTTCCGCTCGCCGCCAACTCGGAGGTAACACATGAACCGAATTCTCATTGCAGCTGCGTCCCTTGGCGCGCTCGCTCTCGCCGCAGCTCCCGCCCACGCGGAGCGAATCAAATTTGACTTCTGGTACGGCAACACTGGCGCCATCGCCGAAGTCGTGCAGAAGCATTGCGATCTTTTCAATCAGTCGCAGGACAAGTACGAAGCCGTGTGCACCGGGCAGGGCGGTTACGACAAGGCCGAGCAGAACACGATTGCGGCTTATCGCGCCAAGCAGCAGCCCACCATCGTCCAGATCTATGACGCGGGTACCGTGAACTTCATGCTTTCGGATGCCATCATTCCTGCCGTGCAGTTCGCCAAGGACCATGGCATGACCGTCGATTGGGACTCCTATTTTGGCGGTATCAAGAACTATTACGCCACCTCCAAGGGTGAGATGTGGTCCTTCCCCTACAACTCCTCCACTGCGATGTTCTACTGGAACAAGGACGCTTGGGCGAAGATCGGCAAGACTGAAGCCCCCAAGACATGGAACGAATATGCCGCCGACTTGAAGGCCATGAAAGCTGCCGGCGTCTCTTGCGGGTTGGCGCTCGACTATGACACCTGGACCGCCCTCGAGCAGTTCTCTGCCTCGAACGACCTGCCCATCGCCACGATGAACAACGGCTATGACGGGCTCGGTGCGGAACTCCTGTTCAACAAGACGGCCTACGTCGATCACATGAAGGACTACAAGTCCTGGCTCGATGCCGGCTTTGCCGAGTTGCACACGGAACAGACCGGCAAGGATATCGACCAGGCATTTGCCGACGGCAGCTGCGCCTCTATTTTTGAATCGATCGCCGATTTCCGCAATTTCAAGCAGACGGCGACGGGCTTCAACTGGGGTGTTGCGATGCTTCCGCTGCTCGACGGCAAGGAGCGCAAGAACACGCTGGTGGGTGGCGCCTCGCTGTGGGTGATGAAGGGCAAGACGGATCAGGAATATGAGGCGGCGACAGCCTTCCTCAACTATGTCACCGCAGCCGACACCGGCCAGAAGTACATCGTCGAGAACACTGGCTATATCCCGGTGCGCGCCGATGGCCTTGAGCTTTTGAACAAGGAAGGCTTCTACCAGAAGCCCGAGAATGCCGGCCGTGAACTCGCCATCGCTTCGCTGACCGCATCCAACGGCACGCCCGTGACCCGTGGCATTCGCCTTGGTAACTACACCTCGATCCGCAAGGCTCTCAAGTCCGAGCTCGAGGCAGCCTTCGCTGGTCAGAAGGACGTCCAGGTCGCCATCGACGATGCAGTGGCGACGGGCAATGAGATCCTGCGCCGCTACGAGCAGACCTTCCAGGGCGCGCAGCTGCCCTGATACGGGACCGGGCCGGGCGGCTTATAGGCCGCCCGGCCAAACCCCGGCGCCTTCTCCTCGAATAGTCTGGACCTCACGCTTTGCTCAGGCACGCGGCATTCACCAACATCTGGCTCGCCACCGCGCTTGTGGTGCCGCAGCTGCTGCTGGTGTTCATCTTCTTCTACTGGCCAACCGGCGAGGCGCTGTACTGGGCTTTCACGCTCGAGCAGCCTTTCGGCGGCAGCAACCAGTGGGTGGGCTGGCTGAATTTCTCCACGGTCTTCAAGGACCCAAAGTACTGGAACTCGGTTCAGGTCTCGATCATCTTCGCAGTGGCGACAACTGCAATCATCATCTCGGTGTCGCTGTTTCTCGCCCTGCTGGTTGACCGTCGCCTGCCTGGCCACCAGATCTATTCCTTTGCCTATTTCATACCATACGCCATGGCTGCGCCTGCGGCTGGGCTCGCCTTCCGCTTCATCTTCTCTCCCAATGCCGGCTTCGTCGCGGCGATCAACGACTGGTTCCCGAACATCTGGAACCCGGCGAC
The DNA here is from genome assembly GCF_037139295.1 of Aestuariivirga sp. Lineage (GTDB taxonomy): Bacteria > Pseudomonadota > Alphaproteobacteria > Rhizobiales > Aestuariivirgaceae > Aestuariivirga. Next base: position 14,628 of record NZ_JBAXGR010000069.1, read on the forward strand.
GGACGGTCTTGACGCAATGATCCTTGTTGTCCTGTGCCAGGCATGGAAATCGATCGGCTACAGCTTCGTGTTCTTCCTCGCTGCCCTGCAGTCCATTCCCCGACCCCTCACCGAGGCTGGTGCGATGGACGGCGCCGGTGCACTGCGCCGCATGTGGGACATCCAGGTGCCGCTGGTGATGCCTACGTTGTTCTTCCTGCTCATCATCAACCTGACCGACAGTTTCGTTGACAGCTTCGGCATCATTGACATCACCACACATGGTGGTCCGGCACGTGCCACGGAGCTGATGGTCTACAAGATCTATTTCGATGGCTTCAAGGCGCAGGATTACTCGCTGGCAGCCGCTGAGTCGATCGTGCTCATGTTGCTGGTCATTGTTCTCACCTTCATCCAGTTCCGCTTCGTCGAGCGACGCGTCCATTACGCATGAGGATGATCCGATGATCGAGCGAACCCCTCTTCTCAATGCTTTGTCGCAAGTCGTCCTGCTGGTCATGCTGTTCGTGATCCTCGTGCCGTTCTGGATGGTGTTCGCAGCGGCAAGCCATGACTTCGTGACCGTCAACCGGGTGCCAATGCCGCTATGGCCTGGCGGCCATCTCTATGAAAATCTCAGCGAAGTCTGGACCAAGGGAAATTTTGGGACAGCTCTTACCAATTCCTTCATCTCCTCGGTGCTTGTGACGGTAGGAAAGGTGTTCCTTGCGTCGATCACCGCATTTTCAATCGTGTTCTTCCGCTACCGGGCGCGCATGCTGGTGTTCTGGGCAATCTTCATAACTCTGATGTTGCCACTCGAAGTGCGCATCGTGCCGACCTATGCGGTGGCGGCCAATGTATTGAGCCCGGTGCAGCAGACGTTGAACTTCCTCGGCTTCCAATTGGTGCTGCCGGAGTGGAACCTTCTCAACACGTATCCTGGTCTCGTGCTGCCACTGGTGGCCACAGCGACGGGCACCTTTCTCTACCGGCAGTTCTATCTAACCATACCCAAGGATCTCGCCGAGGCCGCGAAGATGGACGGGGCTGGCCCCCTGCGATTCTACTGGCAGATCCTGATGCCGCTGTCGCGAAGCAACATGGCGGCACTGGCAGCGATCATGTTTGTCTATGCATGGAACCAGTATCTCTGGCCGCTGCTGGTGATCACTGACCAAGCAAATTACGCCACGGCCACAATGCAGCTTCAGAAGATGGTTCCGGAAGGCTTCGGTGAGCCTCCGGTATGGAACACCGCCATGGCTGCAACACTCATTGTACTCATACCCCCTGCCGTCGTGTCGATCCTCCTGCAGAGGCTGATCGTCAGAGGCCTCATCACAACCGAGAAGTGAACAGATGTCAGCCATCAGCCTGCGCAAAGTGAAAAAGGCATATGGAAAGAACGAGGTCGTGCACGGTGTGGACTTCGAGGCAGCGACCGGTGAGTTCGTCGTCGTCCTAGGTCCCTCGGGCTGCGGCAAGTCAACCCTGCTACGGATGGTGGCCGGCCTAGAAGCGGTGACGTCGGGAGAGATCGAGATCGGGGGGCGGGTTGTCAACACGCTCGAGCCACGCGAGCGCGGCTGCGCAATGGTATTTCAGAACTATGCCCTCTATCCGCACATGAGCGTGGCCGACAACATCGGCTATTCCCTCAAGGTCGCGGGCGTCCCGCGCAACACGCGTGAGACGCGGGTGAAGGCCGTGGCTGAATCTCTCGGGCTTGGTGAATTTCTGCGCCGCAAGCCCGGGCAGCTTTCGGGCGGTCAGCGCCAGCGCGTGGCCATGGGGCGCGCCATGATCCGTGAGCCCAAGGTGTTCCTCTATGACGAGCCTCTGTCGAATCTCGATGCCAAGCTGCGCGTGGCGATGCGCGTCGAGATACGTAGGCTTCACCAAAAACTAGGCACCACCACATTGTTCGTCACGCATGATCAGGTGGAGGCCATGACACTGGCCGACCGGATCGTGGTCATGAACAAGGGGGTGATCGAACAGGTGGGAACGCCTGCCGATGTGTACCATCGCCCGCAGTCTACCTATGTCGCATCCTTCATTGGAGCGCCCGGCATGAACATCCTGCCGGCCCGCAGAGGGGCGGGGTCATCTCTCCTTGTCTTTGCCGACGGGCAGACTCTGGATCTGGGCGATCGTTCGGGAGGGAGCGCATTGCCCGACGAAGTTCATGTGGGAATAAGGGCCGAGTCGATCAATCTTGCAGAAAACGGAAAGGGAGTGCGCGCCAAAGTTCACTTCACGGAGGAATTGGGATCGTCCCGGTTACTCCATGCTGAGATAGGGTCGTCCCAGGTGGTTGTTTCGAGCAAGGACGCAGGAGCAGTAGAAGCTGGCGCCGAGGTGTTGCTTGATCTTGCACCCGGAGCGCTGCACTTCTTTCATCCCGAGAGCGGTCGACGCATTTCTCATTGAGTTTTCAAAGTTTGCGCCATGTTGCGTTCAGGCACTCGGCGGTCGCTGGGCACGAAAGTCGATTGGCAACTGCAACTTGTCGTCACATGATGTTCACGGTTTCCGCTCAGCCTGACATGATGACAGACACCATCACGAATGCTCAGCGAGACCTCGATGAATACCGTCCCGACGCTCTCCGTGACCGTCTCGGCACGCTGAGACGCGAGATCGACGAATACGCAGGCATGTTGCTCGACGCGTGGCGCCCTACCTTGGGAGGCTCCCACTTCTTACCATCTGCCGAGAACCTGGCACATTATCTGGCGTTTCGGCGTGCTGAGCTGCGCGACATGCAACCTGGATTGCAAGCGCTCGGCCTGTCGACACTCGGCCGCAGCGAGGCCCATGTCATGCCCAGCCTGGATGCGGTGATTGCATCACTCGCACGCATCGCCGGCTCGACGGAAGTCCAATTTCCGGCGGCTCAGGCATTTATGGTCGGACCCGCCACATTGCTGGAGAACCAGAGTGGCATTTTTGGCAAGGATCCCGCCGGGCCGCGTACCCGCATCATGGTGACGTTGCCTAGCGAGGCGGCCCAGGATGCTCGGCTGCTCATGGCACTCATCGGCGAAGGGGCTGATTGCGTGCGCATCAACTGTGCACATGACGACGAAGACGCGTGGGCCGCGATGATCGGGCACACTCGTCAGGCTGCGAAGGCGCTTGGCCGCGACGTTCGCGTGCTGATGGACCTCGCAGGCCCCAAGATCCGCATCCGGGAGGTCGATGCAAAGAAGGACACGCGGTTGTTTCCAGGCGACCGGTTCATAATCGCGGCTTCCCTGGCGGACAAGTGCCCCCTACCGCAAGTCACGTTATCCCATCCGCAACTCGTCGATCAGCTGATGGCGGGAACTGGCCTGTGGATGGATGATGGCAAGCTTGGTGCCCGCGTGGTGGGTGCTTCGGAAGCGGCGGTCACGGCGGAGGTCACATTCGCCCGCAGCAAGGGCTACAGGCTGAAGCCCGAAAAGGGGGTCAACCTTCCTGGCCTTGACCTCGATATACCAGCCCTAACGGAAGATGACCTCTTACATTTAAGTTTCGTCGCCGCCAATGCCGACATCATTGGCTATTCATTCGTGCAGACGCCGGCCGACATTCGCAGGTTGGCGGATGAATTGGCTGGCCGCATGGAGGGAAGGGAGATGCCGGCGTTGATGCTGAAGATCGAGACGCCGCTCGCGGTAAGGAACCTGCCGCGCCTTCTGGTGCAAACGGGCTCAATGATGCCCGTGGCGGTGATGATCGCGCGTGGCGACCTAGCAGTTGAGATTGGTCTGCCGCGCCTGTCGGAAGTCCAGGAGGAAATCCTGTGGCTGTGCGAGGCGGCCCATGTACCCGTTGTGTGGGCAACACAGGTACTGGAGACGCTCGTTAAAGAGGGTGCCGCAACCCGCGCCGAAACGACTGATGCCGCCATGGGCCAGCGCGCCGAATGCGTGATGCTTAACAAGGGGCCGCATATCGTTGAAGCCGTCGCCTTTCTCGATGGCATTCTCCGCCGCATGGATCGCCACCAAACCAAGAAGTCCGCAAAACTCGGGGCGCTTGGTGCATGGGATGGTCCTCAGCACCTCAACGATTAGGCACTTTGGAATTTTCTGATCGTCCGCAACATTGCCAAGAGCCTGCTTTACACGATCCTCGTGGGCGTCGCGCTGTGGTGGGGATGGGAAGGGATGCAGGAAGAAGCAGACCTCACGGGATTGCTGGACTTCTATGATGCGGCCTTGTGAATCGCGTGCTTCGCCGTCATCGAGTTGAATGTCTTCAACGACGAGAAGCCCGAAGAACTCCCCGTTCACATGCGCGCTTGAGCCTTTGTTCACTGAGATGACAAGGGCAAATCTGTCTGCCCAGCACCAAAATCTACGGGCGACCTAAATCGTGAAAGTGGCGTGCCCAAAAAGCGCCTACCGGGATGTAAATAGCAAGTAATTATTACAAAAGTTCAACGAGTCAATGAAGACTCCAGAAGTTGCGGGATAGCCAATAAAATAGTGATTTGTTGGCCTATT
>NZ_JBAXGR010000070.1:0-18740 GCF_037139295.1 Aestuariivirga sp.
CAACTCCAAGGTCTCCCTTGCCATCAGGACGAAGTAGCCATGAGCTTCACCCAGAACCAGGTCAGGAAGCTGCGCTCCAAGCTGAAGCCGCGGCACATCAAGACCCGCGCCGCGGACGGTATTACCCTGTCCTACCTCGAGGGCTGGCACGTCATCGCCGAGGCCAATCGCATCTTCGGCTTCGACGGCTGGGATCGTGAGACCATCTCGAGCGAGTGCGTGTGGAAGACGCAGGCGAATGGCCGGTACTCCGCCGCCTACATCGCCCAGATCCGCATTCGGGTCCGGGCCGGGGACAGGGTCGTGGTCAGGGAGGGAAGCGGCACCGGCGAGTCCAATGCCTCATCACCCGCCCAGGCGCATGAGTTTGCCGCCAAGGCCGCTGAGACGGACGCCACCAAGCGCGCCCTCATGACATTCGGCAATGCCTTCGGCCTGTCGCTTTATGCTGGAGCTGCCGAGGCCAGGGCGAAGCTCCCGAGCGGCCTACTCGCATCCCCCCTGGAAAGCACAAGACCTATTACCCCCACGACAAGCCAGCAGCCGAGGCCAGACGCCCCCGAGATCACAACGCAGAAGCCAGAAGCTGTTGCCTCGGAGGGGGACACGGTAACCAACCCCATAGATCCGAAAGGGACGACGCTTCTCGTTCCCGTCGCTGTGCCACACCCCAACTGGCCGCACTTCAACCCCCTCGACGAGGCGGAGCGGATGAATGCCGACCGCCAGGAGCGCGTCGACAAGTCGGCACTGGCACTCTCCGAACCACGGCGTATCAGGAACTCGGGCCACCTCGCGTTTGTCGCCTCCAAGCCCTGCCTGATCTGCGGGCGGAACCGGGCGCACGCCCACCACCTGAAGTTCGCCCAGCCCACCGCACTCGGGCGCAAGGTCTCGGATGAGTTCACCGTGCCTCTCTGCTCGACCCACCACCGGGAGCTCCACACGCATGGGGACGAACGCGTGTGGTGGGCGGCTAAGGGCATCGAAGCACTGGGCGTTGCGGAGGAGCTTTGGTTGACCACTTCCCCACGTCCACTCATGCAGGGACGGCCAACGGATGCCCGCGAACTGACGGAGCCCCCGAGCGGCGAAAACCCTGATCCGACCGCTGAACGGGTCATTAGCTCCAATGGGACGCCCAGACTGCAAGCCAGTTCAGTCGGCAGTTAAAGTCGCCTCGTAGCGGGCTAGTGGGAGAGGCAGCGTGCCACTGTTTCCTCTGCGGCCTCAGTCCAGGGGCGCAGCTTCACGCCGAAGCGGTTGGCGAAGGCGGTGCAGTCGAGCCGAGAATTTTCTGGGCGTGCCGCCGCCGTCTTGTAGTCGGCACTGGAAATTGCCTCGAGTGCCGGGGCGGGGCCGCCCCGCCTCGAGCTCTCCTGAAAGATGAAGTCGGCAAATCCATGCCAGCTCGTGCTGCCCTCACCAGTGAGGTGATACAATCCGCCCGGCTCACTTCGCAGCCTGGGTGAAATCTCCAGAATGGCCGCCGCGAGGTCGAGTGCTGACGTTGGATTGCCAACCTGATCACTGACGACCCGCAGCATTGGCCGCTCGGCGCCCACCTTGAGCATCGTCTTCAGGAAGTTGCTGCCGAAGGGGCTGAAGACCCACGAGGTCCTGAGGACCAGTGCCTGCGGGCGTGCCTCGAGAACAGCCCTCTCACCTTCGAGCTTTGAGCGGCCATAGACATTGAGAGGGCCCGTCTCATCCAGCTCCAGGTAGGGCTGCGCCTTCCGGCCGTCGAAGACGTAGTCCGTCGATATGTGAACAAACGGAACACCCAGCCTCTTCGCGGCACGGGCCGCCGCGGCAGCGCCATCCCGGTTGATGGCAAAGGCACGTTCCGTTTCGGCCTCCGCCTTGTCCACGGCAGTGTAGGCAGCGGCGTTGATGACGAGATCCGGTCGCCGCACATCTATCTGCTCGCCAATCGAAGCCGTGTTATCCATGTCGAACTCTGGCCGTCCGAGAAAGATCATCTCCACGTCGGGACGTCTAGCCGCAATCTCAGCCAGCGAAGCCGCCAGCTGCCCGGTTCGGCCAGTCACCAGTATCCTCATCAGGAGGATGCCTTGCCCAGGCGCTCACCGGCATAACGAGCCGCCCTAAGTGGCTGCCACCAGTCCTGATTGCGCATGTACCACGAGATCGTGTCCTTCAGACCAGTCTCGAAGGTGTACTTCGCTCTCCAGCCTAGCTCGCCTTCTATCTTGCTCGCGTCGATGGCGTAGCGGAGGTCGTGTCCGGGCCTGTCACCCACGAAGGTGATAAGACAGCGGCGGGAGCCACTTTTCAAGGGCACTTCCTGATCCAGGAGGTCAGCAATCGCCTCAACGACAGCCAGGTTGGTGCGTTCGTTGCGCCCCCCAATGTTGTAGGACTGCCCGAGCCGACCGCGCGTGAACACCATCGCCAGGGCGCGGGCGTGGTCCTCGACGTGCAGCCAGTCGCGCACGTTGGCGCCCTTGCCATACACTGGCAGCTGCTTCCCCTCGAGACCATTGATGATCATGAGCGGGATCAGCTTTTCTGGAAAATGATATGGTCCGTAGTTGTTTGAGCAATTCGAGAGAACGATCGGCAGCCCATAGGTCTTGTACCATGCCAAGGCGAGATGGTCGGAGGCTGCCTTGGAGGCGGAGTAGGGTGAGGAGGGTGCGTAGGCGGTGTCCTCGGTAAAGAGGCCGTCATCAAGTGGCAGCTCGCCGAATACCTCGTCGGTCGAAACGTGATGGAAGCGGAATTTCTCCTTACGGCTTGCGGGCAGGTTGTCATGGTAAGAGCGTGACGCCTGCAGCAGCGAGAAAGTTCCAATCACGTTAGTCTCGATGAAGGCTCCCGGTCCATCGATGGAGCGGTCGACGTGGCTCTCGGCTGCCAGGTGAATGACGCCATCGATGTCCTCCGCGGTCATCAACTTTTGCATGGCGTCACGGTCACAGATGTCGAGCCGGTGGAAACGGTACAAAGTGCTTCCACGCAGCATCGCAGTGGATCCCTCGGTCGCGGCGTAGGTCATCTTGTCCACGTTGACCACGTGATGACCGAGGTCGTTGACTAGATGTCTGCATAATGCTGACCCGATAAATCCAGCACCGCCCGTTACCATGACCTTCATTTTGATATTCCTAGCTCAGATTTCACCGGACGCGGCGAAGGAAGCAAGCGACATTGCTGCGCGATCCTTCTCCGAGAGCACTGGTTGTTCGCCGGGTAAGAAGGGCCAATCTATTGCGATGTCTTTATCATCCCAAATGATCCCACGCTCACAACTCGGCGCGTAGGGCGCTGAAACCTTGTAAAACACTTCGACACCCGGTTCGAGGGTCAAGAAGCCATGGGCAAAGCCTGTCGGTATGTAGAGTTGATTAAAGGCGTCAGCCGACAACACACAGGAGACCCACCTCCCAAAAGTCGGCGAGGTCGGACGAACGTCCACTGCGACGTCGTAGATCGAGCCCTTCAAGACGCGGACTAGCTTCGCCTGGGGTAAGGGACTGACTTGCAAGTGAAGTCCGCGCAATACGTTGCGCTCCGCGGAGAGGGATTGGTTTTCCTGCACCCAGTCGGCATCTATTCCGACGTCAGCGAAACGCTTGCGCTGCCAGGTCTCGGCGAAAAAGCCCCTGGCGTCGCCGAGGCGGCGCGGCGTGATTTCCCGCACACCGAGCCCTAAGTCACGCACCTCCATCAACGGCTACCTCGGGGACCGAAGCCTTCTTCCTCTCCCAAGCGCCGGAGATAACCCGCGTAGTCGTTCTTTCCAAGAATCGCCGCACGGCTCAGCAGTGCCGCGGTGTCAATCCAGCCGGCGTGGAAAGCGATTTCCTCCGGGCAGCATACTTTGATACCGGTTCGCGTTTCGATTGTGCGTATAAATGCACCGGCATCTTGAAGGCTCTCGTGGGTTCCGGTGTCGAGCCATGCGTAGCCGCGACCCAACCGCTCCACGTGGAGCTGCCCCCTCTCCAAGTATGCGCGGTTCACGTCGGTAATCTCGAGTTCCCCGCGGGGCGAGGGCTTCAGTGACTTCGCGATCTCAACTACGCCCGCGTCATAGAAGTAGAGCCCAGTCACGGCCCAACTCGAGTGCGGCCTCTCTGGCTTTTCCTCGATCGATGTCGCACGTCCCTTGGCGTCAAAGGAGACGACGCCGTACCGCTCGGGGTCTGACACGTGGTAGGCGAAGATCGTCGCTCCCGACTTCCGAGCCGCCGCCGCGCCGCACTTCGCCTGCAATTGGTCGCCGTGGAAGATGTTGTCGCCCAGCACGAGGGCTGCCGGGCCGCCACTAAGGAACTGCTCACCAATAATAAACGCCTGCGCCAGGCCGTCTGGGGACGGCTGCTCCGCGTAGGAAAGCTCGATACCAAAGGAGGAGCCGTCGCCCAGCATGGCGCGAAATAGAGGCAGGTCATGCGGCGTGGATATGACTAGGATATCCCTGATCCCGGCCAGCATAAGGACCGACAGCGGGTAATAGATCATCGGCTTGTCGAATACTGGTAGTAACTGCTTCGAGACTGCCATTGTGAGGGGGTAGAGCCTCGTGCCGCTACCGCCTGCAAGTATAATGCCCTTCATTGTAACAATTCCGCTTTCAAACAAATATGATTTCTTGCGAGCGGTTGATCTCTAGTAAAAGCATCCTTTAAACGCAAATGGAAATACGGAACATGCCACCCTGCTTGCGGGATTTCCGAGCTTCCTTGGTGATTAAACCTGCGGGCGGCAGCCCAGCCCAATCCGGGTGATTCAACACCGGTCAGGCGCGTTGAATTTCATAGTGTCCGGAACAAAAGTTTCCAATCTATTCAATTGCACAGACTATATAGAGCATTTATACAACTGACGGATACACATGGCTATACCTGTAATCACTCTGAGTTCCGGCCCATCTTTTCCCGCTCGACCGGGCCTGTCCATTCTCGAATCTGCAGCCGAGGCTGAGATTGTATTGCCTTACAGCTGCAAGGTTGGCCGATGTTCCTCATGCAAGTGCAGAATTTTGAAAGGGAAGACTGATTTGATCTCCCCGGAATTGAGCTTGACTGAGGAAGAGAAGCGCGAGGGGTGGGTTCTGAGTTGCGTTCGGACAACTGGAGAAGACATTTCAGTTGAGGTGGATGAATTCTTAAATCTGGTGCTGCCAGCAGCAAGAACGCTTCCCTGCAGAATATCAGCTCTGACGCGCGTTGCGCCGGACGTACTGAAAGTCACGTTGAGATTGCCGCACTCAACTGAGTTCAATTTCATACCGGGTCAGTACATCGAAGTGATCGGAAATAATGGCATCCGCCGAAGCTATTCACTAGCGACGGCACAAATCTCAGAGAATTGTTTTGACCTTCACATCAGGCATGTCGAAGGTGGCGCGATGTCTACCTATCTGTTCAGAGATGCCAAGCCGAACGATTTGCTTCGCCTGAATGGTCCTCTTGGCACGTTTTTTGTGCGCCAAACTGCAGCGATCGATCTGGTGTTTCTGGCTACCGGAACAGGTATTGCGCCCATTAAAGCGATGTTGGAATGGATATCTACTCTGCCAGAACCCGAAAGTCCAAAATCAGTTACTGTTCTTTGGGGTGTGCGGCATAAGGAAGACTTTTATCTTGATCTAAAGCCAGTCTGTTCGGCGTTCAAATATATATTAGTCTGCTCGGGAGCTGACGAAATCTGGGACGGTGCTCGTGGCCACGTTCAGGATGTATTTCTTTCCATGCAGCCAGACCTGCGAAATGTATCAGTGTATGCATGTGGCTCAATGGAAATGATCCAAGATGCTAGGCGGGAGCTTATAAGCAATGGATTGGCATCAAATAGGTTCTATTCCGACGCGTTTGTCTGTTCATCAAAAATATAATTTGCTTTGGAAGCAAACATGAAAGCAGTCATTCTAGCAGGTGGACTTGGCACTCGCCTGAGCGAAGAAACTACATTGCGTCCCAAGCCAATGGTAGAAATAGGCGGTAAGCCGATCTTGTGGCACATAATGAAGATGTACTCCTACCATGGCGTAAGTGAGTTTATCATCTGCTGTGGATATAAGGGGTTTCTGATAAAGGAATATTTTGCAAACTATTTTTTGCATATGTCAGACGTGACGTTCGATATGCAGGCCAACAGCATGCACGTACATGAGAGACGTGCAGAGCCGTGGAAGGTGACTCTGGTAGACACGGGTGACGTCTCCATGACTGGAGGGCGCCTGCGGCGCGTTGCCGATCATGTAAAAAGTGACGAGAATTTTTGCTTTACATATGGCGACGGTGTCAGCGATGTCGACATCTCCGCGTCCATTGATTTTCATCGCAAACACGGTAAGATGGCCACATTGACCGCCACCTATCCGCCTGGCCGATTTGGAGCGCTAGACATTAAGGATGGACAGGTGCGCAAGTTCAAAGAAAAGCCGCGCGGTGATGGAACACTGATAAATGGTGGCTTCTTCATTCTGTCTCCGAAGGTTCTAAATTTACTTGAGGGTGACCACACCGTGTGGGAGCAGGAACCATTAATGACTCTCGCGCGTGACGGCGAACTTATGGCCTTCCCGCACTACGGCTTTTGGCAACCCATGGACACATTGCACGACAAGCACCTTCTCGAGAAGATGTGGTCGGACGGCACGGCACCTTGGAAGAAATGGACTTGAGAGCTATAAACATCTCACCCGCCTTTTGGAGGGACAAGCGAGTACTCCTGACTGGTCATACCGGCTTCAAGGGAAGCTGGCTGAGCCTTTGGTTACAGTCCCTCGGTGCGGAGTTGCGGGGTTTGGCACTCGAACCACCGACCCATCCGGCATTGTTCGAGGTGGCCAATGTCGCCAGAGGCATGGATCACCGTATCGTAGATGTTCGCGACTACCCAGCCGTACAAGCGCATGTAGACGAATTCAAGCCGGACATTATCATCCATATGGCGGCCCAGCCGCTTGTGAGGCTGTCGTATGAGCAGCCAATCGAAACTTATACCACCAATGTCATGGGTACAGTGCATGTGCTTGAAGCAGCGCGACACTGCTCAGCAGTTAGAGCAATTGTGAATGTTACAACTGACAAGTGCTATGAGAATAGGGAATGGGTATGGGGCTACCGGGAAAACGACCCCATGGGGGGTTTTGATCCCTATTCGAGCAGCAAGGGTTGTGCAGAGTTGGTGAGCGCTGCCTACAGGCAGTCTTTCTTGAAGTCGGCTCGTATCGCGCTAGCAACCGCGAGAGCTGGCAATGTGATTGGTGGAGGTGACTGGGCGCAGGATCGGCTGTTGCCCGACATCCTTCGTGCCCTTCAAGGTAAACAATCAGTCCCTATTCGCAATCCGAACGCCATTCGTCCATGGCAGCACGTTTTGGAGCCGCTCTCAGGCTATCTGGTTCTTGCCGAGCGGCTTTACCTCGGCGCAGAAGAGGATGCGGGGGCATGGAACTTTGGGCCGCGCGACGAGGATGCCAGAGACGTTAAGTGGATTGTGGAGAACATGTGTTCAGCTTGGGGAAGTCATGCCGGCTGGACGATTCAGCCAGGGAACCATCCGCACGAAGCTCACTTCCTAAAGCTTGACATCTCGAAGGCGCGCCAGGTCCTTCATTGGACGCCGCGTTGGTCACTCGAGGTTGCTCTTCGCCGGATTGTAGACTGGCATCGCGCTTGGATCGATAAACAGGATATGCGCGCCTTCTGCGTCGAACAAATCAAACAGTATGGATCGCCTGATGAATGACTCCAAAGACCAAACCGCGGTGCAGCTTGAGCAGCTTCGAGGAAAGATACTGGATCTTGCGCAGCAATACGCCGATATTGCATTTGCCACTAGGCAATTCGTTCCTGGTCAAACTCCAGTTCCTGTCTCTGGAAAGGTGGTAGGATCGGGTGAAGTAAAGAAGATGATCGAAGCGTCGCTAGACGCATGGCTTACTACTGGACGCTTCAATGCTCTCTTTGAAAAGCGTCTCGCGGAATTCCTTGGCGTCGAGCACGTTATTACAGTCAATTCCGGGTCCTCGGCAAATCTTGTCGCCTTCTCGACCCTCACGAGCCCCAAACTCGGTGCCAAGGCCATCAGGCCGGGCGACGAGGTAATCGGTGTCGCCGCCGGGTTTCCCACAACCGTAAACCCCATAATCCAATTTGGTGCTGTGCCCGTGTTCGTGGACGTTGAACTGTCCACCCACAATATCGATGCGTTTCAGATAGAGTCTGCAATATCCCCGAAGACCAAAGCCATTATGCTGGCACACAGTCTTGGAAACCCTTTTAATTTGGATGTGGTTGTCTCGCTCTGCAAAAAGTATGATCTCTGGCTGATCGAGGATTGTTGTGACGCACTTGGTTCTACCTACCGTGGCCAGATGGTCGGCACATTTGGAGACATCTCTACACTAAGCTTCTATCCGGCACACCACATCACCATGGGCGAGGGCGGTGCCGTCTTCACTAACAACGCAGAACTCAGGCTCATCGCCGAATCGTTCCGGGACTGGGGACGAGATTGCTACTGCCCTCCTGGCAAAGACAATACCTGCAACAAGCGGTTCTGCTGGACCAAGCAGCACATCGGCGGAGATCTGCCAGATGGTTACGATCACAAGTATACCTATAGCCATCTCGGTTACAATTTGAAGATTACAGACATGCAGGCTGCCTGCGGACTGGCCCAACTTGATCGGCTTGATGAATTCATCGCCAAGCGTCGCGCCAATTTTGATTATCTCAAAAAACGCTTGAGTGGTCTTGTTGAATTTCTCGATCTACCTGAAGCGACACCAAACTCAGAGCCCTCTTGGTTTGGCTTTCCCATTGTTCTCAATCCACGTAGCGGAGTGAAGAGATCTGACCTGATCAACTTTCTCGAGCAGAACAGGATAGGAACTCGCCTACTTTTCGCTGGCAATCTAACAAAGCAACCTTACATGTCGGGCCGGAATTACAGGACGTGTGGTGATCTCCCCAATACCAACGTTGTAATGAACCAAACTTTTTGGCTGGGTACTTTTCCGGGTTTGAATAACGCGCACCTTGAATACGTAGCGGAAAAACTCGAGGAATTCTTCGGAGTAAACTTCTAATGAAGCCCGATCAACCCCCCGTGGATCACAACATAGGAAGGAAGCATTTCTGCCCCACACGGATGCGACGTACAATTCTTGAAATGGCTTACGCCGGGAGCACTGTGCATATAGGATGTGCCTTTTCGATCGTAGAGCTCATATCCGTACTCTACCGAAACTATCTTCGTTATCCTGAAAACAATCCCGATGCTGAAGGTCGCGATTATCTCGTGCTCAGTAAGGGACATGGCGTGATGGCGCAGTATGCATGCATGCATGAGCTCGGCTGGATATCTGACGAACAGATCAAGGGATACTTCGCCGATGGAAGTGAGTTGAAGGGCCTATCAGACTCACGCGTGCGAGGTCTCGAGGTTACCTCCGGTTCGCTTGGTCACGGATTTTCCGTGGGCGTTGGCATTGCGATGGGTTTGAAGAGGCGCGGTACCGATCAAAAGGTATATGCCATTCTTGGTGATGGCGAGCTAAACGAAGGCGCTGTGTGGGAGGGAGTGCTCGTTGCTGCGCATCACGATCTGGACAACTTGATGCTAATTGTTGACCAGAATGGGTTTCAGGCCATGGGCTCAACCGAAGAGATTTTAAAACTCGGTGATTTGGATGATAAATTTCAAAGTTTTGGCTTCCAGACTGCGGAAGTTGACGGACATGACGAAGTGGAAATTGACACTGCCATCAGCAAACTGTGGGCAGAACGAACTGGAAAGCCGAAGGCACTCGTCGCGCGCACCGTGAAGGGTAAGGGCGTTCCATTCATGGAGTCCGATAATCGCTGGCACTATACCAGGTTGACTGAAGATACCTTTGCGCAGGCCGTTGAGGCGCTCAAAACCTCAAGAGATCAATTGTGAGGGAAGCATTTTCTAATGTTCTGGTACAGCTTGCTCGTCAAGATAATCGAGTGCTGCTCCTCACCGGCGATCACGGATATGCTCTGTTCGATGAGTTCCGCAAGTCATGCCCCACCCAATACATAAATGCCGGAATCGCTGAGCAGAACATGGTTGGAATGGCTGCCGGGTTGGCGGGGCTGGGTTATCGTCCTTTTGTTTACGGCTTGGCAGCCTTCGTGCCCGTTCGCGTCATTGAGCAGATAAAGCTAGATGTCGCGCACGATGATAGGCAGGTCGTCTTCTTGGGCGATGGAGCGGGTTTTGTATATAGCCATCTTGGAACAAGCCATCAATCTACCGAAGACATCTCGTGTACGCGCGCAATTCCGGGCCTGGAGATTCTCTCTCCTTGTGATCGGCATGAGATGGTTAGCTGCTTAAACTATGCTTACAATCGTCGCCGCTCGGTCTATCTCCGCATGGGAAAGTCAGACCGTGGCGACGTTCACAGCGCACCGATTGCGGTTCTTGAGCCGGGCCGGCTGCTGAAGGTGAGGAGCGGTCATCCTGATCGACCTGCAATTATTGCAACCGGCTCCATGGTGCGTACTGCACTCGATATCTCGAACGATATTGATGCGACTGTCTGGAGCGCACCGATACTTAAGCCGCTGAACGCGGCCGATGTGTGCTACGCCAGCTCTTCCGCTGCGTGCGTTGTTACAATTGAAGAGCATTCGATTTACGGCGGTCTCGGGAGCATCATTGCAGAGATCCTCTCTGAGCACGCCCCTGCGAGAGTACTTCGGATAGGTGTGAATGACCGCTTCTCGAGCTACTGCGGCAGCTACCAATATCTTCTTGGTGAACACGGGCTCGATTTGCCGAGCATCCGCTCGAAGATAATGTCATATGTCAAAGTCTAGCCTACCAAATTATATAACCTCGGAACCCCTCAGCTGGTGAGAGTAATGAGGACTGATAACTCCTCGGTCTGTCCCTTGAACATTCCCTTAGATGACATACTTCATTTTAGGGCTCACACCCCAATTCATGATTGGGAAACGCTAGCCGGATGCCGCCTATTCATCACTGGTGGTACAGGCTTTGTCGGAAAGTGGATACTTTCTAGCCTGCTCGACGCTGACAAACGCCTATCCCTTGACTGTCAGATTTCCGTACTGAGCCGAAACCCCGAACGGTTCTTGAGTGAATGGCCTGGCCTCCGGGGACGAGTCGAGTTTGTACCGGGCGACGTGCGAACCTTCGATTTTCCTGACCACGATCTGGATGTTGTCATCCATGCAGCTACCGATGTGGCGGTCTCCGCTCCGCCAGCGGAAGTGTTTTCGACCTGTGTTGCGGGCACCAGTCGTGTTCTAGAACTTGTTCGGACAAACTCAGTTCGCAAGCTAATGCTCATTAGCTCGGGTGCAGTCTATGGCCCTCTGCCGGATGGCATGACGCATGTACCGGAAACATACATGGGAGGACCTGACCCTCTTCGGGCCTCCTCTGCTTACGCAGAAGGAAAGCGCGTCTCGGAATGGCTTGCATGTCGAACTGCTGAAACGGGTGTGCACGTCTCGATAGCAAGGGTATTTGCTCTTGTTGGGCCACACTTACCACTTGACGCGCACTTTGCTATTGGGAACTTCATTTCAAACGCATTGCGTGGGGAGGATATCAAAATCGAGGGGGATGGGAGATCATATCGTAGCTATCTCTACGCAGCCGATATGGTCGCTTGGCTCTGGGCAATTTTATTTCGAGGGAGATCATCCGTTGCTTACAACTTGGGAGCAGAGCAAGTTATCTCCATTGCAGACTTGGCTCAAGTTGTACGGGACAGCATCAACCCACGAGTCGATATTTCGATCAAGCGACCCACAATACGTGGAGCAGCGCCTAGCTACTATGTGCCGTCGACTGAAAAAGCGCGGAATGAGCTCCATTTATCAGAGTCTGTAAGTCTGCCGGAGGCAATAAGTCGAACTGCCGCATGGCACCGTGGCAGAACTGCATCTCTTCACTCGGCCGAATGCTGATGAGGCTACTTGCTAAACGGGAATTTACCTATCTGCTTGTCGGTGGCTTTAACAGCATTGTGGGCTATTCGATCGTAGTCGGTCTGTACTATATTTTGAGATCTCGTTTAGACATTCTTGCGATCGGCGCAATTGGTAACATACTTGCGATCAGCATATCATTCTTAACTTATAAGACATTCGTTTTCAAAACAGATGGGCGATGGCTTCTGGAGTATCTGCGCAGCTATCTGGTCTACGGGTTCGCGGCATTGATGAACATTCTTCTCCTCTGGCTATTTGTTGAGAAGTTCTCCTTCAACGTCTGGCTTGCACAGGGCATGTCCATGTTGCTGACGGTAGTTCTTTCCTATATTGCTCATTCGAGGTTCACGTTTAGCAGAAGATGAAGTCTGATCAGAGTGGGATGAGCAGAAATGAGCGGGTCACGAAAACTGATTAGCTTGGTATCGCCGTGTTATAATGAAGAGGCGAACGTCGAGGAACTCTACAGGCGAGTCTGTAATGTACTGGCTGCAATACCTCAGTATGAGTTTGAATACGTGTTCATTGACAACGCCTCAACGGATAATACCGTGGGTAAACTCAAATACCTTGCGTCCATAGATCCTCGGGTTAAGATTATTGTCAACAACAGGAACTTCGGTCATATCCGGTCACCTTACTGGGGCCTACTGCAGACAGGTGGAGAAGCAACCATACTCCTGGTTTCTGATCTGCAGGATCCTCCCGAGCTAATACCGCAATTCATTGACGGCTGGGAGCATGGTTACAAACTTGTTCTTGCCGTTAAGCCAGTAAGCCAAACGAACCGCTTAGTTCACCTCATACGTAAGCTATATTACCGTGGTCTTGATCTCATATCTGAAGTGCCAATAGTCAAAGATACAACTGGTTTCGGGCTCTATGATCGAGCAGTGCTCGACGCCCTTCGCATGATTGACGATCCCTACCCATACCTGCGCGGATTGATTTGCGAACTGGGGTATCCTGTGAAGACAGTCTCCTTCAATCAACCTCGTAGGCTGAGGGGAGTATCAAAAAATAATTTCTATACCCTATATGACATGGCGATGCTGGGGATAGTAAGTCACTCAGTCGTTCCTCTACGACTGGCGGCCTTCTTCGGCTTTGCCAGCGGACTTCTCAGCATTCTGTTAGGGATTGTATATATATTCGTTAAATTGATCTTCTGGAGCAGTTTCCCGCTTGGAATTGCACCAATTGTAATCGGCATGTTCTTTATGTTTGGAATACTCCTTCTTTTCATCGGAATTTTGGGAGAGTACGTGGCATCAATTCATACTTATGTAAGAAATCGACCAGTCGTGGTGGAAAAGGAGCGTATCAACTTCGACAGAACGTGAACCTCAGAAGCCCACTCTATTTTAGGTAACTACTGAACCGTCCAGTTCACCGTCTCAGACAAGATTTCGCCACCGCCGGAATATCGTTCAGCGACCCTGAGTTTGAGTATGCCAGGTGATTTAAATGCTGCCCTTGGTACTATTGCGGTGATCAGATTTCCCTGCGGGGTACTGCTTAGTTCGAGACTATCAAGAGTCAGAACCGCATCCGGTGATAGACGGCGGGAAACCATGACCCAGATTGCTGAGGAACCGTCCGGCTGCACGTTAAATCCTTGAGCGTGTTGCACGCGCTCGGGACCGTACCCTGTTATTCGAATGAAGGTTTCTTCCGTTGAACTCCTTGAGAGCGAAGCGATGTAACCTGTCGAAAGTAGGAAAGCCGAAGCAGCCAAACCGAATACTATTCGACGCATCGAAGATCTGCATAAAAATGATCCAACGAGTCGGCTGTTTGATATCGCCCATTCGCTTGTTGCACGCCCCAACTTATTTGCAGGTATTTCACAGAAATGCCACGACAACAATGCGAACAGAAGCGCTAACGCACAGGACGCAAGCATTCCGATGAACAGCGGAGCATGCGGAAACGAGTGTGCCACTACCTGCTGTATTGGGAAGCCATATAGGTAGACCCCATATGAGTAGTCACCAGGTAAGCGCAACCGATTCATCCAAGATCTTGAAAAGATGTATAGACATGCAAATGCGAAAGCCGATTCGGCAAAGAACGGGTAAACCGAATAGGGACGCGACGCAATGGCTACAGCAGCTAGCGAAACACTCGCAACAAGTGACAAAGGTATGAACGTCTTCAGAATGCTAAATGACGCTCCGAGTCCGAAGAGCAACGCGTGTTCCCCAAGGGCCTCGCTAACGGTAAAGCCGGGGAACAACTGTTGGATAAAGCCATAGATAACAAGGCCGATTGCGATCAAGGCCGAGAATGTTTTGTTTAGCGCACCGAGAACGAAGATGAACGCGACACAGACGTAGAGCCGGAGTTCACCTGGCAAGGTCCATAAGGAACCATTTACACCATGTTTGCTCTCGCTAAATACGCCGGGCAGGTGCCACTGCATGTCATTTGATAGACGTAGATTATTGGTCAGGTAAGACCAGGTGCCAGGATCTCTGAAATACTCAGCAAGAGACAACGAGGTAAAAGCTGGTCCAACAAAAAAGATTGTAAACATCAGACACAAGAATAAGCCTGGAAAAATACGCATAAATCTACGAATGGAGAAGTCTAGAACAGAATTACTTCGCCGAATGCTCTCCGTAACGAAGAGACCACTCAATAGAAAGAAGACGCTAACCGCGAGATGGCCAGCATAGCCGAAGCCAAGTAACCAAGAAAATGGATCAAACCAATTTCTGTTGGGATAGAAGGCAGGAGTGTGACCGTAGATCACCATAAATGCAAGTAACAGCCTCAGCAGATCGAAATTGTTGGAGCTATGTCCAAGAACATGATCGAGCTGACGATCACTCGGTCTCATTTGCGTTTCCTTCGGAGTATCCATAACAAGTAAATGAGATTGTCGAGGGCCGCGGCCTTAATCAGTTAGTGCCTGACGAGTTGAGCCGATTCAGTGCATCCTTGAAATAGGGGTTTGGTGTTGAGGTACTGTCCAAACGCACTGCGCGCTCGTAAGCGTCTCGTGCAGCAGCGTTAAGACCTTGTTGCTCCTGGGCTTGTCCAAGGAAGAAAAAGAGATATGAATCTTTGCTGCGCGTAGAGAGTATGGCGGCCTGCAGTATCTGCGAAGCCTTGGCCGGTTGATTGTACTGGAGGTACGCACGCGCGGCGCTGATTGCTTGGGAGGGGGTGGTCGCTTCTGCATCCACTTCTGGAAAGAAAATATTCTTTGGCGGCTTGGTGATCGCATAACGTAGCGTGCCATCCATGTTCAAGGCTATGACCATGTCATAAACGCCTGGGTCAACGGAATCCGGATGCACAAAGGTAACACTTTCAATTGAAGAGGGAAGAGCCTTTTCGAAATATGAGACTACGTCAAATCTCACTGATCGATTCCCAATAAACTCTGCAAGTGACTTTGGCCGGGAGAAAGGGCTGAATGGGAAAGTGATACCGGAGACCAATACACGGGAGCTACGAGAGCTCGGGAGGCTAGATATGTTCTCAGATATAGCCTTCAACAGGTTTCTTTGTGTCGCTTCTTGCAGAAGAACCCACTGATTGGCTTTGTAGCTCGACGAATGTCCGACCGGACTGAGCAGCACCATTGATGCGGTTGACATTGCTAACAGACCATAGTGGCGCCCCACGTGCACGGCAAAAGGCAACAAGAATATGGAAAAGAGTAGATAGGTAGCCCCTATGCTGTAGCCCAGGTAAAAGTGATTCCTGATAATCGAATTCGGGAGCAGAGATACAGAGCTAGCAACCAGAATAACCAGCAGAAGAAAAGAGTGCTTCGTTCTCTGCTCCCTATCAATCAGCGCGCAAATCCCCGATATCACGAGGCCGATCGCCAAGAACCAGTTCATAGTCCCTGCTATGTATCGACTTAGTTCGTTCAAAACGAAACCCGGCGCTATTGAAATCGCATAGTCACCCGTTCCGGATACGAACGGAGAACCTGTTGCCTTCTGATGCACTAATGCAAGAATGGCTGTCGCAAGTACGATAAAGAACGGACTTAGTCTTGCTGTAAAATTGCCCTTGCTGACTAATGCATAACCCATGCTAACGGTCAATGCGGAGAGAACAAATGTCTCCTTGAATAGGAAAGAGAGCAAGCAGAGCATGGCAAGTATGATGGACGCAATTGCTTGTGATCGAGCTACATAATTCGAGTATATAGCACCTCCACAAAGCAAGAGGGCCATGGATGCCTGTGCCAAACAGTCGTGGGTATAAAAGACATAAAAGGCGGGAGATGAGAAAATAGCAAAGAAATACGCAATCAATCCGACAACATAGGCGCCTGAAAACCGCAGCGAGAACACCCGTCTGGTAAACATCGCAACTGCTGTCGCGTTAAAAATGCAAATTGCCACGATAATCGATATGGCGCCGTGTAGACCCGCCATGCCAATCACATACATGAATAGGTAGCCAGCCGGTCGCGCACCCTGCAAAATGCGAACACTCGCACCCGGAGTATTTGCGAGCTCGGTAATCATATAGAAGTCACTGTGATGGGGCCAGAGTGGCGAGAAGTAGCCAGGGAAAACAATCGTCAAGACGCAGAAATAGGTCGCAAGGCTTAGTGCATAAGTTAAAGCAAACTCCTTGGCGGCTCTGTATCGGACTACTTTCATTGAGAGCTTTCGTTGTTTCGCGAAGTCGTTCTAGAGTTTCTTTGATACGTGTAAGCGATTAAGGTACGCCGGCTCCGGCAATTCCAAGCGAATCGAAAAGCGCTTGAACTGAGCGACGGATAGAAGTTCTCGAGTAATGTTCGATTGCATATGCACGACAATTACCGGCAAGTTGCTCGAGTTGATGAGATGACGAATGAAGATCAACAATCAGTTGAGCAAGTTCCGTTGCTGTTTCCGCCTGGAACCTTATCTCACTAAGTCCTCGCGTCGACATGCCTTCGTAGGCCATAGAAGTTCCAACCACAGGGATACCAAAGAGCAAGCTGCTTGCTACCTTACCCTTAAGACCGGCGCCATACCTGAGGGGGGCAATGCTGATTCGGATCTTGTTAAAAATCTCCGAAAGATCCGATACAAATCCTACAGGTATTACATCAGGTGCAGAAAAAGTCTGGAATCTATCGGGCATGTTGGACCCGACAATGTAAAGCGGAAAGGCTGGTGCCGAACGTGCCGTCAAGATGTTTCGAACTTCGGGCCAGATAGAATCCAGCAAAAAATCTACCGCGTCAACATTGGGTAAGTGTTGAAATCCACCTACGAATAGGACACCACAGCGTTCGCTCACAGTTGTAGATACTTGAGTTCCTACATCCCTGATCAGGGGTATGGCGCTGACGTTCGTTTTACCAAGCTTTATTAGGAGGTCTCGCTCTGTTTCACTCAGCACGACTGTGCTGTCCACCTGCTCCATAAGACCCAGTTCAATCCGCTCGGTTTCCTTTGCGCGCTTCAACTTTTCTTGATCACTCTTGAGCTCGGCCTCGCGCTGTTCTCTCAAGAAGTGCAGGTCCACAGTATAGAAGATCGTCTTCGCGCTGGGGCAGAACTTCTTGACAGTTGGGAGTGCTTTGCTTGTCACATCGGTGCGTGCCATAAGGCACAGTTCAAAAATGTCACCCCGTTCCTGAAGATAGGAACCTAGAGTCTTGTAATAGGGGGCGTAGACGCATTCCACGCCCAGACGCTGGAGAACATCCGTGTAGTGACCAAAGTGCAGAAAATTGGTGATTGGGACAAAGTGCACACGCCAGTTTAATTCAACTAGGATTTTAATGAGGTTTATCATGTCGAGAGAACCGGAATCCTGGTCCGGAGTTGGCGTGCAGGCATCGATGATTAGTATGTGGCGGGACTTCTGGCGATCACACGACAAGTAGGGTTCAAATGCATTCGGAGTTAACCCGCTAAGCTCACTCGCCCACTTGTCAATGAACTTAACACGGTTGATTTCCTGGAATTGCTTCGTTCCTTGGGTAACGTCGGTACCTGATGACACACCTTCAAAATGGATCACGCGGGAATAGGGCTGGTAAACTACCCGCAAATCGGCTTGGCGAACAGCCATGGCTAGGTCCGTGTCCTCGTAGTAGGCCGGCGTGTAGAGAGTGTTGAACTTCCCCAGTCGGTGGAAAACTTCGGTTGGCACCATGATCGAGGCGCCGGAGATGTAATCCGCATCTCGAACATAGTTGTATGCGCTATGGGTTGGATCCTGTCGATGTCCCCAGTTCCCAGCGCTTCCGTCCTGCCAAATAATGCCACCAGCTTCTTGCAGGTATCCATCCGGGTAGATGAGCTTGGACCCAACCAACCCAGCGTTGGGCTCCTTCTGGAATGTGAGTAGCAATTCATCTAGCCAGCCAGCCTCCACCTCTGTATCGTTGTTCAAGAAGTGCAAGTACTGTCCCCTTGCCTCAGATGCTCCATAATTGCAGGAGCGCAAGAAGCCTTGGTTCTGTTCGTTTCGAAGAACCCGAATACCCTTGATTTTATCCAACATCTCTAGAGAGGCGTCAGGCGACAAGTCGTCAACGACTATGATCTCAAACGCAACTGCCGGTAGATTTAACGCTATCGAGGCAAGACAACGAAGTGTATATTCTACCTTTCCGTAAATAGGAATGATTACGGAGACAATAGGGCTGTTGAATAGCGGAAAGGACATTCTCTCGGGGCTCCGAGAGAGCGCCTCTATAGCTCGTGAGCTTTTTTCCCGACTTTTTAGCGTGAGTAGATTTGCTTTGGCATCCTGTTTCCGCAGAGCATCCTTGATTGA
>NZ_JBAXGR010000071.1:0-18619 GCF_037139295.1 Aestuariivirga sp.
ACACACGAAATATCGTATGTCCTTGTTTTAATGGTCGGAGCGACTGGATTCGAACCAGCGACCCCTATCCCCCCAGAATAGTGCGCTACCGGGCTGCGCTACGCTCCGACACGGCGCCGCTGTAGCATTGTTCAGGGGCAAGCGAAAGGGTTATTCGCCGCCTCAACGGCTCTGCGAAGGGTCGAGAATCCGGCGCGCTTCGCCGAGGTCGCGCAGCGCCACCCGCAGCATGTCGGCATGGCTTTCAGACAACCGGTTGACCACCACACGCACCTCGCCGAGCGGCAGCAATGGCTGTGCCGGCGCTGCCGCCCCCTCGGGCGCTGGCTTGCCGCCCTTGCCGACGCGCGGCGCGGGTTTGGACATGCCGGGTGGCGGGGCCGAAGCCATTTCGCCCTCGCGCTTGCGCGGCTCGATCTCGCCGCGGCCAACGCCGGCCACATAGGAGGCGCCATCCTCCTTGAGGATCTTCTGCACACCACGAATGGTGTAGCCATCCTTGTAGAGAAGACTGCGGATGCCCTTCAAAAGCTCGACATCGGCGGGGCGGTAATAGCGCCGGCCACCTGCGCGCTTCATTGGCTTTATTTGTGAAAATCGTGTTTCCCAGAACCGCAGCACGTGCTGCGGCACATCCAGTTCCTCGGCCGCCTCGCTGATGGTGCGGAAGGCGTCGGGAGATTTTTCCACCATGCGGCATCCCTCCTTAGGATGCGGCGTGCCGCGAAAGCCTATTCTTCCTCGGAGCCGCCTTCGAGGCCATTGATGACGTTCTTCATCACCTGGCTGGGACGGAACACAAGTACACGGCGGGGGGTGATCGGAACTTCCTCCCCCGTCTTGGGATTGCGGCCAACGCGGCCGTTCTTCGAGCGCACCATGAAGGTGCCAAAGGACGAAAGCTTCACCGTCTGGCCATCCACCAGATGCTCGGACATCATGTCGAGCATGCTCTTCACCAGATCGGCAGATTCACTGCGCGAAAGTCCGATCTGACGGTGGACAGCTTCACTGAGATCGGCGCGGGTTAGCGTCTTGCCAGCCATTCGGAACCCCCTGCAAGGATTTAGAAACTACGGTGCTGCCCGCCGCTGGTCAACAGGAAAAATCGGGTAACTCAAGGGGTTACAGCAGAAGCTTCAATAGCGGGCCAGAACCGCGCCCCAGGTGAATCCGCCGCCCATGGCCTCGAACAGCACAAGCTCGCCCTTCCTGATGCGCCCGTCCTTCACGGCTGTGTCGAAAGCCAGCGGGATCGAGGCCGCCGAGGTGTTGCCATGGCGGTCCAGCGTGATGACGATGCGCTCCTCACGGATGCCCAGCTTGCGCGCCGTCCCTTCGAGAATGCGGCGGTTGGCCTGGTGCGGCACGAACCAATCGACCTGATCCGGCGTCACGTTGGCTTCCTTCATCGCCTCGTCCATCACGGTCGCGATGTTGGTGACCGCATGCTTGAACACCTCGCGGCCCTCCATGCGAAGGTGGCCCACCGTCTGCGTGGTCGAAGGCCCGCCATCGACATAGAGCTTGTCGCTGTGGCGTCCATCCGAGCGGATGCGGGTGACAAGGATGCCGGGGCTTGCAGGCGAGTCCGCATGGTGCTCGGCCTTGAGCACGACAGCGCCGGCGCCATCACCGAACAGCACGCAGGTACCGCGGTCGGTCCAGTCGAGGATGCGCGAGAAGGTTTCAGACCCGATGACGAGCGCGCACTTCGCCTGCCCCACCTTCAGCATCGCGTCGGCCACGCTCAGCGCATAGACGAAGCCGGAGCACACAGCCTGCACGTCAAAGGCCGCACCACGCGTGATGCCGAGATCATATTGCACCAGCGTGGCGGTCGCGGGAAATGTGTTGTCGGGCGTCGCGGTGGCCAGGACGATGAGGTCCACTTCATCGGCGGCAACGCCTGCGTGCTCCAGCGCACGCCGCGCGGCAAGCGTTCCAAGCGTGCGCGTCGTCTCGCCTTCGCCAGCAATGTGTCGGGACTTTATCCCGGTGCGCTCGACGATCCATTCGTCGCTGGTGTCGACGATCTTGCTCATGTCGGCATTGGTCATCACACGCTGCGGGAGCGCTGATCCGCATCCGGCGATGACGGATCTGATCACGGTCTTCGTCTGGTCGTTCATAGGCTGGGTTCCGCTTGGGCTTCCGGCTGCGTCAGCAGCCCCGTCATGATTTCAACATCCGCCTTGATCTTGCTGACGAGGTCGTTGCGCACGATCTCAAGCGCCACGTCGATGGCTGTGGCGAAGCCCAGGGCATCAGTGCCACCGTGGCTCTTCACCACGACGCCGTTGAGGCCGAGGAATACGCCGCCATTGTGCTTGCGCGGGTCCATGCGGTCTTTCAGCGCCCGGAAGGCGCCCTGCGCCAGCACGGCGCCGATTTTCGAGAGCAGCGTCCGTTGCAGGCACTGGCGGAGATAGGTCGAGAGCTGCTTTGCCGTGCCTTCCGCCGCCTTGAGCGCGATGTTGCCGGTGAAGCCCTCGGTCACCACAACGTCCACCGTACCCTTGCCGATGTCGTCGCCTTCGACGAAGCCGTAATATTCCATGGGAAGCTTCGAGTCGCGCAGGATGCGGCCGGCTTCCTTCACCTGCTCCTGCCCCTTGATCTCCTCGACGCCGACATTGAGCAGGCCAACGGTCGGCTTGTCGAGACCAAGAAGGCAGCGCGCCATGGCCTCGCCCATCACCGCGAATTCCACGAGCTGTGACGCATCGGCGCCGATGGTGGCGCCAACGTCGAGCACCACGCTCTCGCTGCGCAGCGTCGGCCACATGGCGGCGATGGCGGGGCGCGAGATGCCGGGAAGGGTCTTGAGCACGAAGCGGGCCATCGCCATCAGCGCGCCGGTGTTGCCGGCGGAAACGGCGGCATCGGCATCGCCGTTCCTGACCGCGTCGATGGCCAGCCACATGCTGCTCTTGCCGCGGCCCTGGCGCAGCGCCTGGCTGGGCTTGGCGTCCATTGTGACGAAGACTTCTGTATGGAGGATTTCGGCGCGCTGCTTGAGCTTCGGGTAACGCTCGACCAAGGGGGCAACCCGGCTCCGGTCACCTACCAGCAGAAAGCGTACCTCGGGATGGCGCTCAGCGGAGAGGGCTGCGCCGGGAATCACCACTTCGGGGCCCGTATCGCCGCCCATCGCATCCAGAGCAATGGTCAAATGTTTCTTTGTTGTCAAAGTCTTGCCGATACTCGTCCGTCATACCCCCTGCCCGCGGCAAAAGGCTGCCGGAGCGTGATTCAAGGCTTAGGAGATTGCCTTGTGAAAGTCATTCCAAAAACGGGGCGGACAAGCTTCCGTGCGCGTCAACTGTTCTTCTTGGCCGCCAGAATGGCAAAGGGAGAGGGTGGCTTGTCCGCCGCCCCATCATCCTCCACATGCCCGGGAAAGGCTTCCCCCGGCTTTCGCGGATAGGGGTCGAGGTCGAGCGCCAACGTCTCTGCCACCACCGCGCCAAGGTCGATCCAGCCATTGTCGATGGGGTCGGCATCGTCCTCCTGCTCATTGTCCACTACGGCACCGTGCGGCAGGAAATAGCGCGCCAGCGGCACCGAGACGGTCTCGCGGAACGCCTCGAGGCTGATCACCGAGACCTGTTCCATGTCTGCCGTGATGTGGCCCTCGAGCTTCATGCCGCCACCGCGCCAGGGCGTTGCGCGGATTTCCGCCGAGAGGGCGTGGAGGGCCGGGATCTTGAAGCGCTTTGCCAGCGCCTTCAGCTCCTCCGGCTCCGCCGACAGCTTTTCGGTGGAGCCCAGCTTGGGGACGCGGTCGACCTGCAGCGGGCGGGAAAACTCGAATTGCGGTGTGCGGTTCTTCATCACTTTGGCTCCTTGAAACTGACTTGCCCCTGGGCAATGGCGACACTGTCCTGCAGGGCGAGGTGGCTGCGCTGGTCGGTGAGATAGTCTGCAATCTGGGCGGCGCCGTCCGGCTGGGGATCATCCGGGAACACGTTGCGCGAAATCGCGGCGACAAGGGCGCCACCCTCCCCGGCCAGGGCCGCGTCATAGGCCGCGACCCGGCCATAGAACACCTCGGCCATTTTCCGCACCTTCTTGCCAACCGAAACATCCCCCACCCCCAGTTCGCGGAGCGAGCGGTCCATGTCACGGAAGAACTCGTCCACCAGGGCCTGGCGGAATTCGGGCTCCGCTCCCTTCAGACGGTCCAGAATCAGGTAGGTGTGCAGCGCCACCATGTCGAATCGCCCGTCCAGCGTGTCCGCCACGTGCCACCGGGCGTAGAAGGCAGGGTGCCGTGCGGCAGCCACAATTGCCTCGTAACAGCGGCGTTCCGGTGCCGGAGGGCGGTTGAAAAGTCGTTTCAGGATCATGTCATTGCCGCTAACGGAAGATATGGTTCACGAGTTTCTTATACGATTCCGCCGGTCAGGGGATTAGGATCAGATTGCGGCCCATGCAGATTACCACGTTGCGCTTCGCTACCCGTTTCATCGCCGCCGCGTGCATGGCCCTTTTCCTTGCCGGCTGCGCCGACAAGCTTGAACACCGCGGCTACATGCCGAAGCCGGGCGCCTTTGACCAGATCACCAACGGCATGACGAAAATGGAAGTCGAGGGCATCATGGGAACGCCCTCCACCACCGCATCCGTGCAGTTCAAAGGTGACAGCTACTACTACATAACCCAGATCACCAGCAGCAAAGCCTTCCTGAAGACGGAGACCGACCGCACGGTCATCGCCATCCGCTTCACCGAGGATGGCCGGGTGAAGAGCTATGCCCAGTACGGCCTGCAGGACGGGCGCGTCATCGACATGAATACCAACCAGACCCCCGTCTATGGCGAGGACACCTCGATCATCAGCGCCCTGCTGCGCAGTTCGAAGGGCACCCGCACCGGCCCGATGCTTGGAGGCAAGATGTAAGCCTGCTAGGCTCACGCCCCATGGATCTCATTCTGAGGGGCGGCCGGGTCATCGACCCCGGCCAGGGTCTGGACGGCATCCGCGACGTCGGCTTTGCCAACGGCAAGGTGGCCGCCATCGCAACGCGGCTCGACAGCGCCACTGCACAGGTGCGCGACGTGTCAGGCCTGATCGTTTCGCCAGGGCT
Organism: Aestuariivirga sp.; assembly: GCF_037139295.1. Classification (GTDB taxonomy): domain Bacteria; phylum Pseudomonadota; class Alphaproteobacteria; order Rhizobiales; family Aestuariivirgaceae; genus Aestuariivirga. The sequence goes on from NZ_JBAXGR010000071.1 coordinate 5,094, forward strand.
CATCGATCTGCACACCCACGTCTATTGGGGCGGCACCTCGCTCGGCATTGATGCCGAGGAATTCTGCCGCACCTCCGGCGTCACCACGGCGGTCGACACGGGCTCGGCTGGCCCCGGCAATTTCATGGGTTTTCGAAAGCATGTGATCGAGCGCTCCGCCGTGCGCATCCTCGCCTACCTGCATGTGAGCCACGCCGGCATCTATGGCTTCTCCAACACCGTGATGGTGGGCGAGAGCGAGGACATTCGCCTCATGGACCCGGTGACTGCGGCAGAGGTTGCCGATGCCAACCGCGACGTGATCGTCGGCATCAAGGTGCGCGTCGGGCGGCATGCCTCGGGCGACCAGGGTGTCGCCCCGCTCAACATTGCGCTGCAGGTGGCCGAGGAAACCGGCATGCCCTTGATGGCACACATCGACGAGCCGCCCCCCTCCTACGAGGAGGTGATCGGCATGCTGCGGCCCGGCGACGTGCTGACCCATGCCTTCCGCCCTTTCCCCAATTCGCCTGCTACAGCACAGGGCACGGTGAAGGCAGCAGTGCTGGCGGCAAGGAAGCGTGGCGTGCTGTTCGACATCGGCCACGGCATGGGCTCATTCGCCTTCAAGACGGCGCGCGCCATGCTGGCCAACGGCTTTCCGCCCGACACGATTTCATCCGACGTGCACGCATTGTGCATCAACGGCCCAGCCTTCGACCAGCTGACCACCATGTCGAAGTTCCTGTGTCTCGGCATGAGCCTGCCGGATGTCATCAAGGCCTCGACGGAAAATGCCGCCTTCGCGCTGAAGCGGCCCGAACTCGGCAGTCTGAAGCCCGGCAGCGTCGGTGATGCGACGATCCTCTCGGTGGACGAAGGCAGTTTCGATTACGTGGACGTGGTGGGCGAGCACCTCGAAGGCCGCCAGCGCATCACCTCGCGCGGCGTGGTGATCGGCGGCACGTGGTGGCATCCGCAGTGATGACCGACTTTCGTCTTCTCCCGCTTTTTTAGCGGGAGAAGAAGGGACCCGTGGCGGAACGCAACGGGGAGATGAGGGGGCACTCACACGAACCTCACGCGTCGGAGGAGGCTTCCCCTCACCTACCCCAACTGCGTTGGGGCCCCCTCCTCTCCCGCCTTGCGGGAGAGGACGACGCTTCATCCCTTCACGATCCCCTCGATCTCAGCAAAGACCGCGGGCGGCGCGACGATCAGGCTGTTGCCCTTGGACAGCCCGTCATTGGCAAGGAAGTCGCTGACCTTCCCACCCGCGCCTTCGCATACGGCAATGGCACCCAGCGCATCCCATGACTTGATGAGCGGTTCGAAGAAGCCGACCAGCCTTCCCGCTGCCACATAGCAGAGGCCCAGCGCGCCGGAGCCGTCGCGATAGAACATGCCGCCCTTCTCGAGCAGGCGGGTGAAGCCCGGAAGGAAATCCTGTGGCCCGCTCTTCGGTGAATAGCCGGCATAGGTGATGCCCTCGCGCACCGACTTCGTCTTGCTGACGCGGATCGGCTTGCCGTTGAGCGTTGCGGGGATGTTGCGGCCGCCTGCGAAGAGCTCGTCCCGCGCCGGGGCATAGACCATGCCGAACTGGATGATGCCGTCCTGCATGTAGCCGATGGAAACGCACCAGCTGGTCATGCCGAGGATGAAGGGCTGCGTGCCGTCGATGGGGTCGACAACCCAGATGCCCTGCCCCGCTGTATATTCCGTCGGCGGCGTTTCCTCGCCGAGGAAGGCATCTTGCGGGAAAGCCTTGGCCAAGCGGTCACGGATCAGCAATTCGGTATTGACGTCTGCCTCGCTGGCCAGATCTTGCGGGCCCTTGTTCTGCACGGTGAGCTGGTCACGCGCGTTGAAGTAGCCCAGAGCAATCTTGCCCGCCTCCTGCACGAGGGCGAGGCCGAATTCAAATCTCTCGTTCATCTCAGTCCTTCCAGAGCCAGGCAGCACCCCGCACGCCGCTCGCATCGCCATGCCTGTTGCGCAGGATGGGCGTGTGGAACACGGTGGAGAACGTGCGCGCCGCCAATGCCGGCGGCAGGTCTTCGTAGAGTTCGTCAACGTTCGACATGCCGCCGCCCATGACCAGCACGTCGGGGTCCAGCATGTTGACGACGGTCGCAAGGCCTCTCGCCACGCGGTCGATGTAGCGCCGCCACAGCAGGTTGGCGAGATGGTCGCCGTCGCGTTTGAGCGCCATGATCTCGGCGGCCTTCATCTCCACGCCCTTGTGCTCCGCATACTGAGCTTCGAAGGCGCGGCCCGAACACCAGGTCTCGATGCAGCCGACGCGGCCGCAGTAGCAAGGCTTGCCGGGAATTTCGGTGGTGTCCGGAAACGGCAGCGGATTGTGCCCCCATTCGCCACCCGAGTTGTTCGGCCCATGGTGGGCGCGGCCATTGACCGCGATGCCGGCGCCGACGCCGGAGCCGAGGATCACGGCGAAGACAACATTGTATCCGGCCCCTGCCCCATCCACCGCCTCGGATGCCGCAAAGCAGTCGGCGTCGTTCTCGACCCTGATCTCGCGCGCCAATGCCTTGTGCAGGTCGGCCTCGACGGGCTTATCGAGAATCCACGTCGAACTCGCGCCCTTGCCCAGCCGGCTCTTCGGTTCCAGCGAACCCGGAATGCCGATACCCACCTGCCCCTTGCGCGCTGTCTTCGCTTCCAGCGCATCGACCATGGCGCGAATGGCTTTCAGGCAACCCTCATAGTTATGGCGCGGCGTCGCCTCGCGCAGGCGCAGCAACTCGCGCCCATCGCGCTCCATCGCAACGCCCTCGATCTTGGTGCCGCCCCAGTCGATTCCGATCAGCATGTCACGTTCCTCTCAACGCCATCTCGCCGCGACCGAGTTCGAATTGCAAGCAAAAGAAAACCCCGCGCGGATCGCTCCGCGCGGGGCTGCAGTGATCTGTCGTGTTGCTTAGTGACCGGCCAGAACGGCCAGCAGCAGCAGCGCCACGATGTTGGTGATCTTGATCATCGGGTTCACGGCAGGGCCCGCCGTGTCCTTGTAAGGGTCGCCGACGGTGTCACCCGTCACCGAGGCCTTGTGGGCATCGGAACCCTTGAGGTGCTTGACACCGTGGGAGTCGACGAAGCCGTCCTCGAAGGACTTCTTCGCATTGTCCCAGGCGCCGCCGCCCGCCGTCATCGAGATGGCGACGAACAGGCCCGTCACGATCACGCCCATCAGCATGGCGCCCACGGCCGAGAAGGCCGCGGCCTGGCCGGCGATGGCGTTGATGACGAAGTAGACGACGATCGGCGAGAGCACCGGCAGGAGCGACGGGATGATCATTTCCTTGATCGCCGCCTTGGTCAGCATGTCCACGGCGCGGCCGTAGTCAGGCTTGTCCTTGCCGGTCATGATGCCCGGCTTCTCCTTGAACTGACGGCGCACTTCGACGACGACCGACTGGGCCGCGCGGCCCACCGCGGTCATCGACATGCCGCCGAACAGGTAGGGGAGAAGACCGCCGAACAGCAGGCCGACGACGACCCACGGGCTCGAGAGATCGAAGCTCACGGGCACGTCGGCGAAGTAGGTCTTGAGGTCCTGCGTGTAGGCGGCGAACAGCACCAGCGCACCAAGGCCAGCCGAACCGATGGCATAGCCCTTGGTCACGGCCTTGGTGGTGTTGCCGACTGCGTCCAGCGCGTCGGTGTTGTGGCGCACTTCCTTCGGCAGGCCCGCCATTTCGGCGATGCCACCGGCGTTGTCCGTCACCGGGCCGAAGGCGTCGAGCGCCACGATCATGCCGGCGAGAGCGAGCATGGTGGTGACGGCGACAGCCGTGCCGAAGAGACCGGCCAGCAGGTAGGTGACGATGATGCCGGCGATGATCACGAGGGCCGGAAGGGCCGTCGCTTCCATCGAGACCGCGAGACCCTGGATCACGTTGGTGCCGTGACCGGTGATCGAGGCTTCGGCGATCGAGTTGACCGGGCGCTTGCCGGTGCCGGTGTAATATTCGGTGATGTAGATGATGGCCGCCGTGATGAGCAGGCCGACGACACCGCACCAGAACAGGCTCATCGGGGTGAAGGCCTTTTCCGGCGTGCCGAGTGCGACGTCCATGCTGCCGAACACCAGGTGCATCACCGGGTAGAGCGCGATGAGCGAGAGGACGCCCGTCGCGATCACGCCCTTGTAGAGCGCGCCCATGATGTTGTTGGAGGGGCCGAGCTTGACGAAGTAGGTGCCGATGATCGAGGTGATCACGCAGGCGCCGCCGATCGCAAGCGGGAGCACCATGCCGGCGAGCTTGAACTCGGCCGGGAGTGCGATGGCCGCGAGCACCATGGTGGCGACGGTGGTCACCACATAGGTTTCGAACAGGTCAGCCGCCATGCCGGCGCAGTCGCCGACGTTGTCACCGACGTTGTCGGCGATGGTGGCGGGGTTGCGCGGGTCATCTTCGGGGATGCCGGCCTCGACCTTGCCGACCATGTCGCCGCCGACGTCCGCACCCTTGGTGAAGATGCCGCCGCCGAGACGGGCGAAGATCGAGATCAGCGAGGCGCCGAAGGACAGCGACACCAGCGCATCGATGACGGTGCGGCTGGTGGGATCGAAGCCCAGCGAGTCCTTGAGGAAGCCGAAGTAGAGGGTGACGCCGAGGAGGCCCAGGCCCGCGACGAGGAGGCCCGTGACGGCGCCCGCCTTGAAGGCGAGGTCGAGGCCGCCGGCCAGCGACTTGGTCGCGGCCTGCGCCACGCGCACGTTGGCGCGCACCGAGACGTTCATGCCGATGAAGCCAGCGAGGCCCGACAGGATGGCGCCAATGGCGAAGCCGATGGCCGACCATTGGCCGAGCAGCAGCCAGGCGATGACGAAGATCACCACGCCGACGATTGCGATGGTGGTGTACTGACGGTTGAGATAGGCCTTGGCGCCTTCGCGCACGGCCGCGGAAATCTCCTGCATACGGGCCGAGCCGGCGTCAGCAGCCATGAGGCTGCGCGTCGTCACGATGCCGTACACGATGGAGAGCGCGCCTGCGAGCACGATCAGCCAGAGTGCAGTGGTCATGATAAACCCTTGTGTTTGTTCGCGTTTCCCCAGAACCCCTGACGCGGAATCATCCGCGTTTTCCCAGCCCCGGAAGGTGGGAGAGGGTATGCCGCATCAAGGGCTTGGAGGCAATAACCAGAAAATCCCCTCAGAAAGGCCAGTTCCGGCCCTATTTCCGGCGCAAACTGGGTTTATATTCCTTCGCTCGAAATGGCGGAGGGGTGACGTGAAAAACGGGCTGATCGGGGTGGTATTCGGGTTGGTTCTCGTGGCTCTCGGCTTCTACGCCCTGCCCCGCGGACTGGCCGCTGCGACGTTCCTGGCGGGCCCGCGCGATGAGGCCGCCACGGCCTCATATCTCCTCACCCACAAGACCGCTGACGATTACACCGCCGCCGCCGAGCAGGCGCTAGGCAACAAGGACGAAGACCTCGCCGCCTCCATCGCCCAGCTGGCGGATGAACGTGGCGTGGCCCTGCCCGCCGACCTCACAACCCGGATCACGGCGGCGCAGGACCAGGCCTCGGCCCGGATGGGCAGCGACGCCTGGAACGGGTTCCTCTCCGGCGATGCGCCCAACGAAGCGGCACTTGCGGGGGCCGTCGCCGCCGACCTCACCGGGGTGGGCGACGTGCGTGACCTTTATGCCCAAGCCTCGCGCTATCTCTCTGGCGAGGAGGTCGACCCCCTCATCATCGGGCTTGCGACCGTCGGCCTCGGCCTGACGGCCGCCACCGTGGCAACACTGGGCGCCACAGGACCGGAGAAGGCGGGCGTCAGCACCTTGAAGGCCGTGAAGCGTGCCGGACGCCTGTCGCCGCTTCTGGCCCGCGAGGTGGGTGTCGTCGCTGCCAATGCGCTGGACGGGCAAGCCCTGCGCCTGGTGGGCACATCAATGGCGCGCATGGACCTTGCCGCAGCGCGCGCTGCCTCCGGCCGCGTGCTGAAGGCCAAAGCCGTGACGACGCTCAAGGGCCTCGGCACCGATGTGGCAACCATCGGCACCAATGCCGGATACCGCACCACGGTGGCCGCACTGGGCACGGCGAAATCGGCGGAGGAGATGGGCGTGATCGCCAGGCTGTCCGCCCGCTTCGGCACCGCCACCCGCGCGGTGATGGTGCTGGGTGGAGGGGCCCTCACCTTCGCGAGCTATGCGATGACGGCGGCGGCGTGGTCGCTTTGGCTGGTGCTGTGGGTGGCGGGCGTTGCATTCGGTGCTGCGAAGCTGGGGCGGAGGATTGGACGGTGGGTTTGGCCGGAGCCAGGGCCCCGGGTGCGAATGGCCTAACTCCCCTACAGTCCGTCTCCCCGGCGAAAGCCGGGGCCCCGCTTTGGGCATCAACCACGTGGAAAGCTGGGCCCCAGCTTTCGCTGGGGTGACGGAAACGGGGTCGACGTCACTGAGTGCGGCAGAACGTAGAACCAAATCAAATTTCTCGCTCCGATCCGCAGGCCGGCCACAGCAGCTTTTCTGCAAAGTTCGGATCGCTCAGAAATGCCAGGTCTGAGATTTCGAAAGTCAGTTTGGCAATGGTATCTGGGAGCGCCGCATTGGCGCTGGCCATGGCCGCCTGTTGCGTGGCGAAGCGGTGGGCTGCAGTCTGCGCACCGCCGAGGCTGGAGATGAAGTTGGCCCAGAGGGGTGAGCGCCGTTCCATGCTATCCACGATCCGCCGCTCGATTTCACCTTCAGGAACCACGAGAAACACGTGCCGCGGCGCCAGCGCGTGAAGCAGCTCACGATGCTCGGCAAAGAAGTCAAGCGTCAGCAGGCCCCGGCTCATGAAGGTGAGGAATAGGCGCTCGATGACCATGGACAAGGTGCGAGGCCGCTCCGCAAAGGGGCTGTCCGAGAGGATTGATCGGAGACCATAAGCCACGTCGAGGAGGCGGAGCGTATGGGCGCGAACATCGCTGGAGGTGGGCGCAAGGCCTTCGAAGACACGCTCGGTCAGATGCTCGCTGATGAACAATTTGCTGAAGTTAACCGCGCCTTGCTGCGCCACGCGCTGGAGATTGGCGAGCAAGAGGGATTTTCCCGCACAGCTGATGCCATCGATGATGAGGAGACTCATGGCTGACGATTATAGCACCGCCCTGCCCGAAGCTAAAGATACCCATTCTCAATGCCGTCAACCCGGCGAAGCCGGGGCCCCGCTTTCGCTCTCAACCACGCCGAAGGAAAGCTGGATCCCGGCCTTCGCCGGGATGACGGCAGTGTGGGGGTGGATGTTTGCCTAAACCGCCCTTGCAGCCTTGCCCAGCGGATGCCGCACCAGCCAGGCGATCATCACCAGTGCCAGCACGACCATCGGGAACACCGCGTAGTTGACGCCTTCCCAGCCGAACCACGCCAGCAGCTTGCCGGCCATGAGCGAGGTGACGGCGGTCGTGGTGAAGACGAGGAAGTCGTTGAGGCCCTGGGCCTTGTTCTTCTCTTCGGGCTCATAGGTCTCGGTCAGCATCGTGGTGCCGCCGATGTAGCCGAAGTTCCAGCCGAGCCCCAGGAGGATGAGGCCGATGGCGAAGTTTTCGAAATGTATACCGAGCAGACCGGACACGGCGGCACCGACCAGCAGCAGCATGCCGATGGCGGAGATCTTCTCCGCGCCGAAGCGGGAGATCAGCGAGCCCGTAAAGAAGCCGGGCACGAACATGGCGAGCGCATGCCACTGGATGACCCAGCTCGAATCCTTCTCCGAGAAACCGCAGCCCAGCATGGCGACAGGCGTGGCAGTCATCACCAGCACCATGATGCCGAAGGCCAGCATGGCCGTCATCGCCGCCACGATGTAGCGCGGCTGGCGGGCGATGACGCCGAGCGGACGGCCCGACGGCGCATCGTGCTTCTGGGTGAGCGGAATGTCGATGAACAGCAGGATCGCTGCACCCACCAGCGCCAGCACGGCCATGGCCACCCATGTGCCGGCGAAGGTGACGGGGGCGAAGAGGTTCGTCGTCGCCATCACCATGAAGGTGCCGACGAGGGCCGCGACGATGCCACCGGTCATCACCCAGGAAATGGCCTTCGGGCGGAAGGCGGGGCTTGCCGTGTCCGCCGCCGCGAAGCGGTAATAGGAAGCTGAAGCCTGATAGATGCCCGTGATGAGACAGCCCAGCAGGAACAGCGGGAAACTGCGCTGGAAGATCGCATAGGCGCCGAGGAAGGCGCCCGCAGCACCTGCGAGCGCGCAGAGCACGAAGCCGGTGCGGCGGCCGACCCGGCGCATCATCAGCGAGATCGGGAAGGTGGTGAGCGCCGTGCCGACGATCGAGAGCGCCATGGGCAGCGTTGCCCAGGCCACGCTGGGTGCGAGCGTCGAGCCGATGAGACCCGAGGTGACAACGAGGGCGGTGGAAGTTGCGCCGAAGATCGCCTGCGAAGCGGCGAGGATCATCGCATTGCGGCGGGCTTTCGCGTCGTCGAATGCGAGGGCTTTCGCCGTCACGCGGTGAATTCCTTGGGCCTTGCCTGACGGGCCAGATGATTGAGCACGCCGTTGACGAAGCGCGGCTCTTCCGGACCGAAGAAGGCATCGGCCACGTCGACATATTCGCTGATCGCCACCTTTGCCGGCACGCGGTCCATGAACATCAGCTCATAGGCGCCGGCGCGCAGGATGGCACGCACGGTGGAATCGAGCCGGTGCAGCGGCCAGGCCTTGTCGAGAATCTTGTCGACCGCCGGGTCGATCATCTTCTGCTCGCGCACCACGCCGTCGACAACGTCCTTCAGGTGGCGATAATCGGCCTCGCCGCACTGGCCGTCCTCGAAGTTCTCGCCAGATGCACGCGACGAGAACTGCGCCAGCGTCTCGCCGACGTCCGACCCTGAGAGGTCCATCTGATAGAGCGCCTGAACGGCGCCAAGCCTTGCGGCGGAGCGGCGCTCGCGCGGGTACTTGTTGTTGTCGTTCGCGCTCACGAGGTGGCCTTCGTGTCGAGGCCCGCGGCCTTGCGGCCCATCAGGCGGGAGAAGCGGATCATCGAGAGCGCTGCCTCGGCGGCGCCGCCGCCCTTGTCCATGTCGTCGACCTTGGCGCGGGCCCAGGCCTGCGCCTCGTTCTCACATGTGAGGATGCCGTTGCCGATGCACAGGCCTTCGAGCGTCAGGTCCATGATGCCGCGCGCACTTTCTTCCGAGACGATGTCGTAATGCGTGGTCTCGCCGCGCATCACGCAGCCCAGCGCCACATAGCCATGGTAGAGGCCCGTCTCATGCGCCAGCGCGATGGCGCCGGGGATTTCAAGCGCGCCCGGCACCGCCATGCGCTCCCACGTGGCGCCTGCGCGCTCGACGGCGGCGATGGCGCCGCGGCACATCTCGTCGCAGAGTTCGCCATAAAAGCGGGCTTCGAGGATCAGGATATGGGCGCGCAGCTGTTCGACGGGAGCGGTGGACTTTTCAATCTTCATGTCGGTTTGTACTCGGTGAGGCGGGCGACATAGCGCGCCAGCATGTCGATTTCAATGTTGACCCGCTGGCCCACCGTCATGGTGCCCCAGGTGGTGACGGTCTGGGTGTGCGGAATGATGTTGACGCCGAAGACATTGCCCTCGACCTCGTTCACGGTGAGCGAGGTGCCGTCGATCGCCACCGAGCCCTTGGGCGCGATGAAGCGGGCAAGCTCGTTGGGCACGCGGAAGCGGAAGCGCTGCGAGTCACCCTCCGGCGTGATCGAGACGATTTCGCCCAGACCATCGACATGGCCCGAAACGATGTGCCCGCCCAGCTCGTCGCCGATCTTCAGCGCCCGCTCGAGGTTGATGCGGGTGCCGGTGCCCCAGTCGCCAAGCGTGGTCTTGGACAGGGTCTCGGCAGAGGCCTGGATGGCGAACCAGTCCGCCCCCTTCTCGATCACCGTCAGGCAGCAGCCGTTGCAGGCGATGGACGCGCCCATGTCGACGGTGCCAAGATCATAGGCGGTCGCGATCTCGAAGCGGGTGTCACCCGCTTTTTTGACGGCGCGCACGGTGCCGATGTCGGTGATGATGCCGGTGAACATGAAACCCTCTTATGGGCGGGCTTCATAGACGGTCAGGAGGTCGCTCCCAAGCTTTTCCTGCCGGAGGAGCTGGAATGGCGGCAATGCCTGATCGAGGCCCAGACCATCGAGGCCGTCGACCCCGTCCGGACCCAGCGTCAAGGGAGCGCGGATCAGGTGGAATTCGTCCACCAGCCCGGCTTCGAGGAAGCTGCGCGCCACCCTGGCGCCGCCCTCCACCATCAGGCGGTTGATGCCGCGCAAGCTCAGGTCCTCCAGCACCTGCCGGACGCTGCCACGCAGTACCTCGGCGCCGCGCTTGGCGAGGTGGGATTGAGGCGGCAGGTTGCCGTGGCGGCTCATCACGAAGGGCTGGGGCGAGCGGGCGCGCAGGCCCGGAAGGCGGCAGGTGAGTTCCGGGTCATCGGCCCTGACCGTGCCCATGCCGACCAGGATGGCGTTCGACTGGGCGCGCAGCAGGTGAACGTAAGCCTTGGCCTCCGCTCCTGAAATGGCGGTGCGCTTGCCGGGGGCTGCGGCGATCCTGCCGTCAGCGGAAAAGGCCATCTTCAGAATCACTTGCGGGCGGTTCTTCTGAATTCGAGTCAGGAAGCCGGCCATGTCTCGCCGGGCCTCCTCTGCACCAAGGCCGGACCCGAAGGTGACCCCTGCCCGCTCAAGAATGGCATGGCCTCCGCCCGCGACGCGGGGGTCGGGATCCTCGATTGCCGAGACGACGCGGGCAATGCCGGCACTGACCAGCGCTTCGGCGCAGGGGCCGGTTTGCCCATGATGCGCGCAGGGTTCCAGCGTGACGTAAGCCGTGGCGCCGCGGGCCTTGTCGCCCGCCATCTTCAGCGCCTCGGTCTCGGCGTGGGGGCGGCCCCCTGCCTGGGTCCAGCCCACGCCGACGAGGCGGCCGTCGCTGACGATCACGCAGCCGACGTTGGGATTTTCAGCCGTGGTGCCCAGCGCCCGGCGGCCAAGCCTGAGCGCCACGTCCATCCACCGCGTGTCGTCAGTTGTCACCGGACTCGCCGTTGTCGTCCTCGCCCGAGAGCTCGCCCAGCAGCTCCTCGAAGTCCTTGGCCTCGCGGAAGTTCTTGTAGACCGAGGCGAAGCGGACATAGGCCACGTCATCGAGCATCTTGAGAGCTTCCATGACGAGCTTGCCCACCGTATCGGACCGGATCTCGCTTTCGCCGAGGCTTTCAAGACGCCGCACGATGCCGGAGACCATGCGTTCCACCCGTTCCGGGTCCACCGGGCGCTTCCTGAGCGCCACCTGGATCGAGCGCATCAGCTTGTCGCGGTCGAAGGGCACCCGGCGGCCGGATTTCTTCAGCACCATGAGCTCGCGCAGCTGCACGCGCTCGAAGGTGGTGAAGCGGCCCGAGCAATCCGGGCAATAGCGGCGGCGGCGGATGGCTGTGCCGTCTTCGGTGGGACGGCTGTCCTTCACCTGGGTTTCTTCATTGGAGCAGAAGGGACAGCGCAAGGGATGGTCACTCAGGTGGTTGGGTTGCACCATGTGTGGGGGAGAGGCGGGGGTGGGTCAAGTCCCTCTCGCACCGACCGACACGCCCCCCAAATTCATCATGCCCGGGCCTGACCCGGGCATCCTCTCGGGCGTCCACCAAAAAGGATGGCCGGGTCAAGCCCGGCCATGATGGGTGTTTGGGTTGGGTATGCCGATCAGTAGATCGGGAACTTGCCCGTCAGCTTCTTGACCTTGGCGGCGACGGCCTTCTCGACCTTGCCGTTCTTGTCTTCGCCATTCTTCGCCAGGCCATCGAGCACCTCGTTGATGAGGGCGCCGACTTCCTTGAACTCCGCCGCGCCGAAGCCGCGGGTGGTGCCCGCAGGCGTGCCGAGGCGGATGCCGGAGGTGATGGTGAAGGGTGCCGGATCGAAGGGAATGCCGTTCTTGTTGCAGGTGATGTAGGCGCGGCCCAGCGACTGCTCGGCGGCCTTGCCGGAAACACCCTTCTTGCGGAGATCGACCAGCATCAGGTGCGTGTCGGTGCCCCCCGAGACGAGATCAGACCCGCCGTCCATCATCGCCTCGGCGAGGACCTTGGCGTTATCCGCCACCGCCTTTGCATATTTCTTGAAGGCGGGGCGCAGTGCCTCACCGAAGGCCACGGCCTTGGCGGCGATGACATGCTCGAGCGGGCCGCCCTGCAGGCCCGGGAAGACGGCCGAGTTGAACTTCTTGCCGAGGTCCTCGTCGTTGGAGAGGATCAGGCCGCCGCGGGGGCCGCGCAGCGTCTTGTGGGTCGTGGTGGTGACGACGTCGGCATATTCGAGCGGGTTCGGGTGCACGCCACCGGCCACGAGGCCGGCGAAGTGGGCCATATCGACCATCAGCCTGGCGCCCACCGAATCGGCGATCTGGCGGAAGCGCTTGAAGTCGATGATGCGCGGATAGGCGGAGCCACCGGCGATGATGAGCTTGGGCTTCACGGCCAGCGCCTGCTCGGCGAGCTTGTCATAGTCGATGAGGTGGTTGTCCTCGCGCACCTTGTAGGGCGCGACCTTGAACCACTTGCCCGACTGGTTGACGGGCGAACCGTGTGTCAAGTGACCGCCGCAGGCGAGGTCGAGGCCCATGTAGGTGTCACCCGGCTGGAGGAGTGCAAAGAACACCGCCTGGTTGGCCGTGGCGCCGGAGTGCGGCTGGACGTTGGCATAGGCGCAGTTGAACAGTGCCTTGGCACGGTCGATGGCCAGCTGTTCGGACACGTCGACATACTGGCAGCCGCCATAGTAGCGGCGGCCCGGATAGCCTTCCGCGTACTTGTTGGTCATCACCGAGCCCTGAGCCTCGAGCACCGCCTTCGAAACGATGTTCTCAGAGGCGATCAGTTCGATCTCATGCTGCTGGCGGCCGAGCTCCTGGGCGATGGCCTTGGCGATCTTCGGGTCCGACTTGGACAGCGCTTCCTTGAAGAAGCCGGGGAACAGCGGCTTGCGGGCAAGGGCCTTCTTCTTTTTCCCGGGCTTGGCCTTGGCCTTTGCCTGCTTCTTTGCAGCCTTCTTGTCGGACTTCTTTGCAGCCTTCTTCGCCATGTCTCTCTCCTCCAGCGTGCTCGCTATACGTTGAATCGCAATTGGCAGATTGCGCAGATGAGGTCCAGATACATCTTTGGCTAGCGGGCGGCAGGCATCTGCAGCGGCAGGATGGACTGCTTTTGCGTCGTGGAACGAAAACGGGCGGGAGATGCTCCCGCTCGCGATGGGTCTGATCTTTGCCGCTGCCTCAGTTGGTGGCGGTCGTCGTCTTGGTCGCGGGCTTGGCATCAGCGGCAGGCTTGGGCGCCGGGCAGCCGGCAGGCAGCTTGCCATCGGCACCCGGCTTGCAGCTCGTCGCCGGCTTTGCAGCCGTGGTGGCGGCAGGCTTGGCAGCCGTGGTGGCCGGCTTTGCGGCAGCGGTGGTCGCGGGCTTGGCAGCGGTTGTCGCGGGCTTGGTGGCGGCCGGGGTCGCACTGACGGTCGCGCAAGCGGGGGGTGTTATTGGG